>NZ_SCOL01000001.1:1857243-2476324 GCF_005503015.1 Bacillus sp. E(2018) | reverse complement strand
CACGCAAGTGAGTAAGACCCCTTAGAGATGATGAGGTTGATAGGTCTGGTGTGGAAGCGTGGTGACACGTGGAGCTGACAGATACTAATCGGTCGAGGGCTTATCCTTAAAAATGCATAACGTTTGGAAACGTCGTATCTAGTTTTGAGAGAACATCTCTCAATATAATTTGGTTCAGTGATGATGGCAAAGAGGTCACACCCGTTCCCATACCGAACACGGAAGTTAAGCTCTTTAGCGCCGATGGTAGTTGGGGGTCTCCCCCTGTTAGAGTAGGACGTCGCTGAGCCAATACATATTCCACAGTAGCTCAGTGGTAGAGCTATCGGCTGTTAACCGATCGGTCGTAGGTTCGAGTCCTACCTGTGGAGCCATATTGGAGAGCTGTCCGAGAGGTCGAAGGAGCACGATTGGAAATCGTGTATACGGTCAACCCCGTATCAAGGGTTCGAATCCCTTGCTCTCCGCCAGATACATACTCTCTAGCTCAAAAATCTGGCCCGTTGGTCAAGCGGTTAAGACACCGCCCTTTCACGGCGGTAACACGGGTTCGAATCCCGTACGGGTCACCACTTATACATAACGATTTTAAAATATGGAGGATTAGCTCAGCTGGGAGAGCACCTGCCTTACAAGCAGGGGGTCGGCGGTTCGAACCCGTCATCCTCCACCATTAATTTTTATATCATATATATCATCGCGGGGTGGAGCAGTCTGGTAGCTCGTCGGGCTCATAACCCGAAGGTCGCAGGTTCAAATCCTGTCCCCGCAACCAATATTATTTCATGTACAACGTCGTTCACACTTCTTGATCATGAAATATCATTAGTGCCTATAAGGTGCAACCAATTTTGGACTCGTGGTGTAGTGGTTAACATGCCTGCCTGTCACGCAGGAGATCGCCGGTTCGACCCCGGTCGGGTCCGCCATTTTTATTTAAACGGTGGCTTTACAACACCAAGAATTTTTTCTTGGCTCGATAGCTCAGTCGGTAGAGCAGAGGACTGAAAATCCTCGTGTCGGCGGTTCGATTCCGTCTCGAGCCACCATTTTTTTTGCCGGTTTAGCTCAATTGGTAGAGCAACTGACTTGTAATCAGTAGGTTGGGGGTTCAAGTCCTCTAGCCGGCACCAGTTTTTTTTCCTGAATTGGAACAAAAAACTTATTGAAAAACAGGGTGATTATGTTTTATAATAAAACCTGTCTTCATTTGTGGAGGGGTAGCGAAGTGGCTAAACGCGGCGGACTGTAAATCCGCTCCCTCCGGGTTCGGCGGTTCGAATCCGTCCCCCTCCACCATCTTTTATTCCTTATATAGGGGCATAGTTTAAAGGTAGAACGAAGGTCTCCAAAACCTTTGGTGTGGGTTCGATTCCTACTGCCCCTGCCAATTTTAATACTGTGGCGGTCGTGGCGAAGTGGTTAACGCATCGGATTGTGGTTCCGACATTCGGGGGTTCGATTCCCCTCGTCCGCCCCATTTAAATTTTGGGCTATAGCCAAGCGGTAAGGCATCGCACTTTGACTGCGACATGCGTTGGTTCGAATCCAGCTAGCCCAGCCATTTTTATTTTTATAACATAAGATGATTTTAACAACATATTATAAGTTAATTAAATGTTTGCGGAAGTAGTTCAGTGGTAGAATACAACCTTGCCAAGGTTGGGGTCGCGGGTTCGAATCCCGTCTTCCGCTCCATTTTTGTTTTCTGGCGGCATAGCCAAGTGGTAAGGCACGGGTCTGCAAAACCCTTATCCCCCGGTTCGAATCCGGGTGCCGCCTCCATAAATTCCAATTCAGAAAAGATTCAAATGCCGGTGTGGCGGAATTGGCAGACGCGCACGACTCAAAATCGTGTTCCTTCTGGAGTGTCGGTTCGACCCCGACCACCGGTACCATTTTACTTAACTTAACATTTAAACTTAAAACTTCTCACCTTTGTGGGGAGTTTTTTTATTTGCTTTGAAACTTTATACTTCAATTAAACATATTCATATTCAGGTTACGAAAGGGTACTGATCAATGGGAGATTTCTTCACTAAAATGAAAAAAGATCTTGGCATCACTTTAAATGATGTTCAAAAGAATGCTGTTATGAAGACAGAAGGACCCCTTCTATTACTTGCTTCACCTGGTTCTGGGAAAACAACCACAATCATTATGAGAATCGGTTATTTGATTATGGAAAAAGGGATTCATCCTTCTCGTATAAAGGCCGTTACATTCAGTAAGGCGTCAGCTAATGATATGAAAGAGCGTTTCGTAAGATTTTATCCGGATCTTCCTTCTGTGGACTTTTCGACCATTCATAGCTTTGCTTTTGAGGTAGTCAGGAATCATTATAGAAAGTTGGGAATTCCTTTTACAATTATAGAGGGTGATCACGAATCTGATGAAAAAGCAGGTTCGGCTGTAAACTTTCAATACAATAAAAAACTTATGCTGAGACATTTATTTAAGTCTGTTGTTGGGGAGAACATAACCGAGGATCAAATGGAGGAGCTCACCACTTATATTAGTTATATTAAAAACAAGATGATACCTATTGAACGTTGGTCAGACGTTTCTTGTGATGTTCCGAAGGCTGAAGAGATATTTAAACAATATGAGGAACTCAAACGTTCTGACTCAAATCATGTGTTGTTAGACTTTGATGATATGCTCACGATCGGAAATGATGTATTAGAAAAGAATGAGCAGGTGTTACGTCATTATCAAGACAGATATGACTATTTCTTAACCGATGAAAGTCAGGATACATCGCTTGTGCAGCATTCCATTATAGAAAAAATGGTTTCTACTCATCGAAATTTATGTGTTGTGGCCGATGATGACCAATCTATTTATAGCTGGAGAGGTGCTGAGCCTTCGTATTTACTTAAATTTAAGGAAAAGTACAGTGATGCATCTATTTTGTTTATGGAGCAAAATTATCGCTCATCTGAGGATATTGTTAACGTTGCTAATTCATTTATTAAAAGAAATAAAAATAGATATGAAAAAAATATGTTCACTCAAAATCCTTCACAGCAACCGATTGAAGTGAAACAACTCGTTAATTTTAAAGAGCAATCAAAATATTTGGTCCATGAACTGAATGACACCGTTCATTTAAAAGAAATTGCCATCTTATATCGAAATAATTCCTCATCCATTGGTTTGATGAATGATTTTGATCGTGCAGGAATTCCTTTTTATATGAAGGATGCTGATAATCGTTTCTTTTCACATTGGGTGGTTCAAGATATATTGAATTTTATGCGTATGAGCTTTACGGACAAGAGGCCAGACATTCTTGAAAAAATTCATTTGAAATTTAACGGCTATATTACGAAGCAGCAGATGCAAGCACTCAAACAACTGAACAATAACGATTCTGTATTTGATAATCTGCTGAAACATGTAAAATTACAGGAGTATCAAGTTAAACTTCTGAAGACTAGTAAAGAGACGTTTAAAGAAATGAAAGGTATGAAGCCTCTTCAGGCCATACGTGTGATTAGAGATGGTTTGGGATACGATAAGGCCATAGAAAAAATCAGTAAGAGCCTTGGTTTTCGAATGGATTATTTAGTGGGCATCTTAAATACACTTGAAGAAATTGCAACAGATCTTGAGAGCCTTCAGGATTTTGCTGAACGCTTAAAACACCTCGAAGTTGTTTTGAAGACAGCAAAAAGGAAGAAGGGACATGAAGCCATAACACTTTCTACTTTTCATAGTGCTAAAGGACTCGAATTTGAGAGAGTGTATATGATTGATGTAGTGGATGGAATCATACCATCTAAAGAAGATTGCACGGACCATCTATTGTTAGAAGAAGCAGCTCGGTTATTTTACGTAGGTATGACGCGTGCCAAGGAACAATTAACCATAGTTACGTATCCATATCGAGATGGGAAAAAAGTGGAGGAGTCTGTGTTTGTAACTGATGTAAAAAACATATTAGATCCGACAAGATTGATGAAATCTGAACCAGTAGTAAAAAAGAATATAAAGAAGATAAATGGAGTTCCTTACAATCCGAATAGTATTAAAAAGAAGGAAGAATTACAAGTTGGTCTCACCATAGCTCACCGTGTATTTGGGACAGGCGAAATTACTGACATCAGCGGAGAATTTATTACTTTAAAATTTCAGTCTAAGGAAAAGAAATTATCAATCAGCGCATGTTTAGAAATGGGACTATTAGAGCCGTTGATTCACACTTAATAAACATTTTTTTATACAATCTTACATTATAACAGGACTTACTACCTTATTATTATTTAATATTTTACAATTTTCTGATAAATAAGAAGGATTTATTCTTATCTCTTCCGAATAATACATTCTAGTAGAAGTGAATACCTGTTCATTTTTACAGAATGTATTTTATTTTAGGGGAGAACGGGGGTAAAGGGATGAACGCTTTTCGTTTGTTTATGGTAGAAATGGCGAAGTTGGCAGGTAAAAAGGGTCTGCTGATCTCAGTCATTGCTGCGTTACTCGTACCTGTCGTCTATGGTGGTATACTTCTATCACCAAAATGGGGACCGTACGACAACTTGTCGAACTTGCCTGTTGCGGTAGTCAACAAGGACAAGGGTGCGTTATCGGACGATGAGCCGATCAATGTAGGAAAAGATCTAGTCGCAGATTTAAAGAAAGGAAAAGATCTCGGTTGGGAATTTGTAAGTGCTGAGGAAGCAAAAGATGGCCTCGATAGTCTGAAATATTACATGGTTATTGAGATTCCAGAGGATTTCTCACAAAGGGTAACAACCGTTTTAAGTGATAATCCTGAGAAGCTTCAACTGACGTATATTCAAAACCAAGGATTAAATTTCATGGCAGCACAAGTAACAAGAAGTGCGACCGAAAAGCTAAGAGAAAAATTGGGAGATAAAATTACTGAGAAGTATGCCAACAATATATTCGCTAGTCTCGGTGATGTATCGGAAGGATTTCAGTCAGCTGCAGATGGATCTGCAAAATTAAATACGGGGATGACAGATCTTCGTGATGGAACAAATACACTTTTGCAATCGCTTACAAATAAAGCTGCTGATATTTCGAAGCTGGCGAGTGGGGCAAAAGAACTTCAAAATGGTGTCGGACAAATGGCAAGTTCTTTGTCAGCCAAACAGCCGGATATTAGTAAACTGGCAAACGGTTCATCACAACTAAGTGCTGGTACGAAGGAAATGCTTTCATCCCTTCAATCTAAGTCTGGTGACATTTCTAAGCTCGCGGCAGGATCAGCTGCAGCAAATGAAGGAACAGGACTTTTATTACAAAATTTAAAAGATAAACAATCAGGAGTTAAAGACCTTGCGGCAGGTGCGAAACAACTTGGAGACAGCATACCGCAACTAAAAGCAGGAACAACGGGAATCTTAACAGGACTAAAAGGTGTTCAAAGTGCGATCAAGAATGAAATCGCTCCTGGAACACAGCAGATCTCTCAAGGCGTTGCTCAAGTGGCAGATGAATCTGCAAACCTAGGTAAGGGGCTGCAAGTGTTATCAAGTGATTTAAAGGCATATTTAGAGCAACACCCTGAACTATCCAAGGATCCTGCTTTTATGAAGATTTATGGTACGAGCCAAGCTATGACGACAGCTGCAACTGATCCTGCAAAAGCACAAAAGCTCGAAGCACTAAAACAAGGAGCTGCAAAAATAGCAGGAGCTTTCACGGAAAATGCTGAACCTAATCCAAAGTCTGTCGCTGATGGGGTAAATCAGCTTGTAACTGGCCAAACATCAGTGGATAACGGTGTTGCGACCTTAAGCCAAAAGGTACCTCTGCTTCAACAAGGGACTGAGTCTATTGAGAGTGGATGGAACACGATGGTAGGTAAGGTAGGAGAGCTGCATTCAGGAACGTCGCAGATTGCTGCAGGAAACCAATCGGTGAACTCGGGTTGGACATCTCTGACAAAAGGCGCATCACAACTTAATGACGGTGCAAGCCAAGTATCAGCGGGTAACTCTTCTGTTGAAAAAGGTTGGCGTGATCTAACTTCGGGAGCGACAAAGATCAATGCTGGTATGTCGCAGGTTAGTGATGGAAACGCAACAGTTGCAAAAGGCTGGGGTGACTTAACGGAAGGTGTGACAAAATTAAATGACGGTGCAGGAAAATTAAATGATGGAAGTAACGAGTTATCATCAGGTCTAAAAGATGGTGCAGAGAAAACAGGTGCGATTAAGGCGGCCAATGATAAGAACTTAAGCATGTTTTCTTCGCCTGTTGAGTTGAAGAGTGAAACCGTAAATAAATATCCACTCTATCGTGATTCTACAGCTCCTTATGTTCTTTCATTAGCACTATTCGTTGGAATCTTAATCATGTCGATGTTCATCAACTTTAAGAAACCAGAAGAAGTTTCAGCGTTCTCTTGGTTTGGTGCTAAATTCATGAACTTAGGTGCTCTGGCTGTAGTACAGGCATTACTTCTTTCAACGGTTGTTCTGCTCGTCTTAAATGTGAAAACTGAAAATCCACTTGGATTTATAGGTTTTGCGGTTTTTGTAAGTTTAGTATTTACAGGAATTGTCTTATTGTTTGCGTCGTTAGGTAACATCGGACGATTCATCGCGTTCGCATTAGTGATTTTACAACTTTCAACGACAGGTGCTAACTTGCCGATCGATATGCTGCCAGAGAATTTGCGTGCGCTAAGTGAATTCTTGCCGTTCACGTATTCAATCGCTGGATTTAAGGCATTGATCTCCTTAGATAGCACGAGTTCTGCATTTTCAAATATGGGTGTATTGTTTATCTACTTATTATGTTTTAGCTTATTGTCGATCGCAGTCTATCTGTTTGCAAAAACAAAAAGCGAACCGAAAAATCTAGATTTAGCGAGCTGACAATATTCTCAAAGTGTTATAAAAAGTTCCTGGCAGATTTGAGCCGGGAACTTTTTTTGAATCTTCTTCTTGTACACTGAATATGTAGGTGTAAAGGAGGTTATTTCTCTGATGTATAGGGACCGGTGTGCCACAGTCTGCCTAATTTTAATTACCGTCTCCTTCGTTTCAATCCTCTTTATTTCAGCTGATATTTTTCACTATATGCACATGATTAATGGGCTGATGATCAGGCTTTTTCAATCTTTTCGCCTGTTGTTAGTCATGATCATCCTTTTTATATTTTCTATCCTTGTATTGTTTCGATATTTATAGATGAGTTCGATACCCCTTTTTTAAAGGGGTTTTTATTTTGATAAAAATGCATAATGTTTTATCAGTAAAATAAAATAGTTCAAAAGCCATACATATCTCATCATGAGGAGGAGATTTAATGAAATGGGAATTATTGAAGTTTAAGAAGAAGTGGTTCTACTTTAGCTTAATGGCGTTGGTTTTAGTGGCGATTACCGCTATTTCAGCACATGCGATAGGTTACAACAAAGCTTCTGTTCTTCTCAAAGATAAAAAAGTGGTAGTAAGGGAAATTGATGGTGAGATCAAAGAATGGAAGAAAGATTTAGAAAGTATAGAAGAAAACGTTGAAGCGATGGAGGAAGAGGAAAGCAGTAAACAAGCTGAATTGGATGGGCTTCAAATACAGGTTGATGAAGTTTCGGAAATGATTAGCCAAAAAGAGACTATTCAAAAAGAACTGGATGAATTGGGCGTTCAAGTAAAAGGAAAGAAAGATGAACTAAAAAAACTTGGTGGAGAGATCGCTAATAAAAAAAGTGAGCTTGATACTTTAAATAAAGGCATTCTTATTAAGAAAAAAGAGCCAAGAACCTTAGTAGCCGGCGTATTTATAGCGGGTAAAGATATAGCTCCAGGGAGATATAAAGTAGAGCCCGTGAATGGATTTGGAAATTACTTTGTAAACGGGGGGAGTAAAGTCAATATCATCTTAGGAAGAGGGGATGACCTGTTTCTTCCTGAATATGTGTTCCAATTGGATGAAGGAGACGAGATTGAAGCAACATTGTCCGTGAAATATACGTTAGTAGAGTAATAAAAAATTTAGGCTGGAGACTTTTTTAAGAAAATATAAAGAACTTGTCATAAATGTCCTACTTGCTGCTTATATATAGAACAAGTTAGTTGTAGGTTTTAATGCAGGGCTTCGTTGATCCAATGAAGCCCTGCATTTTTTTGTTTTATGAAGCGCAATTATTTATATATTGACGAGTTTGTATGCTATATCGACGAGTCTACATCATTCGACATCAGCTGTATTTAATGATAACTTGTGGCCTAACGAGCATTTCGTAATTTAAACAACTGTTTAAATCACCTGAATCTCAGCACTCCCACCATTCACTTGAGTGAACATCTTTGCCATAGAATCCAAGAGTTCATGCGATTCATTTTCATCCATAGATGGCTGCAGGTACACGATATGCAGTGCATTCTTAACACTTTCATCTACCATCGTGCGCTTTGAATCTACGATTGGACTGCCAAAGGCACCAACCACGTCTCTAGACAGCAATTTGCCTTCCATATTCATCTCACGCCCGTTTAACCCTTCATACGAATCTTCAGCACCACCCATGGAAATCTCCACATCGCCTTCAATCTTATCAAGGTTGTAAAGACCGATTGGAATCGCAAATCGGATAGAAAAGAAGTTGTTAACATCAACGCCAGAATTAATCGGAGGTAGGTCCTTGCCGCTTAAAACGCGACGCAACAATGCTTCCGAAGCGGGACGATATCTGGAGGGATCCATTCCTAATGTTTTAAACACGTGACGATATTCATCCACTCCAGGATAATCGGCAGCATTTTTTTCTTCAAGTCGCAAGGATTCTGTAAATAGCTGGAACCTACCTTTAATCATTTGCGGTGATTCGCTAATCGCGATATTATGGTATGTAATTGTGCCTATTTTAAAGTTCGGGACAAGCTCGTTTAGTTTAGGATTAATTGTGATCATCATGTAACCCCGTTTCTTATTTAAGTAATAGTAGTTTATCATAATTGTAGAAAATAAATGTAAAGGAGGGATATGCGTGACAAGTGCCCAGTTGAAGGAAGAGATCGTTGCATATAGTAAAGAAATCGGAATCGACAAAATTGGTTTTGCACATGCTGATGTATTTGCCGAGCTCAAAGAACGTCTCCGATTACAACAAGACCTTAACTATCAATCAGGATTTGAAGAAAGTGATATAGAAAAGCGTACAGAGCCTGATCGGCTTCTGTCTGGTGCTTCCAGTATCATATCAATCGCTCTTGCATATCCCTCCAAGATGAAAGATGCTCCAAGAAGTGTTAGAGGAGAGCGTAGAGGAATTTTTTGCAGAGCATCATGGGGTAAAGATTACCACCATATATTAAGAGAAAAGCTCTCATTACTGGAAGCTTTTATTATAGAAAAAGTTCCAGGTGCCGCTGTGAAATCAATGGTAGACACAGGTGAATTATCCGATCGAGCTGTTGCTGAAAGAGCCGGAATCGGATGGAGTGCGAAGAACTGTGCAATCATGTCACCTGAGTTTGGTTCTTATATGTATCTCGGCGAAATGATTACAAACATTGCATTTCCTGCAGACACACCAATGGAAGATCAGTGCGGTTCGTGCAACAAATGTGTCGATGCATGTCCGACAAATGCTCTTGTACAAGGAGGACAGCTTGATTCTTCAAAGTGTATTGCCTTTTTAACGCAAACGAAAGGATTTCTGCCTGATCAGTATAGAGATAAGCTTGGTAACCGTTTATATGGGTGTGATACGTGTCAGACTGTATGCCCTGAAAATAAGGGGAAAGATTTTCATCATCATCTGGAAATGGAGCCTGATCCAGAGATTGTGAAGCCTCTTTTAAAACCGTTGTTGTCGATAAGCAATAGAGAGTTCAAAGAAAAATTTGGTTACATTTCAGGCAGTTGGAGAGGAAAGAAGCCTATTCAACGAAATGCGATTATTGCTTTAGCACATTTTAAGGATGAAACAGACATTCCGGACTTATTAACGGTCCTTCATAATGACCCACGACCTGTTATTCGAGGAACTGCCGCTTGGGCCATTGGTAAAATTGGCGGAGAAAATGCGGAATTAGAACTATTATCTGCAAAAGAGAGTGAAAAAGACGATTTGGTCACGCTAGAGATTGAAAAGGGACTGAAAATGGTTCGAAATCATGAAATTTCGTAATCGCATATGTTTGGAGTGTCCGATATAGTAAGGTCAAGTAATGAAAAGAAGGGATAATTATGTGTCAGATTAAAACGTTACTCTATTACGAAGAAATGGAAAGCGTAATCGGACCGTTAACAATCATTGCAACGGAGAACGGAATCTGCCGTCTCGATTTTGGTTCAATGGAGGATAACCTTCCAACTTTACGTTCATGGATGGCGAAACATTTTATTAAAGGAGAGCTTATACACTCTCCAGAACGATTGGACGATGCCATTCAACAACTACACGCTTATTTTGCAGGCAACCTGCATGAGTTTAGTGTGAACTATGATTTATTTGGTACCGCTTTTCAAAAAAAGGTATGGAACCAGCTTACGAGTATTCCTTATGGCGTAACTTGTTCGTATAAGGAAGTCGCTCAAGGCATTGGTGCACCAAAGGCTGTTCGAGCTGTAGGCAGTGCGAACAACCAAAATCCTGTACCTGTTTTTATTCCATGTCACCGAGTGATTGGTAGTAATGGAGCACTTGTAGGCTACGGCGGGGGATTAGATAAAAAAGAAATATTGTTATCGATCGAACAGAATAGCTGCAAGAAGACTTCCTAGAGAGCCCTTAAAGGGTTCTTTTTTTTGATATCCCACTCATATGTTAGTAGAAGCAGGAGGGATGTCTGATGTGGATGGAAACACTTAAAGCTTATATCCAAAACCAATCTCAATGGATGATACATGCAGATGCAGACGGACGAGGTTACTTTTTACGAGAAGAACAAGAGAGCTTTATCCGAAAAAAACAAATGTATACCGATAGAAATGCGTTTATCGTAAACAATCAAACGAACGGAAGCGTCTTACGAACGACGGAGTCTGAGGATAAGGTTCAGGTAGATTATCTGGTCCATTACAGCTTTTTAATCAAACATGGGTTTGATTTCTATGTGGAAGAAATCTCTCAAGAGCGTCGAGCTACGTTTCAAGAAGGTGATATGAAGAGCGATGAACCTGTGAATGTGGAAGGAAACTATAGAGAACTTCCGAAGATCGAGCGGGAGAACGAATCGATCACGCCGACAAAAGGCGGTTATGATCGGCTTGCTGCTGTACGCTATGCAGAAAGATGGTGGAATACGTTTAATCCAGCCTATAAATCTTTTGAGAATGATTGCACGAATTATATTTCTCAAAGTCTTCATGCAGGCGGCATTCCTATGACTTCTCAATCGATTAAGTCGAAGGGGTGGTGGATGCGAAATAATTCTTGGAGCTATAGCTGGTCAGTAGCCAATGCGATGAGATGGTATTTGAGCGGTTCTAAATCGACGCTTCAAGCACAAGAGAAATCTGCAGCGCATCTTCTATTGCCGGGAGACGTAATTTGTTATGACTTTGATGGAGATGGCCATTATCAGCATACGACGATTGTGGTCGCAAAGGATCCTTCAGGAGAACCACTCGTAAATGCCCATACAACAAACAGTAGAATGAGATATTGGGGCTATGAAGATTCAACGGCGTACACGAAGCGCATTCAATATAAATTTTTTCATATTCTTTAAGAAGAAGCTTGCCTTCAGAGAGTGATATTCCAAAAAAAGTGCTATAATAAGTACTTGTTGGAATATTGTTTTTGAGGTGAGCTTTTTGGCTATACATGTTGTATTATTTGAACCGTTAATTCCTGCGAACACAGGAAACATCGCACGTACTTGTGCCGGAACAGGTGCACATCTGCATCTTATTCATCCACTTGGATTTTCTTTAGAAGACAAATACTTAAAGCGTGCTGGCCTTGATTATTGGGAGCATGTAAAATTGTCTCATCATGATTCCTTGGATGCATTTTATAATGAATACCCAGATGGGGAGTTTTACTATATCACCAAATTCGGTGAACAGACGTATTCAAATTTCGATTACTCTGATTCAGATAAAGATGTATTCTTTGTTTTTGGAAAAGAAACGAAGGGACTTCCGCGTGAAGTGATTGATGCGAATATGGAAAGATGTCTGCGTATTCCGATGAATGAACACATTCGTTCATTGAACCTATCGAATACGGCTGCGATCTTAATCTATGAAGCATTGCGTCAACAAAGTTTTGGAGAGTTGAAATAGAATAGGCAAAATAAAAAAACGTCCTGATGAAAAAGGGACGTTTTTACTTCCATATGTATATGGATTAGTTTTTTCCAGGACGATCGTTATAGCCTGCTGTAAAGATGGCAGTCAGGAAGGCGAGCATCACGAGTAGGATGAGGATAAAATCCATTTGAACTCCTCCTTTGAAAGTAATATTATTCTTTCCAGTATCTTTTCTCATTATAAATGAAAACGGTTTTCATGGGAATGTATTTCTGCTGAAATTTAACAATTTGAGGGGATTCGTGCAAGCATAGATGAAGAAAAACGTATATATGACAGGGTATCTTCCCTTGTTTTCTATTATTCTGTTCAGTTCGGGGTTTGCCATTTATTTTGAAAGACTCTTAATTGAAAAGCTTGCCTACTTTGGTGTGTATCAGGGGATGCAAGAATTATTTGATGATCATGTGATTCACTTATCGATCGGTTTTTGTTTGTTTCTGCTGTTTTTCATGATGTTTGCAGCTCTTAAGCTGCTGTCTGATACGTTAACGCACCTCAGTCTGTTCTTTTTTTCAAAAGATACCGAGGGTAATCTGCTTCAGCAAGGAAAAAGCGGGAGCTGGTACTTTTTTGTTGGTGGTATGCTAGCGATCGTGCTGAATTATTCCGTGTTACTGATAGGTATTGTGTTCCTTGTTGCCTCTCTTTTGTACTTTTTTCAATTTTTATTGCGGATCAGCTACAGTTTATCAACCATTGGTATCATGGGAATGGTATTTCTGCACTTATTCTTTTGGACGGGTTTCGGGCTCCTAGTTGTCTATACGGTGATGCGTTTGTATAATGCGTTTGTGGCAGCTATTACATAGAGGTTTATCTATAGAATCGCGGGAATATCATAAAAGCTCGCAGGATTCTTTCAGTTTTTCGCGGGATTATCTCAAAAACTCGCGGGATTAATTGGATAACTCGCGGAATTAAGCTATATTTCTTTAAAATTAAAAAGTCCCAGCTGAACCCCCTGCCACTCTTATAGTGACAGGGGGTCTTTTCTCTAATTTTGATAAGCTTTTTTCATAATATCCCGCCAAATCATGACTTCGGGAGACGCACTCTCAATAGAACGAAGACTGTTCGGTGTATCACGGCCTACCCAAACGCCTGCCGTATAACGATCAGTCAGTCCGATAAACCAAAGATCTCGCACATCATTTGTTGTTCCAGTCTTTCCACCAATATACGAGGATCCCGCAAAACGCGCATCTCTTGCAGTACCTGAGATCGTTACGGCTTCAAGCATCTCCCGCATCACGCTATTTGTTTTCTTACTCCATACTGAAACGGGCGTTTCTTTCCAAGCAAATAACACCTTACCATTCTTATCATTTACAGAAGTTATCATCCTAGGTTTTACAAATGTTCCATCAGAACTAAATGCAGTATAAGCACTGGTTAACTCAAGAGGCGAGAAGCCTTTTGAAAATCCGCCGAGTGCACTTGCCAGCTGATAATCGTCTCGCGTTACAGCAGAAAATCCGAAGCGCTGTAAATAAGAAAACGCCTTATTAACGCCTGTTTTACTTAGTACTCTAACAGCTGCAGTATTGATGGAACTTCCCATCGCTTTTTTTAAGGAGACTGTTCCGTAAGAAGCTCCTCCATAGTTGTTAGGGCAATAGTTGCCTTCACAGATTCTTGCTGCAGAAATGGGCGATTGTGATTTTGCACCGTACACATCAACATAAGGCGCATAGACGAGAAGGGGTTTTATGGCAGAACCCGGCTGTCTTTTCGCTTGATAAGCACGGTTGAATTCTTCTAAACCAACATTCTTTCCGCCAACCATAGAGACAATCTGTCTTGAAACATGATCGACAACAACGATCGATCCTTCTACAGCGTTATAGGGCAACCGATTATTCACAGCAAGCACGGCCTCTCTTTGCAGCCGAGGGTCTAATGAAGTTTCAATCACTACACCGCTTTTTAAAAGTAAATCTCGCTCTCTCACTAGTTCTTCTGACGTTAGATTCTTATGACTGGGAGAGGCAGCAAGTAAGCTCAAAAGTTCTTTTTCTACATAACCCACGATTTCAGGAAAGGGAACGACAGGCTGTGAAACGTTTAATTTAATCTTTTGTTTAAGCGATGCTTCATAAGCGGTCGCGTTAATGTAGTCTTGCTCCTTCATCTTCAATAAAATCCACTTTTGCCGTTTTATCGTGTTCTCAAAGTTAGTAAGAGGATCATACAGCTTTGGATTGTTTGGAATGGCCGCTAGAAATGCTGTTTCAGCTAACGAAAGCTCTCCGGTCGGTTTGCTGAAGTAAAATCGACTAGCCTTTTCAATGCCATACACGCCATTTTGAAAGTAGATCGAGTTGATGTATAGCTCTAAGATTCTTTCTTTTGATAACTGCTGCTCGATTCGATATGAGATTAGTAACTCTTTTAGTTTCCGGTCATAGGTACGTTCGTGTGTTAGGAATAGATTGCGTGACAACTGCTGTGTAATCGTACTGCCACCTTGCTGAACAGCACCTGCTGATGAATTTGTAATAAAAGCCCGTGCGATCGCTTTTCCATTGATTCCATGATGCTGTATGAAGTCTTGATCTTCTGTAGCGATAAAAGCTTGACGCACAGGTTCAGGGATTTTGTTGTAGTCCAGATAAATACGGCTCTCATTACTCTTAAACTCATAAAGAAGATCTCCATTTCGAGCAAGAAGGCGACTGTTTTCATCAAGTTTCATATTCTCCACTTGAGCAAGAGAAGAAATGCCTTTTTGAAAAGGAATATAGTTTTCGTGTTCTGCTCTTAAACCTATAAATGAGAAGAACACGATACCTAGCAGTAGGAGTACTGTTAGAAGGCCAAGCTTTTGATTCATAACGCTTTCTCCGTTTCAAAAAATAAGGATAAACATATTTTACCATGATTGTGCAAATGGCAATTCCAACTTTTTTAAATAAAAATCGTTATTCAAACAGAATGATTACGGACATCCCCGCATAGAGTAGATTAACACTTGATGGAGCCAATACAATCAAGGAGGTCCTCATGGATATTTTATCGAGAATCCAACTGCATCGTGAAGAAGAACAGCGTTTAGCCTGGGAAGGTACCTTCGCTGAATACCTTGATATTTTACGAGATCGGCCATTTGTTGCCCAGTCTGCGCATTCAAGAGTATACAACATGATCAAAGATGCTGGCATTTCAGAAAAAAATGGTCAAAAGGTGTATCATTTTTTCAGCGATCAGATTTTTGGATTAGAAGAATCAATCGAACGACTAGTTGAAGAGTATTTTCACCCTGCCGCTAAACGCCTTGATGTTCGTAAACGTATCTTATTGTTGATGGGACCAGTATCCGGTGGTAAATCCACTTTAGTTACAATGCTCAAAAGAGGCTTAGAGCAATACACAAAAACACCTGCAGGAGCGGTCTATGCAATCAAAGGCTGTCCGATGCATGAAGATCCGTTACATCTTATTCCACAGCACTTAAGAAAAGAGTTTTTTAATGATTATGGCATTCGAGTGGAAGGTAGTTTATCTCCTCTCAATACGATGAGACTGGAACACGAATATGACAATCGCATAGAAGATGTGATGGTAGAGCGTGTTTTCTTCTCAGAAGATAAGCGAACAGGGATTGGTACGTTTAGTCCATCTGACCCTAAGTCACAAGATATCGCTGACTTAACGGGAAGCATCGACTTCTCCACGATTGCTGAGTACGGCTCAGAATCAGATCCCCGTGCTTATCGCTTTGATGGAGAACTGAATAAGGCTAACCGAGGAATGATGGAGTTTCAGGAAATGCTGAAGTGTGATGAGAAATTCTTATGGCATCTACTTTCTCTTACGCAAGAAGGAAACTTTAAAGCAGGAAGATTTGCATTGATCTCTGCGGATGAATTAATTGTTGCGCATACGAACGAATCAGAGTATCGTTCTTTTATCGCGAATAAGAAAAACGAAGCCCTGCATTCAAGGATTATCGTGATGGGCGTTCCGTATAATTTAAAAGTTTCAGAGGAAGAGAAAATATATGCGAAGATGATTTCAGAGAGTGATATGTCTCATGTTCATATTGCGCCACACGCATTAAGAGTGGCAGCTACGTTCTCAGTGCTAACGCGATTAAAGGATTCTAAGAAACAAGGAATGGATCTTTTAAAGAAGATGCGGTTGTATGACGGTGAGATCGTAGAAGGATTCAACCATGTTGATCTTGAGGAACTAAAGAAAGAGTTTGCTGATGAAGGGATGTCTGGTATCGATCCGCGTTACGTGATCAACCGAATATCGTCAGCGATCATCCGCAAAGAAACACCTTCTATCAACGCATTAGATGTTCTGCGTTCATTAAAAGACGGGCTTGATCATCATGCATCCATATCGAAGGAAGATAAAGAGAGGTTTATTAACTTTATCTCGGCAGCTCGTAAAGAGTACGATGATATTGCGAAGAAAGAAGTTCAAAAAGCGTTCGTTTACTCGTACGAAGAGTCTGCAAAAACGCTCATGGACAATTATCTCGATAATGTTGAGGCGTATTGTAATAAAAATAAATTACGTGATCCGCTTACTGGTGAAGAGATGAGTCCAGATGAGAAGTTGATGAGATCAATCGAAGAGCAGATCGGAATATCTGAGAATGCGAAAAAAGCATTCCGTGAAGAAATCCTGATCAGAATCTCTGCTTATGCTAGAAAAGGAAAGAAATTTGACTATAATTCTCATGAGCGGTTAAGAGAAGCGATTCAAAAGAAATTATTCGCAGATCTTAAAGATGTTGTAAAGATCACGACATCTTCCAAAACTCCTGATGAATCACAACTGAAGAAGATTAATGAGGTCATCGCACGTCTCGTGGATGAACACGGTTATAATACGACTAGTGCTAACGAACTACTAAGATATGTAGGCAGTTTACTAAACCGATAAATATGGCAACACACCCTGTACACGAGTTTAGACTGTCAGGGTGTGTTTTTTTACACAAATTTAGGGAAAACTATACAAATTGCTGAGTAGCATTTACATTCACATTTATGTTAAAAATAATTGAACTTGTGTTTACTTACTTAAAAATGGTAAATTGATACTAATAAGCTAACTAAAGGAAGTGAGCCCGATGAGCTCGACTAAAAAAGAAAGAAACGGTTTAACGGATTGGATAAAAGCAATTGGTGTTGCACTTATTCTAGCTATTATTATAAAAAAGTTTCTGATTGAACAATATGTCGTTTATGGTGAGTCTATGATGCCAACCATCCAAAATGGCAATCGCCTGATCGTGAATAAGATTGGGTATGAAATCAGTCAGCCCGAGAGGTTTGACCTGATTGTTTTTAAGGCAAATCCGAAAGAAGATTATATTAAGAGGGTGATTGGTCTACCAGGTGACCATATTGCATACCGAGATGACAAGTTATATATCAATAACAAACCAGTTGCAGAACCTTACCTGAAAAAATTCAAACGTTTTGCTGGTAATCGGACACTGACTGGAAACTTTACTTTAGAAGAAATCACAGGACTCGATACGGTACCAAAAGGGAAGATTTTCGTACTTGGTGACAACAGACTTCACAGTATCGATAGCCGCCATATCGGTTTTGTTGAGATGTCAGATATTGTAGGTGAAGCTAACATTCGTTATTGGCCGATGGATGAGCTTAAAGTTTTTAATGGTTTTAAAAAGGAATAAATGGGGAAAAATTCTGTAAGAGGTGAATCCCTATGACAAAACAAAATAATGAACCTAAACGAAAAAACAGCTCAATGGTATCTAACTTTGAAGAAATGAAAGAACATGGAAAAGTGATGGAACACGTATCCACTAACGAAGAAGTTCATAAAAGCGGGAAAACGCCAGATCCCGAGCAGCACGACAAAGAAGAATATAATAAATAATACAAAACGAAGCCCTCTTTTCTTTTTAGAAAAGAGGGCTTTTTTATCATGAAAGTTTAGCAATTCTAAGAAGTACGTGCATATGATAGTGTAACCAACCCTTTTTTTCTGATAATAGCGGATTGTTACAAGCAAGTTATGCCCCGGGTTGATCAAGAACAAGCAGCATTGACTCTTGCTGCTCTGGAGGGGGAAAACGATGAGCGAGCCGGAAAAGAACAATTTTGTTGTGTCTCAGGAAAACTGGTCCCTCCACCGAAAAGGATATCAAGATCATCAAAGGCATATGGAAAAAGTGCAGGAAGCCATTAAAAACAACTTGCCGGATTTGATAAGTGAGGAGAATATCATTTTATCCAACGGGCGTGATGTGATTAAGATTCCAATCCGTTCAATGGATGAATACAAAATCCGATACAACTACGACAAAAACAAGCACGTAGGCCAAGGTGATGGAGATAGTCAGGTGGGGGATGTAGTAGCCAGAGATGGACGTGCCGGACAGAGCGGGGCCGGAAAAGGGAAAGGACCTGCAGGCGACAAACCAGGTGTCGATTATGCGGAAGCTGAAGTTTCGATCATTGAACTAGAAGAGATGCTGTTTAAAGAACTTGAGCTGCCTAACCTCAAACAAAAAGAACAAGACCAGATCGTAATGGAAAAGATCGAATTTAATGATGTTCGTAAAAAAGGGCTCATGGGGAACGTGGATAAAAAAAGAACGATTCTAACAGCGTTCAAACGAAATGCATTGATCGGAAAGCCGAGTGTTGCTCCTATCCATAACGATGACCTTCGCTTTAAAACATGGAACGAAGTCGTTAAACCTGAATCAAAAGCCGTCGTCCTCGCTATGATGGATACTTCTGGTTCGATGGGGATCTGGGAAAAGTATATGGCGAGAAGTTTCTTCTTCTGGATGACACGCTTCTTACGGTCGAAATATGAGAAAGTAGAGATTGAATTTATCGCGCATCACACGGAGGCAAAAGTTGTTTCAGAGGAAGACTTCTTTAACAAAGGTGAAAGCGGTGGAACGATCTGTTCATCTGCTTACCGCAAAGCGCTTGAGTTGATCGAGACAAAATATTCATCAAGCCGTTATAACATTTACCCGTTCCATTTCTCTGATGGAGATAACCTTACGAGTGATAATGCAAGATGTGTGAAACTCGTACAACAGATTATGGAGCACTCTAATATGTTTGGTTATGGTGAAGTGAACGCCTATAATCGGCATTCTACTTTAATGAGTGTGTATAAGAATATGGATAATCCGAAGTTTAGTCATTATATCCTAAAAGAAAAAGCGGATGTGTATCATGCTATGAAGAGCTTTTTTAAGAAGAATGAAGTGAACATTTAAGCCAGCTTTAATCTTAGGTGTCTTTGAAAGTAGTTGACCTCCGTTCCAGGCTGCTCGCTTTCCGCGGGGCAGGCGGTGAGCCCCTTGCCACTTTGTGCCTTTAAGGGTCTCACCTGACCGCTTGTCCCGCAGGAGTCTCGCACCTTGCACTTCGGTCAACTGGTCGATGAAGAAAAAATTGGATAGCAACAAACTTTTTGAAGAGATCATTTTTAGATAAATTTCAAAGCAGTATTCAGTCATTTAAAGCTTTTAGAAAACAACTATTCATAAAAAAACAAATCGCCCGCATCCATGTATTGGATGGCGGGTTTTGTTGTTGAATTCAACTTAATTACATATAACTAAGGTTACGCATTATGGACGAAAAAATAGATGTAAAGGGGTGTGAGATTTGAAGACCATTAACAAGTTAGTCGTGTTCTGTCTGAGCTTAATGTTCATGTTAACGATAGTACCTGATAAAGCTCGAGCGGACTGGTTTGATCCGTTGACGATTCACTTTTTAGACGTTGGCCAAGCTGACTGTATTCTTATAAAAGCGCCAAATGGACAAACGATGTTAATTGATGGCGGAGATGAACATGACGGGGATAAGATAATCTCTTATTTAGAAAAAGAAGGCATTACGCATCTGGATATCGTTGTAGCTACTCATCCCCATCATGACCATATCGGTTCGCTAGATGATGTGATACGAGCGTTCCCTGTGAGTGTTTTATATATGCCGAATCTTCCATACGACACCAAATATTATCATGACCTTTTTCGTGTGATCAACGAAAAGCAGATTCCGGTAGATCGCGCAAAAGCAGGTGTGAATTTTAAGATGGGCTTTTCTGTAAAGGTTGAAATGCTGGCTCCTAAGGGTTCGTATTATAAGCACATCAATGATTATTCGGCAGTGATTAAAATTAAGCATGGCAAAAAGAATTTTCTTCTGATGGCAGATGCAGGTGCTGAAGAAGAAAAAGAGATATTGAAGCGTGGTGGTGTGAAAGCCGATGTTATCAAATTAGGTCACCATGGAGCCAATACAGGAACGACGATGGAATTTTTAAAAAAAGTTAAAGCGAAAACGGCTGTGATTTCGGTCGGTAGGAATAATCCTTATCAGTTCCCATCGAAAGAAGTGATGTATCGTTTAGAGAACCGAAAGATGACCGTCTATCGGACGGATCAGCTTGGAGCCATTATCGCCACAAGCAATGGAAAGAAAATCATGTTTAGAACGAATGTCCTTCATTAATAATCGGTTTTCTTGCGTCTTTTAGAAAAATACAAGAAAATAGTATAAAACGCTTAAGATGGGGCTGGTAAATCGTGATTAAGGCATTGGTGTTTGACTTTGATGGAACGATTCTAGATACGGAAACGCAGCATTATAACGCTTTTCAAGAGTTGTATCAGGAACATGGAAGTGATCTGCCGCTCGAAGTCTGGGGAGAATGTATTGGTACCCATTCTGCTTTTAATCCTTACGAATATTTAGAGAGACAGATTGATCAAAAGCTTGATCATGAAGTGCTGCGAGCAAAAAAGACAGAACGTGCACTTGCCTTAATATCGGAACAACGGGAACTTCCTGGAATTCTTGCTTACCTTGAAGCTGCAAAAGAACTCGGATTAAAGATTGGTCTTGCATCAAGTTCTTCGCGAAAATGGGTAGAAGAGCATTTAGGGAGAATCGGATTGAAGCATCATTTCGAAGTGATTAAAACAGCAGATGATGTCGAAAGAGTTAAACCTGATCCTGCTCTTTATCTTGAAGCGGTTAAAGCCTTAGATATAAAACCTCACGAAGCCATCGCGTTTGAAGACTCTGTAAATGGATCAATGGCAGCTAAAAAAGCAGGACTATATTGTGTAGCCATCCCCAACCCCGTTACAAAACATATGACTTTTAACGATGTTGATCATCAGATGGAATCCTTAGCAGAGTTGAGCCTCGCTTCACTTATTAAACAGGCAGAGAATAAATAAAGAATATGTTTAAAGTTAACGGCATAAATCACATCACCATCAGAGTTTCTAACTTAGAGAAATCCGTAACATTTTATATGAATGTACTAGGTGCTAAAATCGTTCATAAAGGGAATACAGATATATACTTAGATGTCGGGGGTGTGTGGCTGTGTTTGTTAGAAATAAAAGATGCAAAACCTATGGATAGAAATCAAATAGGTGTCGATCATTTTGCATTTACTGTTTCTAA
The DNA here is from genome assembly GCF_005503015.1 of Bacillus sp. E(2018). Taxonomy (NCBI): domain Bacteria; kingdom Bacillati; phylum Bacillota; class Bacilli; order Caryophanales; family Bacillaceae; genus Bacillus; species Bacillus sp. E(2018). The sequence continues at coordinate 2,454,617 of NZ_SCOL01000001.1, read as the reverse complement.
AGAACATTTTCCTAAAGCGGTTCTCTTGCTGCGTGAACACAACATTGAAATCACGAGGGGCCCGATGGCAAGAGGCGGAGGGGACACAATTAGCTTTAACGACCCGGATGGTAATGAAATCGAATTTTTCACAGGTAGTCTCGAGGAACGGATGAAGAATTGGAAGTAAGTTATGCAAGCAAGTTAGAGGAGTGGATAACATGAGTGAAATCGATGTTTCGAAATTCGAGAAAAAAATAGAACTACGCAATATTGAGTTTGAAGATATTGAAGAGATCTTAGAACTTCAACAAATCTGTTTTCCAGGAAACATGGAACCTTGGGAACGAGAGCAGTTAGAAAGCCATCTTCGCATCTTCCCGGAAGGCCAATTTTGTGTAACGTATGAAGGAAAGATTGTTGGAAGCTGCTCAAGCTTAATGGTTAACTTTGATGAGTATGATGATAAGCATACGTGGGATGAAATCACAGATAAAGGCTACATTACGAACCATGATCCAGAAGGTTTTAACTTATATGGTATCGAAGTGATGGTCCACCCAGAATACCGACGAATGAAAATCGGTGCTCGTTTATACGAAGCACGTAAAGAACTAGCTGAACAAAAGAATTTAAAAAGTATTATTCTAGGCGGTAGAATTCCAAACTACCATAAGCATTCAAAGGAAATGACGCCTCGAGAATATGTTAGAGAAGTCATTCAGCACAATATTTACGATCCTGTCTTAACCTTTCAATTGATGAACGGTTTCACTGTAATGCGTTTAAACAAGAGCTATCTGCCTGATGATAAACAATCAAACGCATATGCGACCTTAATGGAATGGAACAATGTTGATTACATTCCTAACAAAACGAAAAAGTATTTTAAAACGAGTGAGCCTGTTCGAATCACGACGATTCAATATATGATGAAAACCATAAGTTCTTTCGAAGATTTTGCGACACAGGTTGAATATTATACAGATGTTGCCTCTGATCAAGGATCAGATTTCGCTGTGTTCCCAGAGCTTCTTACTACTCAACTGTTGTCGTTCTGTGAGGAGAAGAGTCCAAGCTTAGCCATCCGTAAGCTAACAGAATTCACAGAGCAATATATCGAACTGTTTACGAATCTTGCAGTTCGTTACAATGTGAACATCATAGGTGGCTCCCACTTTGTTGAAGAAGACGGAGATATCTACAACGTTGCCTATCTGTTCCGAAGAGATGGAACAATTGATAAACAATATAAAATTCATATCACACCGAACGAACGAAAATGGTGGGGAATTACAGCTGGTGATAAAGTACAAGTATTTGATACAGATTGCGGAAAAGTTGCAATTCTAATCTGCTATGATATCGAGTTCCCTGAACTTTCACGTATCGTTACCGATCAAGGGGCGAAGATCATCTTCACACCTTTCTGTACGGAAGATCGTCAAGGCTATCTGCGCGTTCGATATTGTTCGCAAGCACGTGCGATTGAAAATGAGATCTATACAGCAATCGCAGGTACTGTTGGAAACCTATCACAAGTGGAGAACATGGATATCCAGTATGCTCAGTCTGGTATCTTTACTCCTTCTGACTTTTCGTTCCCGAGAGACGGAATCGTTGGGGAATGTCACCCGAATATTGAAACAGTTGTAGTAGGTGATGTGGATTTAGAAATTTTAAGAAGACAACGTAAAACAGGAAGTGTAACCCTTCTTAGAGATAGAAGGCTAGATTTGTATAGTGTTGTTCAAAAAGATAAAAGCAAATAAGACGACGAGAGCGGTAAGCTAGATAGCTTGCCGCTTTTTTTCTATTTCTCGGGAAATATCACGAACATTGTCATTGTGTGAGAGAACTTTTTTAGTGATTTTATTTTTTGTGCTGAAAGCGGTATAATAAAGGCCGTATTTAATAGATAGGGCAGGAAAAACTCGATTCATATCGAAACTAACAAAAAAACAATTAACATTCATTTTATAGAACATAAGGAGGCAGTACTATGTCCTGGGAGACAACATACGAGAAATGGGTAGGGAACGAAGAACTCGAACAACCATTAAAGGCTGCATTAGAGGAAATCAAGGAAAACAGGACAGCGCTTGAAGACTGCTTTTATAAAAATTTAGAATTTGGCACAGGCGGTATGCGTGGAGAAATAGGACCTGGTACAAATCGAATGAACACGTACACGGTTCGAAAAGCTTCTTTAGGCTTGGCTCATTTTATCGAAGAGCAAGGTGAGAAAGCGAAAAAACGCGGTGTTGCGATTGCATACGATTCACGTCATCTATCACCAGAGTTTGCGATGGAAGCGGCGAAAACATTAGCCTCTCAAGGTATTCAAGCTTATGTGTTCGAAAGCTTGAGACCGACACCTGAGTTATCTTTTGCGGTTAGATACTTAAAAGCTTATTCCGGAATTGTTATCACAGCAAGCCATAACCCACCAGAATACAACGGGTACAAAGTATATGGTCCAGATGGCGGCCAGCTTCCGCCAAAAGAAGCTGATGAAGTGATTGGAAAAGTAAATGCCGTTGATGATGAACTTTCTATCGCAGTGAGATCTGAAGAAGAACTCAAAAGCGAAGGATTGATCCAAGTTGTTGGTGAAGAAATCGACAAAGCTTACATGGATCAACTAATAAAGATTAGTTTAAACCGTGAAGTAATCAAAGAGATGCATGACTTAAGCATCGTTTTCACTCCTCTTCACGGAACAGCGAATATTCCGGTTAGAGAAGGACTTCAACAGCTAGGATTTACGAATGTTACGGTTGTAAAAGAACAAGAACAGCCTGATGCTAATTTTTCAACGGTGAAGTCCCCAAATCCGGAAGAACATGCTGCCTTTGAATTGGCAATTAAGTACGGACAAGAAACTGACGCAGATATTTTGATGGCAACTGACCCTGATGCGGACCGAGTAGGAATCGCAGCTAAGAACAGTAAAGGTGAATACGAAATCCTTACAGGTAACCAGACTGGTGCACTCATGATTGAATATATTCTTTCACAACGTGAAGAGAAAGGCAGTTTATGTTCAAAAGGGATCATCTTCAAAACGATCGTAACTTCAGAACTTGGTCGAGTAATCGCAGAGTCTTATGGTCTAACGTGTGAAGATACCCTTACAGGCTTTAAGTTCATCGGCGAAAAGATTAAGGAATACGAAAAAAGCGGGAAACATACGTTCATTTTCGGTTATGAAGAAAGCTACGGTTCTTTGATCGGAGATTTTGTGCGTGACAAAGACGCAGTTCAGGCTTGTTTGATGGGAGCTGAAATGGCTGCTTATTATAAGAAACAAGGAAAAACACTTTTTGATGCTTTAGATGATGTTTACAAAAAGCACGGTTTTTATAAGGAAGGTCTCGAGTCCCTAACATTAAAAGGTAAATCTGGAGCAGAACAGATCGAAAACTTATTAGCAGGCTTTAGAGCTGAAATGCCGCTTGAAGTGAATGGACAAAAATTAGTGGTTTCTGAAGACTACAAGGCGAGCGTCCAATACGATGTAGTGAAAGATGAAAAGAGTGACATCCATCTTCCTAAATCAAATGTGCTTAAATATCAATTAGAAGATGGTTCTTGGTTCTGCGTAAGACCATCAGGAACTGAACCGAAAGTAAAGTTTTATTTTGGTGTTACAGCAGATTCACACAAGAATGCTGATGAAGCATTAGTGAACTTAAAACAATCAGTGATGGATTTGGTTCATGAAAGAATGCAAAAAGTGGCACAATAACTAGAATAGAGGCTGCAAGTCATACACTTGCAGCCATTTCATTCATTTGAGTTGACATTAATCTTAAAGGGATGTAACATACCCCTATAGGTATTTTTAAAAGGAGGTTCTGAAATGGAATACACACAAGAAATGAAAAATCGTTTAAAAAGAATTGAGGGGCAAATACGTGGGGTATTGCGTATGCTAGAAGAAGAACAAGATTGTAAATCTGTTATCACTCAATTATCCGCATCACGTACAGCGATTGACCGTACAATTGGATTAATCGTAGGCACCAACCTTGAACAGTGTTTACGTGAACAAATGGAAAGCGGAGAAGAGATGAACTCTGATATTGTGAAAGAAGCTGTACAACTTTTAGTGAAAAGCCGATAAATATCTGTCAGTAGTAAGACTGTTGACAGATTTCCTTTTATCATTTATTATACCCCTATGGGTATTAAAGAAGTTAAATCTTCTTAATAAGTAAGAGTGTAGTACGGAGTTAATCATATATTTTTTATCATTTTATATACCTATACGGGTATAAGTATTTATTGTAGAAGGGAGATATCAATTATGCCTATTAAGACGATTGAAGCGAAAGAAGTAGAACAATTATTAGAAAGCGGTAATCCATTAAATATCATTGATGTTCGGGAAAACGATGAAGTTGCTCAAGGTATGATTCCGACCGCAACACACATTCCACTTGGAGAGATCCCTGAACGAACTCATGAGTTAGATCTGAATAAAGAGTATGTTATGGTTTGCCGTTCTGGTAAAAGAAGCGAAAAAGCATGTGCAATTTTAGCTTCAAACCAAATTAATGTGGTTAACATGTCAGGCGGTATGCTTTCTTGGAAAGGCAAAACAACTATTAAATAAATGGAGGGTTTTAAATGAGTATTAAAGTGGATCACGTTTTAGACTGTAAAGGTTTATCATGCCCGCTGCCGATCGTTCGCACGAAGAAAGCGATGGATCAGCTGGAGGCAGGTCAAGTTATTGAAGTTCAGGCAACAGATAAAGGCTCATTGGCTGATATTCAAGGCTGGGCAAGAAACACAGGAAATCAATATTTAGGTACAAAAGAAGATGGAGATGTTCTGAAACACTATTTACGAAAATCAAATCCTGGTGAAGTAAAAGAAGCAGCGAAGTTTGAACATACGATTCAAAACGAAGAACTAGAAAAAGTCTTGAGCGAAGATAAAGACGATATGGTTCTTCTAGATGTTAGAGAACCGGCAGAGTTTGAATTCAAACGTATACCGGGGGCAATATCAATTCCATTGGGAGAGCTCGAAAGTAAATTAGATACACTTGATAAAAACAAAGAGATTCATGTTATTTGCCGTACAGGATCAAGAAGTGATATGGCAGCTCAAATGCTAGCTGAAAATGGGTTCCAACGTGTAAAAAATGTTTTACCTGGTATGGTGGAATGGAATGGACCGACTGAATAAAAAATTTTAACTATAAATATACCTAGGGAGGTATTTCGAATGATAAAAGCATTATCAGCAAAAGAAGTGGCAAAACGAGTTGTTGAAGGAAGTATGTTCATTCTAGATGTTCGTAATGAAGGCGATTATTACGACTGGAAAATTGAAGGGAAAGAAATCAAATCCATTAACCGCCCTTATTTTGATCTGTTCGACGGTGTTGAAGATGTGTTAGAGCATCTTCCGAAAGAAGAAGTTCTGGTTGTCTGTGCAAAGGAAGGCTCATCTGTAATGGTAGCTGAGATGCTAGATGAAGCAGGCGTAAAAGACGTTTATTATCTAGAAGGTGGTATGAAGTCTTGGAGTGAGTATTTGATGCCGGTTAAGCTTGGGGATTTGAAAGATGGAGGTTCGATCTATCAATTCAACCGTATTGGTAAGGGATGTCTTTCATACCTTGTAGAATCGAACGGAGAAGCGGTAATTATCGATTCTGCTCGTACGATTGAAGCCTATGAAGACTTTGCAAAAGAAAACAACCTTGAAATCAAGCACATGATCGATACACATCTTCATGCTGATCATATTTCAGGCGGACGCAAACTCGCTGAAAAGACAGGTGCAACGTATTGGTTGCCACCAAAAGATGCTGAAGAAGTAACTTTCTCGTTCGCAGCATTGGAAGAAGGGAAAGACATTACGATCGGCAACACGAAGATTGAGATTCAACCTTTATATACACCTGGTCATACGATTGGTAGTACTTCTATGATCGTTGACGGACAATTCTTGCTTTCAGGAGATATTCTATTTGTTGATTCAATCGGACGTCCAGATCTTGCCGGTAAAGCAGAAGACTGGGTTAGTGATTTACGCGATTCACTATATAACAAATACAACAACCTTTCTAAAGAGCTAGTCGTGTTACCTGCTCACTTTGGAAAGATCAGCGAACTAGATGAAAAAGGTGCGGTTTCAGCCCCACTTGGAGAACTTTTTGAAAAGAACGATGGATTAAATATCAAGAATGAAGATGAGTTTCGAAGAGCTGTAACGGAAAACTTACCGCCACAGCCAAATGCATATCAAGAAATTCGTCAAACGAACATGGGGAGAATCAACCCAACAACGGATGAACAGCGCGAGATGGAAATTGGACCAAATCGCTGTGCAATCACTGAATAAAAAAACTATTTGGAGGTTTTACAAATGAACGTAACTCAAACTTTAGACACAAAAGGATTATCTTGCCCAATGCCAATCGTGAAAACAAAGAAAGCGATGGATACACTGTCAAGTGGAGATATCTTAGAAGTATTAGCAACGGATAAGGGTGCTGTTAATGACCTGTCTGCATGGTCTAAATCTTCTGGTCATGAACTATTAGAGCATAAAGAAGAGGACGGCGTATTTACGTTTTATATTCAAAAAGGTTAATAAAAAAATTTGAGAAACCAGATACCTATATGGGTATCTGGTTCGAAAAGGAGTGTTATCTAATGGAACAAACACAAGATAAATCAACAATGGTCGTATTTAGTGGTGACCTTGATAAAGCGATGGCAAGTTTTATTATTGCTACAGGTGCAGCAGCAATGGGGAAACAAGTAACGATGTTTTTCACATTCTGGGGATTAAACATCTTAAGAAAAGAAGAATACGTAAATGTTAAGAAAACATTCATGGATAAGATGTTTGCAAAAATGATGCCTCAAGGACCTGAAAAATTAGGCATTTCTAAAATGAACTATGGTGGCTTAGGCGCGAAGATGATGAAATATACGATGAAGAAGAAAAACATCGTAACATTAAAAGAACTAATTGAAATGGCACAAGACTTAGATGTTAAGATGGTTGCTTGTACCATGTCGATGGATGTCATGGGTATTACGAAAGAGGAATTAATTGATGGACTGGATTATGCAGGAGTTGCTTCATACCTAGCTGATGCAGATGAATCTAAGATCAACTTGTTTATTTAAGAAACATCAGTTTTAGGGGAGGTGAAGTCATGGAATTAGGGTTCATCATTACAATCTTTCTAATTGGCTTTATAGGTTCTTTTATATCTGGAATGGTAGGTATCGGTGGATCCATTATCAAGTATCCAATGCTTCTCTATATTCCAGCGATGCTCGGCTTCACAGCATATTCTGCTCATGAGGTTTCAGGAATCAGTGCTGTTCAAGTATTCTTTGCAACGATAGGTGGCGTTTGGGCGTACCGTAAAGGCGGTTATCTGAACAAGACCCTAATCATCTATATGGGTAGTAGCATCTTAGTGGGAAGTTTCATTGGGGGATTTGGCTCAGAAGCCATGTCAGAAGGGCAAATCAATATCGTTTATGCAGTGTTAGCTACGTTAGCCGCCATTATGATGTTGATTCCTAAAAAAGGGATTGATGACATCCCTTTAGATCAAGTGAAGTTCAATAAATGGCTTGCGGCAGTTTTAGCATTTATTGTAGGTATTGCTGCAGGTATCGTTGGAGCAGCAGGTGCATTTATCCTTGTACCTATCATGTTAGTCGTTCTAAAGATACCAACACGTATGACGATTGCTACATCACTTGCTATTACGTTCATTTCATCAATCGGCGCTACAGTAGGTAAGATTACGACAGGTCAAGTTTTACTATGGCCAGCGGTGATCATGGTAGTAGCTAGTTTGATCGCTTCACCACTTGGGGCGCAGTTTGGTAAAAAAGTGAATACAAAAATTCTTCAATTTATCTTAGCAGCACTGATTATCGCTACGTCGCTTAAGATCTGGCTAGATATATTTGGTTGAAATTAAAGTTTTAAAATAGTCGAGAATGACAAAGGGACCTGAAATACTCTTATGAGTATTTCAGGTCCCTTTGTCACATTTTTGAGCTAGTGTTAGGAAATCGTGTGATGGACTTGACCTTACAAATTGAAAGCAACGACAAAGACTAAATGATAATGAGCATATGCATACATGTCGAAGAGTAAATTGAAGCGGGAAATAAATTGTAAGGGGTCAGTCCCCTTAGATACTTCTATAGAAATTAATCGACCGGATCAACGTCATCGTCATGGTTGCGAATCCAACGGAAAGAATGGTTACGAGCGAGTAGAAGAGAATACCTTCTCCCATGACATAAAGGCCAGCGAGGATGACTGCTGCATCGATCAAGAAAATAATCATCCCAACATTAATGGAAAACCATCTAGAAAGAAAAAGAGCAATCAAGTCTGTTCCACCGGTACTCGTTTCATGACGCAGCATCCAACCGATCCCTGTTCCAATGAACAATCCTCCAATCACAGAGCCTTCCATAACAGAAACGGAAAACATACCTCTTAGAGGAGATAACAAATCAATGATCAATGACGATACGAGTAAGCCATGAATACTGTTTATGAAATATCGACGCTCGAGTTTCCAAGCTATGAGATAGATAGGAATGCTTAGAATAATGATTGTAAGCCCGACTTTATAACCCCACACATATTTCACGAGAAGACTAATGCCGATCATTCCTCCGTCGAGAAGATGAAACGGAACAATGAAGCCATTAATGCCTATGCCAAGCAACACACTTCCTAAGAAAATCGCTATCGTCCGTTCAAACATGGCATTCACCCTGTCTAAGATTATTTCTACATAATATGCCTCGGTGTACAAGAATAGTCATGTGCACAGGGTGTTTGTCCGTGTCTCTTTTCTCTTTTTTGCATGTAATAGTATAGAAAGCCCCTTGCTTGCAGTGCAAAATAGGGAAGGGTGATTGGTGTTGAAGAACTTCAGAAGAGAAGCAAAATGTCTTTTGGAGAGGCAGGTTGTGGTGGATACAACAAATCATTCTTACGAAGGCAGATTACGAACAGTAGAAAAAGATTATATTACGCTATGTGTGATGAGCGATAGCCATAACTATTGGGATCAGATCATTATTCGTATTGAAGAGATTGTTGCGATATCTACCATTTGATCATAAAAAAATCCCTCGCACCTTAAAATAGTGCAGAGGGATTTTTTGTTTATTTTTTAGTGAAACCTAGCGTGATGGGTTGAGGTTGTTGAGGGGGTGCACAGCATAAAGATAAATCTCCTGCATCACCAGCGGATTCAAATTCAGAGTCTTCCTTTGTATAGAAGATCTCCCAAGCATTTCCGTCGGGATCATATACCCATACTTTATCTTGAACGGCGTAACAGCAAGTTGTATCCATCTCGTCGATTAACAGCAATCCTGATTTTCTAAGTCTTTCTCCCATAGCTAGAACGTCTTCCGTGTTGTTAACCTGGAAACCGAGATGATTTAGGACTCCGTCTTTTGAAAATGGACGTGCATTCAATGAAAAGTGAAGAGCGGGTTGATCAAGCTCAAATTTTGCGTAATTCCCTTTTACCTTTGTCGGTTCAGTACCGAAAAAGCTTTTATAGAACTCTAGAGATTTTTCTAAGTCTGAACAATTGACTGCAACATGCATGCGTTGAATCATCTTTATCTCTCCTTCTTATTAAGATATTAGCAATAACCATAAGTAAAGTCCGGTAAGCGTAATGAAAAGTGTAGGGACAGTCAAGATGATGCCGATCTTGAAATAATAGCCCCATGTGATTTTCACACCTTTTTTAGATAAGACGTGCAGCCATAATAGAGTGGCTAGTGAACCGATTGGTGTGATCTTTGGTCCTAAATCAGAACCAATTACATTCGCGTAGATCAATGCCTCACGAATAACTCCTGATGTTTCCGTTCCTTGTATAGCTAGTGCATCGATCATAACAGTTGGCATATTGTTCATAACTGATGATAAAATAGCAGCCAAGAATCCCATTCCAATTGTAGCTGAGAACAACCCTTGATCAGCGATCACTTGAATCCAGCTGCCGAGCATATCTGTAAGTCCTGCATTACGAAGACCATAAACGACTACATACATTCCTATTGAAAAGACAACAACAGTCCATGGTGCATCTTTGATTACCTTTTTTGTGTGAATTGCAGGACTTTTACGAGCAACGATGATAAAGAAAAGAGCTGCAGCTCCTGCAATGAATGAGACAGGAACACCAATAAATTCACTCGTTAAATACCCGATTAATAGAACAGCTAATATGATCCATGATAGCTTGAACATCTTCTCATCTCGAATGGCTTCTTTTGGTTGTTTGAGCTGAGAGAGATCATAGTTCTTCTGTATATCTTTTCTGAAAAAGAGGAACAAAACGAGCATACTAGCGAACAGTGAAAAGAAGTTCGGCACGATCATGCGGCTTGCGTATTCAACGAATCCGATGTTAAAGAAATCTGCAGACACGATATTTACTAAGTTTGAGACGACAAGCGGTAATGATGTGGTATCTGCAATAAACCCACTTGCCATAATAAACGGTAATATCATAGCTTCTTTTAATTTCAATGCCCGAACTTGAGCAAGTACGATAGGAGTCAGAATTAATGCTGCGCCATCATTTGCAAAAAAGGCTGAAACTGCAGCTCCGAGCAGAATCACATAGGCAAACATTTTCTTACCGTTTCCACCTGCAAGTCGCGCCATATGTAAGGCTGACCATTCGAAGAAACCGATCTCATCTAGAATAATCGATATGAGTATGATCGCTACAAACGCTAATGTAGCATTCCAAACAATACCAGTAACCGTCCACACATCAGCGATTGAAACGACGCCAAGAAGAAGTGCGATGATAGCTCCAACGGTCGCAGACCAACCGATGGAAAGACCGCGTGGCTGCCATATAACAAAAATAATCGTAACTAAAAATACAGCGAAGGCCATTAACGCCATGCTGTTCATAAGAATCCCCCCTATTTATGTAATTCTAAGTTAGCAACAAACTTTTCCACCTGAAGCTTTTAACTCTTCAATCTTAGCTGACATATCAGGTAGTGCTTCTAAATTTGCTTTAATGAATGGATAGATCTCTCCATCAATCGAGTAGAAGATCCATTGGCTGTTACGTCGTTCTTTAACGAGTTTAGCTTGCTTCAATTTTCTTAAGTGTTGTGAAATACTAGGCTGTGTCATCTTTAAGATATCAACTAACTCACATACACATAACTCTTCGTGGCGGAGTAATGCTAATATATTCAATCGTGTTTTATCTGCCATTGCTTTATAACATTCCGTTAACTGATCAAGTTCCATAATTGACTTCACCTCATTAGTATATAACCATATGTTTATATGAAATGTCAAAGAATATATAAATAAATATTGATATAAGGATATACTTATATTATGATGGTCTCGAAAGAAGTTCTTTACTACAGGAGGTTTTACAAAATGGCTAAACCAATCATCTATTTCCTTTGCACAGGTAATTCTTGCCGTTCTCAGATGGCTGAAGGATTTGGACACCACTACCTTGGTGATAAATATGAAGTATACTCAGCTGGCATCGAAGCACATGGAGTGAATCCAAACGCGATCAAAGCGATGAACGAAGTGAATATTGATATCACGAACCAAACATCAGATGTGATCGACAAAGACATTCTAGAAAAAGCAGACTTAGTTGTAACGTTATGTGGTCATGCAAACGATGTATGTCCTGCAACACCACCTCACAAAACACGTGAACATTGGGGATTCGATGATCCAGCAGGAAAAGAGTGGAGTGAATTCCAACGCGTTCGTGACGAGATCGCAGCACGTATCAAGCGCTTTGCTGAAACAGGAGAATAAAGTTATACAAAGCTCAGGAACTTCTTAGTTCCTGAGCTTTTTTAGTATGATTTTCTTCTTTTCGCTCATGTTACTAATGAGGTGATCATGTGAAACGTCTATTTATTTGCGGATTGATATTTATAAGTATATTCATTAGCCACACAAACTTTGCAGAAGCTTCTGAAAGAAGAGCAGCATTTATAAGAAGTGATGGACTGTGGCTAAAAGAAGGTGATTTAGAAAGAAAGCTTGTTGAAAGTTCTAATCTTACTCATCCAACGTTTTCAAGCAACGGAACTTACATTAGTTACATAGCTCGTAAAGGAAAAGAGCTATGGGTTTATAACCGTGTAACGCGTTTAAAAAGAAAAGTATTCTATGGCGATGTGAGTTTGACGAGATGGTCTCCGACAGAATCCAAGCTTGCGTGGAAAAGTGGTGGTGTGCTTAATGTAATTGACTTAACAAGACCTGCTTCATCCTTTCAAAATGTCATTCTTGGCACAGGTAACTACAGTTGGGCACCTGACGGGAGAGGATTTGTTGTCTCTTCTTCTGCAAATTTAGAGCCTGATGGCTGGAGTCCAGTTCGACTTTTTTATGTTCCTTTAAATGCAAACGGAGATTTGAAGAAAGTACAAAATATTACTACGTTGCCTAAGATGAGTGATACGTTCTTTGCTATAGGTGCTACAGAATTCAAGTGGGGGTTGGATGATCAGTGGTTTGCGTTCATCGCATGTCCAACAGCATCCATGTCGGCAGACTCCAACACACTAATGGTTGTTTCTATAGACGGCACTCGAACTCATATGATTGGAAATATGTTAAATCAGCCAAACTGGTTCCATTGGTCGCCAAATACGAAACAGCTAGGGTATATAAAAGGAATCGGAAGGCTGACATCTGAAAATAAACGTTTAACGGTATGGAATCCTAAGAGCGGTAAAGAAAGAAATCTAGGTTATACCGGTTATGCTGACGGGGATTTTACTTGGCTGAATGATGAAAAAATCATTGTGAGCCGTCAGATTGAGTGGGGTTATGGGGTACCCCAGGAAAAAAGATCAAAGCCTTTCTTAGTTAGTGTGAAAATTAAAGACGGAAGTGCAAAGAGATTAACGAATCCAGCTTCAGGGGAAGCGGATGTTTATCCAAAAACATTACCAGGTGAACAACTAACATGGATTCGTACAAATAGTCAGAGTGCAAAAGTAATGGTAAAAGAAGATTTAAACGCACCTGAAACGTTATGGATCAATAATCTGCAAACACCACAAGAATGTTTTGGGTGGTCGTGCACGTTAGATATATATGAAGCAAGATGAGAACAAGGTGGATCCGTGAAAATGGATTCGCCTTTTTACTTGGAATAAAAGAAGTTTATGAAACCCGTCCAATATTTCACTTGTTTTCTCATGAATGCCTGTTTTCTTTCATACGTTAAAAGTAAGGAAATAGCAGGAGGGGGAAATTATGAACTGGGACTTGCAAAATAAGGAGCTAGAAAAAGCAATAGCTGAAATTACCGAGATTGCTGAACACTTTGGCCTTGATTTTTACCCGATGCGGTATGAGATATGTCCTGCCGATATCATTTATACATTTGGTGCGTACGGAATGCCAACCCGTTTCTCACATTGGAGTTTCGGGAAACAGTTCCACAAAATGAAGCTTCAGTATGATTTAGGTTTGAGTAAAATTTATGAGCTCGTTATTAACTCAGATCCGTGTTACGCGTTCTTACTTGATACGAATTCGCTGATTCAGAATAAATTAATCATTGCGCATGTTCTTGCCCACTGTGATTTCTTCAAAAACAACGTTCGCTTTTCTAATACAAGGAGAGACATGGTTGAATGTATGACGGCTACAGCTGAACGAGTGGCTCAATATGAGCATCTATACGGAAAAAAAGAGGTCGAACAGTTCTTAGATGCTGTTCTCGCCATACAAGAACATATCGATCCGTCACTTGTGCGAAACAAACTAAATTATGTATTTGAAGACGAGGAAGATCTTACACCTATTAAAGAAACACCTTACGATGATCTATGGAAGCTTGACGATAAGAAAGGTCCAAAACCTGCGTTAAAAAAGAAAAAATCATTCCCACCACAACCTGAAAAGGACATTTTGTTATTTATCGAGCAATATAGCCGCGAGCTTGAAGAATGGCAGCGTGATATCCTTTCTATGATGAGAGAAGAGATGCTCTATTTTTGGCCGCAGCTTGAAACGAAAATCATGAACGAAGGCTGGGCATCATATTGGCACGCAAAGATCCTGCAAGAAATGGACTTAACTTCACACGAGACAATTGAATTCGCGAAACTGAACGCAGGTGTTGTGCAACCTTCAAAGACATCGATAAATCCTTACTACTTGGGCTTGCAGATCTTCAAAGACATCGAAGAACGCTACAATGAACCAAGTGAAGAATTACTCAGACAAGGCGTTAGACCAGGGTCAGGTCGAGAAAAGATGTTTGAAGTCCGTGAACTTGAATCCGACATGTCTTTCATCCGAAACTATTTAACGAAAGATCTCGCTAAACGAGAAGACATGTATCTGTTTCAAAAGCAAGGCAAGGAATATAAGGTTGTTGATAAGCAGTGGGAAGAAGTTCGTGATCAGCTTGTGAGTATGAGGGTAAACGGAGGATTCCCTTATATTACGGTCAACGACGCAGATTATATGAAGAACGGAGAGCTCTACCTCAATCATAGTTTTGAAGACATGGAGCTCGATGTGAAATATCTTGAAAAAGTACTTCCTCATCTTCACTATCTATGGGGCCGTCCTGTTCACATGGAAACGAGAATTGAACAGAAACCTGTGTTATTTACGTATGATGGGAAAACGGTGCATCGGAAGTATCTATAAAATTAAACAAGTGTTTAAAAAAGCACTCCATCTGGGGTGCTTTTAACAGTATTGTTTAATTAGAGTTAGCTTTTATATGCAACTGCAATAACATACTATATGCAGATTAATCTAACGATGTATATTTATGAGGAAATATGTTGGGAGGGGTTTCTTCATGAATATTACATCTTTTTTAGTATATTGTTTTGTTGTAACGTTTACACCAGGACCTACTAATATCGTTATATTATCCACAGTACATAATTTCGGTACAAAGAAAGCAATGAATTATACTTATGGAGCTACCTTCGCTTTTGGTGTATTACTTGTTGTTTCAGCTATGCTGAACACAATTCTTATATCAATCATTCCAAGAATATTAATTGTTATGAAGTTAATCGGTAGTTTGTATATGTTCTATCTTGCTTACCGAATCTACAGAATAGATTCATCAAAGCGAACTGTAAACCAAACTGCTACCTTTATGTCAGGATTTCTTATGCAGTTTTTGAATCCAAAGGTTGTCTTGTTTACAATGACTGTAATTCCCAGCTTTGTTTTGCCGCATTATATCAACAAGTTTGCAGTGACGCTCAGCGTTTTAGTTATTACTCTTATAGGGTTTTTAGCATTCTTAACTTGGGTTCTTTTCGGTACAATTTTCAAGGCGTTTTTACAAAAGCATAATAAGGTTGTTAATATAATGATGGCGTTATTTTTAGTGTGTTCGGCCATTATGATATGGATGTAGGTAAGAGGTGAATACGGTGGATCAATTTATCTATAAAAAATCAGCAGGAGTAACTGCGTTGTCAGCAAGTTTTACTGATTTTACTTATAAAAAACATTCTCACATGGAGTATGCAATAGGTGTAACATTGCGTGGTATTCAACGATATAACTTGGATGGCAGTCTACAATTATCTTATCAAAATGGGGTTATGCTTTTTAATCCAGAACAGGCGCATGACGGAATGGCACATGATGAGACAGGTCTTGATTATGTAATGTTATATATTGAGCCGAAATTGCTTTTGGAGGTTATTGAGAAAAAGGATATCGTACGTTTTCAGACCCCTATTGTTTATGATCAAAGGCTTGAACAAAGAATATTAAATCTTTCATATGCAATATTAAGCGGAAAAGATGAAGCATTGTGCAGTGAGTTATTCTTGTCCCTCACAGATAGCCTTATTCAAACTAATCTTTCTACTGACAATAAAAAAGATCACGCACTAATTAAGAGAATAAAGGATAGACTTCATACAGATTTAGAAAAAGTATTTAAACTTGAAGAGATATGTAAGGATCTTAATTTGTCCAAATATCAGTTTATCCGATTATTCAAGGCTCATACTGGCATTTCACCCTACCAATACTTTCTTAACTGCAAGGTAGAGCATGCAAAGCATTTAATAGAAAAAAATAGAGATGTTTATTCAGCAGTTACTGAGTGTGGCTTTGTAGATTTAACCCATCTAAATAAACACTTTAAAAGTGTATATGGAACAACTGCATTTGAATATATGTCACATATACATTGAGAGGTTCAAGTTAAAAACGTAGAAGTAAGAACATTGAAGGTATAAAATCAATTTTTTTTGATTTATTAGTTGCAAATTAGTAAATAAAGGATATAATGAAATTGCATCAAATAATCTTGATGTTAGGAGTGATACAAATGAAAAAAGAAATTCCTTTATTAAATCCCATAACTACAGCATCACACCAAGATTTAGAGAAATATGAACAAAAGTTTAAAGCGCTCGCTGATCAGCAGCGACTGCAAATTATCAATATCCTGGCTGTTAAAGAAAGTGTATGTGTTTGTGATCTCACGCCGATTATTGACATGCCGCAATCCAAGCTATCGTATCATCTAAAAATTCTGTTAGAAGCAGACTTAATAAAAAAGGAAAAACAAGGTACCTGGAACTATTATTCTTTGAATGTAAGTGAACTAAAAGGAATTTTATCAGATCAATTATGCTGTGTGTTTTTACCATCATCTTGTTAAATGACGTACTACGCTTGTAGTGCTTCATTTTTACATAAAACATCAATTTTTTTTGATGTATAAATCAATTATTTTTGATATAACGGAGGACGATTTTTATGAATATTTATTATCTGGAAAAAATGTTTGAACTGAAGAAAAGAGAAGTGGAGCAGTATTCGAAAGAAATTGGCAGACCAGGACAAATAAAATTAAACACTTTTAGTAGATCAACCTTTATAAAGAGGAAAACAACACAATCAAATCAAGTTTGCTGCGCTTGATAAAAAAGGAGAAAAAGTATGTGGATGGATACCTTTCAAAGTTTTTTAAGTATAGCCATTGAACTTTCGATTCTGTTCGTAGTGATCTCGTTTGTTATCAATTTACTTCAAGCTTATATCCCTTATGAAAAAGTTGAGAAATATTTGGGAGGAAAGAACAAAGGAATAGGAGCATTATTCGCATTACTCTTTGCTTTTGTAACACCTTTTTGTTCTTGCTCTACCATACCAGTTGTTGTGAACATGTTAAAAAAGAAAATGCCTTTTTCCATAGTGATGGTTTTTCTTTTTTCCTCACCCGTACTTGATCCCACGATCATCACTATTATGGGAGTGTTATTAGGGTGGAAAGTAACGATCCTCTACACCATCATCACAGCGGTATTTTCTGTGATCATCGGTTTTGCACTTGAAGCATTAGGATTTGAGAAATCAGTAAAGAACGTCGTGATGTCAGGGTATCAAGAAAAAACGAAAAAGTTTGATGTGAAAGTTGCTCTTTTAGAAACAATGAATTTGATGAGGAGTGTTTATCCTTATCTTTTACTCGGAGCAGCTGTTGGAGCTGGTATTCATGGATTGGTACCAACAAATTGGATTGCAAATACGTTTGGCAGCGATAACTGGTGGATCGTTCCGATAGCGGCGGTTGTAGGGATTCCTTTATACATCAGGCTATCGAGCATGATTCCGATCTCTCAAGTTCTGATCGCAAAAGGAATGGCGCTTGGCCCTGTGATGGCACTCATGATCTCATCAGCTGGTGCTAGCCTTCCAGAGGTTGTTCTCTTAAAGTCCATTTTCAAGAAAGAACTCGTCATTATGTTTGTCCTATCTGTGATTACCATGTCAACAATCTCTGGTTTTATTTTCTATCTTGTTTAAGATTTTTCACAAAGCTTGAAAGGAAAGGAGGTGAGATTAATGAGTTTCATAAAAATTTTCTTCGGAAACAAAAATGAAAAAGAAGCTAACTGCTGCAGCGTTCAAATTGTTGAAGTAAGTGATAGAGAAGAAACAGTATGTTGTGAAACAGAGAATAGTAAAGATCAAAACAAATGTTGCGTATAAATTAACAAAAATCAATCCACATATTCTGCTAAAAAACATTCCTATTTTAGGGATGTTTTTTTTATGAATAAGAACATACAAGTTGAAGTAGCTCGTTCAGGCCCAACAAGCAATCTTCATTCTAAACCATTTGAATACTGATCCCGCCATTGAATTTAGACAGATGAGTTCCTGAGGAGTGAAACGAACGAATGTGGCTCACTGCTTGCCCCGCGGAAAGCGAGTATCTGAAACGGAAATCAACTTCTTTCACACAAGAAAGTTTACGAAATAGCCATTCTTTTTTGAACGTTTCGTGACAGGTAGAACTGTCCAGTTGACTGTATGGTTTTCTCTATTGTACATTGTATGTAATTATCAAGAGGAAGAGGTGAGGATATTGGGAAGGCGTATCGTATTGGTGAACTAGCAGAGGTAACAAATGTATCTAAAAGAACCATCGACTATTATTCCCAGATTGGTTTACTCCAGCCTCTTCGAACGGATTCGAATTATCGATTATATGACGAAGAGACGATTCATGTATTAGGGTTGATTGAGCATTATAAGAAGCTGAACATGCCCTTGCATGAAATCAAGTCTGTGATTGAACTAGTCAAATTGAAAAGTACTGAAAATGAACAGGTCGAGAAGTACGTGGACCAGATCGCAGAGCTCATGAAACACCTAGAGGCAGAGATCAAAGAGATCAAACCGATCATGGAGAGTTTAAACGATAAGCAAAGAGAGGTGCTCTTAAATAAAGTCTCTCCTCAAGGCATGACTTTAGCGCATTCATTACTTTTACTTTTCGGGTAAATAATAGTTGAGAGATATTCTTCGTGTTAAACGATCTAAACTATTTATACAACCTGGGAGGTGTATTCCTTGTGGTTCATGTAACCATGAGGAGAACATTTGGAGATTATTAACTTAATTATGGTAGCTATTTTAATTGCGTTGACTGCTTTTTTTGTAGCTACCGAATTCGCGATTGTAAAGATTCGTACAACAAGACTGGATCAACTCGTTGCAGAAGGAAATACGAAAGCGGTAGCTGCTAGAAAGGTTGTCGGAAATCTCGACGAGTACCTTTCAGCCTGTCAGCTTGGTATAACCATTACAGCATTAGGATTAGGGTGGTTAGGAGAGCCGACGGTAGAGCACTTGTTGCATCCTCTTTTTGTAGAGTTTGATCTGTCTGAGTCTGTTTCAAGTATCTTATCGTTTATTATCGCCTTTGCTTTAATTACATTCTTACACGTAGTTATTGGAGAGCTTGCACCAAAAACACTTGCTATTCAAAAGGCGGAAGCCGTTACGTTAAGAATTGCAAAACCAATCATGTTTTTCTATAAGATCATGTATCCGTTTATTAAAACATTGAACGGATCTGCGCGTATTTTTACAGGATGGTTTGGTTTGAAGCCTGCATCTGAACATGAACTAGCTCACTCGGAGGAAGAGTTGAGACTCATTCTTTCTGAGAGCTATAAAAGCGGTGAGATCAACCAGTCAGAGTTTAAATATGTAAATAATATCTTCCAATTCGACGACCGTACCGCCAAAGAAATCATGGTACCTCGCGTTGATATGGTAACACTCGATAAATCAGAAACAGTTAAAGAAAGCATTGCTGTTGTAACAGAAGAGAACTATACTCGATATCCGATCATAGATGGAGATAAAGACAGTGTTATCGGTATGGTAAACATGAAGCAAGTATTAACAGACTTCGTTAACGGCAAGAATCCAGATGCTTCACTCGAAGAGTATGTAAGACCTGTTATTCAGGTTTTTGAAACGATGCCTATTCATGATCTATTATTAAAAATGCAGAAAGAACGTGTTCATATGGCGATCTTGATCGATGAATATGGTGGTACTTCAGGACTTGTTACGGTTGAAGATATTCTTGAAGAAATCGTAGGCGAAATTCGAGATGAATTTGATGAGGATGAAGTGCCTGATATCAAAAAGGTCGATGAAAACAGAACAATTCTTGATGGTAAAGTATTGATTTCAGAAGTGAACGATCTTTTTGGTCTAAACATTAACGATGAAGATGTGGATACGATCGGTGGATGGATTCTTTCTGAAAAGATGGAGAT
Organism: Bacillus sp. E(2018); assembly: GCF_005503015.1. NCBI lineage: Bacteria > Bacillati > Bacillota > Bacilli > Caryophanales > Bacillaceae > Bacillus > Bacillus sp. E(2018). The sequence goes on along the minus strand of NZ_SCOL01000001.1, from coordinate 2,434,482 downwards.
CAAAATGGGCGATGAGGTTTCAGTGGAAAACTATCGTTTCAAGATTTTAGAAATTGATGGGTATCATGTTAAGTCACTTGAAGTATTAAATGTGAAGAACGAAGAATCTATAAACTAATCAAAGAAGTCGTGCAAGCTCTGCACGTCTTTTTTATAAAAAAGCAGTAGTTGTTCTTAGGAATTTAGATATAGAAACAAAGGAGTTAGTTATGGAGAATTGGTTAATCAATATTATGAACGAATTTGGATATTGGGGAATTCTACTGTTAATCGCATTAGAAAACGTATTTCCCCCGATTCCATCTGAGATCATTTTAACTTTTGGAGGGTTCATGACGAACTCTTCAGACTTAAATATAGTAGGAGTCATTTTAGCGGCAACAGTAGGTTCTGTTTTGGGAGCTGTGATTTTATATGGAGTAGGACTGCAGCTTGACGTTGAACGAATGGAAAAGATCATAGACAGATGGGGACATATCCTTCGATTAACAAAGAAAGATATTCATAAGGCAGATGCATGGTTTGATAAATATGGCCCATGGACGGTATTCTTCTGCCGTTTCATTCCGTTGATTCGAAGCCTAATCTCTATTCCAGCTGGGATGTCCAATATGAATTTTGGTTTGTTCCTTGTTCTTACAACGTTCGGAACGCTGATCTGGAACATCGCTCTCGTTAATTTAGGTGCGTATTTTGGAGCTTCATGGGAAGTCATTGTAGGGTATATGGACGTTTACTCCAAAATCATCTATGCTGTTTTGGCCTTACTCTTTGTAGCTGTAGTCATGCTCTATGTACGAAAGCGAAGACAAAATAGCTAACTTTATTCTTAAAGAAACATAAATCTCCGTTTTGAAGAATCTCCTAGTGATAGGGGATTTTTTTTTGAGGTGAAAAAGATGATGTGGAACTGGTTAAAAGCAAAGGTTTCATACTTTTCGCGGGATAGGAGTCTTCCGTTTAAGGAGACGAAAGTAACTTATACAGATGAGCAGGGGACGTATACAAAAGAACGGGAAGCTCTGCATCAAAAAATTATGGCTACAATCATTAAAAAATCAAAAATGGATAACCTTCAACCTCCGATTGCTGTACTAGTTGGAGGAGGGAGTGCTTCAGGGAAGACATCTTTGTGTGAAACGATCGTGAAACAAAACTTAAAAAAGAAGAAGAGACGTTTGATTACAATAGATCCGGACGAGATAAAAAAACAAATCCCTGAATATCAATCCTTTCAAAAAAAATTCCCGAGTTCAGCCGCTGCACTTGTTCATAAAGAATCGGTGGATATCTCAGAAAAGTTAATCCATCAAATGTTAGAAACCAAAAGATCGTTTCTGCTCGAAGGGACGATGGCGAAAACAGGAAAATACGTAACCCTTGTGGATAGCTTACAAAAAAGAAGGTATGAAGTTCTCGTGTATATTGTAGATGTACCTCTTGAAATTGCAATCGAAAGAGAAGCGATCAGAGCTAAAAAAACGGGGCGATCTATACCTAGGCATGTTATTGAACATACACATAGGCGTATTCCAAAAACTTTTTTAGCGATTAAAGATGGTGTTTTTTGTCTTGAGGGATATGACAATCAATTTGGATTAAAGCTCTTTATCTCTAGGCATTTCTTAGATGAAAATAGATATACCGAATTTTTGAGAAAGAGTACGTTTAGAGTTAAATGATGGAATCGAGACAACGTTCGTATTCGTCAATCCATATTCTTTTGGATTGATAGAGTATAGTAAATGCCCAATAAAGTGCGGTTTCATGAGAATGAAGGTCTGACAATGAGTGATTCATCATGAATTTTTGAATGAAATGATGAGCTTTTTTCTCTTTCATTGTGCTTATTTTGATAAGACTTTTACCGACTTCAGAGATAAACTCATCTTGATCGTGCTTTTCAAATTCTGAACTGTTCATCCATTTTTGGGGTGGGAGTTTGATAATCATTGGACTGGATAAACAATGTAGAGCTGAATGGTTATGAAATGAAAGTTGTTCTTTAAATGGAGAAGCTTTTATTTCACCTGTACTGTTAAAATGTCCACTCCAAACAGGACCATATACAAAGTCGAAATTATGCTTAATTCCTTTACGAGACGTTTTTACAAAGTCTTTCCAAGCATCATTGTTTAATTGCCATTTCTCCTCGTGTGGCAAAGGAAAAATCCTGCCCTGTAATCTTTGCAAGGCATGTAGATCCAATGAGAATGCTAAATAAGCTGGAATTTTTGTATCTGGGTGGTTTAAATAGTCTGACTCAGAGAGGTTTAATTGATTTAATATTCCGAGAGAAAGCTGCTTGTTCTTAGCTCTAAAATAAGACCATGATTTAGCTTGTGCTCTACTGAAAGTGACGTAAAAGCCTTGGCCAAAATCAGTTCTCAATCTTTGTGCTTCTAACCAGATACCGTTTTGTTGGATGAGCTTAGCGGCAAATAAAGTAGTACCATGATAGACCGTACGATATCGATTGTTTGCAAGCAAAATAATCTCCCCCTTATACATGTAATATGTCAAAAGGAAAAGAAGGTTACATATAGGAAATCGGATAGTTCACATTTGGAAAAAACACTCCTTCTGGGGTGGTTTTGTTAATTTTTACAATTTTGTGAAGTTGTTAGAAAACGCATTCTATTATCTGTTAAAAATTGTATAATAAAATTAGAACAACCGTTCAAATTAAAGAAAGGAATTAAAGCATTGAGTAAAAGAAGATACAACAGTGAAATAGCAAAACTCGAAATCATGGAAAAAGCCTTTTTACTCTTTTCACAAAAAGGTTACACACAAACATCAGTTTCTGATATCTCAAAAGCTTCTGGTTATAGCAAAGGACACATTTATTATCATTTTGAGAATAAAGAAAAGTTGTTTGTGTTATTAGCTCAACGAACCATGAAGGAATGGTGCTTAAAGTGGATGAATAAAGAACCTGAATTTACTGGTGCTTCCGAAAAGCTTTATGGAATGGCTATGCATGTTCTTTATAATTACCAAACTCCTCTATTAAAAGGAGGACAAGAGCTTGCTTCCAATCCTGAATCTAGTCCCGAATCTCTTAAGCAGCTATACGAATTAGCGGTCATTCCCATGGGTGCCTATCGTGCCATTCTCGTTCAAGGGATAGAAGAAGGAGAATTCAAGAAAGGCAACGTGGAAGAATGGACGGTGTTGATCGGCACATGGCTTGGTGGACTTTGTCAGCTTACAAATACTCAAGAACTTCATACCTTAGAACCGCTTTTTAAGAATGCTATAAGTATATTTTTAGGATCGATTCAAAAATAAGGAGGAAATGGTATGAGAATCGGATTAATTGGTGACAGTCTGACAGAAGGAAGACCGGGTGTTTCTTTTTATCGCCTCTTACAGAAACACTATCCACACATGACGTTTGTGAACCTCGGCAAACCGGGGGAGTCTGTTAAAAGTTTGAATACCCGCCTGACAAAAAAGACGTTAGAAACCTTTGATATTGCTTTCCTCTGGATTGGGGTAAATGACGTTTATTCCAAGTTGCTTAGTGTTCAAGCGCAGCCTGTTGCAAAAGATCATGAAGAGTTTAAAGAGTACTATCAAAAAGTTTTAGAGTGTGTCTTATCTTGCTCAAAAATTGTAATTACTGTTACCCCAGCAGTAGTTGGCGAGGATTTGAATAATGTTTCAAATCAAGAAATTAAACAAATAAATTCCCTCATCACATCCATCGCGTACAAACATGGAAATGTTTCCACACTAAACCTGCACAATGTTTTTGAACAGCACCTATCTTCAATAAAAAGTTCCGACTATATCAGTACAAAAGTATTAACCGTAATGAAAGATGTTCTTTTTTATAAAAAAACGTCAAGAATCGATCAGTTATCAAAGAAGCGTGGATTGCATCTGACGCTTGATGGTATTCATTTGAATAGTAGGGGCGCTCAAATTGTTGCAGATGAATATGCGGCAATAATAGATCATCATCAATTTATGGATAAGAATGCCTTGAAGTAATCATGGTTAATAACAACTAAATAGAGGTGGTTGATTCGATGGATAAACGGAAGGTTGCGATTGTAACAGGTGGAGCTTCAGGAATCGGTTACGCACTTTGTGAGGAACTTGTCTCACAAAACGTATTTGTCATCATCACGGATATCAATCATGAATTAGGCAAACAAGTTGAAGAGAAATTAAATCGTGGAGCAAAAAATACAAGATTTCAATATTTAGACGTAACTGATGCAGCAAGTGTAGAAAAGGCTGTTAATGATATATATACGGAGTTTGGAAGGCTAGATTATTTGTTTAATAATGCTGGCATCGCGATGTATGGTGAATTGTATGATACGACTCTAGATGACTGGCATACCATTATGAATGTTAATCTTTGGGGTGTTATACACGGAACTAACGCAGGATATCGAGTAATGAAACAACAAGGTTTTGGTCATATCGTAAACACAGCTTCTGCTGCGGGACTAGGTCCATCTCCCGTTTCTGCAGCCTATGGAACCACGAAACACGCAGTAGTTGGATTAACTACTTCTCTTCATTATGAGGCAGAAGAATTCGGCATTAAAGTGAGTACACTATGTCCAACGTTTGTTGACACACCTATTTTTGAGAAAGCAAAGGCTATTCAGATAAATAAAGATGTGATCATGAAACAATTTCAAAAACAAAAGATGATGTCTCCAGAAAAACTAGCAAAACTAACAATCGATGGCATACATAAAAATAAGCCTATCATATGCCCTATGCCGATGCGAAGAACGATGGACGTTTTTTTTACGTTATTTCCTGTAGCACATAGAGGATTGATGAGGCTGGTTTGCAGAGTAAGCCGAAAAGCGAGGCTAACTTAAAAAAATAAAGTGAACTGCTAGCGTTCTAGAGCAGTTCATTTTTTATTTAAGCCGTGAATTCTTCGTTATAATACAAGTAATCTAACTTTTGGAGGAGTAATGATCGTGAAAACCATTTTGATCGTGGAGGATGAACCAAAGCTTTTGGAAGTTGTCTCTTCATACTTAAAGAAGGAAGGGTTTAACACTTTAGAAGCTCTTACTGCTAACGATGCTATCCATTTTATAAAAAATAACTCTGTAGATTTTGTGATTCTTGACCTTATGTTGCCAGATATGAGTGGAGAAGCACTCTGTCAGAGAATTAGACAGACCCACACATTACCGATTTTAATGTTGACTGCAAAGGTGAGTGAAGAAGATCGCATCAATGGATTATCTCTCGGTGCTGACGATTATATGGTGAAACCTTTTAGCCCGCGCGAACTTGTTTTACGGGTTAAAACGATATTGCGCCGAACAGGAGATGAGGGCTTATTGGCTGAGCAGATTACTTATAACAAAGGAGAACTTAAAGTCGATGCTCGTAAACAAGAAGTTTACGTACATGGAGATCTTGTCAACCTTACACCGAATGAATATAAACTATTGCTGACATTTGGCAGACATCCAAATCGTGTTTTTTCGAGAGAGGAATTAGTGGAGAAGATTTTAGGGTTCGATTACGAAGGTGACACTAGAACCATCGATCAACACGTCAAAAATTTGAGGTCTAAACTTGAGACTAATCCTAAGAACCCGCGTTATATCGTTACAGTGTTCGGGGTAGGATATAAGTTTACTGGAAGCAACCATGTTTAAAGGTCTGCATGCAAGACTGACGCTCATTTTTATTTTGGCAGCGTCCTCTATTCTCATTATTGCGGGTCTTATCATCATGTACGAAGTCCACTTCCATTTTACGATGTTTCAAAAAGATGTGCCGGAATTTAATAGTATAGAGCCTTTAACGCATCACTTTGAAAAGGCGCTGTTAAGTTCAGTACTTTGGACGTCCATCGGTGCAATACTTTTAGTCTGTATCATTAGTTATTTTGTGGCTAAGAACTTATCAAAACCTATGGTAGAGATGAGAAAAGTGGCAGAAAAGATGGCTAAGGGAGAGCTTCACGTCAGAGTGAAGACACTTGGAGATGATGAGCTCAATGACCTGGGTAACTCTCTAAATCAGCTTGCCGCTAAACTACAATTACAGGAAACTTACCGTAAAAATATGACTTCAGATATTGCTCATGAGCTCAGAACCCCTTTAGCGACGATTAAAAGTCATTTAGAGGCTTTTGAAGATGGGGTTTTCGAGCCAACTACAGCCCGTATACAGTCATTAACAGGTGAAATCGATCGACTGATTACAATCGTGCAGGATCTTGAATATTTAACAGCCATGGAAGCACCTGAGTTCTCACTAAATAAGAAACCACAACAACTAAACCATATCCTCATAAAAAGTGTGGATGCCGTATCAGGAGCATTTGTACAAAAGGGAATATTACTTCGAAGTGAATTGGATAGTGATATTGAATTAAATATGGATGGCAAACGAATGTCTCAAGTGTTTATGAACCTGTTCAGTAATGCGTTAAGGTATACACCTAGAGGGGGAGAAGTTACGGTTGTGACTCATGTTGATACCGAATCAGTATTGATATCCATACGAGATACAGGAATCGGCATTCCAGAAGAAGAGAGTAAACACGTGTTTGAACGCTTCTATCGAGGAGAAAAATCAAGGAACAGAGAACATGGTGGCAGCGGGATCGGTTTGACCATTGTAAAAAGGATCGTTGAAGCTCACCAAGGACAGATTTGGGTAAATGGGGAGTACAAGCAAGGTACTGAGATGTTAATAAAATTTTTCAGATAAGGAATCCGGCGTGATTTGGTACGCCGGCTTTTTTTGATATCCATGTGTGCTTTTGTCGAAAAGCCTATAAACTTATTTGAAGGACTATAAAAAGAGATTACGGGCCTATAAATGCAGATTAAGGGGCCAAAAAATATTTCTAGGGCCCATAAATCAAAATTTAGGGCCCATAAAAAATTATTTGTCTTTAGATAGCTCGCTTTCTGTCACCCATTTGTGGTTCTTAATGCGTTCCCCACCTGTTGTAGGCGTATAATCGACCATATAGACGGTCGTTTGTTCGGCAGAATCAATGGTAGCTTTTGCACCTTTCATACCTTTCATATGATCTGCTTCAAGGATAACTTCTGTTCCTGAAGTTAGAGGTTTATCACCTGCATCTTTGATCTCTTCGTGTATGACCCACTTGTGATCCTTTACTTTTTTTCCACCTGTTGTAGGTGTGTAACTTACGGTATATACGGTTGTATCATATGCACCAACGATTGTAGCTTCTGCATCGTTCATACCTTTCATATGATCTGCATGAATAACCGCTTTACTTCCAACTTCATATGTTGGATTTGCTTCCTCCTTAAGTCCTTCAGGCACTTCACCAGAACTTGAATGGTTCATCTCTCCATGATCTGCATGATCTTGACTATTTTCATTCTTTTTTGTTTCCTCATCTTTTCCACATGCTGAAAGAACGAGTGAGAATGAAAGCAACAACGTGATAAATAATTTATTTTTTATCAATGATTAATCCTCCTTTATTGGCTAGTGTTAGTATTCTTCTTCATGAGCAGTTTATGAACATAGGAACAGAATAAAGGATAATTATGTAGAAGTTGTGAAGAGAATGATTATTAAAATAGAAAAGAAACTGCTTCGTTCAATAAGAACTCAAGCAGTTTCTTTTTAGAAATTTAAACAAACGTTTAATTCATTTTATAAGAATGACATCAATAAACCACCAATTGCACCAGTAATAACGATTACCCATGGAGGCAGTTTCCAATATACCAACATGCTGAACAGTACTGCTGCAAATGCAAAGTCGATCGGTTTAAGAATCGTAGTTGTCCAAATAGGCTGATAGAAGGCGGATATTAAAATTCCAACAACTGCGGCATTAACACCCATTAACGCTCCTTTAATATGAGCGTTCTGTCTAAGCATGTTCCAAAAGGGAAGAGTGCCTAAGATTAACAGAAAAGCAGGTAAGAAGATTGCGATTGTAGCAAGTAATCCACCTTGCCACCCATTCATCACCGCACCAATATAGGCTGCAAACGTAAAAAGAGGTCCAGGTACGGCTTGTGCTGCTCCATAACCTGCCAAGAATGCTTCTTCACTGATCCAACCGGATGGTACGAATTCTCTTTCAAGCAATGGCAGAACCACATGCCCGCCTCCGAATACAAGCGATCCTGAGCGATAGAAGCTGTCAAAGATCGCGATCCAGCTGTTAGAAGTCATATCTCTTAAGAACGGCAACAGGAGAAGTAACCCAAAGAATAAACTCAAGCAGATTACAGCAAACTTTTTTGAGACAGGAAATTCATATTTTGTTGCATCGGTGTCTGCCTGATTTCTGTATAATAAGAATCCTAATAAGCCTGCTAATAAGATGACGCCGACTTGAGAGAACGCAGTCTGCCACAATAGTGTTCCAATTAGTGCTATTAATGCGATGGTTTTTCTTTTTAAATCTGGTGTTAGTTTTTCAGCCATCCCTAGAATGGCATGTGCCACAACAGCAACGGCTACGAGTTTTAAACCGTGAATCCAGCTTAGATCAGAAACATTTAGTCCTTGCAGGATAAGTGCGAAAAGAATGAGTGCGATAACGGAAGGGAAGGTAAAGCCGATAAAGGATACGATTCCTCCTAATACGCCACCTCGCATTATACCGATTCCTATTCCAACTTGGCTGCTCGCAGGGCCAGGGAGAAACTGACAGAGAGCCACTAGGTCTGCGTAGGCTTTTTCATCCATCCATTTGCGTTTTCTAACATATTCTTCATGAAAATAACCTAGATGTGCGATAGGTCCACCAAAAGAAGTGAGACCTAGCCTTGTTGAAACAAACAGAATTTCTAAAAGTGTTTTAAGTAGGCTTTTATTTTCTATCATATATGATCACCTCTTACTCTTTGATTTCTTTAAAAAGTTCATAAGCTTTCTTTCTCGCTTCTGATAAGACGAGTTTCCCTTTGTCAGTTGCGGTGTAGTACTTTCTAATTTTTCCTTCAACGTTTTTGTTTTCTTTTGTCAAAAGTCCGTCTGCTTCCATAGAGTGAAGAATCGGATAAAGTGTACCGGTGCTAATGTTATAGCCGTGTTCTCTGAGTTCTTCAAGCATCCATACGCCGTATATGGGATGTTCAAGTGCATGATGCAGAATGTGTATTTGTATGAAACCAAGAAAAAGTTTCCTTAAAGTTTTCTCTTCCATTTATTCACCGCCTATATTTGCATCTCAATATCGATTACCTATATCGGTTTTCGAAATAAAAATAACATGAGTTCCTTTTCTTTTCAACCTGATCACTATAAGGTTTACAAACTCTTTATATTTAACTTATTTTTTTTCGAGAAGGTCTGCTGTAGAAAAGTATATTCATTTGAACGTCTCTCTTTCATGGTGGCTCACCGCACACAACGCGGAAAGCGAGCATCCTAAAACGGAAAACAACTACACCTAAGAACAACCATCAATGCGAAGGTCCTTTCTTTAAAATCTTTCAACACTTATCTCTATTATTATTTTCACAGTTTAGCCATTTACTGGTTTTTTAGTGATAAAATCATAGAAGGTATGATAATAAAACTATTTTTCTTGATATGGAGTGAAAAAGATGAAGTCAACATTAACGGTTGCCCATTATCTAAAAGAAAATGCAGAGCTTCTAGCTAATAAAATCGTTGATGATATTATTGGGCAGTTTGGTTTCCAAGTAAGCGAAACTGATATTAGTCAGGCCAGAGAAGTGTATGCAGAATTCCTATCCTTTTTAAGTGAATCTATCGATTGTGAAGAAGGTTCTGTCCCAGAAGAACTGTTGGAGTGGAGTCGAGAAAACGGGGAGAAAACAGCAGCAAAACATCATCGAATCTCTGATATATTAATCCGTTATCCTGACACTCGAATGGTGTTTGCGGATTTTATTTTAAATATAAGCATTGATTTCGGACTTTCAACGGAAGATGTCGTATTGATCATTAAGCGTGTTCATCATATGCTGGATGTAAGCATTAATGAAACGGTTCTTGCCTTTGAACGAAAGTCAGAGGAGATTTTAGAAAAAACAAAGAGAGAGCTTCGTGAGCTTTCTACACCTGTCGTTCCTATAGAGAGTGGACTGGCTGTTTTGCCATTGATTGGCACCATCGACTCTGATCGAGCAGAGCACCTTATGAATCATGTGCTGCCTAAAATTCCTGAACTTCAAGTTGAACAGTTAATCATGGATTTTTCAGGAATCGTCGACATTGATACTGAAGTGGCGTCTCATATTTTTAATGTATACCGTGTTTTGGCATTACTTGGTATTAACGTAATGGTGACTGGTTTGCGTCCTGAGCTAGCGATTAGTGCGGTTTCTGAAGGTATCGATTTTTCTTCAATAAAAACATTTGCGAATGTAAAACAAGCGATAGAAAGTAATAAACAAAAAAACTAGCATGTGTGCTAGTTTTTTTGTTAGTCTTTATACTTCTGACTTCCTGCATGAACGATTTGAACTTTCACTTTGACTGAATCCAAAGAGTCGTTCTGCAAAGCATACTTTTTAACTAAAGAAGGTGACTTTCGATAAGTAGAACGGGTTAAATTATAAATGTCACTGTCTATGGAAAGTCCATTTAAATAAGTCTTCTCAATATCCTTCTTCATTTTATGGACGATTTTCTTTTCAAGTTCTTTCCGAGGAACAATATCTAAATTTTCATCGATTGTTGCTTTTGCTTTGACGTCAATTGTATACTTAAGTTCATTTTGAACGGGCTTTTTCAGCTTTATTTTATATCCTTTTACGTCAAGTTCAACAACAGTGTTCCCTAAAGAAATCTCAAGCTTGTTCTCTTTTTTTTCTTTTGTCAACCATTCCAATCCATGAAGTTCTTCATCATTCAGCTTTCCTTTAAAATTCATACTATTAAGTACATAGCCTCCATTAATAGTGGGTAACATTGGTTTATCATTATCTTCCTGCCACTTTCCTTTTACTAATTTTATATTAGGAATTATGGCTGATCCGAATGGTTCGCTTCCATCTCTTAATAGCATCTGCATAGATAATGGGTTAACAGAGTGGTTTCTTTGCAACATACTATCTGGATGAAACAGTACTTTGTATGTCGGTGCTTGCTTAAAAAGAGATTTTGCCATTAATACTTCGTTTATTTCTTCTGACGTACCAAAAATCCATGCTGTAAATCGAATTAGAGGATCGTGACCGATGTGAGAAATCACTTCACTCAGCTTTTCTTTAATCACCCTCTCGCTAAACAGTATTACTTGCACGTGTCCGTAATATATTGGAAATTGGGAAGATTTCTCTAACTTCCTAAAAGCCATTGTAAGGGTATCTCCTTCTTCTCTTCCGACTAAAACAGGAGATTCAGCTGCCTGAGCGCCACCACCCTCTTGTTTAGCGATGGATGAGAAGACAGCGGATTCTGTATAAACGATATACTTGCCATCTTTGTAATCTACACCTAAAGCCTCAATATAGAGTTGCTCATTAATGCCCCTAGAGCCCCAGCAACCTGTTAACATAAGAAGCAAGATAAACAACGTGAACATGATCTTTGTTTTATTTCTCATTGCGATCACCTTGGCGAGTAGCGTCTTTTGGATACAGGTACGAAGATCTTTTCTTGATAAGAGTAAAAGGAGCTTTAAAAAATGTTTTAAACGTATCAGCCACATTTGGTGCAGCTAAAGATTCTATATATGGATAGTCAAAGGAACGAAGTGAACTGACTAGCAAGAATATACTAAGCATTGATATGAAAAATCCAAACAGTCCAAACGTTGCACACATTATAAGGGTATATATTCGTAAAAAAAGCAGATTCCCACTCAATGATTGGTTAACGAACGTATAACTGGCAATCATCGTTATAGCTACAACAACAAGTGTGGTAGGAGAGGTTAAACCTGCCCGTATTGCCGCATCCCCAACGATTAATCCGCCTAATACCGCTACGGTCTGACCAACAGCTCTAGGAAGTCTTGCGCCTGCTTCTTTAAACAATTCAAACAAAACGACCATGATCATCATTTCAAGTGGCAACGATAACGGTAATCCTGTTCGTGAGAGTGTTAACGTTGCGAGCAGAGGATAAGGAAGCTGATCTTGATGAAATGTTGTCAATGCCACCCAGAGTCCGGGTAATGTAATGGTTGTGAAAAGTCCTGTGAATCGAAGAACACGTTCAAAAGATACCATGTAAAAACTGGCATGAGCGTCTTCTGGAGATTTCAACGTAATCGCAAGAGAAGCAGGACCAATGAGAACTGTAGGTGAACCGTCTACAATAATCACAAATCTTCCTTGAAGTAATGATTGAACCGCAAAATCAGGACGACCTGTATTATCAAGCAGGGGGAAAATGGAAAAAACGGAATCAGATAATTCTTCTTCTAGTTCGCTGCTCGATACAAGGGCATCAATATCAATCTTAGAAAGACGCTGTTCGACACGTACGATGAGATCAGGGTCGATTATGTCTTCAATAAATAGTAAGGAAACAGCCGTTTGACTCCTTCTACCAATCGTAAAAGATTTGCTGTTGAGTGAAGATGTTTTTAGACGTTTTCGGATTAAAGCAAAATTGATTTCCAAATCTTCAATAAAACCGTCACGCGCACCACGGATTGAAATCTCCGTATTCGATTCTTCTGGTGTTCGCTTAGGCATATTTGCAAGATTGATGGCATATAAAGAATTTTTTGAACCGGTTAACAATACTTGTCCTGAAAACACGCTATGCTCAATCTTTCTCTTGTTTTCAGAATCAATAAGGATTTCATGAACCACAAACCGATTTTTTAAAGAGTTAAACATAGCAACATCATCCTGTTCAGCGATGTCATTCAAGAAGGGAAGCAAGCTTTCTTCTAATAACGGGGTATCAACTAGCCCTTTACAGAACATTAAGGTATATGGATTATTTGTTTTTTCTGCAAATAAATCGTTTTTTACCACTACGTCTGTGGAATGACTGAACCAGCTAAGAAGTTCATGAATTTTAGTATTTTCATTACGGTGGATAAACTTCATCACAAATTCCTCATTTCTTAACTAGAACATAAAGACAGAAAATCGTTATAATTGGCATCATCACATACAACTGTATCGGAAAGAAGTAATGATACAAAAAGTTAAAAACAGAAATGTTTGATATAGGAGCAAGGGCATAAACAATCGCAAGTATATAAAGGGAAGCAACTAGCCATATCCTGTGTTTTTTTACATCAATCAATTTTGTAACTAAGTACATCAATAGACTCACTCTAATAAAAGCACCCGAAATCCATTGGAAGATGGAAAGGAAGTCCATCCTTGTGATCTCTTTGCTAATCGTTAGCAGTTTCCATTGCTCAAAAGCAGGGTATCTCAATTTATTGGCTTCGTAAGGGCCAAACTCTGCAATAGCTGCCATTGTCGGTCCTAACATAAGACCCACTAAAACAAAACTTACAAAAATAATGTGTTTCCACTTAAGCGTTTTACGAGTGTGATGCACAAGAAATAAAAGCGTACTTAACTCTGTCAACCCTGATAAAACATAAACGCCGCCTTTTAACACAGGAGACCAGCCATTTTCTGCAATCGGCAATAACATGGAATAGTCTTTATGTTGAATGTTTCCAATCGCAATAAAGAAACCGAATGTTACAACTAAAGGTAAGGCAATCAAAGCTACCATGCTTAACTCCTGAAGTCCTTTATAAGTCCCCAAAAAACAGAGCACGCCTAATAAAATACATAGGACAAGAGCTGGAGTATCCATTAAATAATTTGTTTTTGTCCATGTAATGGTATCTCGGAAAGTAATCGTAGCATTTAAGAAAAAGTATAGGATAAATACACCGCTGAGCAGATAGACAGGGACAGGGCCGAGTCGATTTTTTATAAAATCTATAAAATTTTGATTTCCTAATTTTTTTAAAACCGAACCAATAAGCAAAATAAAAAGGATGTAAGGAACAATTGAAAGAAGAATACTTACCCAAGCATCTCTTCCAGAAGCTGATAAGATGACGGGTATAATCAGAACATGATTTACGAGGCCGGATGAAAGAATTAAAAGAACATAAATATGAATTGGAGCTACACCAGGTTGAATTCTCATACGTTCCTCCGGTTAATTGAATATGAATTAGTATTGTTTTAACTTGAAGGCATTATTCTATAGGTAAATACAATTCTTAAGCTAATCACATTTTTTTTCTATGAGTGCTGGATGGAATTCCGCGAGTTTGCTTCAGGCAAACAAAAAACTCAAACAAAAGATCAACCTTTTGTTTGAGCCATTACTTTGTTTTATCTAATATGTAGCGTATGTAACCTTCACGATGTCCGCCCTGATCAATTATTTTTCTTACATAGTAGGGATCTCTCAGTAAGCCGTTCTGTTTATCTAGTTCAATCCACTTCTTGATCTCAGGGGTATCGTTTATTTCTTGGAACCATTCTTCGTTTTCTAACTCTGCCCATAATTCATGAATATCAGGGTCTTTCACCTTTAAAATATGTTTTTGAAAGATCTCTATAAAAAAACCTGCAGTGAGTAAACAAAGCAATAAGAATAGCAGCATATCATTTTAGCCTCCAGTCTTATTACCATACACCAAAATGTGAGTATAAAAAAACAGCACGTCTTTTAACGTGCTATCTTAAGAAACATCAAACAAAAGACTGCGTACTATTTTTTATCGGTATGTTTTTTTATAATTTCTTTTAACTCTGACCAATTCGTTAAACGAGGCATGTCCAAATGTTTGTTGTAATTTTGATGTCTAACATATAGCTGAACAGGTTCTTCAGTAAGGGTATTTAAGACATTGGGCTTGTCATCAAAGTAAAAATCCAGTTTCAAATCTTTAATCGTATGGATTTTCTCCTCATCTTTCATACCACAGAAGAAACGACCTTCTTGAACCGGGAATCCAGCATTCTCGACCCATTTCTTTGTTTCTTCACAATGTTTTGCAGGTCTTGCTGTAATGTAGAAGATTTCATGCCCCTCTTTATGAAGTTCTTGTAGTACTTCAACTGCATCAGGATATGCAGGACAATCTGTAAAATAAATCTCTTCCATAGAATCGATCCACATCTGATTGCCTTCCTTTTTGGAGAGACCGAACGGCTCATGAATCTCTAGGGTTTCAATCGTGTCAAAAACATCAATCGGAACATCTTGTTTTAATTTTTTATTGTAGATATGAAAAGCATGTTGGCGAAGATTAATCAACGTATCATCAATGTCAAAACCAAATCTCATTTATATATACCTCTTATTCGTATTTAGGATAACTTGTAAACTTATAATCAGGGCCGATTTGAGTAACTGTAAGATCTTGCAGCTGGATAGCATCAGACATTTTTTCGATTCCAGTCCCACCAAAAAATGAAGGTGAATGCTGTCCACCGATCAGTTTAGGAGCGATGTAAAAAACGGCTTTATCAACAAGCTTGTTTTCTAGGAAAGCTGCGTTAATCGTACCTCCACCTTCGATCAAAAGTGAAGAGATCAGATTACTTCCTAGTGTTTTTAAAACCTCAAGCGGATCAACGCGTGATTCACCAGCAATGAACACTTTTACACCATGAGCTTCGAGTTGTAGCTTTTTTTGCTTGTTGTGATTCTCAGTTGTAAATACCCAGGTTTCAGTTAGCTGGTCTGTTACTACTTTAGCTTGTAGCGGGATCTTAAGCGTCGAATCCATGATCACTCGTAGCGGATTACGACCGTTGGGGATTCGGGTCGTTAATTCTGGATCATCATGAATAACCGTATTAACGCCAACAAGTATGGCTCGATTCTCATTTCGCAATTTATGCACATCTTCACGTGCTTCTGGTGATGTGATCCATTTGCTGTTGTTCGTATGACTCGCGATTTTTCCATCGAGCGTGATGCCTGATTTCAAAGTTACGAAAGGAATCTTTTGAACGATAAACTTGTTGAATACTTCATTCATACGCTCTGATTCATCTCGAAGGATTCCAGTTTCCACTTCGATTCCTGCATCTTTTAAAATTTGTACGCCTTTTCCGGATACGAGCGGGTTCGGATCTAATGCAGCGATGACCACTTTCTTAATTCCAGCTTCTACGATCGCTACAGCACAAGGCCCTGTTCGTCCGTGGTGAGAGCAGGGTTCAAGTGTAACATAAATCGTACCGCCTTTCGCTTTCTCTCCAGCCATACGAATGGCATGAACTTCAGCGTGAGGTTCACCAGCTTTAAGGTGAGTACCAACTCCAACGATCTCGTTGTGATTTACAATCACAGACCCCACCAAAGGGTTGGGATCTGTTTGACCTTTCATCGCTTGTGCATTATTTAAGGCGAGCTGCATGTAGAATTCGTGACTACTCATTCGTGAATACTCCCTCATCTAAGTGGCCAGATCGATTGATCTTGGTTTGCAGATACTTCTCATTATACTCCGAAACGTCACCCCAGATCGGTGCTCTTGCTGTAACAGAAAGACCAGCCTGATGAAGTGCTTCTAATTTTTTCGGATTGTTTGTGATGAGTGTAACGGGTTTTGAACGTAATGCTTTTAATACTTCAATAGCGTCTTCGTAATTTCTAGAATCATCTACAAATCCAAGGCTTTCGTTCGCTTCTACTGTATCTTGTCCACTTTCCTGAAGGAGGTAAGCCATCGCTTTACTAAATAGACCGATACCACGGCCTTCATGGTTTGCTAAATAAAAGAGTGCACCAGTCCCATGTTCTACGATCATTTTCATCGACTGCTTTAACTGGTATCCGCAGTCACATCTCTTGCTGCCAAAAATATCGCCCGTGTGACAAATGGAGTGCATGCGAATAAGTGCCTCATCATTGTAAGCAAAGTCACCATATACTAAAACGCTGGACTGTTGATATTCAGCCAAGTTCGCAGAAGATAGCTTATCGATCACTTCTTCAAAGTTCTCGGTCTGCTCACAACCTTCTAACCAGCAGTACCAGTTAAAAACAACGGTTTCTCCATATAAATTAACAGGTAGTTTGATGGGACCTACTAGATAGATCGCCCCTTCATCTTTTTTTATGAGTTGAATTTTATCTTCAAGAATAGAAAGAACTTTTTCTCTTAAATTTTTACTTTGTAACATACTTATACCCCTTTGTTAATCATGCGTATTTTAGGTTTTATATGAATATGTTTATTTTATACCAGATAAATCAAATGAAAGTAGTGTTTTGCTCTCTTTGGAAAAAAAAAGCATCGAACTCATCAAAAGATGGTTCAATCCTTGTGTATAAGTGATGGATGCTTTGTAGAGTAAAATCTGGTTTCCTGTTTAATATGATGGTTTTAGATACCTTCTTTTATTTTATGTACAAAGTATATGTATAGCTTGTATGTTAGACTAAAATCTTTATTAATTGTGACTGCTAGAGTTAAACATTTTGGGGGACAAACTTCATCAACATATAAGGAACTTTCGTATTTCTTGTTTTTTTATAGCATTAGTAGAAAAATACAATTATACGTTACTTAAGGAAAGGGATGAGGCTATGGGGATGGGTTCAGAAGCATATGAGTATGCAGAATACTATAAGGGATATGTAAGCTTAGTACCTGAAGGGGATGTCATTGAAGTTTTGACAGCTCAAATGAAAGAAACAGTTGGAATCATAAGCATGTTAAGTGATGAACAGCTTTCCTACCGATATGCAACAGGGAAGTGGAGTGTAAAAGAAGTGATCGGTCACATTACTGATACAGAGAGGATCATGAGTTATCGTTTACTATCGATCGCAAGAGGTGAAACAACCTCACTTCCTGGATATGATGAAAATGCTTATGTAGAGGAAGCAGGCTTTGATGACATCCCGGCGGGAGATTTACTAGAACATTTTGTTGCAGTGCGTTTGGCGACAATCCAGCTTATTAAAAGTTTGAGTAATAAGGCTTTACAAAGGAAAGGAACGGCTAATGGGCATCCTGTTACTACTCGTGCCCTAATGATGATCATATCGGGCCACGAAATACATCATCGTAATATCATCATAGAGCGATACTTATCCAAAAATTAAACATTTGTTTAATAAAACGAGCCGATATCTCATGCAATCGGCTCGTTTTTTTACGTATGGTTAGAGTGCTAAATGGTATTCATCTCAATCGCAGCTCTGATGCCTGACTCTACTGCTCCTTCAACCCAGCCATGCTTGAGTGTAGTATGCTCACCGGCAAAATGAAGTCTTCCTTCTGGAGCTTTTATGGCTTCAAACAACTCTAATTCCTGATAGGGTTTAAACATGGTAAAGCATCCACCTGCATGTGGATCTGTTGACCAGTCATGGCTAAATCCTGTAACAAAGTGCTGATAAATATGATCACCGTGAAACTGAGCGAGATATTTTAAAGTTTCTTTAATTTTCATCTCATTCGATGAACTTCTCCAGGGAAACGTATCGTCTTCCCATGTATAACTACCAATCACGACACCTGATGGGATGTCTTGCCGAATACGACTGGGATAATGAGTGAAGCGTGTAGCTTGATCCGTGACGGTTTTTCCTCCAGAAAGGCCATTTTTTTCCCAAAAGCGATGTTTAAATTCAATTCCAATCTTAATCGATGGTACATAATGTAGTTCCCGAATCGCTTTTCTTTTTAGATAGGAGAGAGAATTGTATGGTTCAAAGTCTACAAAATTAAGAACGGAAAAGGGAAGCGTAATTAAAACTTTGTCTGCTTCAAATGAAAAACGATGAAGTGTTTGAGGACTTTCTGTAAATAGTTTAACGGAAGACTCCGTCTGCACTAATCTAGTTAGCTTCTGGCCAAAATAGATATGATGCCTTAGTTCTCTAAGAAAAGCACGAGGCAGCTGATCGTAACCACCTGTTACTTCAAAATATTTAAGTGGAGGCTTTTTAAAAATGATTAAAATATCTCGAAGCATCTCCAAAAGTGAGAGCTCGGGAAGACCTTCAAGTGACAGAAGGACTTTGATCATATCAATGGCTCCAGCGGATAAGGACCTTCCGTAAGGGTTGTTGCGTAGATAGTTATCGAGAGAATATTGTTGGAAGTTTTGAATGATGATCGGCCAGTTTTTATCAGGATCACGATCAATGAAATCTGCAATCGGCTGAACGGCATAAGCGATCAGCTCCTCAGCCGTTTTTCCTTTTTCATTTTCTAAGACTGGAAATCCTAAGCTATCGGGATCTTTCTCATAAGCACCGTAAGTGGTCCGAATGCCATTGACCAAAAGAAGGTCATGAGGATTGCTGTTTACGAATTCATTAATGGCAAGATTATGTTTTTTAATGTACGCTAAAACAAGTTTATGCATCTCAGGAATTCGCATCGCGCCTGCTTCGTAATAGTTACCTTGTGTAAAAGGCGCTCTTACTGTATAGATACGTCCACCTACTCGATGGGTAGATTCTAATAAGATAACTTCGTGTCCAGCATTCTTTAATAGGGTTGATGCGACGAGTCCTGCCATGCCAGCTCCAACGATAACAACCTTCTGTGGAGAGTTTGTCATAGGTAAACCGTTATGAATAACATCTAGCATTCCCTCAACTGTTAAACGGTTCCTATTCATCACAAGTCCCCCTATGTGAATGTTCATTTCTTCTAACAATGTATTAATCAATCGTGAAGAATATTATTTGGTAGTTAAAACTAAAAATGACAGCCACGGTGGCTGTCATTTTTATGATTTAAACGAGTTCTTCTGTCTGGACCAAAACATCGTCTTTATTAGGATAAGTTTTCTCGATATGTTGCTCACCCCATGCGCAAAGTGAATCTAAAATCCCTTTTAAAGACCATCCATAATCAGTCAGAGAATATTCAACACGTGGAGGAACCTGATTGTATACTTCACGGAGGATAACCCCATCATCTTCAAGTTCTCGAAGTTGTTGTGTGAGCATCTTTTGTGTGATTCCTGGCATTAATCGCTTCAACTCTCCGGTTCTTCGTTTATCTTTTATAAGATGGCAGAGAATGACGACTTTCCACTTGCCTCCGATCACTTCTAGTGCAGCTTCAACAGGTATGTTGTATTTTTTCATCCATAATCACCTCTATCGCTTAATTGTTACTTAAAAGTGCCTACATTACTTAAAAGTGCGTACTTACTTTTAGTTTGCGTATATTTCATAATAGCATCAAGTCATCCGAATGACTAGTTCATTCACCAACTAAAATCAATGGAGGGAATCATAGATGAATTCAACAGCCGTTCAAACGGAAAACGCATCGAAGCCAAAAGGTGGTTTTCCCGCGTTATTAGCATTAGCCATTTCGGCATTTGGTATTGGTACAACTGAGTTTGTGCCTGTAGGACTTTTATCTTCATTAGCATCAGATCTTAACATTTCAATCACCTTAGCAGGATTACTCATTTCTGGATATGCAATGGGTGTCGCATTCGGCGCACCAGTTCTTACAGCGTTAACGAACAAAATGAACAGAAAGACATTGTTACTTCTGTTAATGGTCGTTTTTATTGCAGGTAACATGGTTGCAGCGCTATCCACAAGTTTTACACTGCTATTGATCGCACGATTCATTACAGCATTTTCTCACGGTGTGTTCTTTTCTATAGGGGCAACAATCGCAGCGGATCTTGTGCCCGAACATAAACGTGCAAGCGCGATCGCATTCATGTTTACAGGCCTTACGGTAGCGACTGTGACAGGGGTGCCACTTGGAACATTTATTGGACAAACCTTTGGATGGAGAGCTACGTTTTGGGCAGTTGCTCTACTAGGTATTGTTGCGATTATCGCTAGTGCGATCTTAGTTCCGAAGAATTTGAAAGAAGCACCACCATCAAGTTTAAAAGATCAACTCAAGATCATTAAAAACGGTCGTTTGTTGTTAGCTTTTGCGATTACTGCTCTTGGTTACGGTGGAACGTTTGTAGCATTTACGTATTTAGCGCCTATCTTAGAAGATGTAACAGGGTATGCTCCAAAATCTGTAAGTTGGATTTTGTTAGGATATGGTATTGCGGTTGCAATCGGAAATACGGTAGGAGGCAAAGCCGCAGATAAGAATCCGATCAAAGCTTTGTTTTGGATGTTTGCTGTTCAAGCGATTATATTAGTGATCTTAACTTTTACAGCACCTTTTAAAATTGCAGGGACGGTTACAATCTTCTTTTTAGGACTTTTAGCGTTCATGAACGTTCCAGGTCTACAGGTATATGTTGTGAAACTGGCTGAAAGATATGTACCATCTGCAGTAAATGTTGCGTCAGCCATTAATATTGCCGCATTTAATCTAGGAATCGCAATCGGAGCATCAGTTGGAGGAATGATCGTCGATTCTATAGGTATCATTCATACCCCTTGGATTGGCGGAGTTATGGTATTTGGTGCAGTTCTCTTAACGGCATGGAGCGCATCACTTGAAAAGAGAACAGTTTAAAGGCGAAAAGAAGGCAACCATTTGGTTTGCCTTCTTTTTTAAGCTGTTTTTTTCTTTTTCTTCACTTTCGCTACAAGTACGACGAGCAAAAGAGGTAAGAATCCAAAGATAAACGTTACAGGGGTCTGCAAGAAAGATCCAGATTCACCTAATTCAATTTCGTTTTTGTACATCGTAAGAGAAAGCAAAAACACGACGGCTGTGATGATGTTAATAAAGTGTGCAGCTTTTACTTTAAATAGTGTAGAAAGGGCTTGATCAAGTATAAACAGCAATAAAGAGATCTTCATGTACGTTCCAAGAATTAATGCGATGCCAAAAATTGCTTCTACACGTTCAACGATCTCGCCAATACTGATCAGCTGAGCAAGAACGTGTAGTGGGAATTTTTTTAAAAAAACTAAAGGCCCAAGGCCTAATAATGAACAGAGAATGGTTAGAGTGAGTACGATTCCATTGATGAATAAACCTAAATAGAGCCATTTATTGATAGACTGCCCAGGTTTTTGCTTTACAAGATAGATAATCATGGCAAAGAAGAGAATATCCATATAAGGAAATCCAATACCAACATAAACGCCGTGTAGGATGGGCTTAAATCCTAAAGGAGCTAAAGGAAGCAGATTCTTGATCTCATACGTGTTGTAGGGCAGAATTAACATAATGATGAATATGAAAAACAAAATGTACATCAATAGATGAAACATACGGCCCATCACTTCGATGCCGGCTTTTGCCGTTAAGCTACAAGTGAATAAGATGAGCAGATGAAAGATAAAGAGCGGCGTTTCTCTCATCATCGATGTTGTAAAATATTGTCCCATTCCATATACAATGTTTGATGTAATGTACAACATGACTAAGAATAAAGGAATGATGATAACATAGGACATCACGTTTCCGAGTGTTAGTCGAACTTGATTCACATAACATTGATCAGGATATTCGTTGTGAAGAGTCAATATAAGAAACAAGATGACAAAGCCAACTAAGTTAGCGAGGAGCATGGCGAACCAAGCACTGTTTTGAGCAGCTGCCAACATAGGCCCTTGGATGTTAATAAGAGCTGAACCTGTCATATACACTTGAAATAAGACTGCCATCTGCCAATAACTGATTGTTCCTGTGTGCATAAAGGTACTCCTTACTATTTGACTTGCAGCCATGAGGTGATTGCTTCAGCCATGGGACCAACGATGATTTGAAATCCATCATCTAAATTAGGAAGGTTCCGTCCTGTTAGATAAGAAAAGAGCATATATCCTGCAGGAATGGACAGCATTACATAAATTTTTTTGGACTTATTATCATGCTTGATCGATTGATAGTCGAAGTACAATAATACGATCAAGCTTCCTATAATGAGTTTTTCAATCATAATGCTTCCTCATCATTCTAATTTTTTTTGTGGAAAGGCTTGCTTATATCTGTTCCTGTGTTTAAGATGTTAACTTTTGATTCAACATGAAAAACAGCATTTTTGTAATAAGGTATTTTTTCTTTTTTTATTCTCTGCCATTCTTTCGGATTTTTACGATAGATATGGTTTCCTAATCCGATAATATCTAGATTCTTTTCTTGAGATTGCTTTAATAATGCCATCAAGCTACTATCTACTTGTTTTTCTAATTTTTTATGAAGAGCTTCTAGTTGTTGTTTCGTTTCAATCGTCGAACATTCTAATTCTCCTATGCTAGCTTGAAGCTTAGGTTGAAGGGAGTAATAGATAACACCTTCTTTTATTTCAAGAGATGAATTTGTGTGAGATTCTGTGATCTCAAAGGATTCTTGCAATTTACTTCCCTTACAAGTGATGCCGATAATACCAAATTGAAAATCATTAAGAGCCAACATGAGTGGCTTCGTTTCTTTATTTGAAATAATCGTCTTTAGTTTTCCGCCTTTAAAGATAGAAAGTCCATCTACAAATATGCTGTTTTCTTTTTCCTTTTTCTTTCTTAGATAAGGAGCATAAGTCGTATCCACCTCACTGTGAAGCTGCTTTCCAATCGAAAATAAGTTGGCGGGATAGGTTTTTGCGCTGAACTTGCTGCCGGTTTTTGTTACCTCATTTAACTGTTCACTTACCGTATTTTCAACATGAGGCTTTTCTTTTAAATAGTCAGCCGCAGATCCCTCAGTAACCGCAACTCCTGTTAAGAGTCTTGGTTCATGATCTCGGTAAAAGAAATCTAGAACAGATCCAAGATGTTGTTTTCTAGCCACTTTCTCACTGATCACAATAAAACGGACATGTCCCCAATTTGCTTTTCTTCCTAAATGAATAGTCACATCTCTTATAGCATCAAAAACGGATTTTGCTTCCGTTTCAAGCTCGAAATAAGATTCTCCACCACCTCCGGCTGAAGCAATCTTTGGAGCAGGCTTATAAAATTGAGTAGTAAGTTTAATTCTTCCATCTTTTTTTTGGTCAATCGCAAGAGATTGAACAAAAACATATTCAGTAAGCTCAGCATGATCCCAGCAACCTGATAAAAAAAGGAGGGAGGAGGCAACGATGTATTTAATTAGCTTCTGCATTGTAAACCCCACCTTTTAATAGGTAATCACCTTAAGCGTTTTTCCCTGTGCTTCGGTGTTTCAATAACTTCTTTAATGACAAACGGAAGAATCCGTCTTTAAGCAACGAGGTGCTGTTAAGAGTAAACGTACCAAGATAAGG
This sequence comes from Bacillus sp. E(2018), assembly GCF_005503015.1. NCBI lineage: Bacteria > Bacillati > Bacillota > Bacilli > Caryophanales > Bacillaceae > Bacillus > Bacillus sp. E(2018). The sequence continues at coordinate 2,410,432 of NZ_SCOL01000001.1, read as the reverse complement.
TTCCTTAAGAACGTGTAATTTTGATAGGTGCAGGAAGATCAGAATAAATCCAAGGAATAGACCGAAGCCTCCCATGATGGCGGCAAGAAACATTAAAGGGATTCGCAATAAACGTGCAGCAAAGCCGAAATCATAATAAGGGATAGAAAAGGAAGCGATTCCCGTTAGTCCGATAACAACAATCATGATCGGTGATGCGAGCCCAGCGTTAATAGAAGCTTCTCCAATGATCAACGCTCCAACGATGCTCACGGTTGATCCAATGGGTTTAGGCAGCCGGACACCTGCTTCTTGTAAGAGTTCGAAAAAAAACAGCATGATCAAAGCTTCAATAATAGCAGGAAAGGGGATGCCTTCACGTGTATCTAAAAGGGCAATCAACAATACGGTCGGAATGAGTTCAGAATGAAAAGTAGTCAAGGCGATATAGATGCTAGGTAGAGCTAAGCTCAAAATAAAGCCAACAAACCTTACCAGCCTGATGATCGACGAAAAAACAGATCTTTGATAATAATCTGAAGCAGATTGGAAAAATTCATTAAATAGACCAGGACAGATGACGATCGTCCCTGTTCCTTCCATCAAAATAATGATCTTACCTTCTAACAATGAAGCTGAGGCAACATCGGGTCTCTCCGTAAATCGATATTGAGGGAAGGGAGTGACTGACGATTCTTCAATTAATTCAGCAATATAAGACGTTTCTAGAATTTCTTCATTTTTAATCTTGTTGATTCTCGATTCAAACTCTTCAAGCATCTCTTTTTTTACGGTTCCATCTAAATAGCCGTAAACAAATTTAGTGTTAGACTTGCTATCTGTTTGTTTGAAAATAAACTTAAGATCCGGTGTTTTTAACCGTGAACGAATCAAGCCAAGGTTCTTTTGCAGGTTTTCGATCGTTCCTTCTCTAGGTCCAACAACGACTACCTCGTTCTGTGGTTCAGCAACACTTCTTTTCTCTACAGAAGATGCATCAAAGCTCAGAGCCAAGTCCCATTTGTCAAAAAGCAATACAATATGACCATTCACGATGTTGGCATTTAATTCATTGTAGTTTTTAAGGAGCATCACTGGTCTTGAAGAGACACCTTTGTTCTCAAAAAAGACCTTTATCTGTTGCACAGAAACAGCAAGTGAAAGGGATGCCTCAAAGTCAGGCATATCCTTTAGTACTTGGTGAAGCAGGTTAGATTTTTCTTCTTGAACGAGAGAATCACAATGTACAACAAGAGCTTCTTGTTTGTAATCTGAACCAAATTGAAAGTGACGAATCTTGATATCATCACAATTTCTATAAAGATTACGCATATATTCGTCATTTGCTTGAAGATCTTTATTGATAGGAACTTCTACTTTTGTTGTATCCATGAGAGTTAACACCTGCCTTATCCTATAATGTTTGATGAAGGATAAGAATCTATACATTATTTACCATGAAAGTCTGAAGGGTGGATCAAAGCTGTAGATTTCCGTTTCAGGTGCTTCCCTTTCAATGGGGCGATAGGTGAGCCACTTTACCGCTTTTAGTGGTTCCAAGTTAAGGTGAGATAGATTATTAAGACAAGCCAAATAAAAAAGCTACCAATAAATAAGGTAGCTTTTACATATTGAATGAGGGAATGATGCTTACATCTTTTCCTGTGTTCCCACTTTAGCGCTTTGATCAATCTCTAGACTAGTTTTATATTCAATCCTCTTTATATCACAGCCGGGTCCGATTTCTATTGTATTTCCTCGAACTGTTTCGGCATGTGTATGTTCAAGGTACAAGTTGTCGCCTTCGATTACCTCTGCCGATAGTTGGTCGTTATGGTTGCTCATAAAAAACTTGATTAGTTTTTTAAACCCAGATGCATTGCGAGTCTTCTTAACCGTGATGTTCTCTCCACCAATTTCTTTTGCTTCACAATGGCGTAGAAGTTCTACGTCGATGGTGCCTGCATTTAAGAGGCCATCTATTTTAAAATTACCGCGAGCTTCAAAAGATTCAGTTTCACAATCTCCCTTTATTTTTACTTGTCCTTTAACATCTATTTCGTCACTCGAAACATTTCCATCTATAGAGGCAGATCCACGAACGATCATTTCTTTTCCTTTAACATTTCCTTTAATCGTAGAAGAGCCTTGAACCTTTAATTCATCACACAGAAGATTACCGTCTATATCAGTACTGCCGTTAATCGTCATTTCCTTCACTTCTACATCGCCTTCGAAATGTGTGGATCCATTGATCTTGGCGGTATCCGTTGTGATGTTTCCTTCGAGGTGGGCGCTTCCGTTGCATTTGAACTGTTCACAAATAAGATCACCGTGAATATGTGCAGATCCGTTAACCTTTACTTGATCATATTCTCCACCAGATGAAGTTCCAGATCCAGAAATGCTAATGTTTTTTAACTGAGTTCGTTCCATTGCTATTCCTCCTTCAATGATTAAGAAAGCTTTAGTTTTAGTTCTTCAATGCACTGACTTAATTTGTAGTGAGCAATTTTTTTAGCTTGGTGTTCTAAAAAAAGATTGGCTGGTTCAGGCGTGAGAATGAATAGGGATACGCCCATCTTTCTAATAAAGATCAATTCACTATCAGTACTCTTAACGATCGATGCTTGATCGTGAAAGAGCTTTAACAAGTCTACACCTTCTGCTAGATTTACATCGCCTGTTTGCAGCAATGAATGCAATACATAAAGCGTTAATAACTGATTAAAAGAGAATGATTGATTTGGACCATGAAAATTGTTAAACATATCTAACGCTGTTTGTGAAACAATGTTACGCTTTGTGAGTTCTTCGGCTGATAATGATGTAAGTGTTGGGGAAGGGGAGAACATATCAGCTAGTTCTGTGAGTGAAAGGTCATCTTTTAACGTTTTAATCTTTTCAATGCGCAACAAAATATCAGCTTTAGGAAAGAAAGTTTCTTGCCCTGTAAAGGTGGATTTTCGTATGAACCAGTTTTCGGGAATCAGATTTTTTCTTTTCCATCTGTATAGCTGACCGTATGAGATATTTGCTTCTTTCAATAGATCTTTCTTTGAGATTAGATTTTCCATGATTAACCTCCTTGTAAACAATGTAACATAACACTGTTACGTTATACAATAATATTTAACACGATACAAAGGAAAATGAACGAAACTTTTTGAATAGTATGAGGTAGAAGGTGGAGAAGTCAATGGAGAATTGGTTTAGTGCAGGAACTTCGGGTTTTAGGATGTTTCAATGGGAGCATGTTACAGTATTAGTTTTTATTTTCTTAGTGAGTATCGTCATGTATGGCTACCGTACTCAGATAAGAAAGATGTACATATGGAAGAAGATCTTGATCACAGGACTTATCGTTTCTGAGAGTACGTACCACATATGGGCCATATACAATGATTTATGGGATATTCATCTTTTCCTTCCTCTACAGCTATGTAGTTTCAATATTCTACTATGTGTTCTGTTGCTCTTAACCGATAATCGCAGGTTGTTTGCTTTCGTCTATCTATTTGGCTTAACAGGTGCTATACAAGGATTATTAACACCAGAGATGTTTCAAGAACCTTGGCATTTTCGTTTTATCCAATACTTTGTGGCTCATGCTTTTATTGTTTGGACAGCTCTTTATTATGCGGTAATAAGATCTTATACAATTAGCTGGCAGCTTCTTTTTCAGTCCTTTCTATGGCTGAACATGTATGCGTTACTTGTTTATATTGTAGATGTAGCTATTGGTGCGAATTATATGTTCTTGTTAGAGAAACCCTCTAGTGCTTCTCTTATGGATTTCTTGGGACCATACCCCTGGTATATCCTTTCATTAGAGCTAGTGGCTTTATGTTTAAGTCTGCTTGTTCTTATTCCGGTTAAAGAAAAATTAGTTCACACGAAAAAGGGCCACCCGCCATTTGAGGGGTAGAGCCCTTTTTATGTACCTTTTGTGACAAAGTCACGCAGATTAAGAAAATAATGGAAATTAATATATAATGGTAATAAGGAGGGATATTATGATTGAAACCATGTATAAGCCAATCAAGTGGATGCCATATCTTTTTTTAAGTTTTTTAGTCATTGGAAGCAATGTAGTGCTGTATCAGACAAACTACTTTCACCCTATTCCTACTTCAGTGCTCATCGGCTCGATGTTTGATTTTCTTCTTGTTATTCCTCTACTTACCTATTACTTTATTATTCGTAAAAGATACTCATGGAAGCTAACGCTGCTTGTTGCATTAGTGAGTTATGCTTTCGCCTCATGGATCATTCCAGATGACCTCATGCAATCTGTATCCTTTATTCCGAAAGCACTCCTGCTTTTAGAAGCAGGTTTTATCTCTATTGAACTTTACTTATTGTATATCGTGTTCAAAAAGTTTCCTAAAGTAAAGAAGACGTACAATGAATTAAATGGTGAACTACCATTTTTAATTAGAATCAAACAGGCTGTTAACGTCCATTTTACGAGGAGTCGCCTGATTGATTCTCTCATTAGTGAAGTTACGATGCTCTATTATGCCTTCTTCTCATGGCGCATAGCACCTATCATGAACGAACAAACATTTACCTATCATAAGAATACGAGTTATGTAGCTCTACAGCTCATGTTAATCCACGCACTGATCATCGAATCAGTCGGTCTTCATTATTTCTTCAGCCAGTTGAACCATACCGTCTCTCTGATTTTACTATTTATAAACATCTATTCTATTCTTTTTCTGATCGGCCAGATGCAAGCTGTAAAAAAAGTACCTGTAATCGTCACCGAGGATTCATTGATTTTTAATGTAGGTTTTATCAAGAGCCTCGATCTTCCGTTTAAATACATTCAAGAATGGAAATCGTATGAAGGACCAGATGAGTTGAGTGCAGCTGAAAGGAAATATACGTTTGAAGCACGAGTAAGTGATTTTATTCCGGAGAAACCCAATATTGAGTTGCTGCTGAAAAAAACAGTAAGCTCAGATATCATATATGGATTTAAGAAAGACGTGACAAGGGTAGTTATTAAAGTAGATCATCCAGCTGAATTAATGAGGCTTATTGAAAAGAGAATGGCTGATGAACAATGTAACTTAGAAGATTAACAGTCTTTTTTTATTAAATGTTCCATTTCACCTTGTTAAATGGAAATGCTATTGTTAAGATTTCAGAAGGTTACCGAAAAATCCTTTCGACAGGTGAAAATATATGTTTAAAAATACAGCAACTTCACAACATAAAAAAACATTCCTAACTTCCGTTCAACTAATCGTTATCTTTTACTTATTGTCCGTATTAGTAGCGACGATTTTGTTAAGCTTGCCAGTCGGTCATAACGAAGGTGTAGAGTTGAAATTTATCGATGCTCTATTTACAGCCGTAAGTGCAGTTAGTGTAACAGGACTAACTTCTGTCAGTATCTCAGAAACGTTCAATCACGTCGGAGTCATACTGCTAGCTTTAATCTGCCAGATTGGTGGCATCGGTGTTATGACGCTCGGGACAGCAGTCTGGTTATTGATAGGAAAGAGGATTGGGATGAGAGAACGTCAGTTGATAATGACAGATCAGAACCAATCTACACTTGCCGGACTCGTTCAGCTGATGAAGCAGATTTTAACGTTAATCATTGGAATCGAAATTGTAGGAACGGTTTTGTTCTTCATTTTGTTCCAGCCTTATTATGATACAGAGGTTGAAGTATTGTATCACGCCTTTTTCGCGGCAGTTACTGCCACGACGAACGCTGGATTCGATATCACGGGAAGCTCATTAATTCCGTTCCGTCATGATTATCTCGTTCAAATCGTGACGATGTTATTGATTACATCAGGTGCGATTGGATTTCCTGTTTTAGTTGAGATCAATAATTTTATAAAAGAGCGTAAGTATCTAGAGCGTTATACGTTCACTCTTTTTACAAAGGTCACTACAACTACATTTGCTATTTTAGTTGTAACAGGTGCCATAGGTTTTTACATTTTAGAGATGAATGCTTTCTTTCAAGGGAAATCTTGGCATGAGTCGTTCTTTTATTCAATGTTTCAGTCTGTAACGACTCGAAGTGGCGGTTTATCAACGATGGATATCTCGCAACTAACTGTACCGACCATGCTTTTCTTATCGATTATGATGTTTATTGGCGCTTCACCTAGCTCTGTAGGTGGAGGGATAAGAACGACTACGTTCGCTGTAGCTCTATTAGCGATCCTCTTTTATGCAAAAGGGAGAAACACGATTAAGATCTTCAAGCGAGAGATCTATCCAGAAGACATTCAAAAATCTTTTATTGTTATAATCGTTGCGATGGTGCTCTGTACGACATCCACTATTATTTTAGCGATTACTGACCCTATGCCGATCGAGTACTTATTCTTTGAGGTATGTTCAGCTTTCGGAACTACAGGGCTTTCCACTGGAATTACAGGTCAGTTGAGTTCAACAGGTAAAGTGATCCTAATGCTTCTGATGTTTATTGGAAGAATCGGCGTACTTTCATTCTTGTTCATTATCCGAGGAAAAACAGTAACAGAGCACATTCATTACCCGAAAGAAAAATTAATTATTGGCCAATAAAAGTGATCACGTTTGAATTCAGTTCGATGTTTACTTATAATGAACATAAGTAAATAAGTCCTTCGGGGTCGGGTGAAATTCCCAACCGGCGGTGATGAGGCTATTGCCTCTTAGTCCGTGACCCGGTTTTGCTTGTAGCAGAAACGGTGGATTCGGTGCAATTCCGAAGCCGACAGTATAGTCTGGATGGGAGAAGGAACGTGAACACTTTTAGAATACCTGTGTTTAAAATAGGTATAACTAAAGGTTTATTTCGTTATATTCTTAACATTAAAACCCCGGAAGCTTTGTTTCCGGGGTTATTTGTATTAAGAAAAAGGACTCCTGCTTATGCATATTTACGATGATACGAACGTCATACGAGGGAGGGAAAGCTTCTTGTTTACAGGCATTATTGAAGAAAAAGGTACGATAAAATCCATTTCTAAAGGCAACGAAACAATCGTACTTACCGTTACAGCTGAAGAAGTACTGAAAGATGTAAACCTTGGAGACAGTATAGCGGTAAACGGTGTTTGTTTAACGGTGACTTCTTTTAATAAAAGGGAGTTCACTGTAGATGTTATGCCTGAAACGTTTCGTTCTTCCACATTGAGCCATTTAAACAACCGTGATTTCGTCAATCTTGAACGAGCGATGGCTGCTGGTGGCCGGTTCGGTGGGCATTTTGTTTCCGGGCATGTGGATGGGACAGGAAAAATTATTGAAAAGCGTCCAGAAAAAAATGCTATCTATTACACGATAGCGTTACCTGAACATCTCATGCGCTATTTCATGTTGAAAGGCTCTGTCTCTGTAGATGGGACAAGCCTCACGATTTTTGAGGTGAACGAAAGTACAATTACCGTTTCCTTAATTCCTCATACAGCAGATCATACGATTTTAGGATTGAAAGGCACGGGTGACATCGTGAACATTGAATGTGACATGCTCGCAAAATATGTACACAATATGCTATCGCCGAAAGAAGAAACTACACAAAAGTCGAAGCTGTCTCTTGATTTCTTACAAGAGCACGGATTTTAGGAGGAGAGTTCATGTTTCACTCCATAGAAGAAGCAGTTGCAGATCTTAAAAAAGGAAAAATTGTAATTGTAGTTGATGATGAAGATCGTGAAAATGAGGGAGACTTTGTAGCACTCGCTGAAGGAATTACTCCTGAAACGATCAACTTTATGGTGACACATGGCCGAGGTTTAGTCTGTACACCGATCTCTGAAGAAATTGCAGTAAAGCTCGACCTCTCACCAATGGTAACTACCAACACAGATTCACATGGGACAGCTTTTACGATAAGTGTTGATCATATTTCCACAACTACAGGGATTTCGGCGCAAGAAAGAGCAGCAACAGTACGTGAGCTAGTAAATACAGAATCCGTGCCTACTGATTTTAAGCGCCCTGGTCATATTTTTCCGTTAATCGGAAAAAACGGAGGTGTGTTGCGAAGAGCGGGACATACAGAAGCTGCCATCGATCTTGCCCAAATGGCAGGAAGTAAATCGGCTGGTGTGATCTGTGAAATTATGAAAGAAGACGGAACGATGGCTCGTGTTTCTGAACTTGTTGAGCTTGCGAAACAGCACAATATGAAGCTGATTACGATCAAAGATCTTATTACGTACCGAAACAAAACAGAGCAGATGGTTAAGCGTGAAGTAGAGATTAACCTGCCAACCGAATTTGGAGATTTTAAAGCGATTGGCTTTTCAAATGTTTTGGATGAAAAAGAACATGTTGCACTCGTAAAAGGCGAGGTTGCAACCGGAGAGCCCGTTTTAGTACGTGTTCATTCTGAGTGTTTAACAGGTGATGTATTCGGCTCTGCTCGCTGTGATTGTGGATCGCAGCTTCACGCAGCTCTTTCTCAGATTGAAAAAGAAGGGCGTGGCGTTTTGCTGTACATGAGACAAGAAGGTCGCGGCATAGGACTCATCAATAAGATGAAAGCATATAAACTTCAAGAAGAAGGTCTAGATACGGTCGAGGCAAACGAACAGCTTGGATTTGCGCCAGATCTGCGTGACTATGGGATCGGAGCTCAGATTTTAAAAGACTTGGGCATCAGTAAGATGAAGCTGCTGACGAATAACCCAAGAAAGATTGCTGGATTAAAAGGTTATGACTTAGAAGTGACCGATCGTGTGGCACTTCAGATGCCTCATAACAAGAACAACGAAGATTATTTGAAAACAAAAAAGAGCAAATTGGGGCATATGCTTCATTTCTAAATCAGGAGGAATAGTCATGGCAAAATTATTTGAAGGACATTTAGTTGGTACAGGATTAAAAGTAGGTATCGTAGCAGGGCGTTTTAATGATTTTATTTCTGATAAATTGGTTTCTGGTGCACAAGACGCTTTCAAGAGACACGGTATTTCTGAAGATGATGTAGACATCGCTTGGGTTCCTGGAGCGTTTGAAATTCCGTTGATCGCGAAAAAAATGGCAGATAGCGGTAAGTATGATGCTGTAATCACGCTAGGTGCGGTAATCCGCGGTTCAACGCCTCACTTTGATTACGTTTGTAACGAAGCGGCAAAAGGAGTTGCTCAAGCATCGATGACAAGCGGTGTCCCTGTAATCTTTGGTGTGTTAACCGTTGATTCAATCGAACAAGCGATCGAACGCGCTGGGACGAAAGCAGGAAACAAAGGCTGGGAAGCAGCTGTATCTGCGATCGAAATGGCAAACTTAACTCGTCAATTAGGATAAGATGCGTTGCATGTGTGTGGAAGCCCGTCACTTTTTTAGTGGCGGGTTTTTGTTTGTTTTATAAACCGATAATGCGCGAGTTTGTCGAGTGGTGTCGATTCGTGGGTAACTTTTGGATTGTGAGCATAATCTCGTGGATTAAGTGTGAAAACTCGTGGATTGAGAGCAAAAACTCGTGGATTGAAAGTGAAAACTTCCGGATTGAAAGTAAATAATGATAGGTACAAACAAAAACCGGTGTAGATTGAAACGTCAACCTCACTTCAAGCACTCTTCTAAAGCACAAATTAACAGCAATTTAAATAATTTTAAGCATATCTAAAAGCAATTGACATAGTTATTAGAATAGTGTTAAGATTACCAAAGTTACAAACTACAAAATTATGGAAAGGATGGTTGTGTCATGGTGAAAGAAATGATTGTTACTCAAATTGCGGTCACTGTAGTAATGCATGTTGGCTCTACAATTTCATACCATGGCCTGCCGGAAAAGATGTATTAGAATTATTATTCTACATATCTGCCTTTTCTATATACATGTTTGTACGCAGGTCACCCCAGTCGTGACGTGTGTTTTTTTATGATTTCAAAGCATACCGAGTTCGAATGGTATGCTTTTTTATTTTTGTTTGCATAGAAGAGGTCACTCTTCTTGTTGCAATAGATCCACTAACATGAGGAGGAGAACAAATGAAAAGACAATCGTTAAATGTGTGGCTAGAACGCAAGGATCATACACTTTTTGGGTAGCTTCGTTAAACAACTGTTTAAGAGGATGGTAGATCGAGAGGAGAGACATTATGTTTTCAGTTTTAGGTAAATTAGCTTGGTTCTTTAAGAAACATTGGATACGATACACCATTGCAGTAGTGTTGCTGACTGGTGTTGGGATCATCGAGATCATCCCACCGAAACTCATCGGTAACATTATAGACTCCATTCATATGGGCACGATCACAAAAGAAGACATGATGAAGACTCTTGGAATCTTTGTAGCTGTTCTCGTTTCGATGTACATTACGATGTACATCTGGATGTATCAGCTTTTTGGCGGGGCTTTTATCATCGAGCGATCGATGCGTTCAAGTTTTATGCGTCACTTATTAAAGATGACTCCTACGTTTTTTGAGAAAAATAGAACAGGAGATTTGATGGCACGTGCGACAAATGACTTAAAAGCCATCTCGATGACTGCAGGGTTTGGAATCTTAACTCTTGTAGATTCTAGTTTGTTCATGCTGACGATTCTGTTCGTAATGGGATTCATGATCAGTTGGAAATTAACGTTCGCAGCGCTTATTCCACTGCCGATTATCGCATTTATTATTAAAAAATACGGAAAAAAAGTACACCAGCGTTTTACCGTTGCACAAGACGCTTTTGGAGAAATGAATGATTCTGTTTTAGAAAGCATACAAGGAGTACGTGTTATTCGTGCTTATGTTCAAGAAGAAGAGGACGTAGAACGCTTCAACAAAGTTACGGAGGATGTATTCGAAAAGAACTTGGCTGTATCAAGAATCGATGCTTTATTCGAACCGACGATCAAGGTGTTAGTAGGGATCAGTTATTTGATCGGTTTAGGTTACGGAGCATACATGGTCTTTCATAAGACGATTACACTTGGAGAGCTAGTTACGTTCAACGTTTACTTAGGTATGCTGATCTGGCCGATGATTGCGATCGGTGAGCTCATTAATATTATGGAACGTGGAAGTGCATCACTTGATCGAGTGAATGAAACGCTTAGCTACGAGCCGGATGTTAAGGATAGAGAAGACCTTATTTCATTAGAAGATCCGGGAACGATTGCATTTGAAGACGTGACATTCCGTTATCCTTCTTCTGAATCAGATAACTTAAAAAACATCAACGTTAAGGTGGATAAAGGTGCGACTCTAGGAATTGTTGGCCGAACGGGAAGCGGAAAAACAACACTACTTAAACAGCTTTTAAGAGAGTATCCGTCCGGAAAAGGGAACATCACATTCTCTGGTGTGGGTATTGAAGATATCGCTCTAGAAGATCTGCAAGCATGGATCGGGTATGTACCACAAGATGCTATTCTTTTCTCCAAAACCGTAGAGGAGAATATCTTATTTGGTAATAGCACAGCAGGTGTCGATAAGTTGAATCATGTTATGGAGATGGCATCATTCAGAAAAGATGTTCAGTTCCTTCCTGAAGGATTGAACACACTTGTGGGTGAAAAAGGCGTGGCGTTATCAGGAGGGCAGAAGCAGCGTGTGTCTATTGCACGAGCACTGTGTGTAGATCCTGAGATTTTGATCCTAGACGATGCCTTATCAGCTGTTGATGCGAAGACGGAGACAGCGATCATCGGTAATATCCGAAAAGAACGCGCTGGGAAAACAACTTTTATTACAACTCACAGATTGTCGGCAGTTGAACATGCAGATTGGATCATCGTAATTGATGATGGGGCCATCGTGGACCAAGGCAGACATGAGGATTTAATAGCAAGAGACGGCTGGTATAAAGAACAGCACGAACGTCAACAGATCGAACAAAACTTAAATGATAATAAGGCGGTGTAGCCATGAACGTTGGAAAACGCCTGTTTCAATACGCACTTCACTATAAAAAGAACTTCATTCTCGGGCTTCTGATGCTTACTGTTGCCATTGGAGCGGAGCTGACTGGACCGTTCATCGCAAAGACGATGATCGATGACCATATTCTTGGAATCGAGCGGCCATGGCACCAAGTGGATAGTGAAGAAAAAGAAGCAGTGAAATACGATGGAAACTGGTATAAGCGAAGCGATCATTTTAATCCAGGAGAAGATAAAGGAAAAGAGATACGAGTTATCCAAGTGAAACGAGACTATTTCGTTGTACCAAACAAAATATCTTTTGATGGGGAACGAAAAGCGAGTAACGGAGAAGTGACGATTTCTTTTAAAGGAAAATCAGAAACCTATTCGGCAGATAAACTCAGTACGAGTGAAACATTTGCTTTTTATAAGCCAGAAATAGCGGGAATCATGAAACTGACTATGATTTACTTGGGCCTTCTCGTTTTTGCATCATTCTTTCAGTATGGTCAGCGCTATATGCTGCAGCGCTCGTCAAATCTGGTTATCAAGAAGATTCGTCAAGATGTATTCGCCCACGTTCAGCGTGTAGCGATTACGTATTTTGATAATCAGCCTGCTGGAAAAATCGTTTCTCGTATTACGAATGATACGGAAGCGATTAAAGAATTATTTATTAACGTTTTAGCAAACTTCTTTACAGGGATCATCTATCTGACAGGGATATTCATCGCATTGTTCTTGCTTGATTCTAAGCTTGCAACCATCTGTTTAATTCTCGTACCGATCCTTGTGGTTTGGATCATTGTTTACCGAAAATTCGCATCTAAATACAATCATAAGATTCGTTCTACGCTTAGTGACATTAACGGGATGATAAACGAATCAATTAACGGTATGACAATCATCCAAGCATTTAAGCGACAAAATAAGACTTCTGAAGAATTTGAAACGATGAATAAAGAATACTTCACCTTTCAAAACAAACTATTAAGTCTTAACGCGATGACTGGCCATAACCTTGTGTTGTTATTAAAGAACCTTGCGTTCATGGCATTCATCTGGCACTTTGGAGGGCAGGCGCTTGGCGTAGGATCTGTCATTTCAATCGGTGTTCTGTATGCGTTTGTAGATTATTTAAACCGCATGTTCCACCCTGTAACAGGTATGGTCAACCAGCTTGCACAGCTTGAGCAGGCACTTGTATCTGCAGAGCGAGTATTCGTGCTGATGGATGAGCCAGGACAAAAAGTAACAGAAACAGAGGTTGAGCGATACAAAGGGAATGTAGCGTTTCAAGATGTTACGTTCAGTTATGTAGAAGGTGAACCGGTCCTTAAAAATATTGCTTTCGAAGCAAATCAAGGGGAGACAGTGGCACTTGTCGGTCATACGGGTTCTGGGAAAAGTTCAATCATGAATCTGCTTTTCCGTTTCTATGACATCAAACACGGTAAAATCATGATCGACGGCCAAGACATCATGCAGCTTTCCAAACAGGAGCTTCGTCAGCATATGGGTATTGTTCTACAAGATCCATTCTTGTTCACAGGAACGATTGCATCCAACGTGAGCCTGGATAATCCTGAAATTTCGCGGGAACAAGTTGAAAAAGCGCTCACGGATGTTGGGGCAATGCCGTTTATCAACAACTTACCAAAAGGGTTGGATGAACCGGTGATTGAAAAAGGAAGTACCCTTTCTTCCGGTCAGAGACAATTAATCTCATTTGCAAGAGCGCTGGCTTACAATCCAGCCATCTTAATTCTTGATGAAGCAACGGCAAGTATTGACACCGAAACTGAAGCTGTCATTCAAGAAGCGTTAGATGTGTTGAAGAGAGGAAGAACAACTTTCATTATCGCCCATAGACTTTCTACCATTAAGAGTGCGGATCAAATCCTAGTTCTCGATCGTGGTGTGATCGTAGAACGAGGAAGTCACAACGAACTGATGAAAGAAAAGGGACGATACTTCCAGATGTACCAGCTTCAACAAGGAAAAACGGAAACACGCGCCGTAAGTTAAACGAAAAAAAGGCCTCATGAAGGGGCCTTTTTTTCGTTATTTTTTTTAAGGTTCATTATTAACTTTCTTCTTTATTTTTTTCATCCATCTCATCATTTTGTTCCCCATCGTCTACACCGTTGTCTTGATCAACGCCGTCACCACAAGCAGTTAATCCACCTAACGTTAACATTGCTGCCAGTGTTCCAGCGGCCCATCTCTTTTTCCACATGTGAATCACTCCTCTTTTCATTTTTGAAAATATTTTTGTTTATTAAAACATTCCCTTTAAGAAGTCGATAAAACATATGAATCTAAAAAATGAGCGTATAGTCGCATGTAATTGCATCATATTGGATGAAATCTTAGTGAATATAAAGGAAGAAGGAAATCAAAGTGGCATCTATTTTAAGCATACTAACAAAAAAGAAGACTACGACAGCATTACTTGATCCTACTGGAAGCGTCAAAGAAGTTGTGAAAATCTTAGTATCTCCAAACAGTGAATGGCAGAAGCAATTGAACATGATTTCATTAACAGTGGATGACTTAGCGATCATCCGCTCGATTAAACCGTTGATTTCTGAGAATATTGAAGAGATCGTGAGCCAATTTTATAAAAATATTGAACATGTGCCTGGCTTGATGGAAATTATTCAAAGACACAGCTCTATTAATAAACTTCAAGTAACGCTAATTAAGCACATACAAGAAATGTTTGACGGCGTTATTGATGCAGCATATATCGAACAAAGAAAAGTGATCGCCCGCATCCACTTTAAAATCGGACTGCAGCCGAAATGGTATATCAGTTCTTTTCAGGATATGCTGCTGTCTTTTTTATCTATTTTGGACAAACATATTGATAATAAAAATGAGTACCAGCTTGCTGTTAAAGCAGTGACGAAGATTTTGAATTTTGAACAACAAATTGTTTTAGAAGCTTTTGAATTAGAGCAAATCAATCAAAGAGAAGAACATGAAAAGCAAAAAAGGCAGATTGCATTATCAGTAGGAGATTCTGTGGAAGAACTAGCGAGTATCTCAGAAGAAACGAGTGCAGCCCTAGAAGAGTTAACTTCAAAGGCTGATGAAGTGGTGGTATTTGCAAAAAGCACAGCAGAATCAGCTATACAAGTATCCAATAATTCGTTAGCTGGTAAGAACAAACTAGATGATCATCAGCAAATGATCCTAAAAGTAAAAGACCAATCAGAACAGATTACAACTGAACTAATCAGCTTGGAACAAGCAACTGTTAAGATCAACGATGTTGTGGATATCGTTACAGCGATTGCGGAACAAACGAACCTTCTATCCCTTAACGCAGCCATAGAAGCTGCTCGAGCTGGTGAGGCTGGAAAAGGATTCTCTGTTGTAGCTCATGAAGTTCGAAAATTAGCTGATCAAACAAAGACGTCTGTTTCAGGTGTTTCTGAACTTGTGAAAAATACACACAAACGAATAGAAGCTGTCACTCAATCTGTTGAAAGCATTCATCATTATATAAACGACAGTGTCAGTGAAGCTACGGAGATATCCGATTTCTTTGTAGCTATTCTTTCTAAGATGGATGAGAGTACAGATCGAAGCGGAAAGCTAGAAAAAGAAGTAGAAGTGATGGCAGAAGTGATAGAAGAACTGAGTCATGCGGTAGGGCAGATCGCGGTATCAGCCGATTCGTTAACAGATGTTACGAAAAACATGCAACAAGAATAAAGAAGAGATCCCGCGGGATCTCTTCTTTATTTATTGATTACATATTGTGCTCTATTGGTTTCGAATGAAACGATGTTATCGTCTGTTCGTATATCATTGATTCCATCGATCGGAATCTCGTACGTAATGGTTGGTAGTTCTACTTGTGAACCTTCTTCTGCTGCATAAGCTGTACCGTGTAAAAACAATATATGATCACCTAAATAGTCATCATGTGCGTCTCTTTGTTCAAAGGTTGCCTTATCTAATGAGATTCTGATTTGATCTAGATCTCCTGCTTCTTCTTTACGAATAGAAATCTGGTTACCAGCCCACCCATTTAGTACATCTTTTAGTTCGATAATTTTAGTATCTGACATTGTTTTCACCTCATTATCAATTTTCCCGTAATCCTTAAACTTAAACCGGAATAATGATTAATTAGATATAAAGAATGTATGTAAGAGTTTTTTAGCTGAGAAACGCTTTGGTAGGAATGCTGCAGTGCTTAGCGGCAGGCCATTGTGGGATGAAGTGTCCATAAGAGGGGGGACAGAGACACACATTACGGAGGTAATCCTCGATACTTCCATAGATAAGATTATTTATCCGATTTACGAAAATCCCCCCACAACAATAAACGTAAAAAAAACTCATAAAAAGCATTTTCAGCTCTTTATGAGTCTTTCAGCATTTATGGGTTAAGTTCTACGATCTTATGAGCTCCCCAAGGTGCAACGCTTATGATCACATCCATGTCTTTTGCTTGCTGCTCAAGTTCTTTTCCTGTGTTCTCCTGAACATAATATCTCTCAAATCCATACGTAAGCTGAATTTGATCGAAGGAGTTTTGACCCCAGATTTTTTCAGCTTTAGCCGTTAACACGACCTGGTTACCTGTTACATCTGGTTTTTCAGAATAAACGTTCTTAATAACATAATAACCTTCTTTGTTAGGCTGCAGAACAACATAGGCTTTTTGTTGACCTCGATCTAGTTCAGTTGCAACACCTTTAAAGCTTTTGAGAGGAGCTGTACTGATATCATAACGAAGTGTTACATAATCACCATACAAGAGATCTCTTGGATCAACGGGAACGGTCTTAATCTTGATCTCTTTTCCGAAATAATCGATGCTGTAATAACTTCCTGCGATAAAGATCAGAAATAATACTTGAAGAAGGGAAGCGATCATCCAACCTCTTTTTTTAATCATGATGCGGACCTCCGTTCTTTAAGACCTGCTTTTTCTTACGTTGGAGAAACGCATTTAGTATGAATAAAAGAACTCCACCTAATAAGAAGAAAATGGACTTTGGCATAAAGGACCATGCCAGATTAAAGTAACCCATTAAGCAAACAAGCAGAAAGAGTACAATTCCAAAATTGATCTGCGACCGACTTTCGTTACGATAGCCTTCTGCAAGTTTGAAGCCAGAATAAACGAACATGATGATTAAATAAACAATGCCTACTATTAACGGCTCAGTCACTTTGACAAGGTAAAACAACGGCATGAAAATCAAGAGTTCCCATGCATGCATGTATAAATTCTCCTGACGTTTTCCGACGACTGATAGAGCGAATAGAACGACTAGTACAGGGATGAACAGATAAGGGTTTGGCAACTCAAAATCAGAAGAAAATTCATTTGTAAGTAAGAAATATAATCCGTAAGCAAAACCAAATCCAATGAGTGTTCCTAGGCGATTAAACGGTTGTTTAAATACTCTCTTTTCAACCCATAAACTGCTTGTAAATAAAGCGAATCCAAATAAGAAAAACCAAAGTAAATTTATATCTTTAACCGTAATAAACATGAGAACTTGTGTACTGAGTCCAATCGTAAAAATCCAAGATTTTAGAGTGGATGGGTACAAGAAAACAAAGCCCCCGACAGCTATGATAAAAAGGATACATAAAAGATAACTAAAGCTTTGAAATTCACTTATGCTGTAAAGTTGCCCTCCAACTGTTAAAAGCCCAATAAGGAAAAAATATAGCTTGTGACGATCTCTGAATAAATAAAAGATGGCAGGAAGACTCCAAAATACGAATAAACGTGCATCGACGGCATTAAGGTTAAAAGTTTGACCTAAAAGAATGATACTTGCTCCAAAGGTAATGATTCCAAGGAGATTAAGAGAAGTACCTAATGAACGCTGGCCGGCTTTTAAATACCGTTCACCAGAATAGTAAAAACCGAGCATAAACACGATAAGTAAGGAAAGTCTGGCGATTGGTGAGATTTCTCCCCAATTTGATGCGATGAAAGATAGAATTCCGATGCCGATTAAAACACTAGCTAAAATGGGTAATACACCAGTAACTTTGCCCTTGTCTTCAGAATCAGGATATCTTGAAAGAATTAAATCTAACTGATCTTCGGAAATGATTTTGTCATCAATCCACTTTTGACCTTCTTTTCTCATCCATTTTTTGTTCATGTTTTACCACCTCAATTCATGTATATGTAAAATTGATTAAAATAAGACGGAACGCATATATTCTCTTTTAGTGTAATATTACACAAATAAGATTGTGTTATCAAGCAATAAATTGAAGAGAGTATTCGAAGTCTTATGTTAAAAAATATTTTATAAAAAAAGAACAGCCATATAAAGCTGTTCTCAAATTATTACATTTATTTTTTGTCTTGAACATAATGCACAATTTTTAGAATCGTTTTGCGAGGTAAGAATCGTACGATGTTAGCTAATGCCTTGTTTTTAAATCCTGGAATCGACAATGAATCATTATTCATTAAGGCATTGTAGCCTGACTGCGCAACGTCTCTTGCATTCATCGCACCTGATTGAAACAGGCGAGATGACTCAAGGCTTGCACGCTTTTCAAAGTTTGTAGCTGTAGCACCAGGACAAAGAGCGGTAACACTTACATCGGTATGACGTAATTCATAGTTGATGGCTTCTGAGAAGGAGAGTACATAAGCTTTTGTTGCGTAATAGACAGCCATTAATGGTCCAGGTTGAAAAGCAGCAGTTGAGGCTACGTTTAAGATTTTCCCTCGATTACGCTTAATCATTCCGGGAAGAAGCTGTTTTGTCAGAGTTGTAAGAGCCGTAATGTTTACTTGTATCATATCTTTTTCATCTTTCCATGATGTCTCGTTAAAAGGTCCGTAAGCTGCAAATCCTGCATTGTTGATGAGTACATCAATCTCTATACCTTTTGCAATGATCTCTGCTGTCAGTTCTTCTGCAGCGTCCCTTTGACTTAAGTCTTTTGCCATTACCGAAATGGTAACACCATACTTTTTAGTCAGCTGATCGGCAATCTCATTAAGCTTCGTCTCATTTCTAGCTGTAAGCACCAGTTGATAGCCGTCCTTCGCAAAGAGATCGGCAAATTCAAGGCCAATTCCGCTTGAAGCTCCTGTAATGAGTGCAATTTTATTATTTATCATAAGAAACATCCTTTCTATCATTATGTTTATATGTTTAAGAATATCAACATGATATCATATCTAGAAAAATAAATAAACAATAAATCATTAAACAAGGTATGATGAAAGAAATATGAAAATTTTGACAAAGGAGGTGCGTTTGAATGAAAAACGTAATGGTTGCAAAACATCCTGCAACAGGTGAAACCATAGACCAGTGGCTAGAAACGGGAGAAAATCACGTTCCTGAAATGTATGAAAAAGCTTCTGCAGCTTTTCAATATTGGTCCACACGTACATTAGAAACTCGATTAACGTTTATAAAAAAGATAAAGCAGCATCTTTTAGATAACATGGATGAGATCGTAGATGAAATTTGTGCAGCGACTGGAAAAGTGAAGACAGAAGCTCTAACAGCAGATCTTATGCCTGTAATTGATATCATCGCTCATTATGAAAAGCGCGCACCAAAAATTCTAAAGAGAAAAAAAGTTTCCACACCGATTCTTTTTTTAGGTAAATCTTCATATGTAGATTATTTTCCTCTAGGAACAGTATTAGTCATCTCACCATGGAACTATCCTTTTCAACTATCGATGACACCTGTAATCTCTGCACTAATCGCAGGGAATTCTGTTATTGTAAAACCATCTGAGGTCACGCCTACAATCGGACTGTTGATTGAAAAAATTGCGAGGGAAGTGAATCTGCCGAAAAATGTTCTTCAAGTTGCGCATGGTGGAAAAGAGCTGGGACAAGCTCTGGTTACTGAAACGCCAGATGGCATATTCTTCACAGGATCTGTTGAGACAGGACGAAAGATAGGAGTAGAAGCGAGCAAGAGATTTATTCCTTATACTCTAGAGCTTGGTGGCAAAGATCCAATGATTGTATTTGAAGATGCTCACCTTAGAAGAGCAGTGAATGGCGCAGTTTGGGGTGCTTTCACGAATGCGGGACAAGTTTGCATGTCGATCGAAAGAGTTTATGTGCAACATGCGATTCATGGTGAATTTATCGACCGACTTGTAGAAGAAACGAAGAAGCTGAAACTTGGAGAAGATTTAGGTTCATTAACTTTTCCTCACCAAAAAGAAGTCATTAGAAATCACGTGAAGGATGCTTTAGAGAAAGGAGCTCTTCTACTTACTGGCAAAGAGCCAGATCAGTGGGGAGAAAGCATGTATTTGGAACCAATGATCTTAACGAATGTTACGGAAGATATGAACATCGTTAAAGAAGAAACGTTTGGACCAGTACTACCTGTGATATCCTTCTCAACAGAGGAAGAAGCAATTGAAAAAGCCAACAGCACTGAGTTTGGCTTGAACGCAAGTGTATGGACAAAGGATGCTAAAAAAGCGAATCGTGTGACATCAAAGCTCTTAACAGGCAGTGCGGTGATTAATGATGTATTGGTTTCAGTAGCAAATCCTCATCTGCCATTTGGTGGTGTGAAAAGCAGCGGTGTAGGCAGATATCATGGAGATGAAGGATTGTTTACCTTTACCCGTCAGATGTCAGTAATGAAGGATACGGGAATCAAACAGCGAGAATTAAATTGGTACCCTTACGAAAATAAGTACTCAAACATAAGAACATTGATCAAAGCTTATTTCTCAAACAGTAAAGGGAGAGCGGAACTTATACGTTCAGGCATCAAACAGCTTCGCAAAAAATAGTGTTTGGTATAACAAGATGCTCTTCAGGATTGTCACTTTTCTTCTAAGCTCTTTTGAAAGGATTTTTAACCAACAAAAAAGCGATTCAGCAAAAACATGCTGAATCGCTTTTTTATAGAAGCTTTTACATAAACGATTTGTTAATTTAATTTTTGAGGGTGCGGAGCGGCAAGGGGCTCACCGGTCGCGCCATGGAAAGCGTACAACCTGTAGCGGAAATCAACTACTATCAAGCACAACAGTGAATACAAATACAAAATCTAAAGAATACATTCCTCTTCAATAATGCGAATGAGCTGTTTGAGCTGAACAACGGTTTGATCAAGCGTTAAAAAATAAAAAATCTCTTTCCCTTTTTTCTCGGTACCCACAATCCCAGCTTCTCGTAAAATTTTTAAGTGATGGGATACTGTTGGCCGTGACATGGGAGATTGACTGGCAATATCCGTTACATTCATTTTATCTGTCTCCGCTAAAAGCAGAACGAGGTCTTGTCGGACTGGATCACCTAATGCTTGAAACAGAGGTATGGTTTTTCTGAACATCTCTACTGCATATTCATTTGACATTTTCTTTCACCAACTTTTTCATAATCATCACATGATTTTTTTCTTACTATAATTCAGTATAAACCAACTAGACAACCTTTTTGAACACATCACTCGATTTGTAGTGGGAAGAAAGCTATATATTGCCAGTGATAGGAGCGAATAGAGAAACGGGTGAGATACACAATAAGGGCAAGGGGGTGAAACACATGGCAAGAAGAAACAAATTGGTTGTCCCAGGAGCACAGCAAGCCATTGATCAAATGAAATATGAGATCGCATCTGAGTTCGGTGTTACACTTGGCCCAGATACAACTGCTCGTGCGAATGGCTCGGTTGGTGGGGAAATGACAAAACGTTTAGTCGCAATGGGTCAGCAACAGTTAAGTGGCGGTAATCGCTAACTTAGCTCGTCACTGATATAAAACGGGGGGTGGAGGAATCCACTCCCTTTTTAAATCATAGGAGTTGATAGAGATGGCGATGTGTCCAATCTGTAATAATTTTCAAACGATAAACGTTCGCTGTCCAGAATGCGGAAGGGCGGTTCAAGATCAAGGAAGAGTAAGTGATTTTTTCGACGATTACAGTCCTTACATGGAAGTGGATGAACTGAAGCTAGAGGATGGCTATCCGAGTAATTTTGTAGAAAGCCAGTGCCCGCACGTATTTTATTGTGATGCTTGTCATCAAGAAGTGCTTTTTTTTATAGGTGAGTGGGAATAAAAAAAACCTTCATATCTAAAAGAGACATGAAGGATTATTGACTGATTCTGATTCTTCTTTCAATCAATACGCGAAGGCCATCCAAAAGAGAAGTTAAAATCCAATAGATGACTGCAGCTTCTACTAGAACAGGTAATACGATCAATTGTGATGCGCTGATCTGATCTGCCATCAAAGTAAGCTCTGGTACTGTAATTACTGATGCTAGTGAAGAAGCTTTAACGATATCGATCAATGAATTCCAAACAGATGGAATCGAAATTCTCCAAGCTTGCGGGAGAATTACTTCTTTATACGTAAGGTATCTGTTCATCCCGAGTGAAAAAGCAGCTTCCCATTGTCCTTTTTCAATCGACTGAATAGCTCCCCGATAGGATTCTGCAATATAGGCACTAAAATGAAGTATGAGGCCAGCGAGTGCAGCCTGCCATCCTTCTGGTACATAAATAAACGTGAAACCGTTATAGAGAATTAATAATTGAATTAATAATGGCGTTCCTCTAAAGAAAGAAATATACCCCTTGGCAATCCCTGACAAGAATTTATTCGATGACATCCTGCATAAAGCAACAACCAATCCGAAAATAAGCGCTCCGAAAATCGATACAAGGCTTATGACGATAGTAAAAACAGCTCCCTCCAATAAATAGGGGAGGGAGTTGATCAGAATTTCTGATAAATTATTCACTTACATTTTCTCCAAAATATTTTTCGGAGAGCTTTTTCAGTGTACCGTCACTTTTCATTTCTTCAAGGGCTTTGTTTACATCTTTAATTAGATTTTTATCATCTTTTCGGAATGCAAATGCCATTTCATTCTCGTTAAAAGGTTCACCAACCGCTTTAACGTTATAATCTGTTTTCTTTAATTCTGTTAGGATGAAAAGTTGATCGTTCATCGCCGCGTCTACACGATTAACATCTAGATCTGTTAATACTTGTGCAGCACCTTTATAGAACTTTGTTTTTGCTCCAGCTTTTTCAGCTTCAGCAGCATAGTTACTTCCTTGTGTTGTACCGACTACTTTGCCTTTTAAATCTTCAATTCCTTTAATATCTTTGTTGTCTTTGTTGACAATAACTTGTCCACCAGAAACAGTATAAGGAGTCGAGAAATCATATTTAGCTTTTCTTTCGTCTGTGATGGTTACTTGATTCGCTACAAGGTCAAATCGTTTAGAGTCTAGAGACGTAAACATGTTTTTCCATTCAGTTGCAACGAACTTTGGCTCCATATCAAGACGCTTGGCAACTTCTTTAGCTACTTCTACATCATAGCCAGTGATTTCGTTTGTCTTTTTATCACGGTATGAGAAAGGTGGATATGTAGCTTCAGTACCAACTGTAAGTACTTTTTTATCAGTGTTCGAACCTGATTTTGACTCGTCTGAATTTCCGCATGCTGACAACAGAATGACAGAAAGAGCGAGAGCTGACAGGAATTTAAATGTGTTTTTCAAATGAAGTCCTCCTCGTCAGGATAATCCCGACAAATTTTATAGAATTTATTGTATAAACGAATGACGATTTCGTCAATCATTAAACATTTTCCCCGATAAAGTAAAAAATAACAGGGGAAATATAAGAAAATAGATTTAGACACAAAAAAAGGTTGAGCCGAAGAATAATCTTTGGCTCAACCCTTTACTTGATTGAAGATTAACGGATACGTAGTTCCGTTTCTTTATCAAAGAAATGTGCTTTGTTCATGTCAAACGCTAAGGAAATGTCCTGGCCGTTGCGAATGTCTGTACGAGAATCTACTCGTGCGATAAAATCTTGTCCGCTAACTGTAGAGTACAAGAACGTTTCAGCACCCATTAGTTCAGCAACATCGATCTTCGCTTCGATCTTCGTGTTTGAAGATGACTCTAAGAATACAGGCTCATCGTGAATATCTTCTGGACGGATACCTAGGACAACATCTTTGTTGTTGTAGCCTTTTTCTTGTAGAATCTTCATCTTTCCGCCAGGAACTGCAATCTTCGTGTCGCCAACTTTGAAGAATCCATCTTCAAGCGTACCATTCAAGAAGTTCATTGCAGGGCTTCCGATAAATCCACCAACGAAGATGTTCTCAGGCGTATCGTATACTTCTTTCGGAGATCCAACTTGCTGAATACGTCCGTCTTTCATAACAACGATACGAGTTGCCATCGTCATAGCTTCTGTTTGGTCATGCGTTACATAGATGGTAGTGGTTTGTAGACGTTGGTGAAGCTTTGTGATTTCCGCACGCATCTGAACACGAAGTTTAGCATCAAGGTTGGATAACGGCTCATCCATCAAGAATACTTTTGCATCACGAACGATTGCACGTCCTAGTGCAACACGCTGACGCTGACCACCTGAAAGTGCTTTTGGTTTACGATCTAAGTATTGCTCTAGACCAAGAATACGTGCTGCTTCTTTAACACGCTTTTCAATTTCTTCTTTGCTGAACTTTCTTAATTTAAGTCCAAATGCCATGTTGTCATAAACGTTCATGTGAGGATAAAGGGCATAGTTTTGGAAAACCATCGCGATATCACGATCTTTTGGCGCCACATCGTTTACAACGCGCTCATCGATGATCAGATCACCTTCAGAAATTTCTTCTAGACCAGCGATCATACGAAGCGTTGTTGATTTACCGCAACCAGATGGTCCTACGAATACGATGAATTCTTTATCCGAAATATCAAGGTTGAAATCATGTACAGCTGTTACTTTATTATCATATCTTTTTACGATGTTATTTAACTTAATACCTGCCATTTTTAAAAATCCCCTTCCGATGTAAACGTTTTCTTAATGTTTTAAGTTTACGCTTTCATATCGTAAAACGTAAATGGACGACATGCCTAAAATAAAAAAAACTCTTTATGCAATGTGCACAAAGAGGCTGTTTAGAGTTAGCGAGGATCTTTTTGTTCGACAAGAAGAATGGCCAAGTAAACGGTGAGTGCATTCTTCAATTGCTTCACATCAATGCCTGTTTTGTCATAAAACTTTTCCACACGATATTGAAGGCTGTTTCGGTGAATATATAATTGCTTCGCTGCTAATGAAACATTAAGGTTGCATTCAACAAATACTTTGATGCTTTTTAGCGTTTCCTCGTCTTCTTCTCGCCACTCTTCTACTAGTGCTGTTAATGTTTGATCGGCCATCGGACTGGCGGACTGAAGAAGGATATACGGAACGATATCGGCTACTGTATATATGGATTTCGGCATCAAACGATTCCGCACGTCTAAAAATTGTTGCTGTTCTCTTGTATACGTTTCTTTTGCGCGACGAAGTTGATTGTTATAGCAACCTATATAAATGGATATATCCAAATAAAAATCTGTAGAAAGCATGTCTTTTAACGCTTCATAAGGTGTCTCACTAAACTCCTGTTTTGATGTTTCAATAATAACGCCACTCTTAAGATCTTTGTTAAGAAGGAGAACTGCATCCTCAGGAAAAAGGCCATTTACTGCTTCAGAAAAAGAAGCATGATCCGTGATCGGCTGTTTGCTAAAAAAGTGTACAAAACGATAGAAGCCCTCTTCAGTTGTTGTTTCTTCATCAAAAAGGAGCGATTTCCATTTTAACTGCTGTGACGAGAACACATTTGAAGAATTGTCATTTTCATATGTGTTAAACATGGATTGAAGTAATGTTAGTTCCGATTCTGAAACAGCAAGTTTTGAGATACCGAACGGTTCGCTGTCATCTGAAAGGAACCAATAATAGCCAGACTGCTGTGAGAGGTCTGTTGTCATAGAATTTTTATAGTGCTTCTTTAGCTTATCGAGCATCCTTTTTCATATCCTTTCAAGAAAAAGCTTGCTATTATTATAGCAATGTTAAGTGGTTAACTAAACTAACAGATTCCCAAGAAGGGGGAGACACCATGAAAACGTGTCCTTGAGTAACTTCTGCAACGGTCGTGTACGACTGGGAAAATAAAGAGATTTGGACAAATAAAAAAAATTGGGACCAGCAGGATTCACCAGAAGCATCAAAATCTTTGATTCTTACATTTGATGATGGGCCATCCTCTGTTTTGGTCGAACTGCTAGATATCCTAAAGAAACATGGAGTACAAGCACTGTTCTTTTGGCAGTCAAAGTTGTTGCATGTAAAACGTCCTTGGAAACGTGTGATTGAAGAGGGACATATGATCGGTGGGCATTCATTGCGCCATCGTGAATTAACGAGACTATCTTATCGTGACCAGCTTCATGATATTTCTACAAATTTGAAACAGTTAGAATCTCTCACAGGTCAAAAAGTGAGATATTTTCGTCCGCCTTATGGACAGTTTAATGAAGATACATTGGATGTTCTAAAGAAGCTCAATGTGATTCCTTTTTTATGGGAAGTGGCGGGTCTGGATTGGGAACACAAAAAAGATCCTTTACACATTGTTCATAACATCTTAAATCATGCTGAGGATGGCTCTATTATTCTTCTTCATGAATTAAAGCAAACCGTAGAAATTTTAGATGAATTGATTTCTGAATTAAAACTAGAAGGCTATGAGTTCGTATTGCCTCCTAAATCGTTCAATACGGAGGATCCTAGATGAAGAAGAAAATTGTCGTTTCATTTAGCGGAGGGAAAGATTCAATATTAGCTCTATATCGACTGCAGAAGTCGGAAGAATGGGAGATTGATTCCTTACTAACAACGTTAACAGAAGACTACGAGCGGACAACCATGCATGGCGTTCGAAATGAACTTTTAGAGTTGCAGGCGAAATCACTTGGTCTACCTCTCCGAGCGGTTTGGATTCCTAAAAATTGTTCGAATGATCTGTACCAACAAAGAATGGAAAAAGCTGTTGACGACATTAAGGCTGATGGTATTCAGTACATCATGTTTGGGGATATTTTTTTAGAAGATGTAAAAAAATATCGGGAAAACATGTTAGACGGTACAGGAATCACACCAATTTTTCCAATATGGGGTGAGAGTTCTGAGCAAATTATGGATGAGTTTTTGAGTGAAGAGTTTAGAACAGTTGTGTGCTGCTCAGATACATTAAAAATAGATTCCTCTTTTACTGGACGTGTCATAGACGAGCAGTTTATAGAAGACTATCCGAAGAAACATGATATATGTGGTGAGAACGGAGAATTTCACACGTTTGTTTTTGATGGACCGAACTTTTCCTTTCCTGTTACGTATACGTTAGGGGAGACGCGAATGGTAAAAGATATGTTCACCAATGAAGATCGTTTTTATTATGTGGATATCCTTCCAAAAGGGGAGCAAAATAAGAATCTAGAGTAATGGAGACAAAAATATGAATATATGGATTTCAATTTCTATCATGGCGATCGTCGGTGCGTTTATTGGTGGTCTAACAAACTCCATTGCAATCCGAATGCTATTCAGACCGTTTACTACATTATACATCGGTAAATATCGAGTTCCATTTACACCTGGACTCATACCGAAGCGTAGAAAACAACTCGCCGTGCAGCTGGGTGAGACCGTAACTAAACATCTTCTGACCGCAGAAGGTGTTCAGGCGAAAATTAACGATAACGAATTTCGCAAAGAGATGACTGAACTCGTTCAAGCAGAAGTGAAACGCTTCTTAAAGAGTGATATGACGATCAGTGATCTGCTTAAACAAGATTTCGGTGTGGATGATGTTCAGAACCGAATCCAAACAACAACAGAAGCATGGCTGAGTTCTCGAATGAATAGAATGCTTCAGGAATCAAATGGTAAGGAAATGAAAGATGTTCTGCCAGAAAAATTTGTTGCTGCAGGGGAAGAAAAGTTACCCGAAGTCGTAGATTGGCTCTTGAACAAAGGGGTTACTTATTTAGAAAGTGAAGAAGGCCGGAAATCACTAGCGAGTGGTATTGATGCCTTTCTTATGGATAAAGGGATGCTCGTTAATATGGTGTCTATGTTCTTTGGTAATGTTAGCATTGCAGACAAAGTACAACCAGAGCTGATCAAGTTTATGAAACATGAAAATACACGTGATACCATGCTGAATCTTATCAAGCAAGAATATCGCAACTTTATGGAAAAAAGAATGGACGAAGCATTCGGGCTTTTTAACATGACTGAGATGACATCAGGTTTAGCGAAAGAAATTACAGCTAGACTTCCCATCGAAGAATATTTAAACACACCTGTTTCTTCATTAGCGAGTTCGGTTGATAGCTGGATTGTGAATGACCTAACACCAAAAGCAGTATCTGCAGGTCTAGACCTATTTGTCGATCGATTAGAGATGCTGCTTGAAAAGATGCATCTTGCGAAAATTGTGGAAGAACAGGTTGAGGCTTTTTCTCTAGAGCGTCTAGAGGAAATCATCATATCAATCGCAAAAAGTGAACTTAAGATGATAACATGGCTAGGAGCCTTGTTAGGTGGAATTATCGGTGTATTTCAAGGTATCCTTGTACTATTTTTGTAGAGTCTGTTATAGTGGGTACCGTAGTTAATCAATAGGAGGTATTTTACCAATGTCAAACGTATACGATGTTGCTTACGACTTAGAAAAAGCATTGCGCAATAGTGAGGACTTTACAGCTTTAAAACAAAGCTATGATGAAGTAAATAACAATCCGGAAACGAAAGAACTATTCGGTAAATTCCGTGATATTCAAGTAAACCTTCAACAAAAACAAATGAACGGTCAAGAAGTGACTCCTGAAGAGATCGAAGAAGCTCAGAAGCTTTTTGCTGATGTACAGCAGAACGAAACGATCTCAAAGCTTATGGCTGCAGAGCAACGCATGAGCATGATCATCAATGATCTAAATAAAGTGATCACAAAACCACTGGAAGAGCTTTACGGACCAATGGTTGAAGAAGACGGACAACAGCAATAATGATGTGCTGATCTATCCCCCTGTTACTTTTGTAGCAGGGGGTTTTTCTTTTGCCTAATATTTCTTAGGTTTGTCCGCGTTCTAAAGCATGTTTCAAGGTCATAAACTTAACACGAGTTCTTATACTATATTTTCGCGAAATGGGGGGAGCGCATCATGGTATACCGTTTACTAGCGATCGACATCGACGGAACCCTACTGCGAAGCAATTTCCGTATCGATAAAGAAACGAAAGAAGCCATTGATTATGTGCAGCAAAAAGGGGTCTATGTCACACTCGCTTCGGGCAGGAGTTTTCCATCTACACAAAAGATCGCAAAAGCGTTAAAGATCGACAGTTATTTGATCAGTCATAATGGTGGATTCATTGCTTCATCTCTTGATGAACCTCTTCAAGAGAAAAGGTTATCGGTCGAGGATACGTATAGATTGGTAGAAGTGCTTGGAAATTACGAATGCCACATGCGCGTAGTCCATGAGCGCTTCTCCGTCGGAAATCAACTCAAGCAAAAAAGTCAGCTTGTTGCGAAATTAACATTGAGCACGGGTGACCCTTTATTCTACCCTGTATCTTTTACAGAGAACCTTGGGGATTATGTTCTCTCCCAAGAAGTGGCACCGCCAAAGATGGATGTACAGTTCTTTGATGAGAAAGAATGCGAGTCTGCTATGAAGTATCTTAAAGAGCATATGCCAGACTTTGAGTATTCTTCATCAGCCAAATGCCAGCTGGAGATCACAGCTAAAAAAGTAACAAAAGGAAATGCCTTAAGGTACCTTGGTGAGAAACTAGGAATCGCTCCAAATGAGATGGTAGCGATTGGGGATTCTTATAACGATCTAGATATGATCGAGTTTGCAGGTCTAGGTGTAGCGATGGCAAACGCACCTGATGAAGTAAAGAGAAAAGCGAAGTGGATCACGCGTACAAACGACCAGTTAGGCGTTCCGTACATGATAAAAGAAGTGTTCCGCAAGCAGATGCGCTTCCAGACGATGAAACGATAGTTTATTAGTGATAAAGAGAGCTCTTTTTAGACATTTTGTCTGAGAGGAGTCTTTTTTTGTGTAGGTAAAAGTGGAAAGGTGCATTTGTGGGCAGTTGTGAGCGATTCTTGAGATTTGTGAGCGATTCTTGGGATTTGTGAGCGATTCTTGAGGTTTGTGAGCGATTCTTGAGATTTGTGATCGGTTCTTGAGATTTGTGATCGATTCTTGGGATTTATGAGCGGTTATTGAGATTTGTGAGCGATTCTAGAAATTTATGAGCGATTTCTAAATCCTGATGACCTGTCCATTGGGATTACATACTAATAGAGTTCTTTCGACAACTCCCGTCGAATTTCGTAAAAAACGTTTCAGTTTTATTACAAATGTAGAAAATGAAAGGGTTTACATGAATCGTGACGAATAATATTTATGTAAGAACCACAATGCAAAGGGAGGATTCAAATGGAAAAAACTTTAGACCTTCAATTAAAACCAAAGGTGGCCGAGTTTCTTAACGGAACGAAAAAGCATTTTATCAATGGGGAATGGGTCAGCTCAGCTAGCGGAAAAACATTTGAAACATTAAACCCTTCAACTGGAGAAGTTTTAGCAGTTGTATCAGAAGGTGGAACTGAAGATATCGATAAAGCGGTTAAAGCGGCAAGAGCGGCTTTTGAAACAGGTTATTGGTCGAAGATGCCTGCTTCAAAGCGAAGCTACTTAATCTACAAATTAGCAGAATTAATGGAAGAGAATAAAGAAGAATTAGCACAGCTTGATACATTGGATAACGGAAAACCGATTCGCGAAACGATGAATGCAGATGTTCCGCTCGCGATCGAACATTTCCGCTATTATGCTGGTTGGTCAACGAAAATCGTAGGACAGACGATTCCTGTTGCAGGTAGTTTCTTCAACTATACACGCCATGAAGCGCTTGGTGTAGTTGGACAGATTATTCCTTGGAACTTCCCATTATTGATGGCTGCTTGGAAGCTTGGTGCAGCACTTGCGACAGGATGTACGGTCGTACTGAAGCCGGCTGAGCAAACACCTCTTTCAGCACTCTACTTGGCAAAATTAGCACATGAAGCTGGGTTCCCAGAAGGTGTGTTAAACGTTGTAACGGGTGCTGGTGAAACAGGTGCAGCGCTAGTTGATCATCCAAACGTGGACAAAATCGCATTTACAGGTTCCACTGAAGTTGGAAAACTGATCATGCGTAACGCGTCTAACTCTTTGAAGCGAGTAACGCTAGAGCTTGGTGGTAAATCACCAAACATCATCTTGCCTGATGCTGACATGAGCCGTGCAGTTCCTGGTGCATTAAGCGGTATCATGTTCAACCAAGGACAAGTTTGCTGTGCGGGATCACGTTTATATATTCAAAAGAAATCATTTGATAATGTCGTAGCAGACCTTGTGTCTCATGCGAAGAAGATCAAGCAAGGTCCTGGGTTAGATCCAGATACAACGATGGGGCCGCTCGTATCTCAAGAACAGCATAACCGTGTTCTTGGTTACATCCAAAAAGGACAAGATGAAGGGGCTGAATTGTTAACAGGAGGAACAACGCCTTTTGACAAAGGATACTTTGTTGAGCCGACAATCTTCGCCGATGTTGATGATAAGATGACGATCGCGAAAGAAGAGATCTTCGGACCAGTTGTGGCTGCAATGCCGTTTGAAGACTTGGATGATGTAATCTCTCGTGCGAACGATTCTGAATATGGTCTTGCTGCAGGACTATGGACAGAGAATTTAAAAACAGCTCATTATGTATCGAACAAGCTTCGTGCTGGCACGGTATGGGTGAACTGCTATAATGCGTTTGATGCTGCTTCACCATTCGGCGGATACAAGCAATCAGGTATCGGACGTGAAATGGGATCTTATGCATTAAACAACTACACAGAAGTAAAGAGTGTGTGGGTTAACCTTAAATAGACAACATAGAATGACGGGGTCAAAGAATTGAACGGATAACTAAGAAAAACCGGGTGCTAGATCCAGCATCCGGTTTTTTCATTGTTCATTGATAAGCGGTGAATCTCTTCGACAGTTTTGTTTTTTCGGTGCTCATGTAGGAGAACTACACTCCGCTCCTCAAAAAAATTCACTTCCTCGACCTTCTTGCTTCTGAATGAACAATTTAACATTGATAAGCGCAAATCTCTTCGTCGCCCAGCTGATTATTAAAGCATTACCTTAATGAATCGCAACCCCGTATCATCATAATCCAAACTGCGATAGAACTCATGGGTTTCTGTTCTTTGTTTTCCACTATTAAGCAAGATCGCCGTACAGCCTTGCTCTTTTGCCCATTCTTCTCCATAATGAACGAGCTCCTTGCCGATGCCGTTTCCTCTGAATTCTTCACTTACCACGAGAGCAGTAATGCGTGCATAGCAGCCGTTTTTCTCAAAATATATACCTTTTGCAAGGCCGATCATCCCAATCACTTGGTCGTTTACACAAGCTACAAAACAAGCATAAGCAGAGTTAGGTAGAAGCGTTTCTAATCGCTCTGTCATCTCTTCGGGCTTTGTTGGATAACCGAGCTCTCCCATTAAATAAGAAAGTTCATAACTGTCATCGTATCGAGCTTCACGTAGAATTACTTCACTCACTGTTTTCTCCCTCGTTTCCATGAGTTTCATTAGCGATGGAAAAGAAGCAACTGTCCCTTTGGTGAAGTCAGACGATGCGTTTTTTCTTGCATGTTTAGTTCAGCCAAACGGGCTTCTCCTTGCTCTTTTGCTTCAGAGTCACTCTGTGCAGAAATGGTTTCATCCAATATTTTTTCGCCGTTACTTTCGTAGGCAGTTAGTGCGTATGTATTCATGATGATCGAACTCCTTTCGTATCTAAATTTGATTTCAACATTCGACGAATTTTTCCTGCTATAAACTTAAGAATTTGTATGAAACTTAAGGTGTCGCTCCACGTACTAGGAATATATGGTATATTTTACAGCGGGAGGGATTTAGTCATGTTGACCATTAATGAGGTTAGAAAACAGTTTGGTAGTTTTACAGCCGTGGACGGAATTAACTTACAGATTCCTAGGGGTGAGATCTTTGGTTTGTTAGGTGCGAATGGTGCTGGGAAAACGACGACCTTTCGAATGATTTTAGGATTATTAACACCTTCACAAGGAAGAATTACATGGAACGATAAAGTAATCTCGTATGAGACAAGTGACCTTATAGGTTATCTACCCGAAGAAAGAGGTTTATATCCAAAACTGACAGTTAGAGAGCAATTGATCTATCTTGGGCAATTGCGTGGCATGACGCGATCACAAATACAAGAACAGACGGATAAGTGGTTAAAGCGCTTCGGAGCAGAAGAGTATTTAAATAAGAAGGTAGAAGCGTTGTCTAAGGGAAATCAACAAAAAATTCAGTTCATTGCGGCTGTTCTTCATCGTCCAGAACTTTTGATCTTAGATGAACCGTTTAGCGGACTAGACCCTGTGAATGTTGAGCTTCTGAAGAGCGCTGTTCATGAGCTGAAAAAAGAAGGAACGACGATTGTCTTCTCCTCTCATAGGATGGAGCATGTAGAAGAACTATGTCAGCATCTCTGCATCATGCATAGAGGAAAGTCGGTTGTTCAAGGAAATCTAAAAGAAATCAAACGATCTTTTGGGAAAAAGAACGTTTCTGTTAAAGCAGACTTTGATCTAACGTATCTGAAAGATACTGCTGGCGTTATCAAACATCGTACAACAGGAGATGGAATCATTCTTCAAGTTGAACGAGAAGAAGTGGCAAAAGATCTATTCCAAGCTATTCAATCAAAAGGGTTTGTAAGGAAGTTTGAGCTTGAGGAACCTTCGTTAAATGATATCTTCATCGAGAAAGTAGGTGTTGTTCATGAGTAAGTTTATGACCGTAATGATGCATACATATCGATCTAAAATAAAATCAAAGCCATTCCTGATCACAACACTCATTACGATTGGTTTGTTATTCGTGATTACGAATATGAACGAGATCACAAAAATGTTTGGTGAAGATGAGGTTTCTAAAATAGGGGTTATCGATCGAACAGGAGAAACGCTCCCAGCTCTTCAGATACAACTAAAACAAACAAGTGATGATCTGAAAGCAGAGGCCTTCACAAAATCAGAGAGTGAAGCAGAAAAAGCAGTACTTGATGGTAAGATCGAAGGAATTTTAATTCTGGATCGTGATGCTTCAGGTATCATCACGGGAACATATAAAGCGGAAGATGTAACACAACAGAGCTTGATCGCAGATGTAGAGTTAGCGCTGCAGCAGATTAAGAACAAATCAGCCGCTGAGTCTATCGGGTTAAATCAAGAACAGCTCGCTGCTATTTATTCTCCGGTTTCCTTTGCTAAAGAGTCATTGTCTGATTCAGCGAAAAGTGAGGAAGAGGCAGCTCAAGTATACATCTTAGTCTATGTGGTTCTATTTTTCATGTACATGGCCGTCATGATGTATGGAAGTATGATCGCTGTAGAAGTAGCAACAGAAAAATCTTCACGTGTTATGGAAATACTGATTTCTTCTGTATCGCCTGTGACACAGATGTTTGGAAAAATCTTTGGTATCGTACTCGTCGCTCTAACTCAGCTTGCGTTGTTTGTTGCTGGAGGCTTTCTGGCAGTTAAATTAAACGGACAGCTTAGCGGAAGTGAGAGTATCATAAATGAACTAAAGTTGAATGAGATTCCGATGTCATTGATCATCTATGCTCTTGTGTTTTTCATTTTAGGATTCTTCCTCTATGCGACTCTATTTGCGATGCTTGGTTCATTGATCAGCAGAGTTGAAGAAGTAAATAATTTGATGACACCTGTAGTAATCGTAATCGTGGCAGCATTTATGATCGCCATGTTCGGCAGAGAAAACCCAGAGTCTGGTTTTGTTGCTGCTGCATCTTACTTCCCGCTATTTACACCGATGCTCATGCTCCTTCGTGTAGGGATGCTTTCATTACCGGTTTGGGAAGTAGCACTCGGAATTAGCGTCTTAGTAGGAGCTATCTTCTTGTTTGCTATAATTGGTGCTCGTGTATATCGCGGTGGTGTTTTAATGTATGGTAACGCACCGTCCTTGAAGTTGTTCAAGCAAGCCCTTCTCTTATCCAAGCAAGAGAAGAAAAATACAACAGACATTTAATCAGAAAAAGAGAGCCTCGTGCTCTCTTTTTTACACTTTTGCAAGCGAACGTGCTTTCGTATATATGTTAAAATGAAGGGAAGAATGGTAGAAAAAGAGGATGAGTGAAATGATAAAGTTTTTACATTGTGCAGATCTCCATTTAGATAGTCCTTTCAAAGGGCTTTCTTCGTTGCCTGAAGGGCTTTTTCAACGACTTTCTAATAGTACGTTCGTATCCTTTAAACGGCTTATCGATCTCGCGATTTCAGAAGAAGTGGATTTTGTGGTCATTGCAGGAGATCTTTATGACAGCGGGAACCGAAGCTTAAAAGCTCAGTCATTTTTGAAAAACTGTTTTATAAAATTGAACAGTCATAACATAAACGTATATGTTGTTCATGGCAATCATGATCCTTTAGATGGTCAATGGGTAGATCTTGAGTGGCCCAGCAATGTGCACTTTTTTAATGGCAACCACATTCAAACTCTCCACTTTGAAAAAGAGGGAAGAAAAGTAGCAGCTCTGCATGGATTCAGCTATGAAACAGCGGCGGTTACAGATGATCGGACATTATACTATCCTGAAAAAAGAGATGATTTGTATCATATTGGAATTTTGCATGGACAGGCTGATGGATATAGCGGACATGGCAGATACGCACCATTTTTATTAACAGAGCTTTTAAAGAAAGGCTATGATTATTGGGCGCTAGGCCACATTCATAAAAGAATCGATCTAAACCTAGAGCCAATCGTTCGCTATTCAGGGAATATACAAGGCAGACATAGTGGCGAACTAGGTGAAAAAGGTGGTTACATCGTTACCTTAAACCATGATGAAGTGGAAAGTCAGTTTTACTCTACTGCTGATTTGGAATGGCAAGAATGCGAAATTGATTTATGTGAGGTTGATAGTCTGCAAGAAGTGATCAATCTATGTGAAACAAAGATCAGCATGTATCAACAGCGAAGTAAAGGTATCCTCCTCATCATAAAGTTGATGGGGCAAACACCGCTTTATCATGAGCTTTTGGATGGAGTTTTCATAGAAGATCTTGAAGAAATTTTACGTGAAGAAGTTTATGATTCTTCCTTTGTGCATGTTGTTACGATTAAGAATGCAACAACTCCTTCTATTCAAGAAGAACAATCCACTAAACAATCTGCCTTTTTTCAAGATTTACAGCGTGTTCTAGAGGATGACACTGAATTACAGCTAGCGATCTCAGAGTTGTCGACACACAGAACTGCTAGAAAATACATAGAGTTGAATGAACAAGATTGGGAAGATATCAAACAACAAGCAGAACAATTGTTATTATCTGAACTATATAAAAGCAGGTAGGTGAAAAAATGAAACTTGTTTCCCTTCATATCTATCATTTCGGTGGATTAAAGGATTGTAAAATTTCCTTCGAAGATAAAGGGCTTCAGATTCTTTACGGAGAAAACGAAGCAGGAAAAACAACATTGATGGACTTTATCAAATGTATGCTCTACGGCTTTCCTACAAAAACTCAAAACCAACGGCGCTATGAACCGAAAGACGGAAACAGAATGGGTGGTAAGATTACCATTCACCATCAAGTACACGGAAAGTGGACCGTTGAGAGAATTGCACGCTCAACTGTTACCGGAGATCTCACGATTTATGATGAAAGTGGTCAGCAGCAAGAAGAGGCATTTTTGCTACAGTTGTTGGACGGAATGGAACAATCTTTATATACAGGTGCTTTTTGCTTTGGACTGGATGGGTTACAGAAATTAGAAAAGTTATCATCAGAAGAACTTGGCAATTTTTTATTAAGTACCGCGATTTCAGGTGACCGTGATCTACTCGACATCGAACAGACCTTTGAAAAGAGACAAGCCCTATTATTTAAAAAAGCTGGCAAAAAACCAATCATTAATGAAAAGTTAGAAAAGCTTTCAGCATCAGCAAAATCACTTCAACTCCTAAAAGAAAAAAATGAGAGTTATCAAGCGTTAACGAACGAGAAAGTCGACCAAGAAAAGGATCTAGAGGGAATTAAACAAAAACTAACAGAGATTCAAGCCGAACTTCTATCCTACAAGAGATTGCTTGAATTAAAGCCAATATTGCAAAAGTACAAACAGCTTGATGTTGAAATTCGCTCCTTTGATGATGAATTAACTTCTTTTCCAGAGAACGGGCTACAACAATATGAGGAGTTACGAGTAGAAATTTCACGCTTAAAAAGTGACTTAACTTACGGGGATAGCCGTATTCAAGATGCTGAAGCTGAGCTGAGAGCAATCATTAGTAATGAAAATATTATAAAGTATGAAACAGAAATTAAACGTTTGTTTAACTCTCTGCCTGAATATGAACATTTTTTCAATCAGCTTCAAGAGCTACAACGCCACATACAGGCGTTAAGGAAAGAAGAAATAGAACTTTTTGATGAAATCGGTGAAACGTGGTCTGAGGAACAACTTACGAAACTTTCCCTTTCTTTATCATCGCTTCATCATCTAGAAGATTTGATCAGACAGAATGAACAGATTCAAGATAAAAAAGGTAGGTTAGAAGACGAGCTAGAAGATTCTAGAATGAAATTGGAGCGGTTAGAAGCGGAAGAAGCAAAACAAAAAAAGCACCTTCTTTCTGAAGAAGAATATGCAAAGTATCAGAACTCCAATCATAAAGAAACTCGGAAGACCCCTTTCTACACAACGTTATTACCCATTCTCTCTTCCATCTTACTCTTATGGTCGGGTTGGGTTTCAAAGCATCCTCCTGTCATGTTTGCAGGAGTGTTGCTGCTGATTATATCGTTAGTACTTAGTGTTCTGTATCTAAAGAGGAATCAGTCTGGTGAAGAGGTGCCAAAACACGTACATCAACGCTTGTTAGAAGATGAAGTAAATAGGAAACAATGGCTGGAACTCTCTCTACAGCTTTCTAACG
Source organism: Bacillus sp. E(2018) (assembly GCF_005503015.1). Lineage (NCBI taxonomy): Bacteria > Bacillati > Bacillota > Bacilli > Caryophanales > Bacillaceae > Bacillus > Bacillus sp. E(2018). The sequence continues at coordinate 2,372,654 of NZ_SCOL01000001.1, read as the reverse complement.
AAAACAACATTTATGTACAGCTTGCTAAAAGGCTGGATTATTTAGAGGTGGAAGAAGCATCTGTATGGGACCATGCGAAACGCTGGGCGTCTGATCATGGATACAGAGGGAAGTTGGATCTTCTGTTTGTATCCGGTTATATGAAACGAGTCCTTCAGCTTAAAGAGTTGTTTAGACTGCGAAATGAAGCAGAGAATAAAGCCCAGGATCTAACGCTTAAACAAAGGAATTATGAGAAGAAGGCTTCTTCATTATCTCTTGAATTAGGAGAAGAACGCCAAGAAGATACAAAAAGCTGGATCAACTCTTGTTATGCCGAATTGGAGAAGCAACTTAAAAATCAATCACGAGTAGAACACATTCAGCAAAACAAAAAAGAACTTCTCGAGCGGAAAGATGAGCTTCAGAAAAAGATTTCTTTTTTAGATGATCAGATTCAAAGTCTATGGAATATGGCTAAAGTTAGCAACGAAGCTGACTTTTATGTGAAAGGTAAGAACAAAGAACGGTACCACAAGTTAAAAGAAGAACGTCAAACGCTTTACAATCAATTCATATCGTTAGGGTTTTCAAAAGATGAAATCGTAGCAATGGCAGAGAAAGTAACGGTACATCTTGAAAACACGACTCATCATATTTCGATCTTGGAAGAAAAGGTGAAAGAAAAGCAAAAAGAGTATGATGAGAAGGTTGAAGCAAAAGGGAAACTGGATTGGGAAATAAGAAAATTGCTTGAAGATGGCAGTTACTCTGAGAACCTGCATCGATATGAGATGCTTAAAGAAGAGTGGAACACGCTAGTGAAAAAGTGGGCAAGCTTACGCCTAGCACAGCATGCACTTTCAAAAGTGAAGGAAGATTATCAAAAAACAAAGCTGCCAGCGGTTTTAGAGACTTCCAGTGTTTATTTTAGTAAAATAACAGAAAGTGAATATCAATCTATTACATTCACAGACAAACATGAACTAATGATTTTAAATGGGGATGGTATAGGTTTTTATCCGCATGAGTTAAGTCGAGGTACTGCTGAACAGGTGTATTTGGCTATCCGGTTGGCAGTAGCCTACCATGCTGGACCAAGAGACTTCCCGATTTTAATGGACGATATTGCGGTTAACTTTGATGGGTTAAGGACAAAGCGAACACTGCAACTGATACAAGAAACCGCGTTTGATCGGCAGGTCTTGTTCTTTACCTGTCATAAACATATTGTATCTACGGTTCCGGCAGTTCCTATCATACATTGGCCACATCAATCTGTTATCGCTGAAATGTAACCAAAGGAGGGGAATGGCTCATGTCAAATGAGTATTCCATTTACTTAGTAGAAGATGAACAAGATCTTGCTCAAGTGCTGAAAGCTTACATGGAAAAAGAGGGTTGGAGTGTTTCGGTTTTTCACAATGGGGAAGATGCTTTGAAGAGTGCTGAAGAGAAGAAGCCACATCTATGGATTTTAGATATTATGCTGCCAGGCATGGATGGCTATGAAATTATTAAAGAAATCAAAAAAACTTCAGATATCCCTGTTATTTTTGTTTCTGCTCGAGACCAAGATTTGGATCGTATCGTAGGACTTGAGTTAGGTAGCGATGATTACTTAGCAAAGCCTTTCATGCCAAGAGAACTCGTTATTCGCGTAAGAAAATTGTTAACGAGAATCTATGAAACCGGTAACCGCTTGCCTCAAACCATTGAAATTACAGGGTATATGATCGATCCGATCTCAAGAAAGATCACACGTGATGGAGAGATGATCAATCTTACAGGAAAAGAAATCGATGTTCTTCTTTATTTGATTGAGAACAAAGGGAAATCCCGTAAGCGAGAAGAGATTTTAGAATACGTGTGGGGAGACGATTATTTCGGCTCTGAACGTGCGGTAGATGATGTGATCAGACGCGTGCGTAAGAAGATGCCTCGATTGAACTTAGAGACCGTCTATGGAGCAGGTTATAGGATCATACCATCATGATTCGCTTAAACCTAACTCAGCGGATTTGGCTTTCATTCGGGCTGCTGATATTTACGATCGGCCTATTAACGGCGATCATTTATCCGCTTTCCATTAAAGATACGCTGACTGAAGAAACGTATCGAATCATTGAGAACGAACAGCAGAATGTTTGGGATCCAGACAATCAGCTTCCTAGAGAAGGGGAGTCTCCAACTGATTTTATTGAAAGAAGGAATGCGGCTCGTGATGTTGGACATGTTGTGATTGTTGACAAGTATGCCAACTCACAAGGTGATCCTGTACCTGAAGAAGTTCTTTATGAGATGGCTGAAAAAGCATACAACCAAAAGAAGAATAAAGGTCGTTACGAGTTAACGTATGAAGATGCAACCTTGTTTTATGCGATCACAACCAAGACCAACGTAAAAGGCGAAAAGGTATATTTAATCTCCTATATGTGGGATACGTATCGTGATCAAATGGTCAACAGATTATGGCTAAGGCTCGTACTGATTTTATTGTTCACAGGCATATTCTCAATCATTCCAGCGATTTGGTTAGCACGGTATTTACGATCGCCACTCACCATCTTAGGAAAACGGTTCGAACAGATCGCTAAACGTAACTGGCAAGAGCCATTTCATTGGAAGGGTGATGATGAATTTTATATCCTTTCCAAACAGTTTGAAGAAATGCGTCAAAACTTGCTAAGACATGACCATGCACAAAAAACGTTTATTCAGCACGCTTCTCATGAATTAAAGACACCTATCATGACGATTAAGAGTTACGCGCAATCTGTAAAAGATGGCATCATGCCGAAGGATACAACGGAAGATATGATGGACGTGATTTTAAAAGAAACCGAAAGAATGGAAAAGCGTGTTCAAAACATGCTGTATTATACAAAGCTTGATGCTATGAAACTTGATGTTTTAACAAAAGAGAACTTTAATTTTGGTGATCTGGCAGAAGATATTGTTGAACGCTTCAGATATCAGCGTGAAGATATCGATTTTAAGATTACAGGTAACCATTACAATCTGAATGGTGATAAAGAGCAATGGGGCATACTGCTTGATAATTTAGTTCAGAATGCCTTGCGTTATGCACATCAAACGATTCGCCTCTCTGCTTTTAATAACGGATCTGAATGTGTTATTGAAGTGTTTAATGATGGAGAACGTCTTACTGGTGTTACGGGAGAAGAGATCTTCCAACCGTTCCGTAAGGGCAATAAAGGTCAATTTGGACTGGGTCTTGCTATCGTAAAACGAATTGCGGAATTGCATGGAGGAAAAGTAGTAGCCGAGAATAGAGCAGAAGGTGTAGCTTTTCAGATTAAGATTCCAATTACTAGCCCTAAAAGAAAGGGTTAATAGGAGAATCATACACGAGTGTTATGACAAGTAGTTAAATAGACGGATATGCTATACTAAAGCAAAGAAAGGCGGGGTGAAAGATGAAAAAAGGACTTGCGTTTTATAAGGTAGGAGAGGTCGTAGATGGTTTCTTTCTTATCAAATCATCTGTTAAAGGGACGGCAAGTAATGGTAAACCATTCTTGACGCTGATCCTCCAAGATCAAACAGGTGATGTAGAGGCAAAACTATGGGATAGTTCACCAGAAGATGAAGAGCTCTACGCAGCTCAAGCTATTGTAAAATTAGCTGGTGAGATGGGGAACTACAGAGGAAAAATGCAGCTAAAGCTTAAAGCCATTCGCCCTGCAACGGAACTTGATGGTGTTAAGGTTAGTGATTTTCTCGAAACAGCTCCATTATCCCAAGACGCGATGGTAGAGACAATCACCAAATACATATTTGAGATGAAGAATCCAAATATCCAACGAATCACAAGACACTTATTAAAGAAACACCAAGCTGAATTTCTTGAGTACCCTGCAGCGGTTAAGAACCACCATGAGTTTGTATCAGGTCTTGCTTTTCATGTTGTATCCATGTTGGATATGGCAAAAGCGTTCAGCAAACTTTATCCATCTCTAGATACGGATCTTCTGTATTCAGGTATCATTCTTCATGATCTAGGAAAAGTCATCGAGTTGTCAGGACCAGTTGCTGCGTCTTATACACTTGAAGGAAAGCTGTTAGGTCATATTACAATCATGGTAAACGAGATCGGTAAAGCTGCAGACGAGTTAGAGATTGAAGGGGAAGAAGTAACTGTCCTTCAGCATCTGGTTTTAAGCCATCATAGTAAACCTGAGTGGGGAAGCCCAAAAGCACCGTTAATTCGTGAAGCAGAGATCCTTCATATGATTGATAATTTTGATGCTAGAATGAACATGATGGACCGTGCTCTCGAAAAAGTCCAGCCTGGTGAATTTACAGATAAGCAGTTCGCTCTAGAGAACCGATCGTTATATAAACCCCTGTTCCAAGGGGAATTTGCGAAAAATTAAGGCCATATTTTAAAAGAATTGTTACTTTAAAAACATCATTGATAAGTTGATTGAAGCGTAAGGTGGCGAGACTCCTACGGGACGAGCGGTCAGGTGGAGACTCCTAATGGCGCAAAGCGGCAGGAGGCTCACCGCACGCCCCGTGGAAAGCGAGCTACCTGGAGCGGAAATCAACTACTTTCAAAGCAACGAAGCAACCAACCAAATAACAAAAACCCATTGTGTAAAAATGGGAGATATGGTAAATTTGGAATTGGAAGTTAAGAAACGAAATTTTAGGAGGCAATGACTCATGGTTAGCATTGTTCAAGGTAAGGTAAGAAAGCAAGCTAAATAACGTCTAAATCCCATTTGGGAAGGCTTATTTTGCTATGCAATCTACTTACTTTTGAGCAATCTTTCCATGTGCCAATCAAGAGCCTTTTTAACGAAAAGCTTATGGTATGCACATGTAACGGTGTATACTCATAGGCTTTTTTCTATGTTCTCATTGAAAAAATTGCTGTATTCACTGCTTGCTTATGAAAGTGACTGCTCAAAAGTCGGATTAGATAAATCAACAGTGTCGGAAATTACAAAAAGGAAGAAGTGAACAGCATGAGATGGAAAGATTGGGATGCTAATCTAAAGGTTCGTTTAATAGGAGAGTTTTTTGTAAATTTATTATTTTGGATGTTCTTCCCATTTATGGCGATTTACTTTTCGGATGAAATGGGAAAAACAACAGCTGGTATATTATTAGTCCTGTCACAAGTTGTAGGTGTCATTACTAACCTTGTAGGTGGCTATTGTGCGGATAAATATGGACGAAAAAAAATGATGGTGATCTCGGCTTGCGGGCAGGCAGCAACGTTTATCTTCTTCTGTCTTGCTAACTCGCCGTGGATGGATTCACCGATCTTAACGTTTATTGCGTTTTCAGCGTTAGGACTGTTTGGTTCTCTATATTGGCCAGCTAGTCACGCGATGATCGCAGATGTTGTAGAAGAAAAGCACAGAAGTGAAGTGTTTGCAGTATTTTACACATCGATCAATATATCGGTGGTTTTCGGTCCCGTATTGGGAAGTATCTTCTTTTTCTCTTACCGTTTTGAATTATTGCTAGCCTGTTTACTCGTAAGCGTTGTGTTAGCCGTCGTGTTAGCGAAATACATTCGTGAAACGGTTCCAGTAAAGAAAGAAGTATTAGAACAAGTAGGGACAGATAAAAATTGGTTCCAGGCGATCGGTGAACAATTAAAAGATTATCGAGTGATCGCAAGTGATAAGTTATTCTTGCTATTCATCTTAGCGGGTATTCTTGTAGCTCAAACCTTCATGCAGATGGACCTACTCCTAGCTGTATATACTACGGAAAAAGTACCAGAACAATCGCTTTTTGCCATTGGCAATTGGGACATTTCGTTAACGGGTGAAAAGGTGTTTGGTTACCTGATCTCGCTTAACGGATTGATGGTAGCGTTATGTACGGTTTGGATGGCTAAATGGATGAATCGTTTTAAAGAAGGCAGGGTCTTCATTCTTTCTGCACTTCTATACGGTGTGTCGATGCTTGTGTTTGGAAGTACGACGATGATGTGGATTCTTTTTGGTGCGATGGTCATCTTTACAACGGCTGAGCTGATGGTAGTGGGTATCCAAGAAAGTTTTATTTCTAAGCTTGCACCGGAAAACATGAGAGGGCAGTACTTTGCAGCAGCGGGTCTGCGCTTTACGATCGGACGTACGATCGCACCGATCTCTATTCCATTAACGATGTGGATCGGTTTTGAAAATACGTTCTATCTTCTTTTTGTATTAGCGGTGATAAGTGCAGGGCTCTATTACTTAATGTTCCGTGCATTTGATAAAAAAATGGAGTCTAACAAAACGGAAAAAGAATCTAAAGCTGAACCTGCACTTTCATGACATAACTTCCTATCATCCCTCATAGACTGAATTAAAAGCTTGTCTAATAAGGGGGAGTTAATCGATGAAAGGATACGCTGCTTTATTTTTCGGTGCCATACTCATAGCTGCCTTTGTGTTAAAAGAATATTCAGCTGGGGTGGGCAACTTCTTTACTATGACTCCATGGTGGATGTATTTCGTGCTTTGCGGCATTATCTATAGCGGTTATCGGATCGTTACATTGTTCCAAGAAGATAAAGAAATCGAGCAAAGAGCGATTGAAGAAGAAGGCAGAGTATACATGGAGCGTATCGAGAGAGCGAAGGCTCAGGAATCAGCCGAAACTTCTGCAGACGACGAAGATACAGAGGATCTAGTTGCTGCAAGTGGAGAAGGTGATCTGGATTCTAGGGAATAAAAGATAAGAAAAGACCTGCTTATTTCGGCAGGTCTTTTTGTATGGCCTAATGGCGCAAAGCGGCAGGCGGCTCACCGTTCGCCCCATGGAAAGCGAGCAACCTGGAGCGGAAATCAACCACTTCCAAAAGCAACAATGTATACGAGAACAGCCAAAAACAAAAACCAGACCCCATAAAGGGTCTGGTTTTCATATATCATGCCATTATTGTTGAGGCATTTGTGGCATTTGCGGTTGTTCCGCTTTCTTTTCCATCTTTTCTTTTAATTCTTTATCTTTTACTTTAACATCCGCTTTTTTCTTCAGGCTTTCTAAAATCTCAGTGATAGGCTTTGCTTTTTGTTGCTTAAGCTCTTGTTCGATCTGTTCTTTCTTGTCTTCGAACTTATTTTCACGCTTGTCCGTTACTTTAATGATGTGGTAACCGTAATCAGACTTAACCAGTTCACTTGTTTTTCCTTTTTCAAGAGTAAATGCAACTTTATCGAATTCAGGAACCATTGCGCCTTTACCGAAGAAGCCAAGGTCTCCACCTTTTGATTTTGAACCAGGGTCTTTAGAGTACTCTTCTGCTAATTTAGCAAAGTCTCCACCTTCGTTCAATTTCTTTTGAACTTCTTTAGCCGTCTTCTCATCATCTACAAGAATGTGGCTCGCTTTAACTTCTGTTTTGTATTTTTCTTCAAATGTTTTCTTCATTTCAGCTTCAGAAACCTTAACACCTTCAGTTGCTGCTTTTTCGTTTAGAAGCATAGACTTGATGCGTTCTTTTAGCTGTTTTTCGTCAGATAAGCCGTTTTGTTCAAGTGCTTGTTTGAAGGCATCCTCGCCACCAAGCTCTTCTTTGATCTTATCTGTTTCTTTTTCAATCTCTTTGTCTGTAACTTTATATTTATCTTCAAGTACCATTTCGTCGATCATTTGGTTTAGTACTTGATCACCGTATTGTTCCTTCATCTTATTGTAGAATTGCTCTTTCGTAATATCTCCTGCTTTAGATTCTACGATGGCTTCTGAATCAGCACCACCAGCATTATTACAAGCGGATAGTGAAATTAGTCCCGCTGTGAGTCCAATTGATAACATCCATTTTTTCATTTTCAAACACTCCTACTGTGAAGTAATAATTTAACAACTCTTACTATAGCATAAACGTTATAGGTATTCCTATTCAATAAATGAAATATGAGAAAATTTACACATTATAAATCCAGTATTTTCGGGTATTCTCCACGATTTTAATAAAAAAATTTTAAAAACCGGGTCATTCGTCTAATCACAATAGGGCGTATCACTATATGATATGGAGAAAGAAAAGGGAGGTATGATGATGGGTTATGGTTACGGTCATGGGGGAGGATTAGCACTAATCTTAGTTCTATTTATCCTTCTCATCATTATTGGAGCTTGTTACTGCTATTGATGGTGAATAGAAATTTATATTAATTTAAAGGGCGAATGCCTATGCGTGAATAACGGGTCATGCATAGGATAGTGTACAGAATATCAAAGGAGGTGGCTTTCATGGGTTACGGTGGATACGGGCATGGAAAAGGCTTCGCATTGATTGTTGTGTTGTTTATTCTTTTGATTATCGTAGGTGCTGCATGTTTCTGCTAAAATAAATGACAGTCTAAGCAGGACCTTTTCTTATGAAGGGGACTGATCAGGCTTGACGTTTATAAGCAGTTTCGTTAATGTGTGTTTTACTACTCTTGATCAAAAGGTGCAGCATGTGTATGGTACGGTTACTCAAGGGGGAATGCAATTTAGATTCCCCCTTTTTATATTTTTTATAGAACGTTTGAAACATAGGATGAAATGAGCAGAATGGTAATAGAAACGTTAATCGTACGATAAACTGAGTCTTGCTGTTTTGAGGACAAGTTCTTTTTGTCACATAACTTGTGAGTGAGTGAGTTGAAAACGAATAAAAAGATTGGTGCCAAAAAAACGAAGATATAGCCTGCCATATGAAAACCTCCAACATGAACTACTTGTTTAACTTTACCAAAATATGTGGAATATGAATAGGAAAATAACTTCTAAGAGATGAGAGAGGGAGAGAAATTTATGAATAAATGGAAAACGGCATTTTTTACACTATTGCTTCTGTTTTTAATCGTACCGATCGCCATAGCCGTTATGCTTTTTAGTGATCCTGCTGGTGGCCGTTTAGATCGTAGTTCACTAGATACAGATATTCGAGACAATCAGAAGCTCTTAAGCATACATACAGAAAAAGAACAGGTGGAAGACCTATTAAATAAAGAGCTCCGCAAAAAAGCGCCAGATGTGAACGTATACGTAAATTTACGAAATGATGAAGCCGTGCTTAACGGATCATTTATTGCATTTGATCAAGAGCTTCCTTACCAAGTCACATTTGAACCTGAAGTTCTTGAAAACGGGGATCTGTTATTGAAGGAAAAGGATATGCAAGTAGGGCGTTTCCCGCTACCCGGTGACGAGGTGTTTACACTGATTAAAAAGACCGTTCAGTTTCCTGAATGGGTAGATGTCTATCCCAAAGATGAGAGCATTTTGATGAGAGTGACTGAAATGCCAACAAAGAAAGGTTACGCAGTGAAAGCGGAAGAATTCGATCTAAAGAAGAATTCTATTAAATTGGGAGTCTATACGAAAAACTAGAAAAAGCGCTTCTACCCGAGCACGTTGGGGAAGGAGCGCTTTATTTATTCTTCCTTAATTATTCATACCCAAATGGAGAAAGTTGGATTATAATTATTATAGACAGACAATGACTAGAAAGCAGGGTTTTGTATGGAGACGGTGGAAGAACGACTTGAACGACTAGAATTTTATAATCAGCTAACGATTGAGAGTGTCGATCTTACAGCGTATCCATTTTTTAGACTGGTCATGGAAAAAAAGCTCACCGAGCAGGAAGTCAATAAAGTCTTCCTTCTGTGCGATGAGCTTCAACGAAAATATGAAATGCAGAGTGAAGAAGGCTTTGTGCATTACACACCTCTGTTGTTGCATTTTGCAGGCATGTTAACACCAAAGCTTTCACCAAGAGAAACGATTACCGCTTTGCTTCAACAAGAAAAGTATATTTCTTTGATGGAGAAGCTTTATGAGTTATCTGTACGTTACGAATGAGAAGAGGCAATTTCCTCAGCTGCGATCACGGGTGATGCAGGCTGATCATCTAATGATGCTTCGATCTTTTCTTCGAGTTTGTTAAAAATCGACATAAAGTCATCGCCATATAGATTGCGGATGATCGACATCAATTCAGGAAACTCTGGGAACCTTCCAAATAACTCTTTAATTGGCATAGAAGCACTGAAAACACCAAACTTTGAAGGGTCATAGGTATTCAGAGTTTGCAGTAACAATTCTTCACCTTTTGTTGTTAGACAAATATATGTATTTCGTTTATCGTCTTCTTTTTTAGAAAAGGTAAGGTAACCTTGTTCTTCCAATTTCTTAGAAAAGTTAAAGGCTGTTGAAACATGCATAACACCAAATTTAGCGATATCTGAAATTGAAGCACCTTCGAGATGATGAGCAATCCAAAGGATATGATGTTCGTTAATATTCAGTCCATAGTCTTTAATCCAATTCTGCCAGTCTTTTTCTACACTCTTCCATAAAGCTTTACTAATCTGTGAAAGTTTGTGACTATAGATCATGGCTTCTTGAAAACTATATAATTGATCTTTGTTCATTTTTAAAATGCCCCTCCATCTTATAAAACACATCCTATTCCTCATTATGCCAGTATTTCCTATAATAAGAAAGTAAAATTTTTCAATTTTTCCTTATTTTTTAGTAAAATAGTTATATAACTTTTAGCTGATATGGTGTTTAAGTATGTGTTCTTACACGTTCAGAAGTATAGAAAAAAAATTCTCCAAAAAGGGAGAATTTTTTTGGGATTATTTAATTTCTTGCTCCATTTCTTCAGGTGTTTCTTCGATTGTTGAGGCAGCTGTTTCTTGTAGAGCCTCTTCTTTTTCTTTATTAGCAAATCGGATCTTTGCTCGTAGCTGAATGCCATCACGCTTGATGCTGGAGAACGTCGATTTCATTTTATCCATATTTACTTTAAGATCTTGTCTAACTTCTTTACCTGATTTTGGTGTAGAAAGTAAAGTAGCTGCTGCTGTAACCACCGTTCCTAATGCGAAACCTACTACCATGGATTTTTGTTTAGACATCTTATAATTCCTCCTCATTCTTTTATTATCTAATGAATTCGTGAATTTCTCTTATATTCCTATGAAAAATAATGACGAATATAAAAATATTTCCCGATAGATTTCGTCATGTTTGGACATGTTAGATTCAACTTTTAAACAAAGTCGAAATATGATAAACGTTGATATAACAAGAAACTTATATAAAATATGTAGCCCTGTGTGTTGTTTAAAAAAATGTCATACTTGTCTAAAATAGAAGATATTTGACTGACTTTGGAGAAAGATAATATAAAGTAAATGAAAAGGAAAAAAAGTTTCAGAATTGACGAAGAGGTTTAAAAGAGGGTATACATAATAAAAAGAATGGAGGGATATGGGTTGAAACAAAATACAATTGGCAACTACTTTAATAAAATGAAAGAAAAAGCGAATGCGGTGCTTGAAAGTTCCACACAAACGGGTGAGCTCGTTACAGAAGCTGAGAAAAAAAGTTCGCAAACAGATAAACAAGGTTTAAGTAATCTAGGCTCTCAAGTTAAAGCATTGGTTCGAATGGTAAAGTCATATAAAAGAGGCGACTATCGTGATGTCTCCAAAAAATCTTTACTATTAGTGATCGCGGGGCTTCTGTATTTTGTTAGTCCGATCGATGCCGTTCCTGATTTTCTAATCGGAGCAGGACTATTGGATGATGCAACTGTTCTAGCCTTCATCTTTTCAACGTTATCAACCGAGATTTCAGCTTTTCAGACATGGGAAGAAGAAAAAGTAGAAGAGGATAAATACATAAAGCCAACTCCATAGGAGCTGGCTTTTTATTTTGACTTTCTCACATTTAATTAAGCAGTTAAGTTTGATCGTTTAGATAATCGTTCTGCAATCGGGTAGATAAAGAACATGATTAAACCACTAACGATACTTGTTGGAACAACGATCATTCCAATGAAGCTAAGTAATGTACCGGGTAATCCTGCTACAAGCATGGCGACCATAAGAAATAATGTACCACTGATAATCGTTCCGACTACTGTTAAAAGAACAGCGCTTATCGCATTAACTTTTACTTTTTTAGCAAGCAAGAACAACGCCAAAAAGATAAATGCTGTTATAGGTTTTTCAACAATATTGGCGATCTGCCCGCCAGCCATACCTGTTGTTAATGCCGAGATGACACCAGCTGCCATACTTGCGATAATCACATTTTGTTTAGTAGGTGATAGCATAATGGCTAAAAACATCATGACCAGTAATAAGTCAGGTTTCATTCCAAAAAATAAAGGGGGTACAACAGTGTGAAACACATACCCTAATGCAATAAGTACAGATGTTAAAGCTAATGATTTAGTATTCGTATTCATTTTCTCATCTCTCCTCAGCTACTCTTAGCCTAATTTCTTTCCAATAGTGCCCTCTTGGCCTAATGCGAAAGTACCCTTATGTTAACAGATGTACGTATAACTGAAAAGGTTTGTGAACTACTTTCCGTATTTTTCCTGAAAATGCTTCATGAACTGTGCCAGGCTATCACATGATTCTTGAGGTACAGCATTATAGATAGAAGCTCTGAAACCTCCGACCGATCGGTGTCCTTTTAATCCATAAATTCCGTTTTGTTCACTTTCCTTAATAAAAAGCTGTTCCAGTTCATCATTTAAAAGAGTGAAAGTAATATTCATGTTCGAACGTGATTCAGGAGTAGCATACCCGTTGTAGAACCCTTTACTTTTATCGATCGTGTCGTAGATGACTCCAGCTTTTTTTTGATTTCTCTTTTCCATTTCGATGACACCACCACACTTTTCTACCCAGCCTAGTACAAGGTTTAGCAAGTAGATGGAGTAAACAGGAGGCGTGTTGTAAAGAGAATTGTTTTTTGCATGAACTGAATACGACAAGATGGATGGAACAGATTTATTCTCCTGCAGCAGATCTTTACGGATGATAACGGCAGTGACTCCTGAAGGTCCAAGATTCTTTTGAGCACCAGCATAGATTAATCCATAATCTTCAACGGATATGGGTCTGCTCATAATATCGCTCGACATGTCCGCAACAAGATTTGGATGTGTGAAGGCATGTAAGTCTGGCCATTGAGTCCCATAGATCGTGTTATTAGAAGTAATATGAAGATAAGCGTCATTTTCGCTAGAAACGTAATTAAATTCTGGAAGGGTTCGATACTCAGAGTCTTTTCCTGTAATAACTGCTTCACACGATCCGATTTTTTGAGCTTCTTTAAAGGCTTTTTCAGACCATGCCCCAGTGAGTACGTATTTTGCGGTCTTCCCACCTTGAATGAAGTTCATAGGAATCATAGCAAACTGTAGACTTGCTCCACCTTGTAAAAACAATACTTCATGTGTATCTGGTATATCGAGCAAACGCTCCATGCGTGTTTTGGCTTGATTATGGATGCCTTCATATTCTGAACCCCTGTGGCTATGCTCCATAATATTTAACCCAGTACCTAAAAAATCATCCCACTCTTCCTTTGCTTGCTGCATGACTTCTTTTGGTAATGTTGTGGGTCCGGCTTGAAAATAGATGCGTGTCATCGTTCTCCTCCTTATATAAATAACGCTGTTTTAGCAATCTCTTAGAACATTGAAAGTTGTTGATTTCCGTTCCAGGTGCTTCGCTTTCCGCGGGGCGATCGGTGAGCCCCTTGCCGCTTTGCGCCTTTAAGGGTCTCACCTGACCGCTCGTTCCGCAGGAGTCTCACACCTTACACTCCAATCAACTTTTCAATGAAGTCTTATAAGCAAAAAAGTTGTTAGAATAGAGTAAAAACTAAAAAAGAATATGAAAAAACTGCCCAGTTTAAAAAAGGCAGTTTTACTATGTAACGTTAGATTTTAACGTTTTCTTTAATATGTTGAGCGATTTCAGTCATTTCATTTGCAGGGGTATCCTGTGTTTTCCAGACCGCTCCAAATCCGTCACCTTGGCCGTAACGTGGGATGAAGTGCATATGATAGTGGAAGACAGATTGTCCGGCTGCTTCACCGTTGTTGTTTAAGATGTTCAGACCGATTGGGTTAAACGTTTGTTTAATTCCAGAGGCAATTTTAGGCACGACAGAATAAAGCTTCGCTGCTGTTTCTGCAGGCAGTTCAAAGATATCTGCTGAGTGCTCTTTAGGAATGATCAGCGTATGTCCTTTTGTTACCTGACTGATATCTAAGAAAGCTAGAACGTTTTCGTCTTCGTATACTTTGTAGGATGGAATTTCTCCCGCAACAATTTTACAAAAAATGCAGTTTGAATCGTGGGACAAGTGGCTCACCTCATTTTTTTTACTTATCATATCACACATGATCTACCTAAAAAATAAGGTATTCTTTTTATCTTAACAAAAGGCTCTTTTCTATAGGGATAGTTGCTTTTGAATGTTTTTTATTTTCTTAATTGATAGGTTGATTGAAGCGCTTGGTGTGAGACTCCTACGGGACGATTGGTCAGGTGGAGACTCCTAATGGTGAGTAGCGTGCCAGCCACTTTGTAAATTCTTCTCGTAAGGCATGCGACGAGGAAGCTCGCTTCGGTAGGATTTTCTCGCAGACGCAGGAGCACACATACTTCTTCGAACACCGCACGTCTCGTGGAAAGCGAGCAACCTGGAGTGGAAATCAACTTCTTCTAATAGCAACAGCTCAAAAATAAAAAGAAGGGTCCTATTTAAAAATAGAACCCTTCTTCTTATAGAGGTTAGAGAAGAAAGGAGAACACGAAAACAAAACAATACGATTTTTTAGCCATGCACCTCAATGTTAAGAATTTGTAATTGCTCAAGCACTAAATAGTCCAAGAGAACCATCTCCTTAAAGAAAAGCATATCTGAAAAAATCTAATACCTTGAATCTTTCTCCCTGAAGAAGGGGGGATACCTTCTTCTCTTATATCTTGTCCAGGAACTCTTATTTGTTATACATATAAAATTGGTAAAGGAAACGTGAATTGAGCTATTATAAGGAAAGAATGACAAAAAGGAGGACTCTCCGTGAAGAAAAGACAACTTATTTTTACTATGACACTCGGTGTCAGTTTCCTCATCTCAGGGTGCGGGAATAAATCAGAAGATGAGCATAAAAATCATCAAGAGGAGTCAAGCGCTAAACAAGAAGCGCCTCATGAAGGACATGAGAATCATTTGCCGAACGGTGATATTCAAGAACTTACTGCTTCAATGGATGTATTACCAGGTTTCTTAGATAAACAACCTGATGAGATTGCAGCCATATATGCGGAAGTACCTAAATATAAGGATCTGCTTGAATCCATGCCTTGTTACTGTGGCTGTGGAGATTCTGCGGGTCATAAAGACAATTATGATTGTTTTGTTTCAGACAACAAAGAAGATGGGAAAATTGTGTGGGATGATCATGGTACAAAGTGCGGGACTTGTTTAGAAATCGCTGCGATCAGCATGAGTGCTTCTGCTGATGGGAAAACGCCTGTTGAAATCAGAAAGATGATCGATGAGAAATATCAAGAAGGATATGCAGAGCCAACTCCAACACCGATGCCAGCCTCATAAGGTGTAAAACGAGAAAAATGGCAAACAATAATGAAAATGCTGGATTGCAGAAGGAGGTATTGTATGAAACCAATCCTTGAAGTTACGGATTTAACAGGAGGGTATCTTCTTAATCAGCCTGTTATTCATCACTTAGATTTTACGGTGAAAGAAAATGAGATAGTAGGGTTGATCGGCTTGAATGGTGCCGGTAAAAGTACAACCATCAAGCATGTGCTTGGTCTAATGGAACCCATGTCAGGTACTTCTAAAATTGAAGGGCAGACGTTTAGGGAAGAACCAGAAAATTATCGAAGTCAATTTACTTACATACCAGAGATGCCGATTCTCTATGAAGAACTAACATTATGGGAACATCTAGAGTTAACAGCAATGGCATATGGACTAGAAGAACAAACTTTTTTAACTCGTGTACGCCCCTTACTTGAAGAGTTTCGCATGGATAATAAAATCAAGTGGTTTCCGAGTCAATTCTCAAAAGGGATGAAGCAAAAAGTAATGATCCTTTGTGCACTATTGGTAGAACCTAAGCTATATATCGTGGATGAACCGTTTGTTGGTCTGGATCCATTAGGTATTCAATCGTTTCTAGAATATATGGTTAAATTTAGAAATAACGGCGCTGGCGTGTTAATGTCGACTCACATTTTGTCTACAGCCGAAAGATATTGCGACCGCTTTTTAATCATGCATGAAGGAAGAATGGTTCTAAGCGGAACGCTGGAGGAATTGCGCGTAAGAAGCGGGCTGGAGAATGCGACGTTGGATGAGATCTATCTTTATGTAGCACGAGGTAAAGTCACATGATTGATGTAAAAAAATTATGGACAAAACGACGCAATGCACATGTTACTCAGACACTTAAATACTTTAGTTTAATGGCAAACAGCGGACTGATTGTTTCCTTAATTTTGCTCATCGTGGTAGGAAGTGTTTATTATGCTAAGCTTCTTCAAGCACTTCCTGAAAATTTTCCTGCCGTCTTAATTTTAACGATCGTCTTTTCATTCTGGTTGACTAAAAGTCCAATCCGTACATTGTTAAAAGAAGGGGATCTCGTATTCTTACTTCCTGTAGAATCGGGAATGAAACAATATTTCTCAAAAGCAATTTCGTCTGCGACAGCTACGGGAGCTTTTTCAACCTTATTTATTTTTACGCTGTTATGGCCAATCGTCCAATTCTTTATCCATGATGGATGGAAGATGTATGTCACGTTTGGATTCTTTTTGATAGCAGCCAAAGTATTTAACATTTATGTGTCTTGGGAGGAAAGAAGATTACCCTATAAAAGTCATCAAACCAACTATAAAATCATGAGGTTCATTGTAAACTTTGTATATGCCTATTTACTCTTTAATGAGGCTTACATCTTCTTGATTGCTATCTTTTCGATCATGTATGTTTTAAAGAATTTCGTTTTCGGTATCTTTAAGAAACAGCATGGCTATCAGTGGGAAATGTTATTAGCCGAAGAACAGTCTTTAAAGATGAAAGGTTACCGATTCGTAAATTACTTTACAGATGTCCCGGCTTTAAAGCAGACCGTTCACAAGCGACCGTGGTTAAATAGCTTAGCCAGTTTTTCATTTAAGAAGAAGAATGCACTTTCCGCTCTTTACATGAAGACGTTTGTACGTTCAGGTGATTACCTAGGCTTATATGTACGTCTGATCTTAATTGGCTTTCTGTTCATTTATTTAATTCCAGCAGGATGGTGGCAGTTGATCGTCGTGCTCTTGTTCTTTCAAATGTTTGCTCTACAACTATTCACACTTTACACACAATATAGATGGAATGTTGTATTTACCATCTATCCGATCAAACAAGATACAAGAGTAAAAGCCTTTCAAAATTGGCTGAAATATTTACTGATCATACAAGGCGGATTCTATGGCCTATTCTATGGATTACTTTCAGGGGACTGGCTGATCGCGATCCTTATGCCTGTGGGAGCAATTCTATACAGCATATTACGACTGCCTAGTATGACGAAAAAACACATTACGTTGACTTCCTAGCTCTTTCTTAGCTAGGAAGTTTTTTTTTATGAAAACTTGCTCCTTTGACAGTTGATTGGAGTGGAAGGTGTGAGACTCCTTCGGGACAGGCCGACTGGGCCATTTAACATTTTGACCTCGAGGGGCTAGCCACTGCAACTAGACAGGTGAGACACTTACAAGTGAAACGTACGAATGTGGCTCACCGCTTGCCCCGGAAAGCGAGCAGCCTGGAATGGAAATCAACTACTTCCAAGTTTGGAAACAGATTTTGGGTATCTTTCATAGCTTATGCCTATAAGTTTTATGGAAGGGGGCTGGGCATCATGAACACTTATGGACTAACAGGGAGGATTGTAACACCAGGAAGTCCTGATTATGATCTAGCAAGAGAAGAGTTCAATACTCGTTTTAACTTATTTCCTTTAATTATCAATTTTTGTGAAACCGCAAAGGATGTTTCAAACGCGATCCGTTGGGCAAGAAAGAAGAGGATAAAGTTTCGGATTCGCACAGGAAGGCATAGTTATGAAGCTTATTCATCATTAGATGGTGGTTTAGTAATAGACATAAGTGAGTTAAATGAAGTGAAAGTGGACCCGAAATCAAAAACGGCCATACTCGGTGCAGGATCATTACTTTTTCCACTATACGAAAAATTATATGAAGAAGGTTTCACGATTCCAGGAGGTACGTGTCCTTCTGTTGGTCTTTCCGGTCTTACACTTGGTGGTGGATGGGGGATGCTAACCCGACCTTATGGGATGCTGATCGACCAGCTTCTGGAGCTGGAGATGGTCGATGCAAATGGAAATATCATCATAGCTAACAAACATATAAACGAAGACTTGTTTTGGGCATCTAGAGGCGGTGGTGGTGGGAACTTTGGTGTGGTTACATCTTTTCGGTTTAAAGTCGTTCCTGTTGATGATGTTGCCATCTTTAAAATTACATGGGACTTTAAAGGGTTTGAAAAAGTCGTAGAAGCATGGCAGAAATGGGCTCCTCATACAGACGTCAAGTTGACAGCCATTATTGATCTCTTAACAAAAGACATTGGTGAGTTGCGTGCATTAGGGGAATTTCTTGGTAGCAAGGCAGAACTAAAAAAGCTGCTGGAGCCACTTTTGATCGCCTATCCGCCTAAAGAAGTTGAAATTAAGAAAGTACCATATATCGACGCTGTTAAGATATTTGGAGGAATGATGCCAGGAATGATGGAGTACGCTGTAAACCATGGTGATCCTGATGCGCATCCATTTAAGAATACAGGTGCGTTTGCGAAAAGGCAGTTACCGATCAGTGCGATAAAAAAATTGAAAGAATTTCTATCAAACTCCCCTAGTACTGAGAACAAAGTGCAGCTACAAGCTCTAGCTGGTAATGCAGCTTGTATAGGACCTACTGAAACAGCTTATGTTCATAGAGAAGCATTGTTCAGTTTGCTTTATATTACAAAATGGGAGAATGAAATTGAGGCAGACATAAATACACGATGGGTAGAAAGTCTAAGGAATTCTCTACTTCCTTATGCGGATGGAGCTTATGTGAATTTTCATGATAATTGTATTAAGAACTGGTTAGAACAATGTTACTTTGTGAACCTGCCTCGCTTAATTGAGGTGAAAACTAAATACGATCCAAAAAATGTGTTTAGGTTCCCACTAGGAATTCCGACTGCAAATAAGATTGTGTAAATCTCATAACGTGAGGGCGAGAATAATGAAACGAAAGACTAACAAAAATCGTATAGAAGGAGGGAGGTAGATGATGAACACTTATGAAGAACAAGTAACAGATGAGCTAAAAAAATGGGAAAATGAAATGTGTAAACGACCCTCACTTTGGAATAAAACAACAAAATCTCTTCAAACAAAAATCAATGAAAAGATCCCGCAAAAAGTGCACGATGTCATGACATCAAGTATGAAACATATGATCAAAGCGACTCTGATCGGTTCTGAATATACGACAAAAAAAACGATTAAGTTTACGGCAGATCTACGTGAGCGTGATTTTAAATTTGAAGATCGGCTATCTTTCTACAAAAAAACAGCAGCAATTGAAGGAGCGGGAACAGGTGCTGGGGGTATTTTGCTAGGCATTGCAGATCTTCCATTATTGTTAGGAATAAAAATGAAGTTCTTGTTTGAAGCAGCTAGTATTTATGGATTGGATGTTAAAGACTACAAAGAGAGAATCTTTATTCTTCATGTTTTTCGCCTAGCTTTTTCTGATCCTCACAAGCGAGAAGAAGCATTTCAAAGAGTGATATCATGGAAGGAGACCATTCAAGAATTTCCTGAGTCTCCTGAATCGATCAACCAAATGAATTGGCAAGAGCTGCAGCAAGATTATCGTGACCATATCGATCTCATAAAGATGCTTCAGATGGTCCCAGGGTTGGGAGCGATTGTTGGGGCATATGCGAATTATCATTTTCTTGATGATTTAGGTCATGTGGCAAAGAATTGTTTCAGATGGCGGCTGTTAACAGATGAAAAAAAGAAAAGGATCATAACCAACAAGCACCCGCAATAAATTGCGGGTGCTTGTATTATGAGATAATTTAGAAACGACTGTCACTTAATAAGCGGTCCATTTCTTCTTTGTGCTTTGTTTCATCAGCAATCATATCTTCTAACTGAACAACAAGCTCAGTCAATTTTAAGTTAGATGCTTGCTCTTTACGCTCTTCATAACGTCTGATTGTATCTTCCTCAGCGTTTCTAGCTTCTTCTAACATTTCACGCACACTCTCTACTTGTTTAACTGGTTTTGGTTGAGTAGTCGGTGTACCTCCAAGTGTTTTAATCTTTTCTGCTAAATAAAGAGCATGTCCTTGCTCATCAGCAATTTCACTTTGGAAGAAAGGTTTTAGGATTTGACGGTACAAACCAGAAACCGTAGCTGCATTATGGTTGTACATAATGATTGCTGAGTACTCGTTTGCAAGATCCTCATTTAGTCCATCGATTAGTGCTTGTAAGTCTTTTTCCATTTGTATAACCTCCTGAATCTTGTTCTACAAAGATATCCTTCCCCTTTTCACGTCACCATAAACCAAATTTATAGGATAGATGAACTAAAAAACACAAGAACTGTAGAATAAGGTTTAGGGATTGGTAAAATCGGTAAAACACTACTATGCGTGAAACAAATGTTAAACAAAAGTGATACAAAATCTAAGGAGGTAACAAAAATGGATAGCAGACACATGGTTGATGAAGAGCGTAACGTTGACACTAGTAAGGTGGAAGAAACAGCAAGCCGTATGAGTGAAAGCAAAAAAGACGAGATCTTATCAAACTTTGAAGAGTTTAAGAGCTACTTGCATGGAAAAGTAAAAATTGGCGAAAAAATGGGCATGAGCGAAGAAACTCTTGCCAAAACTGCAGAGAAAGTAGCAGATTACTTAGCTAACCATGAGGAGCCTCGTAACTCAGAAGAGAACCTCTTAAAAGAACTTTGGAAAGTCGGAGAGCAAGAAGAGCGTCATAAGCTTGCTCACATGTTAGTTAAGCTTGTTAAATAGCATACCTTCTAAAGCTGCTCATCTTTGAGCGGCTTTTTATATTCTTCCTGTTATATGTCGTGTCGCAGTGATTGCTGCTAGTCCTCCTAGAGTAGTGTTCGTTCCATCGTTCAAAAAGCTTGTAAATGCATTAAAGTTTGCTAAACCGTCAAGAATTCCACCTCAATGGCCGTTTACAATCTACCATAAAAAAACGACAATGTTTTAAAGTGGTTTATTCAAAAGAAAAAGAGTGAAAACTTAGATTTAATAAGAGTGAAATTCGTGTGCCTAATTAATAGAGAACAGATTGAAAAGAAATGATGTTGAGGAGAATTTTTATGTTACGAGAACTAGCTAATAAACTACCCTTTCCCATCCTTCCACTTATCTATGTCATAGGTGGATTAGGTCTTTCGTTCTTATCGTTGAACATCTTTTTTGAGCTGTCAGAGGACTTGATGGAGAATGAGGTATTTGAGTTTGATCAAGTAATCATCCAGTATGTAACGGATATCAGAAGTGACACGCTAACGGAAGTTATGAAAGTGATTACCTTTTTTGGGTCAAAAGATATCTTAACTCTCTTGTTAATTGGTAGTCTGATCTGGCTGATTGTTAAAAGAAAGAATTATTGGGGTGCTATATTTTATTTGATTGCTGTTGCTGGAGGAGGTCTTTTAAATCTAGGGTTAAAGCATTGGTTTGGAAGAATCAGACCAGAAGATAGCCTGATTGTTGAGCAAGGTTTCAGTTATCCGAGTGGTCATGCCATGGGCAGTCTCATTTATTACGGCTTTCTTGGCTATTTAGTCGTGAAAAGCAGAAGAGGAAAGCCACTTAAAATCGCACTTACCATACTGTTTATCTCTACGATTCTGCTTATTGGGTTTAGCCGTGTCTATTTAGGCGTTCATTATCCATCTGATATAGCAGCTGGATTTAGTGCTGGAACCGTTTGGCTTTTCCTTTGTATAGGCGGACTGGAATCGATCAGAGCCTATCAAAAAAGGACGCTTCCTTTTTTTAAAAGGAAACATCCCCAGTAAGAGTGAGTAGTTGATTTTTCAAACATTTAATAACTGCAGGTGTACGATGCTGACGCTCTCCATCACAGTCAATAAGCTGTTGGGGAGCTGTTTTTATGCTTATCTCTGAACTTTGAAAATAATGGTACCCTTGTCCTTCTTTTGAAGTATCTGATAATCGATTCAAAAGGACGTCCCATATAAACGATGTGGAAGGCTCTTCAATCAGCAAGCAATCAAGCTTTCCGTCTTGTATATCTGTATCGGGAAAAAAGGGACGGATCCCTCCGGTAAATGGACCGTTTACAGCTAGAAACATGGCAGCCTGTCCATCAAATTGAAACTCTTCAGATGAAATAGAGATATCGAATGGCTCCCAGGTTTGAAAGGATTTTGCTGCTGATAAGTAATAGGAAAGGCGACCGAACTTTTCTTTCGTATCTGGATCAATGGATTCTGAAACATGTGTGATCAATCCAACACCCCAAAAGTTTGTAAAGAAATGTCCGTTAAACTCTCCAACGTCAATAGAGTTAAAATTCTTTTCACTGAGTTGTACGGCTGCTTTAATAGGGTTTTGATTCATGCCTAACGCTCTCGAAAAATCATTACACGTTCCACCGGGCAAGATTCCGAAAGCTGGTTGATTTTCTTGGATCGACAATACGGCTTCTGCAATTTCATGTACCGTACCATCACCGCCAGCGGCTATGATCAAATCTGTCTGACCTTCCAACTCTTTAACAAAGGAAGCACCTTCCCCAGGAGCGGTTGTTTTATAAACTTTGACGTCTTCAAAGCCAACTTTTAGCTGCTCTACCACGGCATCCCACTGATTCAGCAATCTGCCTTGGCCAGCAGAAGGATTTAATATGACAGATGCTCTTTTAATTGTTGATGGATTACTAGTCATTTTGCTACCATGTATTCTTTTACGAATGATTTTCCTGTGAAAAGTGTTTCTGGAAGTGCTCTAGACGTGCCTCTATTCTTATGAGCTTCCTCATAAGCCTTGGATTGTTGCCAATTCGTAAAGTCAGCATGTGAATTCCAAAGTGTCATTACGATATAAGGATCTTGGTGAAGAGGTCGTAAAATTCGTATGCCAGTAAAGCCTGGTTCGCTTTCAACCAGCCCGGCACGATTTTGGAAACGTTCTTCAAAAAGAGACCTTCCTTCTTCTGATACCGGGATGTGGTTCATAACAACAAAACCAGCACCTGTTAAGGATCCTCTTTGGTTTATCACTTCATACTCATGTTTTTCTGTAAATGGGTTCGCTCCATCTGTTTCAATTACGAGAGCAGAATTAGAGTCGCCTTCTAGTAGGAGAGCTGCATCGTATTTTTCCTGATATGTTGCTAAATAGTCTAAAGTCCCATAAGTAATATATATGTTCATAGGAATCCCTGCCCTTTTTATTGATTTACCTTTGTTTTACCCAACCGTTCAGCACATTAAACAGTGTAAGAAGTTGGATGTTTGTAATATACTTTCCAACTAAGGGAAAATTATATAAAATGTACTTTTCGACCTAGAATGAAATGAGGGTTGGTTATGGTAAAGAGAAGTCTTATCGTACTCGGTATTTTAACGGGTTCACTTATAATAGGTTTTTTTGCCTATCTCTTCATTATCTTAGCTGGAGATTATGTGATCGATGAAAAAGATCTTGTTATGGATTCAGCTACTGTCCTTGTTGCCGAGAACGGAGATAAAATTACGAAGATCTACGATGAAAATCGGGAGATCGTCGACATTGAGGACATCCCAAAACATGTGCAGGAAGCATTTGTTGCGGTTGAAGATAGCCGTTTTTATAAACACAATGGAATTGATGTAAAAGCGATCTCGCGTGCTATCTATAAAGATATTCTAGCTGGAGGAAAAGTCGAAGGCGGCAGTACGATTACTCAGCAGCTAGCAAAGAATGTTTTTTTGTCTCATGAGAAATCATGGCTAAGAAAAACAAAAGAAGCTGTAATTGCAATCAATCTGGAAAGAAGATACCCGAAAGATAAAATTTTGGAGATGTATTTGAACCAAATCTATTTCGGTCATGGCGCATACGGCATCCAACTCGCAGCTAAAACGTATTTTAATAAGGATGTTAGCGAATTAACTGTAGCAGAGGGGGCGATGCTTGCCGGTCTTCCTAAAGCACCAAACTATTATTCTCCATTAAAGAATCCTAAGGAAGCGAAAGAGCGCCGTGATCTTGTTCTTACACTCATGGAGAAGCAAGATTATTTGACCCCTTCTGAAACGGTCAGAGCGCAAGGTAAAACGATTGCTCTAGATTTTCAGCAAGAAAAACGAAATCCAGCTTATACAACGTATATTGATATGGTCATAAAAGAAGCAAAAGAAAAGTATCAGCTTTCAAGAGAAGAACTGCGACAAGGCGGTTATAAAATAGTCGTTCCGATGGATCTCGCTGCACAAGATTCAGTTTATAAGAGCTTTCAAGACGGACGTTATTTTGTAGGGACGGGTCAGGAAAAGCCTGAAGGTGCCATGGTACTGATGAATGGAAAAACGGGTGGTTTGCTCGCTGTTCAAGGCGGACGGAATTATGTGACAGAGGGACTTAATCGAGTGCAGGTGAATCGTCAGCCGGGTTCAACGTTTAAGCCTTTATCCGTATATGGTCCTGCTCTGGAATCCGAAAAATACAAACCCTATTCTATGCTGCGTGACGAAGAACTTAGCTTCGACGGTTACGAACCAAAGAATTATAACGGCAGATACGAAGGTGAAGTTTCGATGGTAGATGCCATTGCACACTCTGTAAATTCATCAGCAGTTTGGCTGTTGAACAAGAATGGGATTTCTGATTCGAAAAGTTACCTTGAACAGCTTGGCATGCCGATTGAGGACAAAGGACTCGGAATCGCACTTGGCGGTATCAATCAAGGAGTAACACCATTGCAGATGGTAAAAGGATATCGCAGTTTTCTTCATGAAGGTAAGACGATCGAGCCTTTCGTGATCAGCAAGATTTATAACAATGAAGGAGAACTGATCGGTAAAGCAAAAAAGGAAGAAAAGAAAGTTTGGAAAAAACAGAATGCATGGTACATGACTCGTATGCTTCAACAAGTCGTAAAGAACGGTACAGGATCAGATGGAAAAGAGAATATGGAGATTGCAGGAAAGACGGGTACAACAAATTATCCGAACGTAGATAAAGGAAACAAAGATACATGGTTTGTCGGATATACGCCAGAAGTAGTTGGTGCAGTATGGGTCGGTTATGATCGAACAACCAAAGAATCCTATCTGAATAGCGGCAGTTCTCTACCCACTCTTTTATTTAAACAAGTAATCAACGAAATGCCGTCTCAACAAGGTCTCTCGTTCAAAAAACCTGATGGGGTAAAAGATTTACCACCGCCAATCGACCTTATAGAGTTAAATGATCTGCGTGCTTCGTTTGGTATGGGGGATTATGGAGTTCCTTCCGTTCAATTGAACTGGACTCCGTCACAAGATGAACGTCTGCAATATAAGGTTTATGCGGTCAATGAAGGAGAAACTACTCTTTTAGATACGTTAAAAGGCAAAGGAGAGTATAGTGCTTCAGGTAAGAATCTCTTCACGCTGCCAGACTTTTATGTTGTTCCATATAATCCTCTTACAAAACAAGAAGGAGAGCCATCTAATGTAGTTTCTATCTCTCTCTTCCCAAGTTTTGATGACGATGAAAAAAAAGACGTAAGAGATAAGATTCGTAAAGATCGTGAAAAAGAGAATAAAAAGAAAAAGAAGAAAAATGATGAATAAACGGTGGAAGATGGCCAAGATGGCCGTCTTCTTTTTGGTGAGAGATTGGAGATTGGAAGCAGAGGGAGAGAGTCGAACTGTGTCGGAAAGCCTATATTTTTCATTTTCGACTTAATTGGGGCGTGTTTGCGCTTAATGGTAACTCAATCCGACTTAATTGATGCCTCTTTCGGCTTAATCGGTGCTAGGCTAGACCCAATCCAACATTTACTCATCTTATCCGGTTTAAGCAGCATGCACCTGTAAAGGCTTTCAACATCCATAGAACATCCATTTTGCCAAAATCATGACAATTAAGCTTATCTTCTATACATTTATTATGAATTCCCTTACAATGTGTATGGATATTGACGTTTAAGGTTTTAAGTTTCAGCAGCTAGGAGATAACAATAGTGCTGCAGCTTTTGGTCTTGTATAGAAAGGTGTGTACGTTTTGACTATGAATGAAGAGTTTTTGAAAGCGTGTCGTAAGGAGAAAAATTCACATATTCCTGTATGGTACATGAGACAGGCGGGCCGTTCCCAGCCAGAGTACCGTAAATTGAAAGAGAAGTATTCACTATTTGAAATCACTCATAGACCAGAGATGTGCGCTGGCGTTACGAAGCTCCCTGTAGATCAACATGGAGTGGACGCTGCCATTCTTTACAAAGACATTATGTCTCCAGTCCCGGCGATTGGCGTAGATGTAGAGATTAAATCAGGAATCGGACCCGTGATTGATAAGCCCGTACGCACACGCGAAGATGTAGAGCGCTTAGGGACGATCAATCCTGAGAAAGATGTACCGTATGTTTTGGATACGATCAAAATTTTAAGACAGCAGTTAGAAGTTCCGCTTATCACGTTTGCAGGTGCACCATTTACCCTTGCGAGCTATATGGTTGAAGGTGGACCTTCTCGCGATTATCATAAAACTAAGCAGTTAATGTATTCTGATCCTGAAAGCTGGTTCATGCTGATGGACAAGCTAGGCGATATGACGATCGCATATGCAAAGGCACAGATTGCTGCTGGCGCACAGGCGTTTCAAATTTTTGATTCATGGGTCGGCGCATTAAATGCAGCTGATTATAGAAAATACATTCAGCCTGTCATGTACAAGATCTTCTCATCATTAAGAGAAGAAAATGTTCCGTTGATCCTATACGGAACAGGTGCAAGACACTTAATCATGGAATGGAACGAGCTCCCGATCGATGTGATCGGACTTGATTGGAGACTATCTCCGAGAGAAGCGCGTCAGATGGGTGTGACAAAAGCTCTGCAAGGAAACTTGGATCCTTCCATACTATTGGCGCCATGGGAAGTAATTGAAGCACGAACAAAAGAAATTTTGGATGAAGGTATGGAAGAACCAGGCTTTATCTTCAATGTCGGAAAAGGCATTTTTCCTGAAGTAAACATTGCAACATTAAAGCAGTTGACCACCTTTGTTCATGAATATACGTCTAAAAAACTAGGGTGATAAAGAGTGAGTAACAAGAAAACAGGTCTATTGATCATGGCGTACGGTACGCCAAGAAGTCTAGATGAAGTAGAAAGCTATTATACACACATAAGACGAGGACGCAAGCCTTCTCCTGAACAGTTGCAAGAACTGACAGAACGCTATGAGCAGATCGGTGGTATCTCACCTCTTGCTAAGATCACTGAAGAGCAAGCGCAAAGTATTGAAGCAGAGATGAATGAGCGTTATCCTGATCGTGAGTTTAAAAGCTATCTGGGTCTAAAGCATATCGATCCTTTCATTGAAGATGCTGTTCAGCAGATGAAAGAAGATGGAATTGAAGAAGCTGTAACGCTTGTTCTGGCTCCTCATTATTCAACGTTCAGCGTTAAATCATATAACGGACGTGCTGTGGAAGAGTCTTCAAAAATTGGTGGACCATCATTCACCACGATTGACAGCTGGTATGATGAGCCGAAGTATGTACAATTTTGGGCGGACGGAATTAAACAAACGTTTAACTCTATTCCAGAAAACGAACACGACAAAACCGTTGTGATTTTCTCCGCACACAGTTTGCCAGAAAAGATCCTTCAAATGGGAGATCCATATCCGACGCAACTTCAGGAAACAGCTGATTTGATCGCGAAAGAGGCGAATGTTCCTCATTATACGATCGGGTGGCAAAGTGCTGGAAACACGCCAGAACCGTGGATCGGACCTGATGTGCAAGATTTAACAAGAGATCTTTATAACGAACATGGCTATACACATTTTATCTATTGTCCTGTAGGTTTTGTGGCGGATCATCTGGAAGTTCTGTATGACAACGATTACGAGTGTAAAGTTGTCACAGATGAGTTGGGCGTGAACTATTATCGTCCTGAGATGCCTAATGCAAAGCCGGAATTTATAGACTGTTTGGCAACGGTCATTGAAAATGCACTTGCAAAAGAAAGAATGTGAAAGAAATGAGCGAGCGAAAGCACGTTATTATACTGGGCGGCGGCATAACAGGTTTAGCCGCTGCCTTTTATGTTCAACAATATGCGAAAGAAACAGGTAAGCCAATAACCTTTACGGTCATAGAAGAAAGCAACCGTCTTGGCGGTAAAATTGATACGATTAAAGAAGATGGTTTTGTGCTAGAGCGTGGCCCAGATTCCTATCTTGCTAGAAAAACAGTGATGACAGAACTAGTTAAAGACGTTGGTCTAGGCGACGATCTAGTTTCGAATGAAACAGGTCAAGCTTATATTTTGCATAATATGAGGCTTCACCCTATTCCTGAAGGAGCTGTGATGGGAATCCCGACAAAAGTGATGCCATTTGCGACAACACCTCTTTTCTCTGTAACGGGAAAGGCAAGAGCAGGGTTAGACCTTATTCTTCCTAAACGAAAAGATGCGCAACAAGATATTTCAGTTGGTCACTTCTTTAGAAGAAGACTTGGCGATGAAGTTGTTGATCGGCTGATCGAACCTTTGTTATCTGGTATATATGCTGGAAGGATCGATCGACTTAGCTTACAATCAACGTTTCCGCAATTTGTAGAAACGGAAAAAAAATATAGAAGTTTAATCTTAGGCATGAAAAAGACGCAGCCTAAACAAGAGAAGACTCCGATCACGAAGAAGAAAAAGGGTGCCTTTTTAACACTTAAAGGAGGATTGTCCTCTTTCATTGAAGCTCTTTCAAAAGCAGTGCCGGAAGAGAGCATAAAGACAGGGGTTTCCGTTAAAGCTGTCGAGCGTTCTGAAGACGGGGCATATTCTGTGATGATGAAAGATGGTTCGGTAATGAAAGGTGATCATGTAATTGTCACTACTCCTTATCCTGTTACAAAAAAACTTTTTGGTGAATCTCTGTTTCCTGCTGGTTTTCACGATACGAAGCCAACCTCAGTTGCAACTGTAGCGATGAGTTTTAATGAAGAAGACGTGAACTTTAGTCTTGATGGAACAGGTTTTGTCATTGCTAAAAGTGAAAAAACTTCCATCACGGCATGTACGTGGACGAGCCGTAAGTGGCCGCACACGACTCCGAAAGGTAAAGTGGTCCTTCGTTGTTATGTAGGACGAGCAGAAGATCAAGATATCGTTCAACAACCTGATGAAGTTATTTTAGAAAAAGTATTAGACGATTTAAAGAAAATCATGGGTGTTGATTCTCGTCCAGAATTCTATCATGTTTCTCGTATGATTGATTCGATGCCTCAATATGAAGTTGGGCATAAAGAGTATGTCAAAAAGCTCAGAGCTGTGTTTCAAAATGAGTTGCCTGGCGTAAGATTAGCAGGAGCTCCATATGATGGTGTGGGGTTGCCAGATTGCGTAAATTCAGCAAAAACGGCTGTAGATTCCTTGTTCCGTTCATAATGGATGAAATCACTCAAACTTTTTAAAAAAAGGCTGTTTTCGTAAACTTTGTTGCTTTTGGAAGTGTTGATTTCCGTTCCAGGCTGCTCGCTTTCCACGGGGCAGGCGGTGAGCCACATTCGTACGTTTCACTCTTAAGTGTCTCACCTGCCCGCCTGTCCCGTAGGAGTCTCGCACCTTCCACTCCAATCAATTATCAAAGGTGACAAGGAGTTAAAAGCAACAATCATTTAGAAAAGAGTGCTAAAAAATAATAAATATGTTAAGAATTAAACGACAAATGGATATGTTTGTCGTTTTTTATATTTTCTTGTAGAATGTTTCTGCTATACTGTAGGGAGAAAAAAAGGAAGGGGGAAGCGCTGTGCAAGCATTTATCGAGCCGTTATTTGTAAATATTGCAATCATATTTTCGTTTACACATCTATTGAACATGTTCTTTCCCCTTCATCCTGGTGTCATTCCCAGTTATAAGAACCAATTTGTTTTTGGACTGATAAGTGGTGCTGGTGCACTTGTTTGTATGTTGTTTCCGATCGAAACGCTGAAGGACTCTTTTTTTGATCTTCGAAATGTTCCAATCATGATTGTCACACTTTATGTAGGCTGGCTACCGGGAGCGATCTGCTCGATCATTGTTGCGATTGCAAGGATAGCCGTAGGTGGAGAATTAACGTGGTTGGGTATCGTTTTAATTGCACTAGCATATGTGGTGTGTCTGATCTATCATGGATTTTTTGATGAAGATAAGCGAAGATGGATTTCTGCTATCTATATTGCTTTGGTCTACACACTATTTTATATTTTGTTCATTCATACATATCTTGATTTTCTGACCATCGATTTTTATCTCGTCTATTTCTCGAGCTTCTTAATCGCGTTTTTCTCTTGCATCTTCTTAATCGAGAGACTTGTTAAGATCAACATGCAGTTAAAGGAAACCGTTTACTTAGATAAGCTGGCTGTTGCAGGACAGATGGCAGCAGCAATCGCCCATGAAGTGAGAAACCCGATGACGACCATTCGCGGAATGATACAGTTTCTCGGCAGTACGACAACAGATGCAAAGTTGAGGGAGCATTCCCCGCTCTTAATTGAAGAACTAGATCGGACGAACAAAATCATTACAGACTATTTGTCTATGGTTAAGCCTGATGTTCCGAAGCTTGAGACCGTTTCACTAGAAAAAGTATTAAGAGATGTTATTGCTCTTACTGCCCCTTATGGAGCCATTAATAATGTAGAGGTCACAGCTAGTCCATTAGGATCTTACAATGTGTGCATTGATGAACCAAAACTTAAGCAAGGTTTAATAAATATTATCAAAAACGGAATAGAAGCGATTGAAGAGGGAGGTACGATTCATCTGTATCGCTATAAAGTTACAAAAAGAAGTATTACGATCGCGATTGAAGACAATGGTAAAGGTATGACGGAAGAAGAGCTTGAACAGATCGGACTGCCTTTTTATACAACAAAAGCAAAAGGTACGGGTCTCGGTATGATGGTAACCTATAAACTGATTCAAGATATGGACGGCAAACTGCGGTATGAGAGCGTGCTTCATGAGGGTACTAGAGTCCTTTTAACCTTGCAGTTATGCACGAAACGAAATATTGTTAATGGTGAGGAGGTGGGATGATGGACCGTAGAAAAAGTATTCTAGACGCAGCAGAGCGCTCTTTTTCTATGTTTGGTTATAAGGCGAGTACAGTGGATCAAATCGCTAAGATCGCAAACGTTGGAAAAGGAACAATCTATACTTTTTTCGCAAATAAAGAAGAATTATTTTCAGAAATTATCACAAACTTAGTAACAGAGACGAAGTTAGCGGCTTCTTCTGCTATAAAAGAAAATCGCCCTTTTTATGAGAACTTGCATAATGCCCTATATGAAGTCGTCGAACTTCGTAAAACGCATAAGTTAGCCGTTAAACTTTCTCAAGAAGTGAAAGAATTAAATACTTCCCCGGTAACAGAAGCTTTACAAAGAATTGAAAAAGCAGTGTTGAATTTTGTTCAAAAAGAGCTGGATAAAGCGGTAGAAAAAGGCGAGATTAAAGAATGTCACACAGATATTGTGGCATTTATGATGGTAAAGGTATATATCGCTCTTATTTTTGATTGGGAACGTGATCACGAAGCTCTTCAGAAAGAAAAGATGCTTGAAGTTTTGGAGATGTTTGTAATGGATGGTTTAAGGAAACCATAGTATTGCAGAAGCAAGAAAAACGTGTTACATTAAGTTGTGACCAAATTTCTATTTCGGTCATTTTCGAAAAAGCGGACTGTAAGAGTCTCTTTTTTTACCGATAAATGACCAAATGACTAAAACAGTCATTCAGTATTAGGAGGAGTGAACAACTGTGCTAAAAAGTATCGGAGCTCAATTTAAAGCCGTTTTTTCTAACAGAAAAATTGCTGTACCGGTCTTAGCAGTTCTATTTATACCTGTGTTATACAGCGGAATGTTTCTATGGGCGTTCTGGGATCCGTATGACAAAATGGAAGATCTGCCAGTGGCCGTAGTCAACCAAGATGAAGGTTATGAATATAACGGTGAGAACTTAACCGTTGGAGATGAGTTCGTAAAAAAACTCAAAGAAAATCCACAGTTTGAGTGGAAATTTGTTAGTGAAGCAAAAGCAAAGCAAGGCTTGGAACATAACGATTATTATATGATGATCGAGATTCCTGAGAACTTTTCTGAAGAGGCAACTGCTCTATCAGGAAATTCAAACAAAAAGCCTGAGATCATCTATACACCGAATGCTGGCTTTAACTTTCTAGCTGCACAAATTGGTGGAACAGCCGTAGATAAAATGAAAGAAAGTTTGTCCAACGAACTAACAAAAACATATGCTGAAGTCATGTTCGATCAAGTCGAGCAGTTGGCTGGCGGGTTGGAGAAAGCAGCAGATGGCTCCAATCAAGTAACAGATGGGCTGAAGAAAGCAGCTTCTGGTAGTGGTGAGCTAGCTTCTGGAATGGAAGAAAAAACACCACAGATCAACGAACTAAAAGATGGAGCAGTCCTATTTAATTCAAAAATGACCGAGTTTGATAATGGGATTGATAAATTACTTGCTGCTCATAAACAACTAGCAGACGGACAAGGTCAATTAAGTAATGGAGCACAAGCTCTAAAAGGTGGACTCAGTCAAGCGACAGCTGGTTCTGAAAAAATTAAGAACGGTAGCTTAGCTCTTCAAGGCGGGGCATCTAAATTATCTACTGGTGCAAGTTCGCTTGCAGGCTCTGTAAACGAATGGAACGCTGGTGCACAAAAGGCAACCGCAGGTTCAAAACAATTAGAACAACAAATCAATGCACTGATTCAAAACCAAGGAAAGATGTCAGATGAGCAGATGGCAGCATCTTTAAAACAGCTTGCAGCAGCTAGTAATGGCATAAACAATGGTTTAGATAGCTTGACTGCAGCAACAGGAAAGATTGCTGGCGGAGCGAACGAACTTTCTGCCGGAGCTAAAAAGCTAAGTGATTCACAAACAGCTTTAGCAAATGGAGCAGAAGAGCTTCATAACGGTCAGCTTAAACTAGTGGGCGGAGTCGATCAACTTGCGAGTGGTCAGGCAAAAGTAAACGAAGGTACGCAGACGTTCCAATCTAAGTTGGGAGAAGCGGCTAACGGTAGTCAGCAGCTGTTGGGTGCGAGTGGCAAGTTAGCAGACGGAACTTCCACAGTTGCAACAGGCTGGCAAGAAGTTACGGGCCATGTGAAGGAAATTCATAATGGAGAACAAAAGTTGCTTGATGGTAGCGGAAAACTTACCACTTCATTAAGTGATGCAGCTGACAAAACTGGTGAGCTTGATCCAGACAGTGACATGTTCGAGCGAATTGCTAACCCTGTTTCTGTTAAAACAAAAACCTTTTCTGATGTACCGAACTACGGAACAGGCTTTGCTCCTTACTTCTTATCATTAGGTCTTTTCGTAGGAGCATTATTGATGTCGATCGTATTCCCATTACGTGATAAAGCCGGACACCCGCGTTCAGGATTTAGCTGGTTTGCTGGTAAGTTCACGTTCTTAGCTGTTGTCGGTGTAGTTCAAGCACTGATTGCGGATGCGGTATTGATATATGGTCTAGGAATTGAAGTGAGTAACTTAGGAGCGTTCCTTGGACTTAGTATCATCACGAGTCTGACTTTCTTAGCACTTATTCAATTACTTGTTACAGTGCTTGGAGATCCAGGACGTTTCGTAGCGATTATCATCTTAATCCTACAACTTACAACGAGTGCAGGAACATTCCCGTTAGAGCTTATTCCGAACGGACTTCAAGGATTCAATGCATGGCTTCCGATGACATATTCTGTTTCAGGATTTAAAGCGGTAATCTCAAGCGGAGACATGGAAAGCTTCAGCTTTAATCTATGGATTATGGTAGGTTTCATGGCGATCTGTATGATCGGTACATGGGCTTACTTCGCAAGTCAGTTTAGAAAAAAGAAAACTGAAGATGAAGGTTCAGTAGCATAATTTTAGTTAAGCACCTGAGAGGACAACACATCCTTTCAGGTGTTTTTTTGTAGGTTTAGCAAAAGGAGGGGGGAAGGTTTTTTAGTGCTATGACAACAACGTTAACAAAAAACTTTTAGAAAAGAAGTTTTCAAGCAAGCAAGCAAGGGAAACATAAGGTATGTACATTCTAATGGATGCAGCTTATTTTATGTAAATGTAAAGGAGAGAACCGAACTTGATAACTTTCAAAAACGTAGGGAAAACGTACCCTGACGGTTTTGAGGCCTTGAAAAACATTGACTTTCAAATTAACGAAGGGGAGTTAGTAGCGTTAATCGGGCCTAGTGGTTGTGGTAAGACAACGACCATGAGAATGATAAACCGTTTGATTGAGCCATCAAAAGGAACGATTCTCATTGATGGAGAAGATATTGCAAACAGAAACCCCGTTGAGCTGAGAAGGAATATTGGATATGTTATTCAACAAATCGGTCTATTGCCTCATATGACGATCGAAGACAACATTTCACTCGTACCTCGTTTAAAGGGGTGGGAAAAAGAAAAGTATGATGGCAAAGTTGATGAATTACTAGATTTAGTTGGGTTAGATCCTAAAACATTCAGAACGCGATATCCTTCTGAGCTAAGCGGTGGTCAACAGCAGCGTATCGGTGTTATTCGAGCACTTGCTGCAGAACCTCCTATCATTTTAATGGACGAACCATTCTCCGCACTTGATCCGATCAGTCGTGAACAGCTGCAAGATGAACTCGTTAAGTTGCAAGACACGATTAAGAAAACGATCGTTTTCGTTACACATGATATGGATGAAGCGATTAAGATTGCTGACAAGATCGCGATCTTAAATAAGGGAGAAATCATTCAGTTTGACACACCAGAACGCATTTTGCGTCATCCTGCAAATGATTTTGTTAAAGGATTTATTGGTGAGAACCGATTGTCTGCTGATGAATCGTCCATGCCAGAAGCAGTAGATCTTATGAGACCGAATCCGGTAACGGCGAAAGTGACGAGAGGACTTGCGGAATCATTAAAAATGATGAAGCGATATGGTGTAGATAGCCTCATGATCACAGACCAGCAAAACAAGCTTCTAGGAATCACTACACTCGATAAAATCGAACAGCATTATCGGGAAGAAGACAAGACCATCGGTGATCTGATGGAAAAAGAGATCATTACGGTCGATGTTTCCTCTACGTACACGGAAGTTGCAGAAATCTTCGCAACCCATGGTGTTCATATGATTCCTGTACTCGATAGTGGAAAACTAGTTGGATTAATCACACGTGCATCTATGATGCGCGGTTTAGCTGGGTTAAATATTTCCGCACAAAAACCTCTTGAAGGAGGTGCGGGCATTGAATAACTTTTTGATAACGATGAAAGATACATTTGTTAACAGATGGCCCGAAATTCTTACAGGACTGCAGCAGCACTTATTTTTATCTCTTGTTTCAATCTTGATCGCTGCAGTAATCGCCGTTCCTCTAGGAATCTTTATTTCACGAAGAAAATCAGTTGCTGAACCTGTAATTGGTGTAACAGCCATTTTTCAGACAATACCGAGTTTGGCCCTATTCGGGTTCTTACTGCCTGTATTCGGAATTGGAAGTACAACTGCTATCATTGCACTTACTGTTTATGCACTTTTGCCAATCCTACGCAACACATACACCGGTATTACAGGTGTAGATAAATCAGCTGTTGAAGCTGGTAAAGGTATGGGTATGACAAATACTCAGATCTTACGAATGATCGAACTACCGTTAGCTCTGCCGATTATCATGGCTGGTCTGCGTACAGCAACCGTATTAACAATTGGTGTTGCTACACTTGCCGCTTTTATCGGAGCAGGTGGACTAGGTGATCTCATCTATCGCGGATTATCCACAACTCGTAATGAGCTTGTACTAGCAGGTGCGATTCCAGCCGCATTGCTTGCTATCGTATTTGATTTTATTCTGCGACGCATTGAGTTAGCTACTGAGCCTAAAGCTTCGAAAAAACGTGGATCATGGAAACTGCCAGTCCTTATCGGAGTTCCAATTGCTGCGCTCGTTCTTTTCTTTGCATTGCGTGGCGGTGGTGAAGAAGATGCGATCGTGATCACAGGTAAGAAGTGGACTGAGCAATACATTCTTCCTTATGTGATTTCTGAATATGTAAAAGATAAAACAGATTATCCGGTAATCGTTAAAGAAGCGATTGGTGAGACGCCTATTCTGACGGAAGCCATCAAGAAAGGCGATATCGATTTATATGTTGAATACACTGGAACAGGCTATTTAACGATTTTAAAAGAAAAATATGATCCTAGTATGAAGCCTGAAGAAATTTATGATGCAGTAAAAGAAGGCTATGCGAAAGATTATAATTTGAAGTGGACAAAGCCTCTAGGGTTTGAAAACACATATGCGCTAGCGTTAAATCCTGATACAGCGAAACAAGTTAATGTGAAGTCGATTTCAGAACTAGCACCGAAGTCGAACCAGCTTACTTTCGGTGGTCCGACGGAGTTCTTTGAACGTGAGGACGGCTATACGCCATTTGTGGATACGTATAATCTAAACTTTAAGGATAAGAAGAGTTTGGATCCGAACTTGATGTATTCTGCTGTAAAAGAAGGTAAGGTGGATGCGATTCCAGCTTATACAACAGACGGAAGAATCGTTCGTTTTAATTTAAAGACGCTAGAAGATGATAAGAAATTCTTCCCTCCTTATTATGCAGTACCAGTTGTTAGGGAAGAAACGTTGAAGAAGTATCCGAAGCTTGAAGGTGTTCTCAATGAGCTTGAAGGGAAGATCTCTGAAGAGGATATGGCAGAAATGAACGCGAAAGTGGACCTAGATAAAGAAGATCCGCGTGAAGTAGCGCAGGATTTCTTAAAAAGCAAAGGATTGATCAAATAAGATAGATAACTGGACTCCTTCGGGGGTCCAGTTTTTTTGTTTGTACATAGAATTAAGAGGTTCGGGTTTGTGAGTAAGGGTAGTAGCAGTCCAATTAAGTCGTAATGCCAACTGATTAAGTCGAAACCGCATCCCATTAAGTCAAAACAGCAACGAATTAAGTCTAAACCTTAACCAATTAAGTCTAAAATCAAAAATAAAGGCGATTCGACATTCTACCATAAGAACCTCACTCTCAAACAGACAGCAAAATAAAGCCGGTCCCTCAAAATCAGGAACCGGCACCATTTTATAAAACTTTACTCAAAAACGACTTCGTACGTTCGTGCTGCGTGTTTCCGAACAATTCAGATGGAACGTTCTCTTCAACGATGTATCCGCCATCCATGAAGATCACGCGGTCACCAACTTCTCGTGCAAAGCCCATCTCGTGCGTTACGACAACCATTGTCATCCCTTCACGGGCAAGGTCTTTCATTACTTCCAGTACCTCACCGACCATCTCTGGATCAAGTGCAGAGGTAGGTTCATCAAAGAGCATGATCTTCGGGTCCATAGCGAGTGCACGGGCGATAGCAACACGCTGTTTCTGACCTCCGCTAAGTTGAGAAGGATAGGCGTTTGCTTTATCTTGCAATCCTACTTTTGCGAGCAATTTCACCGCTTTGTCACGAGCTTCTTCTTTATTGGCGCTTTTCACTTTAAGAGGAGCAAGTGTTACGTTTTCTAAGACTGTTTTATGAGGGAAGAGGTTGAACTGCTGAAAAACCATTCCTACATCTTCCCGAATTTTATTAATGTTCGTTTTTGGATCTGTGATATCCGTTCCGTTCACGATCACTTGTCCACCTGTTATGTCTTCAAGTTTGTTGATACAGCGGAGAAATGTACTTTTTCCTGAGCCAGAAGGGCCAATCACACAAACAACTTCTTGTGGTTTTATTTCTGCATTGATATCCTTCAATACCTCAAGATCACCAAAGGACTTTTTTAAATTTTTTACTGTAATCATGGTCCGGCTCCTTTCATGTCAAAACAAAATCGTGTATGTATTTTATCATAAGTTCGTTTGAATCGTAGTATTTCCTGCTTCATTTGAAATCTTTAATTACAAAACTTTCTGAAAAAAGGATTGACCTGTGAATATTTCGTGAACTATACTCTGATTATGAAAACGATTTCATGAATTCGATTCCACAATTGTTTAAGAGGAGAATCTGATGGCAACCATTCAAGATGTGGCGAAGAAAGCAGGATTATCCCGCACAACTGTCTCTAGGGTGATCAATGAACATCCCTATGTGACAGAAGAGAAGAAACGTCTCGTAACACAGGCGATGCAAGAACTGAATTATGTACCTAATTCATCAGCCAGACGATTGAGGCGGCAGCAGACAGAAACAATTGCTGTCTATGTGCCTCGGATCACGAATCCATTTTTCAGTCATCTAGTTGAAGTGATGGAGAAGGAAGCCGCGAAAAAAGGCTATCAGCTGATTTTGTGCCAGACCCGTTATAAGAAAGAGCAAGAGCGAAATTTCTTGGAGCTTTTAAAAACAAAGCAAGTAGATGGTCTGATCTTAACATCCATAGAAAACGATTGGAGTGAGTTTGAACCATACTTATCGTTCGGCCCCATCGTCGTTTGCAACGAATACTCAGACTCTGCTCAAGTACCTTCCGTCTACTTAAACCAGATAGAAGGAAGCTATCTAGGAACGAAGCACTTGATCGACCAAGGCTATACAAAGATCGGGTATTGCACTGGCAACCACAAAAGCTCCAGAGTTTCTAAAGACAGAAAGATCGGATTCTTACAAGCGCTAGATGAAGCGGGAATCATGATGAAGGAAGAGTGGTTCTTTTACAACGCTTATAGTGTACAAGACGGCTTTGCTGCATTTAAAAAATTGAGTGAGCTAGACGATAAGCCACAAGCGGTTTTTACCGGGAGTGATGAAGTGGCAGCAGGGATCGCGAAAGCTGCGTTTGACGCGGGTTGGAGAGTACCTGATGACCTTGCTATCATCGGGTTTGATAATCAGCCTCTAGCAGCATTGATGGATCTGACGACGGTCGAACAGCCGATCGACACCATTGCAAAGCAGGCTATGAATTTGATGGTAGAAGCGATTCAGGCAAAGAAACCTTTAAGTCGAAAAGAAGTGATTCTGCCATTTCAGTTGATCAAACGTTCTTCAACGTAAGTTTTTGTGGTGAAATGTAATCGTTTACAAAACAGGAGATTAGGGGGAAATACAATGAAGAAGCTTAAGAAAATCTCAAAAGTGATTTCTACTTCACTAGCATTGTCACTTGTACTTGCAGCTTGTTCGGACAAAGAAGAAGGAAGCAGCAACAGTAACAATTCCGGCGGTGATAAAGACGAAAAAGTAACGATCGTCTATGCACGTGGTAAGGATGATACACAAGGTACAACAGCCATGGTGGAAGCTTTTGAAAAGAAATACCCTAACATTGATGTGGAATTTAAAGAGATGCCTGCGGATACGGGTAAGCAACATGACGCTTATGTAACTGCATTTAACGCGAACTCTGATGAGATAGACGTTGTTGATCTAGATGTAATCTGGCCGGCAGAATTTGCACAAGCAGGATTTTTGATGCCGCTAGACCGCTTTATGGAAAAAGACGGGATCAACCCAGATGATTATAACCAAGGTGCGATCACTGCATCTAAATTTAAAGGAAAACAATGGGCTTTACCTAAGTTTATCGATGCAGGAATGCTTTTCTATCGCACAGACTTAGTTGACGAAGGTTCTGTTCCGAAGACATGGGACGAGCTTTTAGCGAAAGCGAAGGAAACGAAGGGCCAAGGTGGAACACAGTTTGGTTACTTGATGCAAGCGAAGCAATATGAAGGTCTTGTATGTAACGCCGTTGAATTCATCGCATCCTACGGTGGTCAGATCATCGACGAAAATGGTGATGTGAAAGTTGATTCTCCTGAAGCGATCAAAGGTATCGCTAAGCTTGTAGAAGTAGCAAACTCTGATGTTGTGCCGCAAAACGTAACAACATTTGCTGAGCCAGAGTCACATACAGCATTCATCAATGGACAAGCAGGTCTGATCCGTAACTGGCCATATCAATTCGCATTAGCAAATGATGAGAAGCAATCTAAGATCGCAGGTAAAGTTGGAGTAGCACCACTTCCAGCTGGTGATGCAGGAACTGCTGCAGCACTTGGCGGCTGGATGGCTGGTATCAACAAAAACACGAAGCACCCTGAAGAAGCTTGGAAGTTCTTAAGCTTTATGGCTGGTAAAGAAGGACAGAAGATCGATGCGATCAAAGGTGGACACGCGCCAACGATTCTTTCTCTTTATGAAGACCAAGAAATTTTAGATGCAAACCCATACTTTAAAGAAGAGGGCTTTGTAAATGCACTTGAAGCAGCTGTATCTCGTCCTGTTGCACCAAACTACCCTGAAATCTCTGACATCATTCAAGTACAGGTTTCTCAAGCTGTAGCGAAAAAGATCACACCAGAACAAGCAGCTAAAAACATGCAAAAAGAAATCTCTGCAAAACTAGTAAAGTAAGAAACGTAAAGTGATAGGGGTACGCCTTTCCATGAGAAAGGCTCCCCTTACTTTTATAATTGGTATCGATTCCACACACAAAGAGTGAAATGGATGGACGTTACAGCGCCCGTCCGTCGATTGCATTCGAATAGTAAGGAGCTGACACGTTTTGAAACCTGATCTAATGCCTAACAACCAAAAGCAAACGGCACCAAAAACGAAACAGAAGGCGAAGAAAAAGCGCTCTGACCGTTCTCTAGGCTACATGCTGATCGCACCGTCTATGATCTTGATATTAATCATTGCCATATGGCCCGTTTTTCAATCTTTTTATTACAGCATGTTTGATCTGAGACTGAACAACCCAGCGAAATCAGAAGCGTATGTGTCATATAAAGTGAATCTGCAAACCTATCTAGATAACTATCCATTCTTGATCAGTTCACTAGAAGATGAAGTAGAGGAAGCAACAGGAAAAACAAAATCAGAGCTTGAAGCGATCAAAACAAATCTTGAAAAAGTAGATGCAGAATTAAAGTCTGATGGAGAATTAAGTAGCAAGTATGACGAAATAGATGAGAAGCTTACCGTGATGGAGCCGATCAGTGAAGAGCTTGCTGTTTCTGATTTGGACAAAGAGGTAGCGCTCGATCTAGAGAAAGCTGTAACAGCTTCTTCCGAACAACTTAGAGAGTTAAAGAGTGAACTGAAAAACCCGGAAGACGTGATCGGACTTTCATCATCATTAAAGGATTCAGTCATCACACCAAACTTTATTGGATTGAAGCACTATAAAGAAAATCTAACAGATAGCCGCATGTGGAAGGCGATTCAGAATACGACCGTCTTTACGGTAATCTCTGTTTTTGCAGAGCTCGTCATCGGACTCGCGATTGCACTCCTTATCAACAAAGCTTTCTTTGGTAGAGGACTCGTCAGAGCAACCATCCTCATTCCATGGGCGATCCCAACTGCTGTTTCAGCATTCATGTGGAAGTATCTATATGATGGTCAAAATGGAATCGTAGCCAAAGCTTTTGCAGAAATCGGATTGTTTGATCAGATGACGGATATGCTCACAACAAGCACGGGCGCTATGTTTGCCGTCATTTTCGCAGACGTATGGAAAACGACGCCGTATATGGCACTCTTGTTATTAGCGGGGCTTCAAACGATTCCGAGTTCATTGTATGAAGCAGCAGCAATCGACGGAGCAAGCAAGTGGAAACAGTTCTTAAAGATCACACTGCCTCTATTAAAGTCTAGCATCCTCGTTGCCTTGTTGTTCCGTACACTAGATGCGTTCCGTGTGTTCGACTTAATCTATGTACTCACAGGTGGAGGTCCAGCAAACTCTACGGAAACGATATCGATCCTTGCTTACAAAGTCATGTTTGCACAGACTAATTTCGGTGAAGGTTCGGCGCTGTCGGTTATCGTCTTTGTCTGTGTAGCCATTATCTCTATGATCTACATCAAGTTCCTTGGACGAGACCTTTTAAATGATAGATAAAAACGGAACAGATAAAGGAGTGAATAGGAAATGAACAAAAAAGCAGGCCCAATGTTTTACGTATTCTTAACATTGTTTGTCTTCCTTGTCATGTTTCCGTTTTTATGGGTACTGGCAAGTTCAATCAAACCGGTTGCTGAGCTGTTTGGTGATCGTGCGTTCATACCGTTTACAAATAACATGACAGGTGAGAACTATGAATCTGTATTTGTTAACTATCCATTTTTAAAATATTTATGGAACAGCTTAGTCGTGTCGACGATTACTACTGTGTACGCAGTCCTTGTAGCCAGTTTTGCTGCTTACGCGATCGCACGATTAAACTTTAAAGGGAAGACAGTCATCCTAGGATTAGTGTTATCGGTTTCCATGTTTCCGCAGATTGCAACCATTTCACCGATCTATATCGTATTAAAAAACCTTGGATTAACGAACAGCTATCTAGGTTTGATCATTCCATACACAACATTTACGCTGCCATTATCCAT
Organism: Bacillus sp. E(2018); assembly: GCF_005503015.1. Classification (NCBI taxonomy): domain Bacteria; kingdom Bacillati; phylum Bacillota; class Bacilli; order Caryophanales; family Bacillaceae; genus Bacillus; species Bacillus sp. E(2018). The sequence goes on along the minus strand of NZ_SCOL01000001.1, from coordinate 2,330,128 downwards.
CTGGCTACTCGTCACGTTCTTTCGAAAAATTCCTTTCGATCTTGAAGAAGCGGCAAAAATGGATGGTGCATCACCGATGCAAACGTATTGGCGTGTAATCTTGCCCCTAGCGATACCAGGAATCTTCACAACAGCGATTCTTGTATTCATATCAGCGTGGAACGAGTTTCTCTTCGCGTTAACGATCAATACAGATGATGAGTTCAAAACCGTTCCGGTCGGGATCGCGATGTTTGAAGGACAGTTTACGATTCCTTGGGGAGAGGTTACAGCAGCGACCGTTATCGTAACGGTGCCACTTGTAATCATGGTTCTGCTTTTCCAACGCCGTATCGTGTCTGGGCTAACTTCAGGTGCAGTAAAAGAATAGTTTGGAACCTAAACCCTCGCTGAAAAGCGAGGGTTTTTCTATGTCACCGTTTCAAGATGTTCATTCTTTTTTCGATAAATATTTTTATAGATAGATATATATTTTCTAATTTGTATTATAGATAAATACGGCCTACAATAGGTATTGTTAGAGAAATAACTTACTTTTTGTTAGGAGGAATTAGACGATGTCTAAACATATATTAATGGTCGTAACTACGGCTGATAACATGAACAACGAACACTCAACAGGATTATGGCTTTCTGAATTTGGTGAAGCGTATTTAGAGTTTGCGAAAGCTGGCCATAGTATTACAGTAGCAAGCCCTAAAGGTGGAAAAGCGCCTGTAGATGATCGTAGCTTAGAAGGTGAAGTGCCTCAAGAGATATTAGACACAGCTAAATATCTTGAGAACACATTAAAACTAGAAGAAATCAATGACCTTGATGGTTTTGATGCAATCTTCTTGCCAGGAGGCCACGGAACCATGTTTGACCTTCCTGAAAACACAAAACTGCAAGAGATTATTCGCGACCTATATGAGCAAAATAAAGTAGTAGCAGCGGTATGTCATGGACCAGCAGGTTTAGTTGGTGTGAAACTTTCTGACGGTACACCGTTAGTAGGAGGGAAAAAAGTGACTGCATTCACAGATGCTGAAGAAGTAGCTACTACTCTTGATCAATACATGCCTTTCTTGTTAGAAACACGCATGCGTGAATTAGGCGCACAATTTGTTGCTGCTGAGAATTGGTCAGATCATGTACAAAGAGATGGACAACTCATTACGGGTCAAAATCCACAATCTACAGTTTCTGTGGCGAAAGAAGTTTTGAAGCAGTTAGCATAATTATGGATAAACCTGCAGACCTTTATATTAAAAGGTTTGCAGGCTTTCTTTTTTGTGAACATTGAGAAGGAATAAAGGAGAGGAGAAAATAAGATGAAAGCTTTACTTTTGAAAGAACTCAATCAATGGAAAGAAATGAAGGTAGAAGAAATAGACAAGCCAACTGCGGGAACGGGAGAAGTTGTAGTGAAAATTCATGCCGCTGGACTAAATCCGGTCGATTATAAAACGGCAACTGGAGGAAATCCGAGCTGGACGTATCCTCACACTTTAGGACTTGATGCGGCAGGTATCATACATGAAGTTGGAGAAGGTGTAACAGATTGGAAGATCGGTGATCGTGTTGTGTATCACGGAGATTTTAACAAAAAAGGGGCATACGCTGAATATGGAGTAACAACAGCACATACCATCTCACGTATTCCAGATTCTCTATCATTTGAAGAAGCAGCGGCTCTTCCAACAGCAGGTTATACGGCTTATCAAGCTCTGTTTAGAAAATTACCTATGTCTTCAATCGATACGATCTTGATCCATGCTGGAGCAGGCGGTGTAGGCGGATTTGCGGTTCAACTCGCTAAAAATGCAGGGAAAACGGTTGTTTCCACGGCATCCAAACACAATCATGAGTATGTTCGTTCATTAGGAGCAGATCTTGTGATCGACTATAAGGAAGACGACGTTAAGGAAAAAGTAATGGCTCTTACAAATGGTAGAGGTGTTGATGCAGTTCTGGATACAGTTTCTAGAGACAATGCAACTGAATCACTCGACTTGATCGCATACAACGGGCACATCGCACATATTGCAGGCGCTCCGGATTATACAAAGGTAAAACCATTCACAAGAGTGATCTCTTTTCATGAAGTAGCTTTAAACGCTATTCATCATAATCAAGACGAAGTGGCAGAACGTGACTTAGCCAAAATGGGTGATGAATTATTGGCGCTGGTCGCAGAAAAGAAAGTTTCTCCACTTATTGAACAAGTTATCTCCCTTGAAGAAGTTCCTAAGACTCTAGAGAAACTTTCAGAAAGACATGTAAAAGGCAAGATTGTTTGTAAAATCCTATAAGGAGAAGGTGACGTTCATGGCTATTACAATTAATGCTATATTAAAAGCAAGAGAAGGCAAAGAGGAATTGTTGCGTGATGAATTGATTAAGGTTGTCCAAGCATCACGTAATGAGGAAGGATGTATCAATTATACACTTCACGAATCTATGGAGAATCCTTCAACTTTTGTTTTTTATGAAAACTGGCGTGATGAAGATGCGCTTAACAGTCACATTGATTCACAGCACTATAAAGCCTATCGCAAAAATATAGAAACTCTTGTACAGAATAGAGAAGTATACCGTTTAAACGTCATTGAGCTATAGAATGAAACACTGCATCGTATCTCATCCTGAGCGGTGCAGTTTTTTATGTATGAATCCCCTGTAGAGAGGAGGAGAGTGAATGATTGATTTTGAATGGTACAGAAGTTTCATCAGCATCTACAAGCATCGTTCTGTTTCTGCTGCTGCAAAAGCTAGAATCTTAACTCAGCCTGCCATGAGTCAGCATCTAGCAGCTTTAGAAGCAGAAATAGGGGAAGCTCTCTTTATTCGTGCTCCCCGAAAAATGTTGCCTACAGATAAAGGGAAAGAATTGTATACAAAGATTGTTCCGCTGATTGAGAACTTAGAAAATACGACACTAGAAATGCTTCATAGCTCATCTGGAAATGAGCGAGCACCAGTAATCCGAATCGGTTCTCCTGCTGAATATTTTACGATACAAACCCTTCCTAAAATACGAGAATTAAATATTCGGTTTTTATCTCAGTTCGGAGTAGCAGGTACGTTACTAGAAAAGTTAGAAAAGGATGAAGTGGATCTTATTCTAACCACTCAAAAAGTGCAGCAACAAGGAATTGAATATCAAAAACTCGAAGATGAAGTGTTTGTTGCTGTGGTACCACCAACCTATGAAACGAGTGCAGCAATTACTGTTGAAAAAGAGGAGTGGCTGAACAAACAGAACTGGCTGAGCTATGGCTTGGAACTTCCTATTATAAGGAGGTATTGGCGTGACCATTTTAAAAAGCGGCCAGACTTTCAACCTTGCCACGTGATACCTGATTTAAGATCGATTTTAGAGGGCATCGAAAATGGGTTGGGAATGAGCATACTTCCCACTTATCTAGTTGAAAAATCAGTGTTAGAAAACCGGGTAAAGGTATTGTTTCCTGAGTTAAACACAGAAAACACCATCTATGCCTCATATAAAGTAGAACATAAAAACAACCCCGTTTTAGTGAAAGTACTAGAGGCTCTTAAACGCAAAAACTAGTGTAACGAGTGACGCATTGTGTAAACTAGTAAATAAAAAGGCGGAGGACTAAAGTTATGAAACTAACGGTCATCGGATATTGGGGTGGTTATCCTGGAGCGGGTGAAGCCACTTCGGGATATCTTCTTCAGAGCGGAGGATTTAATCTGCTCATCGATTGTGGAAGCGGCGTGCTCTCTCAACTACAAAAGTATATACAGCCTGAAAAACTAGATGCGGTTGTATTATCGCATTACCATGCAGATCATGTGGCTGATGTAGGTGTTCTTCAATACAGTCGTTTGATTCAGTCGTTTTTACAGAAAGGACTAGAGACACTTCCGATCTATGGCCATGATAAGGATCAAGAAGGTTTTCGCTCGCTCACGCACGGGACTAACACAAAGGGAATTCCATATCATCCAGATGAAGTGTTGAAGGTCGGACCATTCACAATTACGTTTCAGCTTACGAAGCATGCTGCTGTTTGCTATGCGATGCGCATTACAGACGGAAAGCACACCATCGTATACACAGCAGATACTGCGCTCACTCCTGAACTCGTTCCGTTCAGTCGATATGCGGACTTGTTAATCGCAGAATGTAACTTTTACAAAGGAATGGATGGAAGCGGCCCAGGCCATATGACATCAGAAGATTGTGGCAAGCTAGCACATGAGTCCGAAGCTCGTGAACTGCTTCTTTCTCACCTTCCTCATTTTGGTCAGTTATCACAGCTTGTCACAGAGGCAAAAGAGGTGTATAACAATAAAGTGGAGCTTGCCTCTTCCGGCTGGACGTGGGGAGCTTAAAGATAGGGACTGAAAGAGGAGAGAAATATGCTTTTTATTGATAATGAAAATATTACAGACCCAAGAGTGAATCTAGCTATAGAAGAGTTCGCTTTAAAACATTTAGACATCAATGAAACGTATTTGCTTTTTTATATAAATGAACCATCGATCATCATCGGTAAGAACCAAAATACCGTTGAAGAGATCAACGCGGACTATGTTCGTGACGAAGGGATTCATGTGGTTCGCCGTTTATCAGGTGGCGGTGCCGTGTATCATGATCTCGGAAACTTAAACTTTAGCTTTATTACAAAAGATGACGGTAATTCGTTTCATGATTTCAAGAAGTTTACCGACCCTGTTGTAAAAGCACTCAAAAAACTTGGTGTGAACGCTGAATTAAGCGGAAGAAACGACATTTTGGCAGACGGTAAGAAAATTTCCGGAAACGCACAGTTTTCTACGAAAGGCCGTATGTTTAGTCACGGAACGTTACTTTTTGATTCTGAGATCGAAAATGTAGTTTCTGCTCTAAATGTACGTATGGACAAGATCGAGTCAAAAGGTATCAAGTCCATCCGCAGCCGTGTAACGAATATACGCGAGCACTTAGACGAAGATATGACGATGGAAGAGTTCAAACAGACACTTCTTGCTTATTTATTTGAAGAGTTGGATTCTGTTCCAAAATACGAACTGACGGAAAAAGACTGGGAAGAAATTCGCAAAATCTCAAGAGAACGTTACGCGAACTGGGATTGGAACTACGGAAAGTCACCGAAGTTCAATGTTGAACTTTCGAATCGATTTGCAGCAGGCTCTGTTGATATCAGACTGCACATCGTAAAAGGAATCATTCAAGAAAGTAAGATCTTTGGAGATTTCTTCGGTGTAGGCGACGTGTCAGATATCGAAAACAAGCTGAACGGTGTACGTTATGATCGAGAAGCGATTGAAGAAGTGCTAAAAGACCTTGATTTAAGTCATTATTTTGGCAATGTAACGCGTCAGGAGTTTTTGGATCTATTATATTAGGAAGAAAACCGCCTTTTTTTGGGCGGTTTTTGTTGTTTATATCGTTTATAAGTCTTCAGTTTGATTTATAAGTCTTCAAAAAAATTTATACGTCTTCAAATCTTTTTTATGTCTTCAAAGAACATTTATAGGTCTTCATCATTTCTAAAGTTGTTACATCAGCACTCAAAATCAATCCAGCTTAATTGACCAGCCCCTCGAGGTCACATTCTTTCCTGACCAGGATACAAAAAACGTATCCCATTCAGGAAATGATGTGCTGTCACCACAGGCACAAGTGCAACATCCGTTTGTAAATTATACAAACGGTGTTTTCCATGTCGGGGCTTAACGGTCATATCAGCTTTGTATTTTATCCGGCTTCAACAGCCAGACACTCGAGGTCACTTTACTCATTTCTTGTGACACAAAGAGCGTGTCTTCAGAAAAGAGTAAAGTGCTATTCGTGTCTAAACGGCTGTTTCAGCACTCAAAATCATTTGACAGAAAATTATTATAAATGATAAGCTGAAACCAAATACATCACACAATTATTAGATAACGGTACAAAAACGTCATATTTTTTTAATCTCAATTGTAATCGCTTACATATTATAAAGGGAGATGAAAGAATGATCCTCCATCCACAAGTGGAATGTATGAGTCGTGATGAAAAAGAAGAGCTGCAGCTTCATCGGTTAAAGCAGACGGTACAGACTGTTTATGAGAATGTTCCTTTTTATAAAACGGCATTTGACGAAAACAAAATCCACCCTTCAACCATTGAATCATTAGACGATCTTCAAAGACTTCCTTTTACCGTAAAAAAAGATCTTCGTGATCATTATCCTTTTGGACTTTTCGCAGTTCCGAACGATCACCTAGTACGATTGCATGCTTCTTCTGGAACGAGCGGTAAACCGACAGTTGTTGGTTATACAGAAGGAGACATCGATCGTTGGAGCAACATGGTTGCACGTTCTATCGCAATCGCAGGTGGAGAGCCTGGTCACGTACTTCATAATGCATATGGCTATGGTCTTTTTACAGGAGGGCTCGGCCTTCATAACGGATCAGAGCGCCTTGGAATGATAACCGTTCCTGTTTCGGGAGGAAATACAGAGCGGCAGATTCTTTTAATTGAAGATTTTAAACCACAGGTGATCTGCGGAACGCCTTCATATATCTTAACCATTGCTGAAAAGATGGAGGAGATGGGAAAAGATCCGAAAGCTACTTCGATAGAATATGGAATATTTGGAGCAGAGCCGTGGTCTGAGGAGCTGCGTGCAACTCTCGAAGAGAAGCTTGACATTAAAGCGATGGATATCTATGGATTGAGCGAAGTGATGGGGCCGGGTGTTGCGATGGAATGTCATGAAGCTCAGGATGGCCTTCATATTATGGATGATCATTTTTTAGCTGAAATCATTAATCCTGATACGCTCGAACCAATGCCTGATGGTCAGTATGGAGAACTGGTGTTTACGAGTTTAACAAAGGAAGCTTTTCCAATCATCCGATATCGTACAGGAGACATTGCTTCTATTAATCGAGTACCTTGCAGCTGTGGAAGGACTTCTATACGAATGAGTCGTGTGAAAGGACGGATCGATGACATGATTATCGTTCGTGGAGTTAACGTGTTTCCGTCTGAAATTGAGAACTGTCTTTTTTCAATAGAGGATATTGTTCCTCACTACCAAGTTCATATTTTAACAGAAGGATTAAAAGAGCATATCGAACTTCGTGTTGAGATGACGGAACAACTTTATGCTGTAACAAATGGAGACGAAAATCATGAGGCGACGCACCTATTAAAAAAGACAATCACAAAGAAAATTAAAGACACATGTCTCGTGTCTATGAATATTAAAGTGTATCCACCAAAGGGGATTCCACGTTCTGAAGGTAAGGCAATCCGGGTGGTCAGACATGTACAGAAAAAAATGGGCGTATAATGACTTTTCAATCGTATGACGTTAATTTATAATTACGATAAATAAACGTAATATAACAGGAGGAGAACAACATGACAGTTGGTATGAGTTTTAATCAGCTTAGCGAAGAAGAGAAGATGACTCATTTTCTTGATCGGATCAACGCCGGTGAGAAAATTGAACCTGATGATTGGATGCCGGAAGACTATCGCTTGCAGCTGATTCGTTTGATTTCAATGCATGGCATTTCGGAAATTATGGGAGCGCTTCCAGAGAAAGAGTGGGTACCTAAAGCACCTTCTCTTCATCGTAAACTAGCGATCATGGCTAAAGTTCAGGATGAGATGGGGCACGGACAGCTATTGCTTCGTGTGGCAGAAGATTTGATGGCACCTCTTGGCAAGAACCGCCACGACATCATGGAAGATCTTTTTTCAGGAAAATTAAAGTTTCATAACGTGTTTCATATGGATGCTCCAACATGGGGGGATGCGGGAATCATTGCTTGGCTTGTAGACGGAGCGGCAATTATCTCTCAGAGCATGATGCTTGATTCTTCTTACGGTCCATACGCCAGAGCGTTAAAGCGTATTTGTGCAGAAGAAGTCTTCCACGCACAGCATGGCGAGAGCATCATTTTAGCGATGGCAGAAGGAACACCAGAACAGCGTGAAATGCTGCAGGATTCATTAAACCGCTGGTGGGAATCTCTAATCATGTTCTTTGGACCAAAATCAGCAAAAGAAACCGGAAATTCAAACGCTGATAAGAACATCATGTACAAGATCCGTACAAAAACAAACGAAGATCTTAGACAAGAGTTTTTCACGAAATACATTCCACGCATTTGGTCACTTGGGCTAACGATTCCAGATGATACGATCCGTTTTGATGAAGACAGTCAGATGTGGATCTATAAGGACGCTGACTGGAGCACGTTCAAACAGATTGTTTCAGGTAACGGCCCACAATCACAGAATCGTTTAGATCTTCGCCGCCGCTCATACAAAAATAACGAGTGGGTACGCGCGGCGCTTGCTGCTAAAAAGGCGATCTAACAGCGGAAGGAGAGAAACAAAGGTGAATGAATCAACCAATGAGTTTTACAACGTATATGAAGTATTCAGCAAAAAAACAGATAAATCTCCGTTTCAGCATAGCTTCAGCCTTTTAGCACCAAACGCGGATATGGCGCTCATCATGGCAAAAGAGAACTTTTTCAGAAGAGAAACGGTCGCTGACATATGGGTTGTAAAAAGAGAAAACATCAGGGGTCTTAACCAGGACGAAAGAGAGATGCTGAAACGTCTCGATAAACAATACAGAGAAACAAAAGGATATGGATATCTGAAGAAAAAGTGGCGTGACTACAACCAGGAGCAGTTTACTGAACAGCACATCCTTGGCGGAAGGGGAGACAATTCATGACACAGGAAACGTTAAAACCACAAGAAAAGAAAGCGTTGATCGAGCTTCTTTATCAGCTTGCAGACGATGATTTTCTACTTGCGTTTCGAGGATCGGAGTGGCTTGGTCTAGTACCGCATATTGAAGAGGATGTTGCGTTCTCATCCATCTCACAAGACATGATGGGGCACGCGAATCTGTATTATAACTTGCTTGAGAACCTTGGAGAAGGTGAAGCTGACAGAATTGCTCATCTCCGATCACCTGATCAATTCCGAAATGCCATCATTCTAGAAGAAGTGAACGGACCTGGAACGTACTTAAAAGAACCAGATTATGACTGGGCGTTCACTGTTGTACGCAACTACTTTTACGCGGTACACAAACATATACGTCTAGATTCACTGCGCCACTCTTCCTATGAACCTTTGGCAGAAGCAGCCCGTAAAATCATGACAGAGCAATATTACCATCTGATGCACTGGGAGATTTGGTTCAAGCAGCTTATGACAAGTACAGATGAAGCGATCGAGCGAATGACAGCAGCAATCCATAAGGTTTGGAAAGACTTTGGCGGAGTTCTTACGCTAGGACCATACTATGAAGATATCGTGAAAGCAAACTTCATTGATGACGAAAACGTTATGAAAAAAAGATGGAACAACAAGATTGAAGCTGTCTTAAAAGAAGTAGGTGCATCTTATCCGGGTGAACCTCGCATGGAAAGAGGCAACGGTCGAAACGGTGTCCACACCGAAGACTTGAAGCAAGCAACTGCAACATTGTCTGAAGTTTACGCAACAAATCCTGCAACTGGCTGGTAAGACGATTTAGAAAGGAGATGAACCACGTGTCCGAATTAAAAAGCAGCATGACTGAAAGTGTGATGGACGCGCTTGGGGATGTAAAAGATCCTGAAATCGCCTCTGTCAGTATATTGGATCTCGGAATGGTGCACGAAGTTGACGTGACAGATGATAAGGTCAGGATTTCTGTTCTGCCTACGTTCTCTGGCTGTCCAGCTCTGCACATCATCGAACGAGATATAAAAAAAGCGGTTGAAAATGTAGAAGGAATTACTTCAGCAGAAGTGAAATTTGTATTTACACCATCGTGGACAACAGACCGCATTACACCCGAGGGACGAGAGAGGTTAAAAGAGTTTGGCATCTCACCGCCACCGGCGAACCATGTGATGGGTGAACCTTGGGAGATCGATTGTCCGTATTGTGGATCAACTTATGTAACGATGGAAAACATCTTTGGACCTACAGCCTGCAGAAGTATCCTATATTGCAAGTCGTGCAAGAACCCGTTTGAAGCGATGAAACCTGTTGCTGATATGGGGTAAGACAAATGATGATTTTATAATTAGGGAGGAAACACACATGGTAAAACTAATCGCACTTTACAAAACACCTGAAAACTTGGAGCAGTTCGACGATCACTATTTTGGACATCATACTGAGATCACGAAAAAGATTCCTGGACTTCGTAAAATGGAAGTAACAAAAATCGTAGGTTCACCAATGGGTAAAAGCGACTATCACATTCTTTGTGAAATGTACTATGACGATCATGATGCTCTTAAAGCAGCAATGAAGTCAGATGAAGGTAAAGCTTCTGGAAAAGACTTGATGAGCTTTGCGGCTGAACTTGTAACGCTTATGATCGGTGAGGAAATCAATGAGTAATTACGAAACAATTCTGACCTCTGTTGAAGATGGGATCGCCTTCATTCAATTAAACAGGCCGCGTGTGTTAAACGCGATCAACAGGCCGATGGTTACGGAGCTATTAGATGCTTTTGAAAGCTTCGACCGTAATGACGAGGTAAAAGCAATTGTTTTAACGGGCAGCGAGCGTGCATTTGCAGCAGGTGCCGACATTGATGAGATGAAAGAAGATACAGCGGTCTCTCTTGAACTATTAAACCAGTTTAAAGAATGGGATCGTCTCGCAACGATAAAAAAGCCGATCATCGGTGCAGTCAACGGCTATTGTTTTGGGGGAGGTTTTGAACTAGCTTTATGCGCAGATATTCTTTTTGCTGCAGAAAACGCACAGTTTGGATTTCCTGAAATCAAGCTTGGCGTGATGCCAGGTGCTGGTGGTACGGTGAAACTTACAAAGCTGATGGGGCAGAAAAAAGCGCTTGAGTGGCTATGGCTCGGTGATCCGATGACAGCAGATGAAGCTCTTCAATACGGAGTGATCAACCGTGTCATCGCACCTGAACTTGTCGTGGACGAGGCGAAAAAGTATGCGAAGATTGTAGCCTCAAGAGCTCCTTTATCTACACGTTTAATAAAAGAGACTGTTTATAAATCTATTGATTATTCCACACACGAAGGCATGCAGTTCGAACGTAAAAACTTTTATCTATTATTCTCGTCTCAGGATCAAAAAGAAGGCATGAAGGCTTTCGTTGAAAAGCGTCCAGCCGAATTTAAAGGGAAGTAGAGGGGATATAAACATGTTTGAAACGATCAGCTACGAAACAAGAGGAAAAACGGCTTGGATTACTTTAAATCGTCCGGATAAACTCAATGCATTCACATCACTCATGCATAAGGAAATGGTTTCAGCGATAAAAGAAGCCAACAAAGACAGCAATGTGAGAGCCGTTGTTATAACGGGCGCAGGGCGTGCATTCTGTTCAGGTCAAGATCTAACAGGTTCACCAGAGGGCGCTGATTATGGCGATGTTTTGCGAAAAGGTTATAATCCGATGGTGCAAGCATTAGTGGCCATGGAGAAGCCTGTAATCGCAGCAGTGAACGGTGTTGCGGCTGGTGCAGGAATGAGTCTCGCTCTAGCTTGTGACTTCCGTATCGCAAGTGAAAAAGCGAGTTTCATAGAAGCATTCATTCATGTTGGACTCGTACCTGACTCTGGAAATCTGTACTTCTTACCTCGTTTAGTAGGTCATGCAAAAGCGATGGAGCTAGCAGTGTTAGGTGAGAAGATTACCGCTCAACAAGCAAAAGAGTTTGGACTCGTTACTAAAACGGTCAGTGAAGAAGAGTTCATGCTTGAAGTGGAAACGTTCGCTGAGAAACTAGCCAACATGCCAACAAAAGCAATCGGACTCATCAAACGCTATATGAATAAAAGCTGGGAAAGCGATTTGAACGAAGTACTGGAATATGAAGCACAAGCGCAAAAAATTGCTGGAGAGTCAGCGGATCATCAAGAAGGTCTGCATGCATTCATAGAAAAGAGAAAACCAGCATTCACAGGAAAATAGACATCTAGATCAAAAGGAGTGGAGAACATGAGCACAAAGACAGAAGTGAAAGCAGTAAAACGTGATGTATATGAAATGGTAATCGGCGGACAAAGTGTTAGTGGATCTGAGGGAGAATACTTTGTTACATATAACCCGGCAACAGGTGAACCGTTAGCGAAAGTTGCAAAAGCAACAAAAGCTGATGTGGATTCTGCTGTAAAGGCTGCAAGAACAGCTTTTGAAACAGGAAAATGGAAGCGCTCTCCTGTAAACAAGCGTTCTCGCACGATGAACAAGATCGCTAGCATCATGCGTTCTCGTTATAACGAACTTGTTGAGCTTGAAATTTTAAATAGCGGTAAATCATTAAGTGCTGCACAAGGGCAAGTCATGCAAGCGATCGAGGACTTTGAGTTCTATGCGGGTGCAATCGTAAGCCACCGCGGTGCTGTAAACCCAATGCCAGGACCGTTCATGAACTACACGCTAAAAGAGCCTCTAGGCGTTTGTGCACAGATTATTCCTTGGAACTACCCGATGATGATGGCAGCGTGGAAAATCGCACCAGCAATCGCAACGGGCTGTTCGGTCATTTTAAAACCTGCGAGCTTAACGCCATTAACAGCGATCGTAATGACAGAGATCTGCCATGAAGCAGGTGTTCCTGAAGGTGTTGTAAACATCATTACAGGTGACGGAGCTACAGTTGGTTCGTACCTTGCTGAACACGAGGGTGTTGATAAAGTAGCGTTCACTGGTGAAACAGGAACAGGAAAAGACATTATGGCAAAAGCATCTCAAACACTAAAACGTGTAACGCTTGAACTAGGCGGAAAATCTCCTAACTTAGTATTTGCGGATACAGATCTTGATGCAGCAGTTGACGGCTCGTTATTCGGTATTTTCTATAACACAGGGCAATCTTGTGAAGCACGTTCTCGTCTGTATATCGAGGAAAGTATCTATGACGCGTTCATGGAAAAGTTCGTTGAAAAAGCGAAAAAACTTGTACTTGGTAATCCGCTCGATCAAGGTACACATGTTGGGGCGATCATTTCAGATCGTCAGCTGGAAGTAATCGACGGCTACGTAAAATCGGCTGAAGAAGAAGGAGCAACAATCCTTCTAGGCGGTGGACGTGCAAAAGTGGATGGCTTTGAAAACGGCCACTGGTACCTTCCAACGATCATCACAGATGTAAATGAAGACATGAAAGTAGTTAAAGAAGAAATCTTCGGACCGGTTGTCGTGGTGTCTACGTTTAAGGACGAAAAAGAAGCTGTGAAACTAGCAAACAATACTGACTTCGGTCTTGCAGCAGCAATTTGGACGAGAGATCACGCAAAAGCAACGCGAGTAGCGGGCATGATTCAAGCTGGAACAATTATGATTAACTCACCGTTCTCTGCATTCCCGGGAACACCGTTCGGTGGCTACAAGCAATCCGGTTTCGGCCGCGAGCTATGCATCGAGACACTTGATCTTTATTCAGAAACAAAGAGCGTCGTATCCTATACAGGATCACGTCCATTGAATCCTTTTAATCTGTAATAATGCTTTGTTGCTCTTGGAAGTAGTTGATTTCCGTTACAGGTGCTCCCTTTCCGCGGGGCAATCGGTGAGCCCCTTGCCGCAATGCGCCTTTAAGGGTCTCACCTGACCGCTTGTCCCGCAGGAGTCTCGCATCTTACACTTCAATCAACATGTCAATGCAGCAACAATCTTTGTAAGCTTCTATAAAAGACAAACAAAAGGAAAAGCGGGCCATAGTGCTCGCTTTTTATACAAGAATTATGCTGCTGAGTAGATTTTAATTATTACTTCTTTGAATAGTTAATTGGAGCGAATGGGCTCACCGCACACCCTGCGGATAGCGAGCCTTGCAGCGGAAATTAACCTCCTTCAAAAGCAGTATTGCATACAAAACATTAAACACTTGTTTAAAAGAAAGGCAGGAGAGACTATTGTTACAAAATGCTGTAGTCATCGGATCTGGTGTTATGGGAAGAGGAATCGCCTATGTGAGCGCAGTCGGGGGTTTTGATGTTCAGCTCGTTGATGTAAAAGAAGAACAACTACAAAATGCAAAAAAAGAGATCGATTCTATTTTTTCAAAAGCAGTATCTCGTGGAAAGTTATCACAAAGTATGGCTGAGGAAGCGAAAGAAAGACTTTCGTATGCTACGAATCTATCAGCAGCCGTTAGCGGTGCAGACCTTGTGATCGAAGCTGTTCCAGAAAACATAGAGATCAAGCGTGCTGTTTTTGAAGAACTAGACCGTTGTGCACCTGAACATTGTGTGCTAGCGACAAACACTTCAACGATGAGTCCGACAGAAATTGGTTCTTTTACGAAACGTCCTGAAAAAGTAATCGCCATGCATTTCTTTAACCCGGTGCATAGAATGCCACTCGTTGAGATCGTTCGCGGACATGAAACAAACGATGAAACGGTCGAGCTTGCCAAGGAAGCAGCAGTGAAGATGGGGAAAGAAACGGTGACCGTTAACGAATTTCCAGGGTTCGTTACAAGCCGAATTTCAGCTATGATCGGGAATGAAGCATTCTATATGCTACAAGAAGGCGTTGGTACGCCAGAAGACATCGACAAAGCGATTAAACTTGGTTTGAATTTTCCGATGGGGCCGTTTGAACTTGGCGATTTAGTCGGTCTTGATACACGATTGAATAACTTAAACTATCTTCATAAAACGTTAGGTGAAAAATATCGTCCGGCACCACTTTTAGTGAAGTATGTAAAAGCAGGAAGACTTGGCCGAAAGTCAGGTAAAGGGGTATACGACTACACCACGGAAGATAACGGGGTGAAAAAGTAAATGAGAGAGGTCGTAATCATTGATGCAGTCCGGACGCCTATAGGACGATACAAAGGTGGACTTAAAACGGTTCGCCCTGATGATCTAGGTGCAGTAGTAATCAAAGCGCTTGTTGAAAGAAACCCTGAAGTTCCTGTTGCAGAGATCGAAGAAGTGATATTCGGAAACGCAAACGGTGCGGGAGAAGATAATCGTAACGTGGCAAGAATGTCCGCATTACTCGCAGGACTTCCTGTTGAAGTAGGGGGAACGACCATCAACCGTTTATGTGGATCTGGTATGGATGCGGTCATTTACGGCGCGAGAGCCATCTTGGCAGGAGAAGGGGATATCTTTATCGCGGGTGGAACGGAGAGTATGACACGCGCACCACTTGTAATGGGGAAGCCTGAAGTCGACTATCCTCGTGGTGATATGAAAATGGTTGATACAACGATCGGATGGCGTTTCGTGAATCCGCTTCTACATGAAAAGTTCGGTACAGATTCTATGCCTGAAACTGCAGAGAACGTAGCAAAGAAATATGGAATTACAAGAGAAGAACAAGATCAGTTCGCATATGATTCTCAACAGAAAGCAAAAGAAGCTATCGGTCAGTACCGATTTAAAGAAGAGGTCGTTCCAGTGAGGATAGTAGACCGAAAAGGAAACGAGACGTGGATGACAGAAGATGAACACCCGCGTCCTGAAACATCGCTTGAAAAGCTAGGAACACTTAAACCGTTGTTTAAAAACGGAAGCGTGACAGCTGGAAATGCGTCTGGGGTCAATGATGGCGCTTCGGCTTTACTGTTGATGAGCCGCGAAAAAGCGGACCAGTTAGGGTTAAAACCTTTAGCTCGCTATATTTCATCCGGTGTTGCAGGTCTTGAGCCGGCTATAATGGGTGTAGGACCCATCGAAGCTTCCAAAAAAGCATTGAAGCGAGCAGGTCTCTCTATTGCTGATCTAGATTTGGTGGAGTTGAATGAGGCTTTTGCGTCACAATCGCTAGCATGTATGAGAGAGTTGGGACTAGATTCTAGCAAAGTGAACGTAAACGGCGGTGCGATTGCATTCGGTCATCCACTTGGAGCGAGTGGTGCGCGCATTTTAACAACGCTCATTCACGAAATGAAGAAGCAAGGATCGCGCTACGGTCTAGCAACCATGTGTATTGGTGTTGGTCAAGGTATAGCTTCCGTAGTTGAAGCGATCAATGAATAGGAGGGTCATTTAACATGAGTGCTATTTTATACGAAGTAAAAGATTATGTTGCCTATGTAACCTTAAATCGTCCAGAAGTACTGAACTGCTTTAACTTTTCAACGTTAAAAGAGCTTGAAGAGGTCGTGGAAGATATTCATCACAACCATGATGTTCGTGTTGTAATTTTTACAGGTGCAGGGGAAAAAGCATTCAGTGCAGGAGCTGATCTAAAAGAGCGCCGCACGTTGAGTGAATCAGAAGTAAGAAGAAATGTACGCAAGATCCGCGATGTGTTTTCGAGCGTTGAAGCGTTGCCGCAGCCTACGATCTGTGCCATCAATGGTCATGCTTTTGGCGGTGGTTTCGAGTTAGCTCTTGCATGTGATCTTCGGGTTTCTGTAAGAGAAGCGTCCATGGGTCTGACAGAACTTAGTTGGGCGATCATTCCAGGTGCAGGAGGTACTCAGCGTCTTCCGAGACTGATCGGTCAAGCAAAAGCAATGGAACTGATTTTAACAGCGAAAAAGATGATGGCTGAAGAAGCTTTTTCATACGGCATCTTAAACCAAGTGACTTCAAAAGAAGAATTGATGGCTGTTTGTGAAAATTATGCAGGTCTTATCATGAAGAACGGACCAGTAGCCGTTCAGCAAGCCAAGTATGCGATTAAGCATGGAACGGAAGTTGATCTGCAGACAGGACTTGCGATTGAGGCGAAAGCATACGAAGTAACGATTCCTACAAAGGACCGAATGGAAGCGCTTGTTGCATTTGGAGAAAAAAGACCGCCTGTATTTAAGGGAGAGTAACTTGTTTCTGTCTCTATAATTTAACTATCATAGAGTTTAACTTGTTAGCACAATGCTTTCGACGAGGTGAACTAAGAATGCCGTAAAAGTTGATGTCAGTCACGTTTTCTTTATGGTAGGATTGTACAGACAATAACAGGTACAAATGAGGGTATGAACATGCAGAATAGTTTAAACACACGCTCCATGATATTCACATTATACGGAGACTATATCCGGCATTATGGCAGTGAGATATGGATCGGCAGCTTGATTCGATTGTTAGAAGAGTTTGGACACAATGAACAAGCCGTAAGAGCAGCGATATCGAGAATGAATAAGCAAGGCTGGATCGCAGCTAGAAAACAAGGGAACAAAAGTTATTATTTCTTAACCGAACGCGGAAAAAAGAGGATGGATGAAGCGGCAAAGAGAATCTTTAATGCGCAACAAGAACCGTGGAACGGTGAATGGATGATGTTCACCTATACGATTCCTGAAGAGAAAAGAAGCATTCGTGATGAGCTCCGAAAAGAACTGGTGTGGAGCGGATTTGGTCTCCTTGCTAACAGCTTTTGGATCTCACCGCACGCATACTCTGAGCAGATTCAATCTATGATTGATAAATATGAGATCAAAGATTATGTTCATTCGTTTACAGCCGTTTACAATGGGCCGAATGAAAATGAAAAGCTAGTTTCTGAGTGTTGGGATCTGAATGACATCAATGAGAAATACAACGAGTTCATCGTAACGTATTCTCAAAAATATGTGATCGATAAGAATAAGATTGAAAAAGGTGAGATGACTGACGGAGAATGCTTTGTAGAGCGCACAAAGCTTGTTCACGAATACCGTAAGTTCTTATTCATCGATCCAGGTCTTCCAAAAGAGTTACTTCATGCAGAATGGCTAGGTGATCATGCAGCTTCCCTCTTTAGTGATTATTATCGAGCACTAGCAGGACCTGCAAGTCGTTTCTTTGAAAGCATATATTCGGATGGAAACGATCTAAAGAAAGATACAGAGTTTGATGCTCTTAATCATCCTCTTATTCAAGAGAACCGGTAATAAAACAATCTGATAAATCTAGCAAATTAAAAAGCACTTTCGCCATCTATCATACGAAAGTGCTTTTCTACTATTATTTTAATTCATCACGGAACTGCTTACCTTTTTCATAATACGTGTCGATCGTAAGCTGAATCAGCTTTAGATCATCGTCGTTCAACTCGCGTATGATTTTACCGGGTGAACCCATGACCATGACACGTGGCGGTATTTTTTTGCCTGGAGGAATTAGTGTATTTGCACCGATGAAGGCTTGTTCACCAATTTCTACACCATCAAGAATGGTAGAACCCATACCAACGAGTGCACCTTTTTTTATCGTACATCCGTGCAGGATGACGTTGTGACCGATCGATACCTCATCTTCTAGAATGAGAGGGTACCCTTCATAGAGGTGTAATGTGCAATTGTCTTGAACGTTTGTCTTTTTACCGATGGAGATTGGTCCTTCATCACCTCGAAGAACGGAGTTAAACCAGATGCTTGCTCCTTCTTCTACTGTAACGTCGCCAATCAAGTGGACCCCGGGCGCAATAAAAGCGCTTTCATGAACATCTGGTGTTTTACCATTAAACGTGTATTTCATAATGAGCCTCCCTTGAAACAGGTTATAGGTTCAGTATAA
This sequence comes from Bacillus sp. E(2018), assembly GCF_005503015.1. Classification (NCBI taxonomy): domain Bacteria; kingdom Bacillati; phylum Bacillota; class Bacilli; order Caryophanales; family Bacillaceae; genus Bacillus; species Bacillus sp. E(2018). Next base: position 2,311,697 of record NZ_SCOL01000001.1, on the reverse strand, counting down.
CAAAGGTTAGAATGGGAAGTGGAGAAATTGAATTCCATCTGTGAATTGTTAAACATTCAGTATCCGATCCTTCAAGGCGGGATGGGAAATGTTAGTAATGCAGAACTGGCTTCTGCGATATCGAATGCAGGTGGATTAGGCACGATCGGTGCTGGTACGATGTCACCTGAAGAGGTAGAAAATTTGATAATTGCAACAAAGGGGATGACAGACAGGCCATTTGCTGTTAATGTACCTTTAACCGTTGCATCAAATGTAAAAGAAATTCTTAGACTTCTGATCAAGTATAAAGTGGAAGTTGTTTCCTTATCTGCAGGCAATCCAGCGCCTTACATACCGAAACTAAAGGAACACGGCTTAAAGGTTATCTGTGTAGTGGCTTCTGTTTATCATGCCAAAAAAGCAGAAGCAGCAGGGGCAGACCTGTTAGTAGCTGAAGGCTATGAAGCTGCGGGACTTAACTCACCTTACGAGACAACGACCATGGTCCTGTTGCCGCAAGTATCCAAAAGCGTACAGATCCCGGTCATCGCCGCTGGAGGTATTGCTGATGGTAGCGGTATGGCAGCAGCCTTTGCACTAGGTGCACAAGGTGTTCAAATGGGAACTCGATTCATTGCTACAAAGGAAGCTCCTTTTCATGATAGATACAAAACTTCCTTAGTAGAGGCAGATGATACCAAAACGTTAATCGTTGGCCGCTCAGCTGGAAAGATCAGAAGAATTTATGATACACCTTATGCTCAAAAGTTGATTCAACTTGAAAAAAATGGCGTCTCACCTGAAGAGTTTATGACACACACCTCAGAAGATCATCATATTTTAGGAGCTGTAAAAGGGGACTTGGAGAACGGTTTTATTAATAGCGGTCAGATCGCGGGTGCGATTTCAGATGTACCGAGCGTAAAAGATCTGCTAGAGACCATGATGAATGAAGCAAGAGAAGCAGTAAGTATGTTAAACAATCGTTTTATTTAATTCAGTAGTAATAGTAACAGGAGGGTGTATGTAATTATGAATCAGCAAGACCAGTGGACGTCAAAGTTAGCCTTTATTCTAGCTGCAGCAGGATCAGCAATCGGACTCGGTGCGATTTGGAAATTTCCTTATGTCGCAGGTACTAGTGGCGGGGGAGCCTTTTTCCTTCTCTTTTTATTGTTTACGTTTCTAATCGGTTTTCCGCTTTTAATGGCTGAGTTTGTTATCGGTCGTGGTGCACAAAAAGAGGCGGTTTCCGCTTATCGAAAGATCGCGCCAGGTTCTGCATGGCCATGGCTAGGCAGAATGGGTGTAGCGACAGCATTTATCTTATTATCTTTTTACAGTGTAATCGGAGGATGGATTGTTCTCTACCTTGGTAAAAGTTTTTCCGGGGACTTCTTTAATCATGACTTTAGTCAAATGTTTGGCCAGTCAATCTCGAGTACATGGCCGGTTTTGATTTCTCAGTTCATCTTTATGATGATCACGATTTTCGTTGTAAGCCGCGGAATTAAGAACGGTATTGAAAAAGCAAACCAAATTATGATGCCAGCTCTTTTTGTTTTGTTTGCTGTATTGATCATTCGTTCTCTTACACTTGATAATGCGATGGAAGGCGTAAAATTCTTCTTGTTTCCTGACTTTTCTAAGATTGGTGGAGACGATATCCTATTTGCATTAGGTCAGTCTTTCTTCTCATTAAGTGTAGGTATCTCTGTAATGGTAACGTACAGCTCTTATTTGAGTAAAAAAGAAAGTCTTACAAAATCAGCAACAACGATCGTATTGCTGAACGTCTTGATTTCCTTATTAGCAGGGTTAGCGATCTTCCCGGGTGTATTTTCATTAGGTCTAGAGCCAACAGAAGGACCTGGATTGCTGTTCGTTGTACTTCCTGCTGTATTTGATCAGATCGTTTTCGGACAATTATTCTTTATCGTGTTCTTAGCATTGTTCTTGTTTGCGACCCTTACATCAGCTTTCTCGATGTTAGAGATCATCGTTGCATCAATCACAAAGGGTGAACTAGAGAACCGTGCAAAATGGTCATGGATCATTGGGATCCTTATCTTTGCATTCGGAATACCATCTACATTGTCTTATGGCGTATGGTCAGATTTCACGCTTTTCGACAAGATTATCTTTGATCAACTCGACTATTTAGTAAGTAATATCCTGCTTCCTTTAGGTGCGTTATTCATCGCGTTATTCGTAGGCTATCGTTATCCTAGAGAGATGCTTCTTCAAGAGTTTAGAGCAGGTTCCTCTGTTTCGGTAAAAGGCTTTGCGCTTTGGCTCATGCTGATCCGTTATGTCGTTCCTGTTGTCATCATCATCGTATTCGTTAACATGCTTGGACTTTTTTAAAAATATACTTTTTGCTAACGATAAAAAAGCTTCTTGTCTCAGAGATTGTGCCTTTTGGGTATTTTTAAAGGCATCATTGACAAGTTGATTGGAGTGTAAGATGCGAGACTCCTGGGGGATCAGCGGGACAGTTTGAAAGTGGAAGTGGCTCGTTCAGCCCCGACAAGCAAAAGGTGAATGGATTGGAAGGTGCACTTTACCTTTTAAACCATTTAACTTTTGACCTCGAGGGGTTAGCCACTGTAGCGGGACAGGTGAGACACCTAAGGGCGCAAAGTGCCGAGGTGGCTCACCGCACGCCCCCCGGAAAGCGAGCGTCTGAAACGGAGATCAACTACTTTCATATAAAGCAAAATACATGCTAAAACAGACTTGAGAAAAAGCTAATAAAATGAGAAAGGCGCGGACCTGAATTGGTTTTGCGCCTTTTTTGTGTTAATAATAGAATTTGTGAAATACAGAAGTGAAGGGAAGAATGAATGATGTTAAAAGATAAGATTGCAGTAGTAACAGGAGCTACTCGCGGGTGTGGTAAAGCTATAGCAGAAAAGTTAGGAACATTAGGAGCAAAATTAGCGATCGTTGGTTCGTCTGATGGTATCTTCAAAACGGGAGAAGAGCTAAAAGCTAAAGGTTTCGATGTTCTTGCTATAAAAGCAGATGTGACGAAAGAAGCGGACGTAGCGGAATTATTTAAACAAGCGTTTGAAACGTTCGGAAACATTGATATTCTAGTAAACAATGCTGGCATCGGCCAGTTTAAATTGGCAGAAGAACATTCATTAGCAGACTTTCAAAAAATGTTTGAAGTCAACGTACAAGGTGTATTCTTATGTAGTACAGCGGTTGTTCCACATATGAAAGAGCGAAAAGAAGGAACGATTATCACGATTTCATCAGATGTGGGTCGCAGAACGATTGCTAACGGCTCTGTCTATACAGCTACAAAGTACGCGGTTCAAGGATTTTCGGGGTCTCTTGCACAAGAACTGAGAGAATTTGGCGTTCGTGTAGGTACTGTGAATCCAGGAGCGATCGATACGTACTTTGCTGATTCTGAACAAGGTCTTGATTTTAAAGAAGATTGGCTAAAAGTAGATGATATCGCAGAAGCTGTAGCATACATGGCGAGCGCACCAAAACACATGGTCGTTGATGAGATCATGCTTCACCCTCTTTCGCAGGAATACCCGAACGTATAATACGAGGAGGAGATCATGATGAAACTAGATCAGGAAGTGCTATCCATTGAAGGTTCAAAATCTGTAAAGCTAGATGAGTTGTTCGGTGATAATAAAACATTCGTTGTGTTAGTCAGACACCTTGGCTGACCATACTATCAAGATTTCCTCACGCAGTTGCGTGAGTCATTTGAGGAGTTTGAACGTTTAGGTGTTGAAGTAGTTGTCGTAGCACCAGCAAATCGTGATCAGATTCAAGAATTTATGAATGTACATGGTCCATTTCCGTTTGAAATCTATGGTGATCCTGAGCTAGACCTATATGAGGAGATGGGGAACCATCACATGACGACAGTGAAAAGCATGCTGTCTGTAGGTGCGGATCTTTTAAAAGGTGAAGTAAAGATAAGTGACATTGTGCCTAAAGATAAGAAGGAAAGAAAGCATTTTTTAAGCGCAGTGAAAAATCAAGATGTGAACATTCAAGGAAGTTCATGGTTGTTTGATCAGAATAGAGATGTTTTGTGGAAGCACGTGGATGACACTCCTGAAGATCATGCGAAAATCAACGAAGTATTAGATGTATTGCGGAAATGATAAGGTTAAAGCTGATATAGCGTGTGCTGTATCAGCTTTTTTGTGCGGTAGGGTCAAAATCACATAATTAAAGGAATGGTAGATATCAGCTCTTTATAAAACCTTACTTACCCTGCCAGGCCTGCGGTTTTCTTCAGACTTGATCCACGAACGAATGCCTCTGCCTGCAAATGGCTCGTCATTAAAGCGAGGGATGATATGGAAATGAGCGTGAGGTATGCTCTGTCCACCTACTGGATTTACGTTCCAGCCCGTGCTGTACCCATTAGGTGCAAACTCTGAGTCTAGCAATCTTTTTGCATCTTGCATCAATTCATATGTATCTGTCCATTCTTTTTCACTTAAATCGAATACCGTTTGTTTATGAGCTTTTGGAATAATTAATCCTGCCCCTTCTAATATATCCTGTGCTTTCGGACTTTGCAGAAAGTAGCAGCTTTCATTCTCAAACACTATTTTTTGCTCAGGAAAATTCATTGGATTGCAAAATATACAATCACCCATTTAATAAACACCTCCAATGCCATTTTCGCACATTTTTCATATTTCTTACAAATCAAACAATTCTGGGGATTCATTGACCGGATATCACACAAAATGTTATGATTACGTTAAGAAAACGTTATATAAATTAGATGGAAGATATGAGGTGTGTGCATGAAATCAGGCATGAAGGTCGGTCAAAGTGCGACCATCAAAGCTACCGTTACACCCAATATGTTTGCTCAATTTGAAGGAAAGCTTGTCCACCCAGCCTATTCAACGGTTAGCATGGTCTATCATATGGAATGGGCAGCGAGACAGATTATATTGCCATATCTTGAAGAGCATGAAGAAGGAATCGGCGGAGGAGTTGCAGCCAAGCATATGGCTCCGACACCAGAAGGCGCTAAGCTTACTGTAACGGCAACGTTAAGAGAAGTAAAAGGAAAAGCTGTTATATGCGATGTGACGGTTTATAACGGTAAGGCAATTGCAGGTGAAGGAGAAGTAACACAATATATCCTGCCTAGAGAAGCGATCTCACAAAAAATTAAAGAGATGAAGGCTTAATATTTTTTTGTAGATTAATGAAAGCGCTTACACTTTAAAGCAGCAAAGTGAAAAAGAAATAGAGTAACGAGACATACTAGGGGGATTTACACATGTTTGAAAAAATATCACAGCATGAGCAAGTTGTTTTTTGTAACGATCCATCAACAGGTCTCAAGGCAATTATCGCTATACATAACACAACATTAGGACCTGCACTCGGCGGATGCCGAATGAGACCGTACGGATCGGTGGATGAGGCACTTGAGGATGTTCTGAGACTGTCAAAAGGTATGACATACAAATGCGCAGGTGCGGATGTGGACTTCGGTGGGGGGAAATCAGTCATTATCGGAGACCCCACGACAGATCGTACACCAGAATTGTTTCGAGCCTTCGGACAGTTTGTGGATTCTTTAAACGGTCGCTTTTATACCGGAACTGATATGGGGACGACGCCTGATGATTTTGTTCACGCGTTAAAAGAAACGAATTGTATCGTCGGAGTACCTGAGGAATATGGCGGTAGCGGCGACTCTTCGGTTCCAACTGCACAAGGAGTCATATATGGCCTTCAAGCTACCATTCAAACACTAGAAGGAACCGATGAACTAGCAGGGAAGTCCTACTCGATACAAGGTTTAGGAAAAGTAGGTTTTAAGGTCGCAGAACAACTGCTCGCTGCAAGTGCACAAATCTATGTTACGGATATTAACGAAAAAGCGTTAAAGATGATTCAAGAGCGAGCAGAGCTTCTACCCGGTAATGTGGAAGTAGTCGAAGGAAGCGATATCTACGGGGTCGATGCTGACATCTTCATACCATGCGCACTTGGCGGAATCATTCACGATGAGACGATTGAACAGTTGAAAGTTAAAGCGATCGTAGGTAGTGCCAACAATCAGCTTTTAGAAGATAAACATGGGCTTTATCTGCAACAAAAAGGAATTCTATACGGCCCTGATTATATTGTAAACGCAGGAGGGCTTATCCAGGTGGCTGATGAGCTTTACGGACCGAATAAAGCGCGTGTATTGACGAAAACAAGAGCAATCTATGACAGTCTTATACAGATTTATAGTGAGAGCACGAAAAACCAGATATCAACGATGGAAGCAGCAAATCTTTTCTGTGAGGAAAAACTGGCAGCTCGTTCGAAACGAAACAGCTTTTTCGCTCACAACCGAAGACCAAAATGGCAAGTTCGAAACTAAGGAGGGATTCTATCCATGGAAAAGTTATTTCCAAAGATGCAGATCATTAACGAGAACGGTGAGTGGAATGATGAAACATACCGCGGTGAGATCACAGAGGAACTAACGAAAGAGCTTTACACAAAGATGCTTCGTTCCAGACTTTTTGATCGTAAAGGGGTAAACCTGCAGCGTCAAGGACGAATCGGTACGTACGTTCCTTTTGAAGGGCAAGAAGCATCCCAGATCGGAAGCGCAATGGCAATGGGTGAAGGCGATTGGATGTTCCCGACTTATCGAGATCACGCGGCAACGATGACATTTGGTCATTCTCTAAAAACGCTTTTTCTTTACTGGAAAGGCCGCCAAGAAGGATGTATCCCTCCGGAAGGAAAGAATATTTTCCCTCCAGCAGTTCCGATCGCATCACAGCTTCTTCATGCAACAGGTGCAGCTTGGGCTGAAAAGTTAAAAGGTACAGATCGTGCTTCTATCGTTTACTTTGGAGATGGAGCTACATCAGAAGGTGATTTTCACGAAGGCTTAAACTTTGCGAGCGTATTCAATGCTCCTGTAGTTTTCTTTAATCAAAATAACGGATTCGCCATTTCTGTACCGATTGAAAAACAGATGAAAAGTAAAACGATCGCTCAAAAAGCAGTAGCGTATGAGATGGAAGGCGTTCGATTAGATGGAAATGATGTATTCGCCGTCTATTTCCACACACGTACAGCAGTCGAGCGCGCAAGAAAAGGAGAAGGACCAACGTTGATTGAAGCTGTAACGTGGCGTTATGGAGCTCATACAACAGCAGATGATCCTTCCAAATATCGAAACCAAGAAGAGTCTGTAAATCGCCGCGAAACGACAGATCCGATTCTTAGACTTGAGCGATTTATGAAGAACGAAAACATGTGGGATGAGAAATGGGCAGCTGACCTTCAAGAATCACTAACGCTTGAGATCGAAGCAGCAGTGAAAGAGATGGAAGAAATACAAGCACCGCATTATAATGACGTGTTTGATCATGTGTTTGCAGAGAATCCTTGGCCGATCGAAAGCCAAAAAGAAGCATACGCTCATTCAAGAGGTGATCGCTAATGACAACGGCAGTTGATACGAAAAAATTAACGATGGTTCAAGCTGTAACAGACGGTATGAGAGTAATGATGAAAGAGCAGGAGAACGTGATCGTGCTTGGTGAAGATGTCGGACAGAACGGCGGAGTGTTCCGAGCAACAGATGGTCTTGTTGCTGAATTTGGAGAGAACCGAGTGATTGATACACCGCTTGCTGAATCAGGTATTATCGGTACGTCTATCGGACTTGCGATGAACGGTTTTAAACCGATCGCCGAGATGCAGTTTCTTGGATTCATCTATCCCGCGTTTAATCAGATTATGACTCATGCGTCTCGAATTCGTGCGAGAACACTTGGACATTTTACAGTACCGATGGTCATTCGTGCCCCGTTTGGAGCAGGCGTGCGTGCACCTGAAATACACTCTGATTCTGTTGAAGCATTATTTACAGGGATGCCTGGAATGAAGGTTGTAGTGCCTTCTAATCCGTATGATGCAAAAGGGATGCTTGTTTCAGCAATCGAAGATCCTGATCCGGTTCTTTTTTTAGAGCCGATGCGCTGTTATAGAAGTACGAAGATGGATGTGCCTGAAGGAAAGTACAATGTTCCACTTGGAAAGGCAGCTCGCCTTCAAGAAGGTAACGATGTAACGATTTTTGCTTATGGGGCGATGATTGAAGTTGTTATGAAAGCTGCAAAATCAGCAGAAGAAAAAGGGATTAAGTGTGACGTGATCGACCTCCGTACCCTATATCCGTTAGATAAAGAAATGATCGCAGAGAGTGTGCAAAAAACGGGTCGTGCAGTTATTGTTCACGAAGCACCGGGAACCGGTGGACTTGGAGAAACGATCATGTCGTTAATCAATGATACTTCTTTCCTTTACATGAAAGCTCCGATCGAGCGCGTAACAGGTTTTGATACACCGGTTCCAATGTTTGCACTTGAAGATCACTATTTGCCAAGCGCAGATCGAGTTGTTCAAGCTATTGAAAAAGTAACGCAATTTTAGGAGGTGAGTGTGAGTGGTTGAAGTAAAATTGCATGATATCGGTGAAGGAATGCACGAAGGAGAAGTCATACACTTTTTTGTTAAAGCCGGAGACTCTGTTAAAGTTGATCAGCCTTTAGTAGAGGTTCAAACAGATAAAGTCACGGCCGAACTTCCTTCGCCAGCAGCCGGAACGATAAAAGACATCAAGGTAAAAGAGGGAGATGTCGTAACTGTAGGATCTGTCATTTTAACGATTGATGCTGCTTCTGCTCCGTCTTCCCCAAAAGTGGATGACGCTCCAGAAAACAAAGATCAGCCGGTCGTTGATAAAATTGTTAATGCACCAAGTCACACTGCCTTTGCTGGCGGTATAGCCACACTGAACAAACGTGTTCTAGCTGCTCCTTATACAAGAAAAATCGCACGTGAAAATGGTGTGGATATCGAACAAATCATGGGTACAGGACCTGGTGGACGTGTGACAGATCAAGATGTTTATCACTTTATTGATCAGCCTTCAGCATCAAAAACGGTAGAAGCACGAGAGGATTCCTTACAAGAAAAGGATAGTACTTCCACTCAAGTGTTTTCTACAAGTGAACCGAAAGAGATTCCTTTTCAAGGGCGCAGAAAGCAGATCGCGAAGAAAATGGTTCAATCTCTTGCTACGATTCCGCACGTTACTCATTTTGAAGAGATCGATGTAACAGCTGTTATGGATCTGAAGAAGCAGCTAAAAACGATGGACCCTGATAACAAGCGAGGCATGAACGTGTCTGTTGCAGCTTTTTTCGTAAAAGCGATTCAGATTGCATTAAAAGATTTCCCGATCTTCAACGCGAAGTTGGATGAAGAAAAAGAAGTTATTCGTCTTGAGAGAAACGTGAATATTGGCATCGCCACGGACTCTGATGAAGGTTTGATCGTACCGGTGATCCAAAAAGTCGAACAGAGAAATATACGCGACATTGCCGTTGACATGAAAGATAAGATCACACGTGCTAAGACGAACAAGCTGAAAGGTTCTGATCTGACAGGAAGCACGTTTACGATTTCAAACGTTGGTCCGCTCGGCTCAATCGCGGCCACTCCGATCATCAACCATCCTGAAGTTGCGCTTATGGCTTTTCATAAAACAAAGAAAACGCCTGTAGTGATTGGAGACGAGATCGTGATTCGTTCCATGATGAACGTATCGATGTCGTTTGACCACCGGGTTGCAGACGGCGCAACAGCTGTCATGTTCACGAACCGCGTAAAAGAACTCATTGAGAATCCTTACTTCATGACACTGGAGCTGATATAGATGGTTGTAGGTGATTTTGCTACAAAACGACAACTCGTTATTATCGGAGGCGGACCAGGCGGATATCATGCTGCAATCCGTGCGGCACAGCTAGGAATGGAAGTTACGTTGATCGAAAAAGAAAAGTTGGGCGGTGTTTGCCTTCATAAAGGATGTATTCCTTCAAAGAGCCTTACACAGTCTGCTTCTAACTTTTCTAGCCTTTCTCAGTATAAGAATATGGGGATTTCCGTTTCAGAAGCTAGTTTTGAGTATGAAACCTTCTCAAACTATTATTCTTCGGTCGTAACTGGACTGCAAAAGGGAGTAGAAGCCCTGATAAAAGCAAACAAAATTGAGCATTTAACGGGTACAGCATCTTTTATGTCCAGTGAGAGAATAGGAATTGATTCAGGCCATCATTTTGAGATGTACGAATTTGAGCACGCGCTAATCGCTACAGGAAGTTCACCCTTATTGCCAAAACAGGGGACTCTATCAAAACGAGTGATGACACCGCATACGTTGTGGGAGATGAACAAGGTTCCGAAATCTCTGCTAATCTATGGTGAAGACTACTTCGCTCTAGAGGCTGCAATGGCATACAGACAGCTCGGTAGTGAAGTAAGTATAGTTGTTCCGGCCGAAGGATTTGGTTTAGACGCTAGCATCGAAAAAGAACTGCAACGTGTATTAAAGAAAAATAAGATAAAAGTATTCAAGAATCATACATGGGATGGCGCTGAGGAAACGGATGGTATAGTAACTGTTACGTTGAACAAAGATGGCGCTGAAAAAGTTTCTGTTGAGACTTCTCATGTACTGTATGCAGCTGGCTATTCCTCCAATGTAGATGGACTTGGTCTTGATGTAATTTCGTTAGAACGAGATGAGAATGGTTTTATAATCGTAAACGAGCACAGCCAAAGTTCAGTATCTAACATTTACGCAGCAGGCGACTGCACAATTGGAATGAAGTTAGCTTCAAAAGCGATCAAGCAAGGAAAGACGGCAGCTGAACATATGGCAGGATTGCAGTCAGCGTTCAATTTAAGTCTTGTTCCTTATGTGGTGCACACGAATCCGCCAATTGCTTCAGTCGGTCTGACAGAGGATCAGGCTCTAGCGGAAGGCTATGAAGTAAAGACAGGGCAGTTTTCCATGAGTGGCAATGGCTTTGCTTCTATTCTTGGTCAAAAAGAAGGTTTATCTAAGCTGGTGATGGACGCAAAAAGCGATGTTGTGCTTGGTATTCATATGATGGGAGCTGGTGCTGTCGAAATGATTCAAGCAGGAACGTTCGCACTAGAGATGGTAGCACGTGAAGAAGATCTGGCTTACCCGGTATATGCGCATCCAGCTTTGAACGAAGCATGGCTTGAAGCGATTGAAAACGCGAGCGGGAAAGCGATTCATGTACCTCCAGCCCGCAAAAAAGAGAAAAGCTCTGTATGAGTGATATGATGATGTGAAAAACGGTCTTGAGGGCCGTTTTTTTTGTTGAGGTTAAGGGTATATAGCGTCTAGAGTTTGTCGAGTTATGTCATCTCGCCGATATGTGATCAGAACTCGCCGGATTATCGCTCAAACTCGCTGGAATAAGTCCGAAATTTCTAGGATTAATTACTGAATTTCTAGAATTCGTTGGACATATACCCCTGTTGGTGTGAGGTGTGATTTCTTTTAAAGCCGAAGAGGCGTCTATTATGGCTATAAAAAGAATTGCCCTAACCAAACTCGTGAAACTTACAAACCAAATACAAAAATGTGATACACAATCAGAATAAACTAACAATTATCACTCATATGCCATTTTCTTTTTTGGGCTACATATATTAAAATGGCGATAAGATAACATCCGTTTTTACGTACACATAACGGATATAAAAGAAGTGAGGAATGCTGTTTGAAGAAGTTAGTTTTAACTGGCGGTGGTTCAGCAGGACACGTAACACCGCATCTAGCACTGATACCTAAGTTAGAGAAGATGGGATGGGACCTGAATTATATCGGTTCTGTTGATGGTATAGAGAAAAGTTTGATCCAAGATGGGACGAATGTGCCTTATCACGGCATATCGAGTGGGAAATTGCGTCGTTATTTTGACTTAAAAAATATAAAAGATCCTTTTAAAGTGGCAGCTGGTGTTGCTCAAGCTTATTTTAAGCTCGGAAAATTAAAGCCAGATGCTGTTTTCTCCAAAGGAGGATTCGTGGCTGTACCTGTTGTGATCGCTGCATGGATGCGTAAGATTCCTGTTTACATCCATGAATCAGATATTACTCCTGGTTTAGCTAACAAGATCTCATCTAAGTTTGCATCTAAGATTTTTGTTACGTTTGATGAAGCCAAGAAACATTTTGCTGCAGGGCAAGCGATCGTAACAGGATCGCCAATTCGTGATGAACTGCTTCAAGGCACAAGAGAAAAAGGTTTGTCCTTCTTAGGTTTCCGAAGCCATCTTCCTGTACTTACAATCATGGGCGGTAGTTTAGGAGCACGTAAGATCAATGAAGCTCTTCGTGAAGCGCTGCCAGAGTTGTTACGTTCTTATCAGATCGTACACATCTGCGGAAAAGGCAACGTAGACGAAAGCTTAAAGAATACAGAAGGCTACAGACAGTTCGAGTATATTCAAAGTGAGCTTCCAGATGTGGTGGCAGCAACGGACTTTGTGATTTCTCGTGCTGGATCGAACAGTATCTTTGAGTGGCTGACGCTCAAGATTCCGATGCTGCTTATCCCGCTTTCAAGAGCAGCGAGCAGAGGGGATCAGATCCTTAATGCGCAATCTTTTGAAAAACAGGGCTATTGCCATGTTCTTTATGAAGAAGAACTAACGAAAGTAACATTAATCACCTCTTTAAAAGATCTTAAAGCTGATCAAGAGCAGATGAAGAAAAACATGGACACGTTTAAAGCTTCTGATAGTGTAGACCTTATTCTACGCACGATTACAGGACAGAAGTAATGATAAGGGGTCTGTCCCGGGGACAGACCCCTTACAATTTACAATGACGGAGATGAAAACGAGATGATGCCGAGCCCTGCCTTACATAAAGATGGAAGACCTGCTTACTGGAAGAAGGGTGTTCAAGCTGGTTTGCCGATCGCTATCGGTTATATGCCCGTTGCGTTTACATTTGGTCTGCTTGCTAAAGCGGCAGAGTTAAGTCTTTTTGAAACGATTGGTATGAGTGTTATTGTGTTTGCTGGTGCATCCCAATATATCGCCTTATCGATGATTGTGGCCATGAGTGGTGCTGCGGAATTAATTCTGACTACCTTCATCATGAACATCAGGCATCTTCTTATGAGTGCTTCTCTCAAGGAGCGTGCTGAGGATGATCCCAAATGGCTGCGTGTGATCTACGCTTTTTTCATTACCGATGAGACTTTTTCTGTAGCTGCGACCTCACCCGAAAAAAAGATAACGGGAAGCTATTTGCTTGGATTGGGAATTGTTGCATACAGCTGCTGGGTAATCTTTTCAGGGGTAGGTTATGTGATGGGAGCGGGACTTCCGCAATCACTTCAAGATAGTATGGGGATTGCGCTTTATGCGATGTTTATCGCACTACTCGTACCTGCTGCAAAAAAGAGCAAGAAAGTAATTGCTCTAGCTACAAGTGCAGCCGCATTCAATTCGATCTTCTCTTTGGTTCCTACTTTAAAAGGGGGATGGGGAATCATTCTATCTACATTGATAGCAGCGGTCTCAATCGAGTTTTTTATGAAGGGAGATGAGAGAGATGAATGAGCAATTAATATGGGTAATAGTCGGGATGGGAATCGTGACCTATATTCCTAGGATGTTGCCGCTCGTTCTCTTTCATACGAACCATTTCCATCCGAGGATACAAGGGATATTGAAGAACGTTCCTTTTGCTATTTTAGGTGCTCTCATTTTTCCAGGTGTGTTTACCATTAACCCAGAAAATTATTTATATGGTGGAATAGGCGCTGCCGCTGCATTTATCGCAGCTTGGTTGAACTTAAATGTGATCGTGGTCGTTCTATCTTCTATCTTCGTTTTGTACGGTTATACGTTTTTGTAGTATATTGTCATAATTTACTTTGTAAATATTACACCTTATGAATTGATTTGTAGAGAAGGTGGGCGTATAATCACAATTAAAAGGAGGAGATACAAGATGCCTCATTTAGTTCGTTTTGTACTAATTGGTTTATTTTCCGTTTCAGCTTTATCTGTACTCTCTTTTCAAGCCGTTGAGATTTTCCATGCTGTAACGGACGTTGTACAATCTTTTATCTATAAAGATTAATAATTTGTAAAATCGGAGAGCTATCTATAGCTCTTTTTTTTGTTACCTGATAAGCTTCAAATAATGATTAACAAGCATTCAATTATGGGTAAACTTACTAATGGACTAAGCAATAAAGGATGATTTAGATGAAATTAATCGCAATTGATATGGATGGAACTTTAGTTAATAGACAGTTAAAAGTCACAAAAGAGAACAGTGAAACGATTAAAGAAGCTGTAAACGATGGCCATCATGTTGTCATCGCAACAGGCCGTTCTTATGATGAAGCAAAACATACACTAGAAGATGCTGATCTTCATCTACCGCTTATATGCGTAAATGGTGCAGAGATACGATCAGAAGGATGGAAGATTCTTTCATCAATCCCGTTAACGTTTGAGCAGTACGAAGATATAAAAAAAATTTTAGACGAAGAAGATATTTATTATGAGCTCTACACGAGCAAAGGAACGTTTACAGACAATCGTGAAAAAGCATACGAAGTAATGAAAGACATCGTTTTAACTTCCAATCCAGAAGCTACAGATGACGATGTTCAAAAAGCAGCTCTTCGTCGTTTCCGCCTAGGATTAGTGAGTGTTGTTGGAGATTTTGATAAGCTTTTAAGTCAGAATGGTATTGAAGTCTATAAATTTCTTGCCTTTTCAAGTGATACAGCAAAACTTCAACGTGCCTCCCAACATTTAAAGGGTGTTGATTCTCTAGCAGTCAGTGCTTCTGCTGATAACAACTTAGAGATTACGAACAGTGAAGCACAAAAAGGTGTAGCGGTTCAACGGTATGCAGAACTTAAAGGAATCTCCTTAAAAGATACGATGGCAATTGGTGATAACTATAATGATGTTTCCATGTTAGAAGTGGCAGGATTTCCTGTAGCGATGGGAAATGCTGTGGATGAGGTAAAAGAGATGGCATCATTTGTTACGAAAGAAAACGATGAGAGTGGTGTCTCGTTTGCGATCAAGAAATTTTTAGAACAAAAATAATAACACTTACAAAAGCTGGTTCGAACATTTCGGACGAGCTTTTTTTGTATACAAAACTTCACATGTGATTTACAGAAATGCAAAAGCAGGTTCACATTCCCTTGTTACAGTGACAAAGTAGTTCACTTACAACAAAGGGAGAGTGCAACATGATGAAGAAATTAATAAAAACGGGTATAGGAGCTTTAGCACTAAGTCTTACATTGATGGGGGCTGATAGTTCAGTGGTTGATGCAAAAGAAAAACATAAAGACATCTTAAATGTTGCGCATCGAGGAGCTTCTGGTTATGCACCAGAACACACGATCACTTCTTATAAGATGGGCGAAAAAATGCATGGAGATTACATTGAAGTCGATCTTCAGATGACAAAAGACGGCGAGTTGATCGCTATGCATGACGAGACGTTAGACCGTACAACGAACGGAACAGGACAAGTAAAAGATTATACACTTGAAGAGATCAAACAGCTTGATGCCGGAAGCTGGTTCAATGAGAAATATCCAGAACGTGCAAAAGCAGCTTATGAAGGCCTTCAAGTACCAACATTGAAAGAAGTATTCGAGACATTTGGAAAGAACGTGAACTATTATATTGAAACAAAATCACCTGAAGTTTATCCCGGAATGGAACAAAAGCTTCTAGATGAAGTAAATGAGTACGGAATTAATAAAGATAAGCTTTTGGTTCAATCGTTCAGCTCTGAAAGTCTTTTAAAGATGAACGAGCTCGACCCGTCGGTGAAACTTGTTCAGCTTTTAGAGTATACAACTCCTGCTGAGTTAACGGATGCAGAAGTGCAATCCATCAAACAATATGCGATGGGAATAGGGCCAAACAGCGATATGATCGACCGTGAGTATGTACAGAAAGCCGTTCAGAATGGTCTAGAGATCCATCCATATACTGTAAATGAAAAAGAAGAGATGCAGAAACTGATCGATTGGGGTGTAACAGGCATTTTCACCAACTTCCCAGATCTGCTTCATGAAGTAAAAAAAGGGAAATAAGGAAAGAAAGCAGCTGACATCGATCTCAGCTGCTTTTTTCTTTTTTTACAAAAAAGACTTCGCCATCATCTTGTAGCTGTGCGAAGAAGACCTCTTTAACATCTTGATAGCCGGCACTCTTCAATTGCTGATCCAACCAGTCGTCTGACAAGCTATATTCCTTAAAGGGCTGATCTATTTTTTCACCGTTTGAGATCAACATCGTTGGTAAGTATTGCGGAGCTTCTGGTGGGAGGTTAAGATCTTCTTTTGTAACAGAGTCTTTAAGTGGCTTTTTTAACACACTGAGTTGTCCGTTAGGCTCCATAACCGCATACTCTACTTCCGTAATATCAAAGACCGCACTGATCCTTAGAAGCATCAATAAATCATCCATCGACATCTGCATCCGCTTCAGCTCTTTTTGCATAATCTGCCCTTTTTTTATAACGATTGTCGGCTGACTCTTCGTGAGTTTTGTAAGCAGGGGAGAATGGCGATTTAGAAATTCTATACCGAACACGGCTAACGCCCAGAAGCTCAGAGACGCCAAACTCTCCCAAACCGTGATCTCTTTATGAACGACCATGTCTCCAATGATATTACCCATGGCGATGCCTGTTGCATAGTTAAAAAAAGTAAGCTCACCAAGTTGTTTTTTTCCAAGTAACCTCATGAGCATCAACAAAAAGGCAAAGCCTAGAACCGTTCTATAGATCGTGATTAAGATTCCATCCATCGTCATCCCTCATTTACATGTGCTGTTATCAGGATGCCCAAACAAAAAGAAGGCAAACAAAAAAGAGCGAACCTGTTGTCCGCTCTTTTCTTTATTTGCCAAACTGCATACGGAAATGAATTAATTTTTTTAATATAAAGAATGCTAAAACGCCGCCTATCGTTGCAGATAGGTAATAGCCAATAAGTGATCTAGAATCATAGTCGCCAAATATACCGCCACCTAACATTCCGAACGTTAGAGCAAAGCACAATACAACGCCAAAATTGAAGAACCCTCTTCCTTTTTCAAAGACAAGTAATCTACCGTTGTTCTCGTTCTTTGTTTTACTAAAGAACAAAGTTCCAAAAACGACAGATAAAATCGTATAAGCTAGTGGAATGAGTAACATGACATAAGGTATATGTGAGAATTCAGTAAAAGAATTATCTGAGAGATCTATATAATAACGAAATTCTATAATAGGAATTGGCAGTGTGAAACTGTTGATTAAATCGTTAAATAATACAGTAGTTGGTGCATTATGATTGATAGAAATCCCATGAAATTCTAAAAATGAAACTACAAGAGATATAAAACCGAGTGGAAAGATTAAAAAGATCCCACTCAATACTAGTTGAGAAATTAAACTTCCTGCAATTGTACCAATAAATATACTAAATGAGAAAATAGCGATAGAGAACGGAATAACGACCATCATGAATTCAAAAAGAAAAGTTGCATCTGTTACTTCTGAAAGAATAGTAAACTTGACGATCAACATACATAATAGCAAGTTAACGAGTAGACCTGTTGTAATATGACCCACTCCAAAGATCCACTTTGAAAGAAAAATATCTTTACGTTTAAAGGGAAGTGAAAACGTTAGATCAGTCGCATGAGTTGTTCTTTCACTGCCGACTAGAAGGGCAGCTAATCCTACGATCAAAAATAAGAAAACTACGATATCTGCACCAGTAAAATGAAAGTTCATGTAATAGTTTTCTGGTGCATCCGCATAAGGATCATTTTTTTGAGTTAACATGGTTTGGGCTTTTCCAAAGAAAGAATACGGTAAAAACAAGAACAATGAAATATAGATCCCCCATACGGCTGGGCTTCCTAGTTTTTGGTTCCTCATCCACAATGCTTTATGAAACATGTGATTCACCTCCAAGTGTTGAAATAAAAATATCTTCGAGAGTCATAGGAAGTTCTTCTAGTAATAATGGGTTCTCCTGATTCAACTTCTCAAGTGTTGCATCAATGTTTCCTTTGATCATCAACGTATAAACACGTCCGGTTTGATTTATAATGTTTACGTTACTTAGTTGTGCAATCTTCTCAGGCAGAGAATGTTTGTAAACGACCTGAACTTTACGGAACGATGTTTTCGCATCCTCGATAGAGGTTGTGGATTCAATCCGTCCTTCTTTGATCATGATAAGCACGTCTGCCATCTTCTCCACTTCCTCTAGATGATGAGTAGAGATGAGGACACATAACTGTCGCTCGCTCACTTCTTCAATAATAAATTGCAAAATATTTCTTTTCACGATAGGATCAAGTCCGTTTGTGGGTTCATCTAAAATGATCAGATCCGATTTCGTTGAAAAAGAAAGGATCATTAAGAACAGCGCCTTCATTCCTTTAGAGTATGTTCTGATTTTTTTATTCTTAGGAAGCTTAAAGCGATCCAGAAGAGAGTAGAAGTACACAACATCAAAATCTTCATAAATCGCATCATAAAGCTTTACAATCTCTTTCACGCTATAGCTCTTTAAAATCTCAGTCGAGTCAGGTACATACGTGATCTTTTGTTTAACCTGAGGATCTTGATGAATATCTGTATCATTAAAGAGCACTTGCCCCTCATCAGGATCTAAAATACCGGCGATCACGCGAAGCAGCGTAGACTTTCCAACACCGTTTCTTCCGACCAAACCTGCAATCGTACCTGGTTCAAGTGTAATGTTCACATGGTCTAATACTTGAGACCCTTCTATTGTTTTACTAATATTATTCACTTTCAGCATGACTGTCTTTACCCCCAAGCTCTTCTGAATAGTTTTTCAACCACTTTGATAATGTTTGGTGATCGATACCTAGATAGGAAGCTTCAATAAAAAGCTGTTTCAGCTGTTGTTTAAGTTCCGTAATCTTTTGATCATCTGCTTTAGGAACGATAGAAGCGGAAACGAACGTGCCTTTGCCTCTCAAGGTTTCAATGATCCCTTGCCGCTCTAATTCTTGATAAGCCTTACTCACTGTATTTGGATTGATCAGCAACGTTCCTGATAGTTCGCGGACCGAAGGCAATTTATCTTCTGGCAACAAAATTTCTCGCAAGATCAGTTCCTTGATCTGATGAACGACTTGTTCCCATATCGGTGTATTGCTTCGGGGATCTAAATTCAATATCATGTTATCCCACCTTTATATACTATATGTGTGTATTACTGTGTATAGTACACTTATAACATACAAGATTAGTAAATTTATGTCAACGTACTTTTCTTTACTTTTTTTGAGTAGGATTACTACAATATAAGAAGGAGGGATAAGACGTGAAATCGATTATTGATGATGCGAAGTTGCTTATTTTTGATCTGGACGGAACGCTATATGAAGATACAGACCATTTTGATTATTACTGCCGCTTGTTACAAAAAAGGGTGTCAGACGAGAAAAAACAAGCCTTTTGGGATACATATGAAAGTATGAAAAATGGAACACACCCAGTTGCGATCGGTAAAGTGTATGATATTAAGAATGATGCAAGTGTTACTGTTGATCCTATGACACTGCAAGTAACAAAAGTAACATCCTTTGATGGGGTTGAGTGGTCAGAGGACAGAGTGAATGCTGAATTTTCAGGTGAGCTTGTATATGACTTTGAACGACTGATCGCGATCGGTGATGGGTGGTGGCTGCCGTATGCTACAGCTATGCATTTCGGTGTGAAGCAAGCAGATACGTGGGAATGCTACAACGCTACAAAAGAGTATATGGTAACGGATCAGTTCCAGCTATCGAAAACACCAGGACTCAAACAGGCATTACAACGTTTAAAAGAGAAGAAAAAGGTGGTTCTCTTAACGAACAGTGAAAGAGAAGACGTAAAACGTTTGTTAAATGAGTTGGAGCTTCAAGGTCTGTTTCATGCTCTTTATACCGAGAGTGAAAAGCCGTTAAAGACGAAAGAAAAACTTCAGACGATCTTAAATGAATATGAAATAAAGCCTCATGAAGCTGTATCGATCGGTGATAATTTTATAAATGAAATCGCACCGGCACTTCTTATGGGATTAAAAGCTGTTTACATTCAGCCAAATTCTATAGAAGTTGATCATGAAAATCTTCATGTTGTTCCAACACTTGCAAATGCTCTTTAAGATTTTACAAAGTAATTTATGAAAGCTTGTTCTAATTTGGACAAATCGCCTTACACTTTATAGTAGGTAATAAAGGGGGGCGCATGCTTTGAAAAAATCGTTATGGTTTGTAATCGGCTTTGCTATATACGCGGGTTTGATGTGGTTCTACTTGTTCCAAGGAGCAGACGCAAACTTGCCTGTAGATCTAAAAGGCTCAGCTGCGGATCCAGCAGTCTTTATGACTGATCGTGAACTAGAACTTAGCACAGATTTTTCACGAATAAAAGATTTCATCTACTTCATCTCTGTGCCGCTAGAATGGTTGATCTATCTATTTGTTCTAGGATTCGGGTTATCTAAATGGTTTCGAAAAGCATCTAGCGGGTTAACAAAGTTCTCTATTGTACACACCGGCCTCTACGTACTGTTGCTTTCTTTTGCGAGCTGGGTGTTAACATTTCCACTACGCTACTACAGCTTTACCGTTTCCAAAAGCTACAATATATCTGTTCAATCCTTCCACAGCTGGATGAGAGATGGACTAGTGGATTTCTGGATCAACTGGCTGTTAACAACGGTGATGGTTGCCGTTATGTATTGGTTGATCAAGAAATACGAAAAAAAATGGTGGCTATACGCTTGGTTGCTTTCTGTGCCATTTACTTTGTTTCTCTACTTCATCCAGCCCGTTGTGATCGATCCGCTGTATAACAAGTTCTATCCGCTGCAGGATGAGGTGCTTAAGGGCAAAATTTTAGATATAGCGGAAAGAGCAGACATTCCGGCAGAAAATGTTTATGAAGTGAATATGTCTGAAAAAACAAATGCATTAAATGCTTATGTAAATGGAATTGGTTCGAACCTACGAATCGTCCTATGGGATACAACGCTAAATAAATTGAGTGATAATCAGGTCTTGTTTGTAATGGCTCACGAGATTGGTCATTATGTGATGAATCATTTGTACTGGAACTTGATTTCATCTATCGTGCTATCGTTTTTAGGACTATGGCTCGGAAATATCATCTATCGAAAATGGATAGAGAAGTACGGAAAATCATGGGGGATAAAAGGAATTGGAGATCTAGCGGCACTTCCCGCACTGCTATTGATCTTTTCTCTGTTAAGCTTTGCTGTATCTCCAGTGGAAAATGCGGTTTCAAGGAAAGCAGAACGTGACGCGGATCTATATGCGATTCAGATGACTAACAACCCGAAAGCTGCGGTAGGGGCTTTCCAAGAACTCGCGACCGTTTCTTTAAGTGAAGTGAACCCACCGAAGCTTGTTAAATGGTTCTTATACGGCCATCCGACCATGCTGGAGCGCATTCATTTCTTGGATAGCTATAAGACGAGTAAAAAGATGGAATGAACATAAAAACTGGCTCTTTGATAGTGGAAATGCCACTTCAAGAGCCAGTTTTTTTGTAGATGTATTAGATGAGGTGTGAAGAAAGTGTTGTGTGAATTGTGTTCGTGAGCGATTCTCGAGATTTATGAGCGATTCTCAAGACTTGTGAGCGATTTTCGAGATTTGTGAGCGATTCTCGAGATTTGTGAGCGATTTTCGAGATTTGTGAGCGATTTTCAAGATTTGTGAACGATTCCCAAGATTAATAATCGATTTTCAAGATTCACCATTCATCACTCCAGCATACACCACCCTCTGACTTAACTCATCACTGCACAGCTTTCAAACTAACATTTGGCAGGACCAGTACTTCTACACGGCGGTTCTTTGCTCGTCCTTCTGGTGTTTTATTCTCTGACTTTGGACGATACTCTCCATAACCGCTTGCACTTACCTGGTTCGGTTTCAATGAAGGATTCTCGAGCAGAACACGCATAAAGTTAATACCTCTTAACGCGCTCAGTTCCCAGTTTGATTGAAAGTTTGCCGTACTGATCGGTACGTTATCTGTATGGCCAGCAATGACAATATTTCGTGGTGGCGTAGTTACAAGTAGATCAGAAAGTTTTTTCCCGATCTCAATCGAACCAGGTTTAACTGTAGCACTTCCAGAGTCGAACAGAGCATTATCTAAGATGGTGATCAACAAGCCATTTTCTGTTAGCTTTGTTTGAAGACTAGAATCAAGTTTGTTTGCTTCAATATAGGCATTGATCTTTTTTTCCATCTGTTCTAATTGTTCAAGTTCTTTTTTTGCTGCTTCTAACCGTTCTTTCTCTTCCTTAGATATGATTTCTTTTTGAGCATCAGGAATGGGAGTAGAGTCGGGAGAAGGAATGGGTACTTGTTCTTCCATGACGCCGGTTCCACCTGTGAATTCATTTCGAAAAGCACTTGCCATCTGTTTAAACTTTTGAGCATCGATCTCACTCATAGCAAACAATACGATGAACAAAGCCAACAAAAGGGTGAGCATGTCTGCATACGGAATGAGCCAAGATTCATCGACATGTTCTTCATGATGCTTTTTCTTTTTAGCCAACAGAACCACCTGCTTTGTATTGATCACGTTCGCTAGTTGGAATATACGTTAACAGTTTTTCTTCTAAAATTTTAGGTGAAGTTCCGTCTTGAATAGAAAGAAGTCCTTCAATCATGATTTCTTTGATCATGATCTCTTTTTTTGATTTTCGTTTTAACTTGTTAGCGAAAGGGTGCCACAATACATAACCAGAAAAAATACCAAATAAAGTGGCGATAAAGGCTGCAGAAATGGCTTTTCCTAATGCAGTAATGTCCGCCATGTTTCCTAGTGCCGCGACCAATCCTACTACAGCACCTAATACACCAAGAGTCGGCGCATATGTACCAGCTTGTGTAAAGATAGTAGCGTTGCTTGCATGACGTTCTTCCATCGTTTCTAAGTCTTTCATTAAAACATCTTTTATAAATTCGGGAGGCTGACCGTCTACGATCATCTTGATTCCCTGTTGAAGGAACGGATCATCCACTTCTTCAGCTTTTGGTTCAAGTGCGAGCAATCCTTCTTTACGAGCGACCGTTGCCCATTCAATAAAAATCGTTACAAGCTCTTTCATATCAATGAGTTTTTGTTCTTTAAATAAAATCTTGAAAAGAGCAGGGATCTTTTTGATTTCGTTCAGTGGAAATGCGATGAGGATAGCGGCTGCAGTTCCGGCAAATATAATAAGCAATGCAGCTGGGTTCAATAAGGCTGTTGGACTTGCGCCTTTTAAAAACATTCCGACACCTACAGCCAATATGCCTAGAATGACTCCAATTAATGTTGTGCGATCCATAATGATGTTCCTCACTTTATCTTTAAATTCTGTATCTTTTCCTGAGCTATATTTTCTTTTATATCGGAAAGATAAAGGGAAACTTAATGATAAAAGTTGGAAAAAATGTGATCCAAAATGCTTTATTTAACGTTATCTTTATACATCCATCGTAAAAAAAGACAAATACTGCCTCATTTTGATATGATAGATTTATTCTGTGTGCAGTAAAGGAGACAAAAGATGGGTAGAACTTCTGATTACGAACTTTATCTAAAAGTTCAAGAAGAAAATAAAGAAGCCCTTGAAATGCTGTATGATCGATATGAAAAGCTATTGTTTTCTTTTTCATTTAAAATGTTAAGACAAAAAGAGTTGTCAGAAGAGGCAGTTCAAGACGTTTTTATGAAACTGTGGCGAAAAAAGGGACTCTATTCAGAGGATAAAGGAAAATTTTCTTCATGGCTTTTAACCGTTACAAGAAATGCCTGTATTGATTTAATACGAAAGCAGCAAAAAAATGAAGTTGAGATTTTAGAAAAAGATATAGATTACGAACGAACTGAGAGTGTAGAAGAGACCGTTACATGGAACGAGGAAAGAGAGGGTCTGAAGAAGGCTGTGTCTTCTTTAACCGAAGAGCAACAAGACATTGTAGAGATGTTTTATTTCAAAGGCTACTCACAATCAGACATCGCAGAGCGAAAGAATATTCCTCTCGGTACGGTAAAAGGAAGGATACGTTTAGCACTGAAACATTTAAAAAAGATTTATCGAGAGAGGGGGGATAAATATGGAACAGAAAACTTGCGATAACCTGCTGGAATATTATAATGGCTTGTTAGAAGGTAAAGAAAAAGAAGCCTTTGAAAAACATCTAAAGCAATGCGACGCCTGTCAAGAAGAATGGGCAGAATGGCAAGACCTAACAGCTGATCTTCCATATTTATCAGAAGAGGCGCAACCTCCGATTGGTATGAAAGAACGTATTTTAACAAATGTTACGGCTTCTGACTCGAGCCTTACACACAAAGAAACACAACCTGTTAGAAAAATTGAGGAATTCACCACAAAGGTTTCTCCTATGACCCAACGCAAATCAAAACCATGGATGCAAGGTTTACTTGCAGCTGGTCTATTGTTATCACTTGGTACGAATGCTTATCTATTTAATGAGAACAACAAAAATGAACAGGTGATCGAAGAGCAGATCAACAAAACGTTCAAGACAGTTCAACTTGCGTCTGAAGAGACAGATTCGACAGGGGTAGCATCAATGGTAAAAGAGAATGATACGATGAACCTCGTTGTTCAGACGAATAATCTAACACAAGTTAAAGGAACTGAAACGTATCAGGTTTGGCTGATTGAAGGAGACAAACCTTATCGAGCTGGCACATTCACACCAGACGAAAATGGAAATGGCGCAGTGGTGTTCCCTGTTAAGTTTGAAGGCGAACACAATTGGGATGCCGTTGCGATCTCACACGAACCAACTCCAAACAGTAAAAAGCCAGTGGGCACGATAGTTATGGCTTCTAATTTATAAGTACCCTGAAGACAACAGCTTAAACATAAGGTTGTTGTCTTTTCTCATTTTTAGGAAAATTGATTCATCCCTAACTCATGTTACTTTTATTTGTAAGAGAGTTGAGGGAACTTTGCAGTGGAAGTACAAAATCCTCTATAATGAATTCAGTGAACCAACTGGAAAAGAGGAATCATATTGAGAATAAAATCAATCGTTATCCTTCTCCTTTTTGCTGGGTTGATTGGCCTTGCATTTTATACAGCTATTGATAAGAAGGAAGAACAACCAACTGAAGTCAAAGAAGAAGAAAATACTGGACTACAACGGGGAGACACAGCACCCGCCTTTTCATTACGAACGCTAGAAGGAAAGCAAGTCGACTTAAAGGATTATCGTGGACAAAAAGTAATCGTTAACTTCTGGGCTACGTGGTGCCCTCCATGCAGGGAGGAAATGCCCGAGATGGAAAAGTTCTATAAGGATTATAAGAACAAAGGTGTAGAAATTTTAGCTGTTAATCTTGAATACTCTGAAACAAATACAGAAAAAGTAAGCAAGTTTGTGAAAGAATATAACCTTTCTTTTCCCATTCCTCTTGATGAAAAGAATACAATCGGAAAACAGTTTAGAGCTGTGTCGATTCCCACTAGTTATTTTATTGACGAAAAAGGATTAATTAAGAATTCGCATATAGGTCCAATGGATTATGAATTAATGAAGGATGAAATCAACAAGATGAATAAGTAAGTATTGTTTTAAAGCCTTTTGCCAATTTAGGCAGGGGCTTTTTTGTTATTTTCTTTTCGACAGAAATAATTTATTGAGGAAAATACTTCAAAAGACCCGCATTTCCAATTGTAAAAAATGGGAAAGTTGTCCAATAGGTAAAACAATAATTTTGTCGAATTTAAAAGTTTAGTGAAAAAAGATGAAGTGGTTAAATCTCATAATAGCCCGAGCAACAGATCAGGATATTCTGTAAATAAGAAGGGGACTAATTAATGAACAAGCAATATGAAGAAGTCGAAATTAAACGTATTGCCGATTTTCACTATTCTCTTAATCATTGTCCTATACATCTTTTCGGTTTGAGAAGAGATGCTGAGGGTGAATATAAGTTTACCTATTCTGTAGGTTCTATGCTTGATGATCTTGGTGTGTCCATAAAGCCTTCTCCAGGAACAAACCTCCATGACCTATATGATAAAGAGTTGATCGCCGAATGGACCGAACCATTAGAAAGGGCATTTTCCGGCTCGATTCAAACCGCAGATATTCATTTAGGCGATAAAAGCATCCGCACAACCGTGTATCCTGTAACAGGAAACAATCATGATGTATTAGAGGTTGTGGGAACATCATTTTTAACATCCAGTAAAAACGGAGAACAGACAGATGTTCAAAATTTTAAAAAGTTTAAACAGCTGTTTAACCATGCACTAGAAGCAATTGTTCTATGTCGTTCAAATATGGAGATTGCCGAAGTGAACGACCGTGCTTGTGAACTATTACAAATTTCTAAAGAAGAACTCATAGGAAGCAGTGCAGACCATTTTTTTGTTGGGAACGGTAAAGAAATAATCCACAAGAAATGGAAAGAAGTTTTAGATGGAAAAAAGATTGAGGGCGAGTTTCGTTACAAGGCACCAGATGGTCTGGTAAAAGAGATCCAATACACTTGTGAGAAAGATATCGTGGATCATTTACATGTTACGATTTTAAAAGATGTGACGGATCAGAAGCTGACGGAACAAAAATTATTAAAAGCTGAAGCTTTAAATGTTGTGGGAGAGCTTGCGGCGGGTGTAGCACATGAAATACGTAATCCTTTAACTTCATTGAAAGGATTTGTTCAACTCATTCAGAATCAGACCGATGAATTCGATCAATATTTAACGATTATTCATACTGAGGTCGATCGGATCGAACATATCATCAAGGAGTTTTTAGTACTTTCCAAAAGCAATTCACAAAATTTTATGATGTCTTGTGTGACCGATATCATTAACGACACAGTAGACTTGTTGAACACACAAGCTATTATGAAAAATATCGAAATCAAAAAAGACTTAGAGAATCAGATCCCGCTCATTTTTTGTGATCCTATGCAGCTTAAACAAGTGTTCATCAACTTTTTAAAGAACGCGATTGAAGCTTCTGCTGTTGGAGATTGTGTAGAAATTAACATGAAGTTATCAAGAGAAAAAGATTTTCTTCAGATTCAGATACGTGATTACGGATGCGGTATGGATGAAACGGTCATGAAGAAGATTGGTAAACCCTTTTTTACAACAAAAGACGAAGGGACCGGATTAGGATTGATGGTAAGTACAAATATCATCAAGCATCATAACGGGAGATTAGATGTAAAAAGTAAAAAAGGAAAAGGTACGATGTTCACCATTACCATTCCCATTCAATAAAAAATGCTCAGTCAACGAAAAAAGCTTTCCCACAACGGGAAAGCTTTTTAATACTTATTATCCTTTAAACATTTGAACGAACATTTTACCGTATTGTCCACCATCTACTACACCGATACCAACGCTAGTGTATTCAGATTTAAGAATGTTCTCACGGTGACCTTGAGAGTTCATAAGGCTAGTGTGAGCACCGTCTACAGATGAATTACCTGCAAGGTTCTCACCAGCTGTATTATATTCAACACCAAATTTCTTCATCATATCAAATGGAGAACCGTAAGTTGGTGAGTTGTGGTCGAAATAGTTGTTGTCGATCATATCTTTTGCTTTAACGCGAGCAACTTTTGTTAATTCAGGATCAGCTTTAAGTGCCGGTAATCCTTGTTTTTCACGCTCTTGGTTCACAAGATTTAACATTTGTTTCTCTTGTGCAGTAAGTTCTGCACCTGCTTCAGCTTTTGGTGCTGCTTCAGCTGGAGCTTTTGCTTGCTCTTGTTGTGGAGCTGGTGCAGCTTGTTGTTGCTGTTGTGGAGCTGGAGCTGCCTGAGCTTGTTGAGTTTGATTATTATTTAAAGAAGCGAACGGGCATGAAGATGCCGCTTCTGAGATTCCTGCGTTTGCGCCGAATAGGGAAGCGCCTAATACTGATGCTACTACTAATTTTTTCATAAGATGTTTCCCTCCTAATAATTTATCTTACGTGTACAGGTTTCGGGACTTTTGGAGGAGGGTTGGGGGTCTGGAATTATGTACCAGTTTAAGACACCCACAGCTTGGATACATCTTTTAAAGAACAATCAATAAGATACACATCTGGATTGGAGAGGAGCTCCCATTCTTTGAAGCCGAATGATGGATCGTACAAATTAATCATCAGGCTAAGCAGATTTCCATGCGTAACGATCAGAACGGAATTATAGGATTTTGCGTGCAAGTCATTAATGAAGGAAGTAATTCTTTGCTTTGCTTCAAATGTGGACTCCCCACCACTGAACTTTAAATGTTCCTCTATATATGTACGTTCTAGATTATCTCTCCAATTTGGATCATCTTCGGCAGAAAGAATCCGTTCGGCTAATCGTTCATCAACCTCTATAGATCGCTCACTAAACCCTGCAAAAGGTTTAATGGTGTCGATGGCTCTTTTGAATGGACTCGAGATCACACAATCAAAATACTGACCCTTTAAAAAGGAAGCAAGTTCTATAGCTTGCTGCTCTCCTTCAGCAGTTAAAGGAGCATTCCTTTCTTGACCTTCCGCTTTACAATGCCTAATCGCAGTAATCTTCATGAATTCATCCTTCTTTCTAATAGAGATTACAAAAAGAGTGTTGATTTTGGTCTATTAATGATTGTCTTCATTGATATTTGATTGTAGTGTAAGGTGGCTAGACTCCTGGGGGACGAGTGGGACAGGTGAGACCCTCAATGGCGCGTAGCGGCGAGGGGCTCACCGCACGCCCCCCGGAAAGCGAGCTACCTGGAACGGAAATCAACCACTTTCAAGAACCCACAGACTTCCTAAACAAGCATCCCATTAAACAGTTGTTTAAACTTTCGAGACGTTAAACCCAAAACCCTTCCGAATACTATTAATGTTGAAACTTGAAGGGAGATTGTTATGTATCCTGAATTAAATCATTTTAAACAAATGAAAAAAGAATATGATATTGATATTGCTCGCGCTCAAAAAAAGTGGCAGCAACTACATAAACAAAAAGAATGGTCTTCAAATGAGTATGAAGAGTTATTGAATTCTTATGGCGTAAGAAACTCAAAAATCACGATGGATGATTTAACAGAAGTAAAGAATAAATACTTGTTAGCTATGGAGAAAGAACGTAACGCCATGGAACAGCTAGATGAATTAAAAGAAAACCGTGATGACCGTTTGTCTGAGTATTTAAAAACCGTATATGCTTCACGCGATAGAGAATTAGACATTGCAAAAAATAGTATGGAAAAGAAAATACATCAGCTTGAACGTTTAAAAGCAGAGTACTTGATGATGGTCAAACAGATCCAAGAGATTCATTCGTATCGTCAATCTGTTGAAAAAGAGACGAATGAATCGATCACGAGTTATCAGCAATCTTATGAACCAAAAGAAATTCTTCCGTTGTATCCTTCATTGGCACGTTTAGAGATTCCGCTTTCTGATATTCAACATGTTTTTCAAAAAGGTGAGCTGCCTGATCATCTAAAAAAATATATCCACTTTAATGATGATCCTAAGCATTTTCCAAGATAAGAAGTCTGTATTTTAAAAGGGGAGTGAGTTGAATAAAACTCCCTTTTAATTTATAAAAAAAAGCCATAATCCTTAAAAAAGGATTATGGTAAAGAAAACCGAACGCATGATGAAGAAATGGGGGGTAGGGAATTGCTCTGCCGGCCTCTTGCCAACAGGAGAGATTTTGTATCTCACAATCATACTATATGTCCCCAGGAGTCAAATGGTATGGACAAGTGCCATGGGCATTCATGTATTTTTGAATAATAGAAGAAATTATTTCTTTTTAGCTCAACTTTACACTTTCGTTCCACTTTTTTAGAAGCGTCTTTTCTTTATCAGGATGTAAACCTGCTTTCCACTCATCTGGTTTCAAGTTTCGACTTAGCGACCAATCTGCAGTATCTTTTATCGTTTCTTCTATCGGACGGAATATCAATCCTTTATTTATCGCTTTTGAATCATCTGCATAATCAAGTCCACGATAATCTTCACTTGAGATCCAGAGAGGCAACTCAATCCATTCACCGACATTTTCTTTTAATAAGAATGATTCGGAAACAGGTACGATTGTTGAAAGTTCTTGACTCCGTATACATTTTTGCACAACCTCATGAAAGTCATAAACACCACCAACAGCTTGATAGATCCCATTCTCCTTATTCTCAGCCATCCGTACGATCCAATTCGATAGATCACGAACATCAATGAATCGAACGGTTGAATCTTTCATCTCAGGAATTAACATTTCTCCGCCTCGAATACCTCTATCTGGCCAATACGTGAAACGATCTGTGTAATCATGGGGGCCTACAATCAAACCTGGACGCACGATCAAAGCATTTTCACCGAACACCTCTAAAACCTCTCGCTCACAAGCTGCTTTAAGAGCACCGTAATGTTCGCCGATCTCAGTAATACTCGGATCAGCAAGTTCAGCCGTTTTCGAGTCCTCCGTGATGTTTCGAACAGACTGATCTTCATAAACAGATACGGACGAAACAAAAATGTAGAAAGTTCCTTCTTTATTGAGCGCTTCAGCTGATTTGCGAACTTGTTTAGGAAAATAGCCGCACGTATCCACTACAATGTCCCATGTTTCATTTTTAAGTAAGGACAGGTCAAGATCTCTGTCACCAACAATCTCAAGAACATTTTCTATTGACCCTTTCTTTGCTGTTTTCCCTCTATGAAACAAAGTTACTTCATGATGATTGTTATTAAAGGAATCTGCTACATGTTTTCCTAAAAAACGAGTACCGCCAATAAGTAATACTTTCATCTTCTACACCACCTATTCCATTTTTCTTAAAGCAGGAAGTTTCCACATGATCAAAAGATTAACAACAATTAAAGAGAGTGCACCCCCAGACATAATGTTTTCAATAGAAAAGCCATAAGAGATGAGCATGGATGTTGCTGCAAGTGATAAAGGAGCGAGCCCCATGCTTGCCATGGTAAGCAAACCCATCAATCTTCCTAGAAGGTTCTTATCAACGGAAGATTGTACCGCTGAAATAAGCGGTATATTTGTTGCGGGAAATGTAATGCCAATGAAAAAAATCGTCAACATGCAGGCATATAGGTTGGAACTTTGACTAAATAAGAAAAAGAATATGTTCATGGTGAAAAGTGAAACTGTCACCATCATACCGCGTCTTTTTTTTACGTTTAAAATCCCTATAATAACCGAGCTAATGAGCATGCCTAGAGCCATAGCCCCTTCAATAAAACTAAAGTCAAGTGCGCTACCGTCGAGCACGTTCTTCACGAAGATCGGCAAGCCCATCATCAACGGCCCGATCACGAATACATTGAGAAATATCGTACTCAAAAAGAGCGCCTTTAAAAAAGCCGATTGTCTTACTACATCAATGCCCTCTTTTATGGATTGCCACATACCCGTTTTTGTTGTGCCTGCATGAATGGTTGCAGGGACATTTAGCAAATAAGCAAGAATTGCAGCGAGTAGGAGCATCACAGCGGGCACACCGAACGAAAGCATGTATCCTCCGCTACTGGCAACAAGAAGTCCTCCAATCATCGGTCCAAGTATTAGTGAGCTTTGTTGGGTGGTCTGAATGACTGAATTTGCACGTGTTAATTGAGATTGATCGACAACATTTGGTAGTAGAGATCCGTTTGCTGGCCAGACGAAAGCATCGAGTGCCCCAAAAAACAAACCGAAGATGATAAAAGACAAGAGGGAGAGATGTCCCGTTGTAAGCATGATCAACAAGCCGACTAATAAAATGGTTCTTAAAAAGTTAGCTACAAATAAAATTTTCGTCCGACTTACTCGATCTGCTAGAACGCCGCCAATGGCCATAAATAAAATACGAGGAACGTTGGCTGCAATAAATACAATGCCGAGTGAAGCTTCTTTATCTAAAGTCTTCACAACATACCAGCTCTGTGAGAATTGAAAGATGGCGATTGAAAAAGAAGAACAGATCGTTATCGCCCATATGAATAGAAAGGAGCGCTTTTTGAATAGAGACCCTGTTTCACTTTTCTGGAGTACAGCTGATGTTTCGGCCATCTTACTGGAGCTCCTCTTCCGGATAGGGTGTCTCTTTCAAAGGAAATGAGAGCATAAAGTAGTGATAGATCTCACCATCATCACTTTCATTCTTTTTAAATTCTGAAATTAATTCAGATATTTCTTTAGCTTTATTATTAAGCATCTTGACTTGATCGGAAGAAAGTTTTACATGCCGATAACCAAATTTAAGAGGAGAATCTGAATAAGCTAGTATTTCAGGATCCAATTTGCGAACCATAGACTTTGTCTTTTCAAGAGAAACTAATATATTTTCTTTTAGTGCATCTGACAGTTCCTCTTTTACAGCATGCCGTTGATCGGGCAATATTTCGGCAATAGAGAATGAATGAGCAACAGGTCTGTAGAACTTTTGTATAATGCCATTCTTTTCTTCAGTTCTTTCAACGTTAATCAAACCTACACGTTCGAGTTCTTTAAGATGGTAATGAATTTTTGGTGCTGGAACTTCTAAAATGTCTGATAAGATCTTTCCAGTCTTAGCTTCATCTAATATCTCCCATAGGATTTTGATACGCAGAGGGTCAGAGATAACCTTTAACTGCTCTACTTCACGAATATGATAAATTCCCTGCATGTTCAACACTCCTGAAACGTTCAAATATATTTGAATGAAGCATAACTTATTTATATGTTAGTCGTCAACTATATTACACATTATCTGTAAATAATAGTTCAAATGTTATGAAAATTCTTGTATAATGTTAGTATAATACTCGCATTACAACTTAGAGGCTGGAGGTTCATAGTATGGGGAATAAGGATTTGAAGTCCTATGTGGAGAGATTGGAGAAAGTGCATTACATTGTGTCAAAGCGTTTACACCCGGAAATTGCTATAGAAAAGGAGTTAACGAAAACACAGTTTGTACTTTTGAAGACGTTGTGTATTAGGAATAAATGGACCGTTTCAAAATTGGCTGACTATATGGGTGTAAAACCGAGTGCGATAACTGTTGGTGCGGATCGTTTGTACAAGCGTGGATTTGTGAGTCGTTACCGTAGTGACCTTGACCGTCGTATTGTTTATTTAGAGATTACTGACGAAGGACACGAAATTTTACGAGAGGCTGAAAGCGAGAGAGTTAATTCGATAAGTAGCTATCTTAATCATTTATCTCAAGAAGAATTAGGTATTTTTATTGATATTTACGAAAAGCTTGCAAGTGGCAATCATACAGACTCAGACGAAATTGTCTTAACAACACAAACCAGTTGAGGAACTGGTTTTTTTTGTGCTCTAAAAATTAGTAGTGATTGAGTCGTAGAAAGTTCTCTATTATTTTTTCATAGATTGGATTCTATTTAATTTCTTCACTGCATAGGATGTGATAGAAACGTAAACAGAAGTGGAGGGCTATACATGTTTACCCCGCAATTGAATATGAAGCGTTTACCTTTATTACTTGCAGGCGCCATGCTATTTATTGTTGTAGCCACTAGCTTTATCACATCCTTTGAGCACAAATATCGGCTAAGTTCCTCAACTATGCATAAGTGGTTAACGGAATTTTCAGGTGAAGCACTTGTCTATTTCATAGGGTGGGAAAATCGGTATTTTACGCAGGAGCTTCCAAAAGAGAGTGAACCGCCGGCTTTATCGAGTGTTTTGTTCGAATTGACTACAAGCATAAAGCCTGGGGATATCAGGAGTCTATTAGGAAACGAACTTCCAGGTTTTGCGCTCTATGATTCAACGATCATTGTCGCTGGAGAAGGTACAGATTACACAAACCTTGCTTACGAATCGCCGCCACCGATGGAACTCCTTTTAAGTGGTGAAGAGGCAGAAGTTCAAGATATCGAACGTTTGGAAGATCCAGATCCCTCTGATTCAGAGAATCCGCCAGGTCAAACAACGAGCGGAAAAAAAATCGCTTATATCTATCATTCACACAGTTGGGAATCATTTCTGCCTCACTTAAAAGGAGTCACGAATCCTGATCATGCCATTCATTCAAAAGTAAATATAACAATGGTAGGGAAAAAACTCGGTGAAGAGTTAGAGGCAAGAGGAATTGGGACAACCGTTGACATGACTAATATGACGGAGCTTCTGAGGAAGAACAATACAGATTATAGAAAGAGTTATCCAATGTCACGTACACTCGTCCAGAGTGCGATGTCAAGCAACCAAGATATTGATTTAATCTTTGACCTACATCGAGACTCGATGAGAGGTAAGTCTACAACAACAGAAATCAATGGTAAGTCATATGCACGTACTTTGTTCGTTATCGGTAAGGCGAATCCTAATTTTGAAAACAACCAAAAAGCAGCACAAGAGATCAACGCGATCTTAGATAAAAAATACCCGGGTTTAAGTCGTGGGGTCATCGGAAAAAACAAAACACAGGGTAATGGTGTTTATAATCAAGACCTTTCTGATCACGCACTACTCATTGAATTCGGCGGTGTCGATAACAACATGGATGAACTATACAGAAGTGCCGAAGCAGTGGCTGAAGCAGTTGCAGAGTACTATTGGAAACAGAATGGAGCGAAAGCTGAATAATGTTGAAAGGCTCTAGAGGTGGTGATAACCTCTAGAGCCTTTTTTATGTGTTTCTAATTTTGCTAAAAATTAAATTGGACAGTAAAAATAGGAGAGTGGACAGTAAAACTCAAAAAGTGGACAGTATTTTCGTAAAAGTCGACAGTAAGTACCATAGAGGAGTCTGTGCATGGGCACCGTTATCTTGTTAATGACGGTAATTTGTGTCCAATTGACTTGTGAATCTGTCCGATTTGAAGATTAATCTGTCGGATTGGTCACATAATCTGTCCGATTCAAAATTCACCACCGATCGGCCCCGCAAATTTTCGAAGCGTCTGTTTATCAATCCAATGCGTACACAAAAAAACTGTTTCAAATGATTAAAACAATACTTAATTTCATAACAGTCGTCATATCTGCAAACCCTATAAAAAAATGGTATAAAAAGAGAGAATCCCTTTGTTTTAATTACAAAGGGAAGGGAATAAAAGATAGAAAGAGAAGATTGGTAAAAAGGAGCACATGCATGAAAAGAATATGGGAATTTTTCCTCACACTATTATTACTCGTCTGTTTATACATCGTTTTCTTTGCAGAAGGATATGTAGTAATCAAAACGGTTTTTGGGCTCCTTTACATCGCAGTGATTCTGTATACGATTTATTCATTAATGCTTGAGAATAGAACAGCTCAACATACACTTCTTTGGATCTATGTTTTAATTCTGTTTCCATTTATCGGTTATATGTTTTATTTGTACTCGGGCCAACTTTACCTAAAAGGTCATCTATTCAAATCGAAAAGAAAAAAAGATAGAGACGAATGGGTCAGAGTATCAAAACAAGAAGAAAAACCAGACTTTAGTGATTTGAAAAGGCATCAGCAGTGCTTTGCAACTCACGCTCACCATATTACCCTAACGCGATTAAACAGAAAAACAAGCTCAAAAATTTTAAAGAATGGACAAGAGACTTTTCCTGAAATCTTTGCAAGACTAGAAGAAGCCAAGGAGTATATACATATTCAATATTATATCTTTCGTTCAGATCGCCTTGGCAAAGACATTATTGATCTGTTAATAAAAAAAGCAAATGAAGGTGTAAAAGTTAGATTTTTATTTGATGGGATCGGAAGCCTTTCTCTTCAGCAATATGATATCGACAGAATGAAAAAAGCAGGAATCCTTGTGGAAGCATTCTTACCAGTTCGATATGGCTTCTTTAATCAAAAGCTTAATTTCAGAAATCATCGTAAAATTATCATTATTGATGGAAAGATTGGTTTTGTTGGAGGCTTGAATGTAGGCGTTGAGTATTTAGGTGAAGATCCTGAAATTGGTTTTTGGCGCGATACACACATGGTTATGGAAGGAGAAGCTGTTCAAGTTCTTCACGCCATATTTTTAATGGATTGGGAATATGTCTGTGGAGAAGATCTCTTAGAAGATAGTCATCTTACAACCTCATACCCTGCTGAAGGGGACGGTACTGTTCATGTTGTGGCAAGCGGTCCAGACACTCAGCTTGGAATTATGAGTGATCTCTTCTATTCTTTGATCTCATGTGCAGAGAAATCCATCTGGATCGCAACGCCATATTTTGTCCCAAATGAAGCGATTCGCACAGCATTGAGAGTGGCAGCAAAAAAAGGAGTCCAAGTTCGGTTATTGGTTCCAGAGATTAATGATGGCTTCTTGACACAATATGCAACGCGCTCCTATTTTCCAGAGCTTTTGCGTTCGGGAATAGAGATTTATTCGTACAAAAAAGGATTTCTTCATCAAAAGGTCATTATCATTGATGGAGATACGGCTTCAATTGGTACAGCTAATATGGACATGAGAAGTTTTCATCTTAACTTTGAAGTAAACGTGTTCTTGCTGAATACAGCATCTGTTCACGACCTAGTAGAACAATATGAAGAAGACATGGTGGAATCTGTTAAAGTAAAACCCGTTGAGTTTTACAAAAGAGGTTTGTGGGAGCGTACAAAAGAATCGTTTGCTCGTCTGTTCTCGGGTGTTCTTTAAGATTCAAATGCTATAAAAATCCAACTAAATATGATAAAAAAAGAATAGAAAATCCTCCTCAGGAATAGGTTGTACGAGACCGTGTTAGTTGAGGGGGATTTTTTATGGATTGGCTTGAGGCCTTAATATTAGGCATTGTGCAAGGGGTAACAGAATTTTTGCCTGTAAGTTCTACAGGTCACCTGCTTCTTGGGAGGCAAGTGTTTCAGCTAGAAGAAGCTGGTTTGTTTCTCGATAGTATGCTACATATCGGAACACTTATTGCCGTGATGACGGTTTATTGGAGAGAAATTCTTGAAGTAATAAAAAAACCCTTCGGCAAAACGGGAATTCTGCTTATCGCTGGTACGATACCGACGGCTGTTATAGGACTAGCATTTAAAGATTTTTTTGAGGAGATCTCAAAAACGGGAATCACTGTAGGTTGGGAGTTTCTAATCACAGGTTTCTTGCTTTGGTGGGCTGACTCTTATAAGCGAAATGGATATAAAGGGATTGAAGATATCTCTATACGTGATGCACTTGTAATCGGAACGTTTCAAGGAGCAGCCATTCTGCCAGCTATCTCACGTTCAGGACTGACGATTGCAGCAGCGCTCTTCTGTAAGATCGACAAAAAAGCTGCTGCTTATTTTTCCTTCCTCCTATCCATCCCCTCTATTGCGGGTGGAGTAGTCTTACAATCAAAAGATCTATTTACTGGTGCACATCCACCGATCTCTTATTCAGCATTATTAATCGGTACTTTAGCGTCAGCTCTATTTGGATATGTGGCAGTAAAGTGGATGATCAAACTCCTTCAAACCGGTACGTTAAAAGGATTTGCCATTTATGTTTGGCTGATAGGAATTGTTGTTTTAATCCTGCAATTTTCAGGTAAAATGTAAAGTATTTGTTAACACGATAAAAATGGATTGACATTTAAAAGAGAGAGGATTACAGTATATGTAATTCGAAATTTAGCAGGCTTTAGATCGCTGAATTTACAGTTATTTTTATAGTAAAACTACTGTAAAACGGGGGAACCAATCTTTTGGGGTGAATTTTGCTTGATTTGCAAAAAGGGATACTCCATTCCCTAATCCGACAGCTAACCCCGTAAGCGTCATGTCACTGGAGAGGTCAATTTGGTGGAAAACCGGACCCGCTTTTTTGTGTGGTCTTTTTTTGCGTTTTTTTACTTAAATTTGTAAACCTCTTAACCAGCAGGCTAGAGAACAACGAAGTAAAACTTCATGGATTTTAAGGGGAGACCATAATGAAAAAACAATTTGCAGTTATTGGGCTAGGACGTTTTGGCGGCAGCATCTGTCGGGAATTTGCAACGATGGGCTATGATGTTCTTGCTATAGATAAAGATATGGAAAGAGTCAATGAGTTTGCCACAATAGCAACGCAAGCCGTACAAGCAAACTCTACCGATGAGAACGTGATGAAGTCGTTAGGAATACGAAACTTTAATCAGGTAATCGTATCAATAGGAGAAGACATCCAATCGAGTATCTTAACAACATTACTTTTAAAAGAAGCAGGCGTTCAAAAAGTTTGGGTTAAAGCACAAAATGACTATCACCATAAAGTGTTGGAAAAACTAGGAGCAGATCGTATTATCCATCCAGAGCGTGATATGGCGCTGCGCGTTGCTCAACTTATTTCTTCTGAAAAAATTATAGATTTTATCGAGCTATCACACGAACACAGTATTGTAGAGATAGGTGTATCAGATAAGCTTGTTAACAAGACCTTAACGGATCTTGATGTTCGTGCACGCTATGGTTGTAATATCGTTGCAATCAAACGTGGAGATGAGATTCTCGTTTCACCTATCGCTGACGTATCTCTTCAATATGGAGATATTCTTGTTGTGATTGGGCGCAATGAAGACCTAAATCGATTTGAGGATGAGGAAGTGTAAGCCTTGGCACTACATGTCAGAAAGCATAAACGTTTTTTGCACAACCCAATCAAACTAAGTCCTCCTCAGTTTTTAGCAACGTTATTTATATTTCTAATCTTTGTAGGGATGTGTTTGTTAAAGCTGCCTGTGGCTCATGAAGAAACGTTATCTTGGGTAGATGCATTTTTCATTGCCACTTCAGCAGCAACAGTAACAGGCTTAGCTACAGTTGATCCAGGCTCGACGTTCACCTTGTTTGGTGAGATCGTTATTTTGTTTTTAATCCAAGTCGGAGGACTCGGGGTCATGTCATTCGCATCACTCGTCGTTATTATGATGGGAAGAAAAATTTCCATCAAACAACGTGTATTGATGCAAGAAGCACTCAACCAGCCATCTATTGGTGGTGTAATTCGATTAGTTCGAAATCTGTTTATATTTTCAATCGGTATTCAGATCATTGCGACTTTCTTGTTGTCATTAAGACTTGTGCCGGATTTAGGTGTTCGTAAAGGTATCTATTACAGTATATTCCACGTCATATCGGCTTACAATAATGCTGGTTTCTCACTCTGGTCTGATGGTTTGATGGGTTATGTAGGAGATCCGATGATGAACCTTGTTATATCCTTTTTAATTATAACGGGAGGAATAGGGTTTACAGTATTAGTCGATATTTGGGTAAGCCGCAGGTGGAAAACACTCTCCCTGCATTCTAAAGTGATGTTGTTATCAACTCTGATAATCAATGTTGTTGCGATCTTGTTTTTCTATCTTTTTGAGTTTAACAATCCTAAGACCATTGGTATGCTTTCAGGGGCGGAGCAATTTTGGGCTTCCTATTTCCAAGGAATCTCACCAAGAACAGCTGGTTTTAACTCGATTGATATGACAGCGATCAATCCTGATACCTCTTTATTAATGGTTCTTTTGATGTTTGTTGGAGCAGGGAGCACATCCACTGGTGGAGGGATAAAATTAACAACATTCGTTGTCATTATCTTTACGGTTGCTGCTTTCTTGAAAGGTAAAGATGATACAGTAGTTATGAAAAGAACCATTCGAAATGCTGTGGTTTACAGAGCTCTAGCTATAACGACGATATCTATCCTGTTTATTTTTGCAGCATTGTTTATCATCACATATGTCCAAAAAGATACATCTTTTATGGTCATCGTGTTTGAAGTTGTATCTGCGTTTGGGACAGTGGGATTAAGTATGGGATTAACGCCAGATCTTACAGTTATCGGAAAGATAGTGATCTGTATAGTGATGGTTTTCGGTAAATTAGGACCTTTAACGTTGGCGTTTAGTTTAGCTAAACAAACAAAAGATAATATAAGATATCCAGATGGCGAAGTGTTTACTGGATAAGAAAAAAAGCTAATGCAGTGAAGGGGAATTTCTTCTTCTGTGTTAGCTTTTTTGGTTATAGTTGGGTTAGTTACGTTCCTCTTGGGAAAGCTAGAAAGAACCTATTGCTTTTGTAAAGAGAGGAAGAGAGATCGTCATGCAAAAAATTAAAGAAGCTTTTCTCGTTTCTCCCTTTCTTGTCTTTTTCCTTGTCCATTCTGAACAAGTAGGGGTAGGTGTTCTTGGATATCAGCGAATTATTGCGAAATACGCAGGCTATGATTCCTGGATATCCGTTATCATTGCTGCTATTTTTGTACATATATTAATCTGGATGATCTATTACGTGCTTGATAATGGTGACGGAGATATCGTGACTACACATAAAACATTGTTTGGAAGTTTTTTAGGAAATCTATTCAACCTTTTTTTGCTGCTCTATTTTCTGCTTTGGTCGATTACGGTTTTAAGGACTTATATTGAAGTCATACAAGTATGGATGTTTCCTACTTTAAGTACATGGAAGATCGCAGCAGTTTTTCTGATATTAACCTATTACGTCGTTTCTTCAGGTTTTCGTACGGTAGCGGGTATTTGTTTTTTAGGAGTGGTTATTCCATTAGGATTGATCGTTTTACTCGTGTATCCACTGGAATTCACTCATTTTTCAAATCTCTTGCCTGTATTTGATGAAAGTATGAAGGATTACTTATCTGCAACGAAAAATATGATGTTGAGCTATCTTGGTTTTGAAACACTTCTTGTTTTTTATCCTTTTATCAAAAATGCGAAACGGTCTCAAAAATTTGCGCATCATGCTAATCTTTTCACCTTTATGATGTACTTGCTAGTCACTTTGTTTTCGTTTGCCTTCTTTAGCGAGGAGCAATTGTCTAGAAATATTTGGGCAACACTATCTATGGTGAAAATTGTTCAAGTCTCATTCGTAGAACGCTTTGATTTCGTATTTGTTTCCATGTGGTGTTTAGTAATCTTGCCAAACATTACATTGGCGATATGGTGTTCGAGCCGTATAGGAAAACTGATGTTGAACATTAGACAACATATTACGCTGATACTATTATTAGCGATCACATTGGCTGCTTGCTACTATCTAGACACTAGGCTTAAAATCAACATGCTCAATAACTACACAAATAAGATTGGTTTTTACTTAGCTATCAGTTATATCCCGCTCCTATTTATCATGACTTTTATTAAAAAACATCTTAAGAAAAATAATAAAGAACAGGCATCACCTACTACATGATTCAAATAAAAAAACTGACTCTAAACATCCTTAAATGTAAGGGTATTTAGAGGCAGTTTTTATTTTCTTAAGCCTGAAGAAGCATAGTGAGACGTGTTTTGTGTTTTTCACGCTGTGAATCATCTGATGTGTTATGCCAATTCAGTAGAGTTTCGTTGATCAATTGGGTGACCATATGCTTTGTCCAAACCACATATGCACCATACGTATCGCCTTTAAAAAAGGATCTTAGCATATTGTTTTCAGGACCGAAGAAAAATCCGAGCTGATCATGAATGAGCGTTGCCTCATCCATTGAAAAAGGCATAATTTTATCTGAAAGAGTAAATTGATAAGAATTGTTTTCCTTTTTAATAAATGCAATCGCATATACCTGTCCTTCAGGAAGAAATCCTTTTGTAGTAGGCAAGAGCAGTAGCGGGTTATGTGCTTTGTCATAAGCGATAAAAAAGTCATTTACATCTTCCTCGAACTGTGGAGTGCGTGACATTGAAGCAAGTGCAATTTCTTTTTGTACGTTTAACATGTAACAACCCTCATTCCGTTATATTTCTTACTATCATTCTTACCGCTAGTTTGATAGATTATACGTGTCAATTTCTTTACTAAACTGCTGTGATAAGTTGTTGAAAGGGAATTGACGGACAAATTGTAAACGCATACACTAGAGATAGTTATTAGCCGTTAGAGAAAGAGTGATTCATGGAATGGCATTATCAAATGAACGTTTGATCGGAAAGATGGCCATGTTAGGGGTATTAGATGAAAGTTATCTACCTGAGATCGAGAAATTGGGCTGGAAGTATTGCGTAGGCAAAGCCGGTTCAATGGATTCACAAAAGGTAGTAGCTGCCATTGAAACAGCGGCCAAAAGTGAAAATATAATTCAAACTGGGATTTATCGTGAAACACATTCTTTATATCATGCCATCATGGAAGCTTTTCATGGGGTGACAAGAGGACAGGTTCAGCTTGGAACCGTTCTTAGAACTGTGGGTTTACGTTTCATCGTTGTCCGCGGTAATCCGTATGAGAAGAAAGAAGAAGGGGACTGGATCGCAGTCGCTCTTTATGGAACGATTGGTGCTCCTGTAAAAGGGTTAGAGCATGAGGCGATCGGTCTAGGAATTAATCATATTTAAATAGTGCCCATAGTAACTAGTGATGAGGGGGCGTATTCGAAAGAGTTTTCTTTCGGGTGCGCTCTTTTTGTATGTGAAAAAGCCACACCTGTTGACTTGAAAGTAGTTGATTTCCGTTACAGGTACTCGCTTTCCGGGGGGCGTGCGGTGAACCTCTTAGCGCTCTGCGCTGTTAAGAGTCTCACCTGTCCCGCTCAAGAAAGTAATGGTGCTCCTGCGTTTACGAGCTAATGCTATCGAAGTCAACTTCCTCGTCGCATGCCTTGCAAGAAGCTTTCTCAGGTGGTAGGCACGCATCTTACACTCCAATCAACTAATCAAAGAAGTTTTTTGAGCAAAAGTGATAGACAGCCTTTCATAATCACTGTTGGTTTAAAAAAATCTTTTTAACTAAAGATGATCACTATTTGCTTTAAGTCGTGAAAAAGTTAGTAGAGAAGAATAAAAGAACAGAACCTTAGTAAAAGAGGGATGAAGATGATTACATTAACAGG
Source organism: Bacillus sp. E(2018) (assembly GCF_005503015.1). NCBI lineage: Bacteria > Bacillati > Bacillota > Bacilli > Caryophanales > Bacillaceae > Bacillus > Bacillus sp. E(2018). The sequence goes on along the minus strand of NZ_SCOL01000001.1, from coordinate 2,268,982 downwards.
TAATACGCTTTCGATGGAAGAGATCAAGAGGATTCTGCATGAGAACGAACCCGTAGAAGCTTGCCCGGTCAGTATGAAGAAAGTGGCTGACAGCCGGAAAGCGGTTGAAGAGATTGTGGCTGAAGGTAAAGTGGTATACGGAATCACGACTGGCTTCGGAAAGTTTAGTGATGTTTTTATTTCTCGAGATGATGTTGAGACATTGCAGATCAATTTGATCCGTAGCCATGCGTGTGGAATCGGAGAACCGTTTCCTGAGACGATCAGTCGTCTTATGCTTATTTTAAGAGCCAATGCTCTGTTAAAAGGATTTTCGGGTATTCGTCCAGTCGTAATCGAAAGGTTGCTAGAGTTAGTTGAGAAGAATGTGCATCCTGTTGTTCCTCAACAAGGATCACTTGGCGCGAGTGGAGATCTTGCACCTCTTTCTCATTTAGCCCTTGTGTTAGTAGGTGAGGGAGAAGCGTATTACAAAGGAGAACGTATTTCTGGTCAGGATGCTTTAAAGAGAGCGGGAATTGAACCTGTCGTCTTAACAGCGAAAGAAGGGCTTGCTTTGATCAATGGAACGCAAGCCATGACAGCACAAGGTATTGCTGCCTATATAGAAGCCGAACGTATCGGACTCATGGCAGATGCGATTGCAGCGCTTACTACAGAAAGTTTACGAGGCATAACAGATGCGTTTGATGAAGATGTTCATCTTGCTCGAGGTTATCAAGAGCAGGTAGATGTTGCCAAGCGCTTGAGAGAATATTTAGAAGGCAGCCAGCTTACAACGAAACAAGGAGAGATTCGGGTCCAGGATGCTTACTCCTTAAGGTGCATCCCTCAAGTTCATGGTGCCTCATGGCAAGTTCTTGGTTATGTAAAAGAAAAGCTTGAGATTGAAATGAATGCCGCAACGGATAACCCACTGATCTTTGATGACGGAAACAAAATCATATCAGGTGGGAATTTTCATGGTCAACCTATCGCTTTTGCTATGGACTTTCTGAAGCTCGCAGCAGCAGAATGGGCCAACATTTCAGAGCGACGCATCGAACGAATGGTCAATCCTCAGTTGAGTGACTTACCTGGTTTCTTAAGTCCGAATCCAGGGCTTGAGTCAGGTGCGATGATCATGCAATATGCTGCTGCATCTCTCGTTTCAGAAAATAAAACATTGGCACATCCTGCAAGTGTCGATTCCATTCCTTCATCAGCAAATCAAGAAGATCATGTGAGTATGGGAACGATCGCTTCTAGGCATGCCGCTCAAATTATTGCGAATGCTAGGCGAGTTCTTGCTGTCGAGTTAATCTGTGCGATGCAAGCAGCAGATTTTAGAGGTCCGGAAAAATTAGCACCTAAAACAAAGAAAGTTTATGAACAGGGAAGAATCGTTTGTCCAACGATACAATGTGACCGTATGTTCCACCGGGATATGGAAGCTGTTGCTTCATGGATCCTCGATGCATCCTGGAATAACATCTTAATTGGTTCAATAATTCAAAAGTTAGCACATTAAAAGGAGGTATTTTTACATGTCAAACGTAAAACATTCTATAACAGCTGCAAGAGGTACAAAATTATCGGCTAAAGGATGGGTTCAAGAAGCGGCTATCCGTATGCTTATGAACAACCTAGATGGAGAAGTAGCGGAGAATCCCGATGAACTAGTCGTTTATGGTGGTATCGGAAAAGCTGCCCGCAACTGGGACTCTTATCATAAGATCATAGAAACATTAGAACGTTTAGAGAATGACGAAACGCTTCTCGTACAATCTGGAAAACCGGTCGCTGTATTTAAATCGCATGCTGATGCTCCTCGTGTTTTGCTTGCGAATTCCAATCTTGTTCCTGCATGGGCAAACTGGGATACATTCCGTGATCTTGAAAAAAGAGGACTGATGATGTATGGCCAGATGACAGCTGGCAGCTGGATTTATATCGGAACGCAAGGCATCCTGCAAGGGACTTATGAAACGTTTGCAGAAGCTGCTCGCAAGCATTTTAACGAATCCTTAAAAGGGACGATCACGCTTACTGCCGGTCTTGGGGGAATGGGTGGAGCTCAGCCTCTTGCTGTAACGATGAATGATGGTGTTGTGATCGCCATTGATGTAGACGAAACAAGAATTCAACGCCGCTTAGACACAAGATACTTAGATAAGATGACAAAGAGTTTAGACGAAGCCTTAAGCCTGGCTAAAGAATATGCGGCAAAAGGTGAGCCTCTGTCCATCGGACTCTTAGGAAATGCAGCTGAACTTCTACCAAAGATGATTGAAATGGGAGAGATTCCGGATCTTGTTACGGATCAGACATCTGCACATGACCCGTTGCATGGCTATTTGCCAGTTGGTTTCACGATGGAAGAAGGAGCAGAACTTCGTAAACGAAACCCGGATCAATACATCGAAAAGTCAAAGCAATCGATGGCGATTCATGTAGAGGCGATGCTTGAGATGCAAAAGAAAGGTTCTGTCGTATTCGATTATGGAAATAACATCCGACAAGTAGCACTTGATGAGGGGGTTACAAACGCTTTTGATTTCCCTGGGTTTGTTCCAGCCTTCATCCGACCGTTATTCTGTGAAGGAAAAGGACCATTTAGATGGGTAGCGTTATCGGGTGATCCAGAAGATATCAGAAAAACAGATGAAGTAATCTTACGAGAGTTCAGTGATAACGAGCACCTCTGCAAATGGATCAAGATGGCGCAGGAGAAAGTTCAGTTCCAAGGTCTTCCGTCACGCATCTGCTGGTTAGGGTATGGAGAGCGTGCGAAGTTTGGAAAAATCATTAACGAAATGGTAGCGAGTGGAGAATTATCAGCACCAATCGTTATTGGGCGTGATCACTTGGATTGTGGTTCAGTTGCTTCGCCTAATCGTGAAACTGAAGGAATGATGGATGGCAGTGATGCTGTTTCGGACTGGCCGATTTTAAATGCGATGATTAATGCGGTAAACGGTGCGAGCTGGGTATCTGTTCACCATGGCGGCGGTGTTGGAATGGGGTATTCTCTTCATGCTGGAATGGTCGTTGTAGCAGATGGGACAGAAGAAGCGGCTCGTCGTCTTGAGCGTGTACTAACGAGTGATCCTGGAATGGGAATTGTAAGACATGCTGATGCAGGTTATGACCTCGCGATTGAAACAGCAAAAGAAAAAGGCGTCGATCTGCCGATGATGGAGAAATAAAAGGAGTGTGACAAATGCTAGATACATTGATTCTTGCTGGACAGGTGGTTGTTCCAAAAAGTAAGGGAAGAGCGCTGCGAGGAACGGAAATGAATGAGCTTAAGATAATAAATAACGGAGCTGTTGGCATAAAGGACAGTGTGGTCGCATTTATTGGAACAGCGGAAGAAGCGGCTGTGTTACAAGCAAAAGAAACGATTGAGGCAGAGGGAAAACTGTTATCACCAGGCTTAGTGGATCCTCATACACATTTAGTGTTTGGAGGATCACGAGAGCATGAACTCGCTTTGAAACAACAAGGCGTTCCTTATTTAGAAATACTAGCTCAAGGCGGAGGAATTCATTCAACAGTTAAGGCAACACGTGAAACAGCTGAAGATGCTTTGTATGAAAAGGGAATGTTCCATTTAAACAGATGTTTAACATATGGCGTTACAACTATGGAAGCTAAGAGTGGATACGGGTTAGATAAAGCGACGGAATTAAAACAGCTGAGAGTAGTAAAAAAACTGAATGAAACTCACCCGATCGACCTTGTTTCGACTTTTTTAGGAGCTCATGCTATTCCTGAGAACTATAAAGGAAGACCGGATGCCTTTTTAGAAGAGATGCTTTCCTTGTTAAGTGTGATCTCAAAAGAGGGTCTTGCAGAGTTTGTAGATATTTTCTGTGAAACTGGCGTGTTTACCGTAGAACAGTCTAAAGTCTTTCTTCAAAAAGCAAAAACAGCTGGATTCGGTGTGAAGATTCATGCGGATGAAATCGATCCTCTCGGTGGAACGGAGATGGCTTGTGAGATCGGTGCGGTTTCTGCTGATCACTTAGTTGGAGCGAGTAAAGAAGGCGTTCGTATGCTAGGTGGATCAGATACGATTGCAGTCCTTCTTCCAGGAACCACATTTTATTTAGGTAAAGATCACTTCGCTCCAGGACGGGAGATGATCTCGAGTGGAGCAGCCGTAGCACTTTCGACTGATTTTAATCCTGGCAGTTCACCTACAGAAAATCTGCAGTTTATTATGACACTCGCTGCATTAAAGCTGAAGATGACGCCAGAAGAAATTTGGAACGCCGTAACGGTCAATGCCGCTTATGCGATCGGGCGCGGTGATGTTGCAGGTAGTCTTGAAGTAGGAAGAAGAGCTGATCTTGTTCTGTGGGACGTACCAAACTACAAGTATATTCCTTATCATTACGGTGTGAACCACGTTAATAAAGTTTGGAAGAACGGTAAGTTAGTAGTTGGAAAGGGAGATATTCATGCAAACTATACCCTTTCTACGTAGATCAGGTGAGGCGCCATTTACTGACAGAGGCATCAAGAAGGCAGGTCAGCTTTTAAAGCCATGGTCAGGTGAGGCAGTGAGAGGAGTAGCAATCGCTGGAGCTCCTCTCTCTAAGACTTCCATTTCACATTCAGGTGCACATCTCACACCACAGACCATACGAACGATGATGCATTCGTTTTCCACGTATAGCATCGAAGAAGAAAGTGATTTGTGGGATTACACCATTACCGATTTTGGAGATATTGAGATGCATGTGACAGATCTCTTTGCTTCACAATCCCGTATTCATTCGGTCCTAAAAGATATTGGAGCTCAGCATCACGAAGCATGTGTGATTACGCTTGGTGGTGATCATTCTGTTTCAGCAAGTGCGATCAAGGCTTTTCAAGAAACGAGGGGACGGGTCGGCATTATTCAGTTTGATGCACATTTTGATCTCCGTAATACGGAGGACGGTGGCCCTTCAAACGGTACTCCTTTTCGCCAACTCATAGAAAATGAAGTGATTACAGGCGACCAACTCGTTCAGATCGGTATTCGAGATTTCTCAAATGGGAAACTTTATCATGATTATGCAAAGGATCATGGAGTAACCGTTCATACGATGGGTGATGTGAAAAGAAACGGATTGCTTTCTTTGTTACAAAAATCAGTTGACCAGTTAAAACAGACAACAGATAACATATATATTTCTCTCGACATGGATGTTTTAGATCAGGCTTATGCTCCAGGGTGTCCTGCGATCGGTCCAGGTGGATTAGATAGTGACTCGTTAATTGAAGGAATACAATATCTGGCACAAGAGCCTTCTGTTAAAGGTATGGATATTGTAGAAATTGATCCAACCTTGGATTTTCGCAACATGACGAGCCGACTAGCAGCATACATCATCATGCAATTCACACTTTTTTATTCAGGAAGAAAGGGAGGTTTAAGAAATGAGTGAGTTCGGAAAATTTATTGAAATGTCTAGAAATCAAAAAGGTTTGAGCAAATCAGAGCTTGCACGACGATTAAGCATCACTCCTCAATACATGGCCGATATTGAAAAGGGAAGAATGATTCCTTCTGAAGAAAAGATTGAAAAGCTTGTAAAGACATTAGAATTAAACGAAAAAGAAGCATTTAAACTAGCAGACAAACTTCCGTTGCGAGTGTTAGCTGAGGCTAAACAACATTATTATAAGCAAGGTTCCTAAAAATTTCATTTTAATATACGCACTTTTTCTATTTATTATATTCTTCTCGAAACCAAAAACACCGCTAGCCATTTCGGCTGAGCGGTGTTTCTTATTATGATTATTAGCTCTCTCTAGGCTGAGAGGACTTTGGTTTTAACATTTTTTTAAGCTTAGACCAGCGCAACTCAATAAACGGCTGTGCTAATGCAATAACGGGTTTGCTCGCTAAAAATAGCGTTACGATCACAGCTAGGAAGAGAAGCATAAAGTACGCGCCGTTTTCTTCAATAGATGCAAACAGGTCTGTTGTAAACAAGTACTTTAGCACGAAACCATGCAGCAGATAAATATATAAGGTGCGCTCTCCAAATTCAGTGAAGAACATTCTTCTGCGCGGAAGAAGTGCTAAAAAGCTGAAGGTTGCTGCAAACATGACACCGTACATAGCGAGTCGGACAAGACCGCCATACCAATCGTTGTATCCTAGTATTTCCGAGTAAGAAGATGACGAGAGGAGCCATTCTTTTGTACCGTTTGGGAAAATAAAATGATACGTAATAAATAATATGACTAAGAAAGCAGCTGAGACAATTTTAGCTCTCGGACGTAAGATCTTTTTAAAGTCTCTCTTTTCAAGCAGATGTCCAAGCAAGAAAACAGGGAAGAAGACAAATGTTCGAAGAAGACTCAAGAATGTACCAATGTCATGAATGTACCCTACTGCAACTCCTATACCAATGGCAAGGAGAAGCGGATATTTCATTTTCACAAAGACTTTTAAAAGGATGTTCCAGAAAACCAAACTCAATAGAAACCAAAGTGTCCAGTGTGGAGAAAAGAAGTCTAGTTTCACTTCACTTTTACCGTATAAGTCATAGTAGAAAAAGCTATAGATCAACTGGAATACCAAATAAGGAATCAGCACTTTTTTAAAGATTTTTGGAAGATACCCATCACGCCACACACCTTTTGTAAAGAATCCTGCTATTAATATAAATGCAGGCATGTGAAAGGTATATATAAAGTTGTAAATCGTGTATAGCCACTCATTTTGACTTTTTATCGGGGAAATAAAGTGCCCGAACACGACGAGGAAGATTAAAATAAACTTAGCGTTGTCGAAATAATAATCGCGTTCTTTTGTAGCAGTACTCATCGATATTCCTCCAATAATTATTCACCTTATAAAGTATTCGAATGAATTTCTCATTTTTTTTACTTATTTTCTATAATTCCCAACATTGCAGGTGTTTCTAACCTATAAATTAAAAAAAACGTGCTTCCTATTACAGGAAACACGTTTTTATTAGAAATCAATCTTGATTTTGATAAAGCCTGCACTTCTCAATGCTTCATAGATGATGACGATAGCAGGACCGACGATCAATCCGATAAAGCCTAGAAGCTGGAATCCAATATATAAGGATACAAGAGCTGCTAGTGCAGATATACCAAGACTGGACCCGAGTATTTTAGGTTCGATAATTCTTCGAACGATCGTGATTACTCCAAACATAATCAGAAGTCCGAACGCAAGATGATCATTGTTGTTGATAAAGAAAGAATAAGCCGCCCATGGGACAAGGAATGATCCTGTTCCAAGGATTGGAAGGATATCAACAATAACGATTAAAAGAGCGAGAATAACGGCATACTCAACATCTAAAATCATGAGTCCGATCAATGCCAATGCATATGTAACAACACTTAAGATGATCTGAGCTCTAAAGAAACCTACTGTTGCTCTAGACAGTTGACTAAAGACCAATTCAACCTTTTCGCGGGCTGCTGTTGTAAATAGGTTAAGAAACTCAGCATACAATCGCGGAAGATCCAACGAAAATAAGAAAACGGCTACAACATAGATAATAAAGTAGATCAACAATCCTGGTATGGCTGTGATCAACCCTAATATACCGGAAGTTAAGTTCTTTGCTGTTTCAACTCCATAATCCTTTAAACCTACTAATCCCTCTTCAAGTGTTCTTACTACTTCAGGAGGTAAGCTAGCATAAAAGTTTTCCATCTCATAAAACGTATTCTCTGCTACTTCGAATAGATGAACAGAATAGGATGGAAGAACCGTAATGAACTCGATGACCTGAATAACAAGTGTTGTAGTTAGCCAGTAAGAAAAAATTCCTAGTCCCGCAAGATACAAGATAAAAGTAGCAGTTACGGCCAATAATCGTCTACCTTTAAATAGTCTAATAAACAATTTCACTACTGGTTCTAGCATTATAGCAGTAAGCAATGCGAGAAGGAGAGGTATACTGTAAAAGACAAAGATGACGATTCCGGCAAGCAAAATGAGTAATAAGATTAAGTTTTTTACAGTCATTTTCCAGCCCCGATCTCCGAAATTTTAGCCGGTCAGCAATTTTTCATTACTATCCATTATGACCGGAAAAAAAGATGTTAATTCTTTATATATACACAATGATGTTACGATAATGTGAAAATGTCAATCACAGAAACTGAAGTTTTCAAAAATCTTCTTATTTTCTTAATTCCCTCTTTAATGCAAGTATCGCGTTCAACTGTCCACCAGCAATTAAGATCATCGCAGATAGATAGAACCAGACCATCAATGTTAATAATGCGCCTAAATTTCCGTATATCTGTCCGTAGTCGAAAATAAGAACATAGGAAGAAAACAAGTAAGAAAATAGATGCCAGCCTGCTGTCGAGAAAATAGCCCCTGGCCAAACGTTTCTGAACGTTAATCTTACGTTTGGTGCAAAACGATAGAGAGCTGAGAAGATGGAGAGAAGCACAGAGAACCCAATAACATAGCGTGCTGTTTCCCAAATGTGCCATACAGGATGAGAGAATCCCGTTCTTTCGAATATGTAAATTCCGATACTCCTTCCAAAGACCGGCAATAAGAGAGCAGTAATAACTGCTATTACAAGGCCAAACGTAAGGAACATACCTAAGATAAGCTCTTTTACAAAGGGGCGGCTCTCCTCTACTTGGTATGCTTGGTTGAAAACACGAATGATTGCGTGCGTCCCAATTGTCGCTAACCAAATCATGATGATTAGTGAAGCAGATAATACATCTCCTCTATGCTCGTCCAATACAGCCACTAGATTATACTCTAGTAAAGCATATGCTTCTTCCGGTGCAATAGACTGAAAAAGTGATAGGACGTAAGAAGAAGATATAGGCAAAAAGCTAAGGATCGTAAAGATGAGAAAAACAAAAGGAAACAGAGAAACTAGGAAGTAATAAGCAAGCTGTGCAGAAAGATCAAATACTTTATCTTGAAAGAAACGGTGAAACCACTGTTTCATAAACCAGCGCACGAGGACACCCCCAATAAATGGATCATATCAATCTATCCTGCATTATTCCCTTAATAAAAAAAAAGAACGCTTTTTTTGAAACAAAACGTTCACCCAAACGTATCAGTGATGTGAAGTTACAAGGTAAATGCCTTTCGAAGAAAAGTTACCGGTGTCTTGGTGAGCAACGAGGACATCTACAAACAACGATTAAGGGAGAAGTTGTTGGTGTAGGTTGAGGCTGAATGAAAGGAAAACAACAAGGATGAATGTCTCGACAAAATAAAGGAACGCCACAAAAATTTACACAGGATTGGCATCTAACTTTACATCCGCAGGAACATGAACGCATAAAAAACACCCCCTTTGCTCTTATTATATGTAGAAATGGATAAGCCTGGCAGGGCATAACGTGTTCGTAATTACTCATTTTTTTAAAATTTTTTTAGTTAGCGATTAAACAGATGTTTAACAGGGAGGATTTTTTGAATGGATTTTTTAACACCAGATTTTTGGTCGGCCTTATTGGCGATCGTTGTTATCGACTTAGTATTAGCTGGTGATAACGCAATTGTAATCGGCTTGGCAGCTAGAAACTTGCCGAAGGAAAATCAGAAGAAAGTAATCATCTGGGGAACAGTAGGAGCGATCGTGATTCGTGCAGCAGCTACGCTCGCGGTTGTATGGCTGCTACAGATTCCAGGCTTGCTGCTTGCAGGTGGATTAATTCTTGTCGTTATCGCTTATAAGCTGATGATCGAAGAAAAAGATCATGATATTGAAGCACAAAACAGTGTTTGGGCGGCGATTCGTACCATTATTATTGCAGATGCAGTAATGGGTCTTGATAACGTTCTTGCCGTAGCAGGAGCTGCACATGGCGATTTCTTACTGGTTGTAATCGGATTATTGATCTCAGTGCCTATTGTTGTTTGGGGAAGTACATTGTTCTTAAAGGTTATTGATAAATACCCGTTCATCATCACAATTGGAGCAGGTGTTCTTGCCTGGACGGCTTCTAAAATGATTGTTGGAGAAAAATTCATGGCTCCTTATTTTGAGAACGGATTTGTGAAATATGGATTTGAAGTTCTTGTAGTGCTACTTGTTTTAGGATTAGGTACACTTAAGAAAAGAAAGATCGCTCAGGAGAGAGCATCTGAAAAAGTGCTTGCTAGAAAAGAAGCTTAAAAAAACCGCCTTGTGCGGTTTTTTTTTATGTGAATTTCTATATGAAAAATGATAACTCGTTCTAGGTAAAAAGTGCTTTTTTTGGAAGGTTTTAATGTAAAAATGATTCTTTTGTACCTGTTTAGACCTATTTCTTAAATCATTTATAACTAGATGTCGATATGTAGGTAAGGGGTTTTTGATGATAAATGGGGGTTAAACAGATGTTTAAAAGAATTCAAACGAAGATCATGCTTTCTGTAAGTATTCTAGTAGCTATTACACTCTTATCTGTATCGCTATTTTCTTATTTCCAAACCAAACAACAGCTTGAAAGCAACAGCAACGAACAAGCAACAAGTCTTTCAAGCGAAGTTAAAGCCTCAACAGAGCTGTATCTGAAATCATATGGAGATACAATTGATCGATACAGCCGGGACAGCAGACTTATCACTTATTTAAAAACAGTAAAAACGAATGAAACAAAAGGTTTGAATGAAGTTTGGCCGATAGTAGATCAAGACTTCAAACACTTTTTGGATCTTAATAAGAACGTTGCAGTCTTATACATAGGTGCAGAGACAAAACAGTTCAAAACGACTCCGAAACTTGAGCTGCCAGATGGATTTGATCCAACGGAACGTCCTTGGTATCAAACGGCAAAACAAACGCCAGAAAAAATAATGTGGACAGAACCGTACGAAGATGCTAGTTCAGGTGAATATGTTGTTACGGTTACAAAACCTGTATTAGACCCTGCAACAGATGAGGTTCTTGGTGTAGTTGGTCTTGATCTAAATCTTGGTGGATTAACGAGCATGATCAACAAAACAAAAGTCAGTTACAAGGGATATCCAGTGCTTTTTGATCCGAAAGGTATGGCACTCGTTCATCCGACACAACAAGGCAAAGACTTAAGTAAAGAAACATTTATTAAAGAGTTATACAAAAATGAAAAAGGAAACGTTTCATATACTTATCAGAATAAAGACCGAGAACTCTATTACACGACGATAGCGGACACGAACTGGAAGCTCGGTTTTGTTTACGATCAAAAAGAGTTACTAAAAGATGCTGAAGAGCTTTTAAACATGATACTAATATTTACTTCTGTCGCAGTGATCGCAGCTTTAGGTGTAACGTATATGTTGGCAAAAAGCATTTCTAAGCCGATTACTAGATTACAAGCACAAGTACAAAAAGTAGCAGAAGGCGACCTTACAATATCTGTTGAAGCTAAATCTAAAGACGAAGTGGGGAGCCTCACTCATCATTTTAACGCGATGGTGGAAAACATGCGGGGACTAATAACGTCGGTCAGTCATTCTGTTGCAACGGTTAATGAATCTACCTCAAACTTGAGTGCCGTGTCTGAAGAAACGATCGCAGCAAGTGAAGAAGTTTCAAGAGCTGTCAGAGAGATTGCTTCTGGAGCTACCACACAAGCGGAAGATGCCGATGAAACAAACCGTCGAACGATGGATTTATCCATACAGATCGAAAAAGTGAACGAACAAGCAGAAGAGATGACACGCTTATCTCTATTAGCGGAGGAAGCTAATAAAAAAGGAATCTCACAAATGGACGTCTTGCGTGAAAAAACGGGTGAAAGTAACCAAGTTCTGAAAAACATTGAATCTGTTATTTCTGGACTAGCTGTAAAAGTAGAAGAGATCGAGCAAGTGATTCAATCGATCACGGAGATTTCGAATCAGACTAATCTGCTAGCTTTGAATGCAAGTATTGAAGCAGCTAGAGCAGGTGAGAGCGGGCGAGGTTTCGCGGTGGTTGCTGATGAAGTACGTAAATTAGCAGAACAATCAGCTGTTGCTGCAGACAAAGTACGTAAGACGATCTCAGGGATTGGTGAAGAATCTGAAAGAGCTGTACACGAGATGGCATACACAAAAAGAATTGCTCATGATCAGAACATGACCGTAACAGATACAGAGTCTGCTTTTAACGAAATCTCAGGTACGATGGCTGATATGGTGAGATCAATCGAACAGATTACGAGTGAAGTAGAGATGATAAACAACTATAAAGAGGAAGTAGTAGCTTCCATTCAAAGTATCGCAGCAGTAGCCGAACAATCTGCAGCAGCAAGTGAAGAAGTCAGCGCGTCTTCTGAAGAGCAAGTGCGGGCACTCTCCACGGTTTCACAGTCGGCCGAAGAATTGAACGATGCTTCACAAGCGCTGACTGAGATGATCAAACACTTTAAGATCTAGTACGCGTTGCAATTGGACAGATTATGATGTCGAATGGCTGATTATCTTCTCAATTGGACAGATTATCATCTGAATCGGACAGATTATGGGATCAATCCGATAGATTAACTTCAAGAACGGACAGATTACCTTCAAAAAACTAGAAACGAGTCACATAAAAAAGGAAACCGACTTCGGTTTCCTTTCTCTTTTTCTATTTTAATAGATATCTCTCTTAGAAAACGTTACGAAAGCGATGATGAATCCAGCAATTCCCCAGACAGCAAGTACGCTCATAGAGAAGCCTAACGACATTCCTTCAATTGGAGTTGCCATTCCACTCACGTAGTTTGTGAGGTTCAGGTTTACCATAAAGAAATATTTCGCACTTTCCCAAGAGGATACCATGTTTGCTAAAATGGCTCCGGCAATGAGTGAAGCGAGCATGATTCCCATAACGGCAGCCGTACTTCTTAACAGTACGGACAGCATGAAGGTGAGTGTTCCGACGATCATACATACATACCATACGAGACCGAATTCCATCAGGATGTATTGCCATTGTGGAACGATGTGTACATTTTCTGTTAAAAGTTCATCTCCTGAAACCGTAAATCCTGTTAATAGAGGCATGTTCCATCCGCCATATCCGAAAACGACCCCAGATATACCATAAGATAGAACGGCTACTGACAGAACGATAAAGGATATCGAGAGCAGCATCGCTAAATATTTACTTAGCAGAATACGCCATCGTTTAACTGGCCGGGTGAGTAAGAGCTTGATCGTTCCACCGCTTGATTCAGAAGAAACGAGATCTGCCACGATGACCATGACGAGCAGCGGAAGAAGTAGATCGATCGAGTTCTCGACGAATATTCGCATGAACGTTGGTGCACCTGGAGCACGTGGATCGATATCGTTCTCTAAATAATACTGTTGCTGTGAAAGTCTTATCTTTAGAAATTTACGCCATTCATCTTGAATGCGGCTGGAGCTTAATCGATTTTGAGTGTCAGTGATCTCTTGCTGCAGTGTAGTTCGCCAATCTTGATTCCCCATCTTCTCACGTTGATCTTGAATCTCTTTAAACTGAGCGTATGTAAAAAGAGGAACTAAGAACGCGATGATCAAGATGATGACATACAAACGTTTTTTCCTTAGAAGCTTTAACATTTCATTCCGGACAAGATTAATCAATGCTTTCGCCTCCTGTTACTTCTAAGAACAGATCTTCTAAAGAAGGAAGCTGAGTTCTCATTTCTTTTACCTTCACTCCAGCTTTTACGAGTTTTTCGTTCCAATCTGGCAGCAATGGTTCATTATATAACGTGATTAGTGTTTGATCAGGACCTTCTGTAACTTCTGTTTCCAGAGAAAGAATCTCTTTAGCCACTTGAATAGGTTCAGCACGCCAAATCACACGTTCCTGTTCAGCCAATAGGTTATCAACAGAGTCTGTGCGTAAGACCGACCCTTTTGAGATGATCGCCACACGATCACACATCAGCTGAATCTCACTTAACAAATGGGATGATACAAGGACGCTTAAGTTTTCTTCTCTTGCTAACTGTCGTATAAATTCACGCATCTCACGAATACCTGCAGGGTCGAGTCCGTTTGTCGGCTCGTCCAAAATAAGTACTTTCGGTTTTCCTAAAAGAGCTTGAGCAATTCCTAAACGCTGTCTCATACCGAGTGAATATGTACTCACACGATCATGTATCCGATTCTGTAATCCTACGAGTTCGATAACTTCGTTTAATCTCGTCTTAGGAATGGAAGAATCCATTTTTTGGAAGTGAGCAAGATTTTCCCATCCTGTTAAGTACGGGTATAGTTCAGGGTTCTCAACAATACAACCGAGATGTTTCATAGCTTCTGTGAATTCAGTTCTTACATTCTTACCGCCAATTTTAATCGTTCCAGAAGTGGGAGAAATCAAACCAACGATCATTCGAATCGTCGTCGTTTTCCCAGCGCCGTTCGGCCCGAGAAAACCAAAGACTTCTCCGGGAACAAGTGTGAACGATACTCCTTTTATAATCTGTTTGCCTTTAATTTTCTTTGTTAAATTCTCTACTTCTAATGCGGGTGTTTGACTCATGATTCGTTCTCCTCCTGTTCAAATTTGATCAGTGAGGCTACTCGTTCAGCAATCAGCTTGTAACCTTCCGTGTTAGGATGAAATTGATCGGTATAGAGATAGTTTTCTACTTGAAGCTGAAAGAGATCAAAGGTAGGTACATATACGATGTTTTCAAACCCAGCTGCTGTTTCAGCAGACTGAAAGTTCCAGTCTCTGACGATTGAAGAAGTCGTTTTTGAATCAGGCATATTGCTAAAAGGGTTGTACAATCCGACATGATAGATGACTGCCTCAGGATTCAGTTCTCTGAGCTGTGTATAGATTTTTTTTACATTGCTTAAATAGATCTGTTTTTTACCGTTAATCGCATTATCATCTAAATTCTCAAGTGCTGCTCCTTGTTGAAAAAGATCATTCCCGCCAATCGTCATGACGATAACATCTGCTTGTTTAGCTTGGCGCTGAATCTCACTTTGCTGCAGCTGATTAAGAAGACCTCTAGATGTTTCTCCTTTGATGGCAGTGTTTAACAGGTTAATATCTTGTTCAGTTTTTTCTTTTAAGCGCTCTGTTAGATAGCCGGTATAACCTTTTCCATCAGCGTCGCCGGTTCCGCGAGTGAGAGAATCGCCTAATGCAAAGATCGTAAGTGTGCCGTCTTGTTTCTCTGTTGAAGTTGATTCGGTTTTTTCTTTGAGCTGTGAAACTTTTTTATTGGCGGAAAACTGATCCTGTAACGTCCAGCCAAGACCAAACAACCATAATATTGTAGCTGCGATGGATACAATTGAAACGACCGTTAAGGTATATTTTTTCAAAACCGCTTTCATCCTTCCCAAATCCTTGATCTGTTGATTATAGAATAGCAAATAATGACGCATATTCTAACTTTTTTGCCTATTTGAGGTAAAATAAACCAAAGGGAGTGTAATCATGGAAAAAAACTTTATGTGGTGTTCATTATGAATTGGAAGCCAGTCGGTGATCAAGGTAGAATTCAATCGTTAGATATTATGCGCGGTATAGCCATTTTTGGCATCTTACTCGTAAATATGAAGTCATTTTCAGGACCAGATTCACCGATTCGTGCGTTAAGCTACGAATATTTTGATGAGCCGTATAACGTTTGGACAAATGTGCTATTAGAGTTTTTTGTTCAAGGAAACTTTATAACGATGTTTTCCTTTTTATTTGGGTTTGGTATTGTGTTAATGGCAGAAAGAGCCGCGGCAAAAAATACGAAGTTCGTTCCTGTTTTTCTAAGACGTCAGTTTGTTCTGCTAGTGTTTGGAATTCTGCATGTTCTGTTTTTTTGGTACGGTGACATTTTGATCATGTACGCGATTGTAGGTTTGTTCATGTTAATTTTCTATCGTTTAAATAAGAAAGTATTAATCATCACCGGATTTCTGTTGATAACAGTTTACAGTTTGTTTATGACTACACTTACGTACGATTATTGGATTAGTGGCACTGCGATAACTTATCAAAGCACGCAAAATGAGCTTAATGAGCAAGAAATTGCTCAATCTATTCAAATATACAGCAATGGTACATACCTAGAGATCATGAAGGAAAGAATTCATGAATGGGGAGATTTAAACCGCTACTTTCTCTTTTTTATAGCAGGACTTTTGCCGATGTTTTTATTCGGTGCGT
This sequence comes from Bacillus sp. E(2018), assembly GCF_005503015.1. NCBI lineage: Bacteria > Bacillati > Bacillota > Bacilli > Caryophanales > Bacillaceae > Bacillus > Bacillus sp. E(2018). The sequence continues at coordinate 2,252,906 of NZ_SCOL01000001.1, read as the reverse complement.
ATGCTGCTAAAAAAAGAACGTTCGCGACTCGAAGTTTATGGAAACTATGGTTGGTAACATTGATACTTGGTCCTGGCAGTAAAATATTCGCTGTCATTTTCTTTCCTTTTAAAGGCGAAGATTGGCGTTATGAGACTGCGATGTCATGGGGATACGAATTTGGTGGTGCAATGATGAGCATCTTCTACATCTGCAGCATCGTTCTTCTTTACCGAAGTGGGAAATGTAAACGTTTGTTTAACTATTTTCAATTTACAGGTCGCATGGCTTTTACGAATTATTTAACACAATCGATTATTGCGACAACGATCTTCTATAGTTATGGGTTAGGTTTGTATGGTGAATTTGGACCATTCGTTGGTGTTCTCTTGGCGTGCGTCATTTTTTCTATACAAGTTATTTTTTCAAAGTGGTGGATGGAAAGGTATTACATAGGGCCACTTGAGTGGGTGTGGCGATCATTGACATATGGCCGAAAACAGCGATTTAAAAGAAAAGAAATTCGCCATGTTTAAAGAAGCTGAGAATTCTCGCTTCTTTTTGTTTTGCACATTTTTTTAATTTTAGGTACACTCTAAGTAACATATATGAGCATATGTTCATATAATAAACAAAGCCGGATTCAAGGGAGCTGTTTTTTATGTCTGATCAACCAAACAAATATGAACATCTCGATGAGGAAACACTATTTATCGTATCTCAAACATTTAAAGCACTTTCCGATCCAACTCGAATTCGTATTTTGCATTTATTAGGCGAGAGAGAGTGCAATGTATCGGAAATTGCTGAGGAACTATCACTCATGCAATCAACAGTATCCCATCAGTTACGCTTTTTAAAAAATTTAAGACTTGTTAAATTTAGACGCGCAGGAACAACACTATTCTACTCTATAGATGACGAGCATGTGATGACCCTTCTGCATCAATCCATCCATCATGCGAGACACGACTAGAAAGGAGGGAGCAAAATGAAAGAGCATAAGATTACTGGATTATCGTGTGGCCATTGTGCGTTAAAGCTGGAAGAACAGATTCAACAGCTTCCAGGTGGAGAACGAGCGAAAGTACAGTTTAATTCAAGTAAAATTGTGATAGATGAACAAATGGATATGGACAGTGTACGTTCTATTCTTTCGACGGAAAATGTGAGACTTGAATCAGATGGAGAGCCAACAGGGCCAAATTGGCTCATGATCGGTTTGTATGTATCAGTTGCATCCTTTATTGCCGCGCTGGTAACAGAACATATGTTGAACATAACGTATCTTTCCATAGCATTTTATGCAGTTGCGACGATTTCTTCTGGGTACTCAACGTTTATAAAAGGTCTCCGAAATCTTACGAAGTTGAAATTTGATATAAACACTTTAATGACAGTTGCTTTAGTTGGTGCCGTAGCGATTGGAGAATGGAAAGAAGCTGCACTTGTGGCTATTCTTTTTGGAATTAACGAGTTGCTTGAATCTTACGGAATGGAAAAAGCACGACGTTCGATGGAATCCTTACTTAAGGTAGCACCAAAAGAAGCGCTTTTGTTAAATGACGGGAAGACAGAAGTAATCTCGATTGAAGAACTAGCAGTAGATGACGTCGTACTCGTAAAAACGGGGCAAAAGATTCCATCAGACGGTGTTGTAGTCTATGGAAGGAGTTCTGTGAACGAAGCTGCGATCACGGGTGAATCACTTCCTGTGGAAAAAGAGAGTGGAGAGACCGTATTTGGTGGAAGCATCAACAACGAAGGTGTACTTCATGTGAAAATTACGAAGACCTATAACCAATCAGCTCTTTCTAAAATATTGGCTCTCGTTCAGGAAGCACAAGAATCCAAAACGCCAACGGAGCTTTTCATCAATCGGTTTGCGAACTATTACACGCCGATCATCATGGTAGTTTCTGCACTTGTTATGTTAGTACCGCCACTTTTGTTCAATGATCCATGGGGGGAATGGTTCTACCAAGGTCTCGCGGTATTGATTGTCGGTTGTCCTTGTGCGCTTATTCTTTCGTCACCGATTGCAATACTATCTGGTATTACAGTCAACGCAAGAAACGGAATTCTGATCAAAGGTGGAGCGTATCTAGAACAACTTGGTAAGGTCAATGTTATCGCATTTGATAAAACAGGCACACTAACACTCGGAGAACCACATGTTGTGGCAGATCAAGCGTTTCACCCTGACTTTTACAAAGTAGCTTATGCGATTGAGAGCTCATCATCTCATCCTCTTGCAAAAGCAGTAGTCGCAAAGTGCCGCGAGCTGGGAACGGAAGAAATTGAAGCGGATGAGATCACAACTGTTAGTGGCCAAGGAATTACTGCAATTGTCGCTCAGAAAAGATATAGGCTAGGAAACGAGAAAATCGTTGGGGAAACAAATGCGAGTGAAGATATAAAACGTATTATTGATCGTTTTAAAGAAGAAGGCAATACGATCGTCCTCGTTGCGAGTGACACGGAAATTCTCGGTGTGTTTGCTATTGCAGATGAAATTAGAAAAGAAAGTCCTAATATCATCTCTATGCTTCATAAAAAGGGAATAAAAGAAACCGTCATGCTGACGGGTGATCACCCAACTGTTGCCGAAAAAGTGGCTAACATGACGGGGGTTTCATCATTCTTTGGTGGCTTGCTGCCGGAGGATAAAGTAAATAAAGTTAAATCCCTTAAAAAGCATGGAAAAGTAGCAATGATAGGGGATGGAATCAACGATGCTCCTGCACTGGCTACGGCTGACATCGGTATAGCGATGGGAAAAGGAACAGATAGTGCCATCGAAACGGCAGATATCGTACTCATGCAAGATCATTTAGGAAAACTTCCAGATGCTGTACAGGTTTCAAGGAAAGTAAATAAAATCATCAAGTGGAACATCGGTTTATCACTAGGATTGAAGCTTATAGCACTGCTTCTTACTATTCCTGGTTGGCTAACACTTTGGATTGCCATCCTTTCTGACATGGGTGCTACCATTCTTGTAACATTGATCAGCTTAACTGTTTTGCTTCATAATAGAAAATAATAAAGCTAAAAAAGCCATGCAGCTGTATGGCTTTTTTAGTACGATGAAAAGGTGTGAATGTAGGACATTAAGGAGGAAGGTACCTCATGTCGGAAACAGTTATTCAATTTTTTAATGAGTATAGGGAATGGGCCATTGTCATTTCACTCGTACTAAATATTGTGGTTAGTATTTTAGGAGTTGTTCCTACCGTTTTTATCACGGCTGCTAATATCATGTTCTTTGGATTTTGGAACGGAACATTTCTTTCATTTATTGGAGAGGCTCTAGGGGCAATGGTTGCGTTTCTTTTATATAGAAAAGGGTTTAAACAAGTTTCTAGAGATAAGCTTAAAGGGTACCCCAGGGTGGTAAGGTTGTTAGAAGCGAGAGGAAGAGAAGCATTTCTCCTTATTCTGTCACTTCGCTTGTTGCCCTTTGTGCCATCTGGTTTCGTTACGTTTGCTAGTGCGATTGGTGCAGTTTCAGCGGGAACTTTTGTTATAGCTAGCTCTATTGGAAAGCTGCCAGCACTGCTTTTAGAAGCGTATTCTGTTTACAACGTAACCGAATGGAATACAGAAGGTAAAATTATTCTAGGTGGGGCAGCTTTAGTAGGCATCTACATTTATGTAACCAAACAACGAAAGTAATCATATCTTTTGATACTATAGGGGGGTATAGTATATAATGATTGCAACATCCAAAACGAAGGGATGAAACGATATGGAACAAAAAACGCATCGTTGTGAGAGTGATAAGCAAGATTTAAACAACCGTTTAAAAAAGATCGAGGGTCAAGTTCGTGGCCTTCAAAAAATGATAGAAGATGATCGTTATTGTATTGATGTTCTTGTTCAGATCTCAGCTGTCACAGCAGGATTAAAAAGAGTAGGTTTTCAATTGATGGAAAGTCACACGCAGCATTGCGTTGCGGATGCGATTAAATCGGGTGATGGGGAAGACTCTATAGAAGAATTGATGAGAGTCATTAAGCAGTTCTCTAAATCTTAAAAGAAGGTGAAGAGCATGAGCCAAAAGAAATTGAATCTAGGAATCACGGGCATGACATGCTCAGCTTGTGCAACTCGTATTGAAAAAGTGTTGAACAAAATGGACCATGTCGATGTTAACGTCAACTTAGCTATGGAAAAAGCTTCTGTAACGTTTGATCCTGAGACGATCAGCCTTCAGCAGATTGAACAAAAAATTGAAGAGCTAGGTTACGGTGTTGTTAAAGAAAAAGTAGATCTGGATATCTCTGGCATGACTTGTGCAGCATGTTCTACACGCATCGAAAAAAGCTTAAATCGTATGGAAGGGGTCTCTAGTGCTACCGTTAACTTAACGGGCGAAACGGGATCCATCGAATATAATCCTGCGGTTGTTTCTCTCGACGATCTAGTGAACAAGATAAAAAAACTGGGATATCATGCTTCTACTCAACAAGATCGTGAAATGAAAAAGACGAAGAAGGATCAAGAGATCGCTTCAAAGAAAAGGAAGTTGTTTCTTTCTATCATCCTGTCTCTGCCACTTTTATATACAATGTTTGCTCATATGCCATGGGATTTTGGTTTGCCCATGCCATCATTATTAATGAACCCTTGGTTCCAACTTCTTCTTGCTTCAGTTGTCCAATTTTATATCGGTGGTGCTTTTTATATCGGTGCTTTTCGAGCGCTTCGTAATAAGAGTGCGAACATGGATGTTCTTGTTGCACTTGGAACGTCTGCTGCCTTCTTTTACAGCGTTGTTGAAGCCTTTAAAACGATCGGCAATCCAGCATATATGCCACAACTTTATTTTGAGACAAGCGCAGTTTTGATCACCCTGATTTTAGTCGGAAAATATTTCGAGACTCTTGCTAAAGGCAGAACAACAGAAGCGATTTCTAAACTATTGAATCTGCAGGCGAAGGAAGCAACTGTCATTCGTGATGGACAAGAAAAGAAAGTCTCAATAGAACAAGTGATAGTTGGTGATACCCTGCTTATTAAGCCAGGTGAAAAAATACCTGTAGATGGTACGGTGCTCTCTGGAAATTCGTCCATCGATGAAAGTATGATTACAGGCGAAGCGATCCCTGTTGAAAAAGCAGAAGGTGATTTCGTTATTGGAGCGACAATCAACAAGAACGGTACTCTTCGTATGGAAGCCAAAAAAGTAGGAAAAGAAACGGCTCTAGCAGGAATCATAAAGATTGTTGAAGACGCTCAAGGATCAAAAGCACCAATACAACGTATGGCTGACTATATTTCAGGTATTTTCGTGCCGATTGTAGTTGGTATTGCCATACTTGCCTTTGTTGCTTGGTATGTTCTTGTTGATCCAGGTAACCTTCCACAAGCACTTGAAGTCAGCATTGCCATTCTAGTGATCGCCTGTCCGTGTGCACTTGGTCTTGCAACACCAACATCTATTATGGTGGGAACAGGTAAAGGAGCAGAACAAGGAATCTTGTTTAAAGGCGGAGAGTATCTGGAAGGCTCACAAAGAATTGATGCTGTACTACTTGATAAAACAGGGACGGTTACAAAAGGGAAACCAGAAGTAACAGATCTTAAAGAGTTAAAAGAAGGTTTCATTTCTCATGTGATTTCTGCAGAAAAAAGCTCTGAACACCCTCTAGCGGAAGCGATTGTCGAGTACGGAGTCGAACAGCATTTTCCTTTCATTGAGACGGAATCCTTTCATGCTATTCCAGGTCAAGGTATTGAAGCTGTTGTGAGTGGAAATACCGTACTGGTTGGAACGAGAAGGCTCATGAATGAAAAAGCTGTAGCATACAAAGAGCACGAAGCACTTCTTGAGACATATGAGAACGAAGGAAAAACAGCTATGCTAGGAGCAGTTGAAGGAGAGCTCGTTCTGATAATAGCTGTTGCTGATACGGTAAAAGAAACATCAAAAAAAGCGATTAACTCCTTAACAGAACAGGGTATTGATGTGTATATGATCACAGGTGATAACAAAAGAACAGCACTTGCCATCGCACATGAAGTAGGCATTAAAGAAGTATTTTCTGAAGTGTTACCTGAAGATAAAGCGCGTATCGTAAAAGAACTACAAGACAAAGGAAAAACAGTTGCGATGGTCGGAGATGGAATTAATGACGCTCCGGCACTAGCGACTGCTAATATCGGTATGGCGATCGGAACAGGAACAGATGTAGCGATCGAAGCCGCTGATGTTACGCTTGTTGGTGGGGATCTTAATCATATTCCAAAAGCGATAGAGTTAAGCCGAAAGACAATGCGAAATATAAGACAAAACTTATTCTGGGCATTGTTTTACAATACAGCAGGTATACCAATCGCAGCATTCGGGCTCCTAGAACCTTGGGTTGCTGGAGCGGCTATGGCTTTTAGCTCAGTATCTGTTGTTACGAACGCATTGCGTTTAAAACGGTTAACATTAACTGAAAACTAGGAGGAAAAGATGATGGAAACGAAAACATTACATGTATATGGTATGACATGTGGACATTGTAAAGCAGCGGTAACGAATGCATTGAATGAATTAGATGGAGTGAAAAACGTTGTGGTTCACTTGGAAACCGGGAAAGTGGATGTAGAAGTGGATTCTTCGAAAGTTACAGATGCAGAAATGCGTGAAGCGATTGAAGATCAGGGTTATGATGTAAAGTAATTTTTGAAAAAGCCTCTCCATATGGAGGGGCTTTTTACTTTATAGATTCTATAAATTACCTTTAAGTGCTTTTGCCACTTTTGCCACACGTTTTCCTAAACGAGAAGCCATTGTTTTTTCAACATCTTGAGGCTGTTGACTACCATCTGCTCCAGCGACTGTCGAAGCCGCGTATGGCGAACCACCGATGCCGTCTGATGTCATCTGTTCTGGGTTTTCTCCATATGGCAGCCCTACATAGATCATACCAAAGTGCATGAGTGGAACGAAAGATGTGATGGCGGTAGATTCTTGTCCACCATGAATCGTATTTGAACTTGTAATTACGGCAGTCGGTTTACCTTCTAAATCACCATTCGCCCAAAGACTGCCTGCAGAATCAAGCAATTGTTTGATTTGTGCTGGCATCATCCCGTATCGCGTAGGGATTCCCCAGATTATACCATCTGCCCATTTTAAATCATCAAGTGTAACCTCAGGAATATCTACCTGTGCTTCTTGAGCTTTTACATAAGCATCTTGTTGAGACATATATTTTTTTGTGACTTCAAATTCAGGAACTTTTACAACTTTCACTTCGGTTCCGTCAACTTGCTTTACTCCTTCTGATGCTGCCAGTGCCATCTCATGAATATGACCATAAGAACTATAATATACAACTAAAATGTTAGCCACTATATATTACCTCCTTAATTAGTATGACTTATGTACACTTCCCGTTTTTACGTAATTGAAATCATAAAAAAATCCGCCTGTCTGTTTCAGGCGGTCTTCTAATAATAAGGATAAGGATAGGGTGGGTAATATGGATACGGATAGGGTGGATAATAAGGATATAATGACAGAGCTGCTATAGAAGCTAAAGGGAAAATCTGACGATAAAACCTTCGATAATAAGGATTGCCATACCATTGTCGCTGATTTCTTTGAGAACTTTGTTGAACTTGCTGAGACTGTTGTTGAGGATTTGCAGACTGCTGTGTAGATTGTGGACTTTCTTGTTCTTCTTCTACAGGCATCATGTTCTGCGGAACCATCATATATACATTTTTCTTGTCTAAATCCGTAATAATCCCTTCAACTTCTTGCCCGTCTCGGGTTTTGATCGTTACATGGTAATACATGTGCTGCTTACACTTTTGATGCATGCTCTCAGCACGAATCTGATCCTTCGAATTTAATTGTTCTTCACTCACATTATCACTCCTTCCCATGTTATTCATATTTCTTTCAAACGAAAGTTATGTCTGTACAGATAAAACTGTTATGAATCAGTTAAAGCCACAAAAAAAGAACCGCTTATAAATGCGGTTCACTTTAACTTTTTTCTGTGCTTTGAAGTTTTGTCTTAAACATTCGTTTGAAAAAGCTGAATACCGTTTCAGCCTCAAGGTAATAGAACAATTTGAAAAGCAGACTGCTTAATAAAATCCCAGCAACTACATCTAATACAACATGCTGTTTAACGAAAAGTGTCGACAAGATAATGCTGTAAGCAATAACGGAAACAATGATATCTTTCTTGATCGTCCACATCTTACTATGGCGAATCCCTAATATCATAAGATAACTACTTAAAACATGAATACTCGGAAAACAGTTAAACGGTTGATCAGCGCCATACACATACTGAACCATCTTGGTGAGAATACCACCTTCAACTAGTTCGGGACGGGGAACAGTGGTTTGAAAGAAGAAATAAATCACATAACATACCAGCATTCCAACACAAAAACTTAATAAGGTTCGATAATATATAGCTCTGTCATAAACACAAAAATAAACAAACATTAGAAAAATAAAAGCATACCAAAGGATATAAGGTACAATAAAAATCTCCGCAAATGGGATTTGATGATCCACTGCTGTAATAAGTTGCCTCGCCCCGCGTTCCCCATGATTTAATACTTGATAAATAATATTCAGTAAAGGGATAGAGAGGAGGAGACATAAAGCTAAAATATTCTCTTTTATTATACGCAATACGAACTACTCCTTTATCTATATCATCAGCTAACTAACATATTCCCGTTTTTAAAGGTTTTACACACGTTATAAATACACCTATTGAGGTTACCATATTATGGTTTATTTGTCATAGGTCATGAGACGTATTCTACTTTAAATTTTATTTCAATTTATTGTTATGTCTAGTCTTCCCAAGAGGGGTTACAATTTCTTTGCCACTATTTACGTCAAGTAGTAAATGTACCCGTAACTCTATATTCAGACTTTTATTTTTTGACTTTTCTGATAAAAGGAATATAATGGAGGTACAACCGTAAGACCTAATGCATATTTAACCTCTTTGAAAGGGAGTGTTATCGATGTATGTAGGCAATACCATAAAAGTTGATCGTTATAATGGTGAGTATTTTAAAATCAGCCAAAAGTGGCTGATGGAAGTGGTTTGGAACAAATACAACATGCCATTGCACGAGTTTTTATTAGCGTATGACAAATCAGACAGTGACTACATCATGTCACTTGCTGAAGGGCAAAGCATTCAATATGAGATTGAACATGATGAAGACTACCTGTACATTGGGTAGTTTTTTTATTTTTTGTATGTCAAAAGCCGCTCTTCCTACATACACTGTGTTTAGGATTCAGGGGGAGGGCACATAGATGGCTAAAAAAAATGCAAAGAAAACGACAAAAAATAAATATGACAGTCAGATTAATAAATACCAGCATACTCAAAAAATGGTTACCAGTGAAACTTGCATCGCCTGTAAAACACAATGCGTAAGAGGTTTGGCTTACATGGAACGAATGGCGCAGCCAGGTGCTATAGGTAAAGGAGTACCATGCCACCTGACAAAAGGAAGAGGGCATAAATAATATCTTAATGTACGCTGGCCTATTTATGAGCCAGCTTTTTTTGAGTGGTTTCTATTGGTAGAGAAGTGAGAGGTTTTTGAAGAGATTTTCTAGCTATGACAATGAGGATTTTTGATGGTTTAGAAATTTATGATCGATGCCGAGGATTTCTGATTAGTTCCCGGATAGTAGAATTTCTAATTCAATTACCAAACACCATCAAGGACGTATTCATCCACCCTATGGTACACTTTGTTTGGCTTATATTACCATAAAAAGGATGAAGAAAATTTATGATCAAAGCAAATCGCAATTTTCATTTTTTATGGAGCGGACAGACGCTCGCGAATTTAGGAGATATTCTCTATATAATTTGTCTGATTACACTTGTTTACAAGGAAACGGGATCAGTCCTGCATATGGCTCTTATTCCCTTTGCGAAAACGATGTCTTTGCTCGTCTCAGGTTTTCTAGCGCCTTTATTCATCGAAAAGTACAAACGAAGAAGCTTATTGGTCTATAGCCTAATTCTGAAAACAGCGTTGTTATTCTGTTTATGTTTATTAAGTTTATATGGTATACATACGGCTACAACCTTTATCGTATTGTATATTTTGGTCGTGATTATTTCTCTTCTTGAAGGTTTCGGAAACCCCGCACGAAGATCAATGGTGCCTGATCTTGTAGAAAGTACTGAGCTTGTTAAAGCAAACAGTTTCATTAGTATTGCCAACCAGACTTCGATGCTTTTATCATGGCCGCTAGGCAGTGTTCTATTAGTGATGTGGGGTGAACAAAACATGCTATGGATCACTTTTGGCTTATTTGTAGCTGCAACAATACTTACAACACAAATAAGGGTTAACGAAAGGGAGAACGTTGAGCGCCATGAATCCAAGTGGGAGGCGATGAAAGAAGGTTGGCAACTGATCTTTCAATCAAAGAAACTAACCACTTTAACGATTATGGATGTGCTTGAAAACTTTGGTCATGGGGTTTGGATTGCCGCAATTCTTTACGTATATGTTGAAACGGTGATAGGAAAAGGAGAAGCATGGTGGGGTTACATCAATGCATCTTTTTTTGCAGGAATGATGGTAGCGGGTCTCGTAGTATATCGGTTTTCTAAAAAAATGGAATCACATCTAGGCTTTGTGATTATGGCATCAACGGTTTGTTTGATGTTGCTTAACGTGTGGTTCGGTCTGACTTCATCAGCGTGGATCGCCTTATTGGTTTCATTCGTTTTTGGTTTTCCACAGATGGCCAGAGATGTTTCGCAAAATACGTTGATCCAAGAATCCTATAGAGATAAACAATTAGCGAAAGTGTATGCCTCTCATGGAACACTCGTATATGGGACATTTGGAATAGCAACATTAATACTTGGTTGGTTTGCAGAAGAATTTGGTGTTCGAGAAACATATGTATTCGTAAGTTTTCTGTTTTTGATTTCCTTTTTAATCGCATTCTTAAATCGTAAAGTCCTACATTCTAACCAGAAAATTGCATCATTAGAACAAGATATTGTTTAGATAACCTATCAATTCTATCTAATAAGTTGGGAAAACTGCTTGTATTTTACTAAAAAGAAAGCACATGTTCTCCTTCAATTTTCCCAATACAAAGCAAGTCGGCATCCTGTTACAATAATTATACACCCTCTTCCCTGCAAGACGGGTAGAAAAGTAACAGGAATGGGTGAATACCATTGAAAAAGAAAGTACTTGTCTATTTGTATCCACAATTTAGAGAAGTTGAAGTAATGACGACTTTATCTATAATCGGTAAAAAGTATGAAGTGCTACCTTTCTCGCTGTTGCCAGGAACTGTTACAAGTGAATGTGGTTTACTGATGCAGCCTACAATTAAGATGAAAAATATTAGTCCTATTGATTATGAAATGCTCATTATTCCTGGAGGAAAGCAAGCATTCACCCAAGGAAATCCGAGGCTTCTGCATCTGTTGCAAGTGTTCAACAGAGAGAATATTAAGATTGCAGCCATTGGAAACGGAGCAGTAATTTTAGGTCGCGCCGGAATATTGAATGGCAGGTCTTATACTGTGTCTTTACGTGAAGATGAATTTTCTAAAGCAAACAGTTGGTTGAATGGAACATATCAATCAAAGCAGATTGTTGAGGATAAAAATATTTTAACTGCAAAAAGTCATGCGTACATTGATTTTGGGTTAACGATCGGGGACCGTTTGCAATGCTTTGACGGCCTTGAAGAATATAATTTTTATAAAGGTACAAGTTCCTTTTAACGGAACGATAAACTTGCTCCCCCTTATCGCTTTCTGGCTATAGCCAGAAAGCGTTTTTTAATGGAAAAAATCACTAAAATAAATCATGATAATAATTAAAAGTTTAGTGCTTGACAAAAGTAAGTTATGGAATTATGATGTAAAGGAATCAACTTACTAAAGAGAAGTTAATCACTAATTACAACAGATATAAAAGGAGAGAAACAAAAAATGAAAGTACTTTACATTAACTCTAACCCAAAACCAATGGATCAATCGTTCGGACTTCGTTTAGGGCGTCACTTTTTAAACGAACTTTCTAACCAAAACGAACACGTAGAAATTGAAACGGTAAATCTTTATGAAGAGAACATCCCGTTCATCGATGCAGATGTTCTAGATGCTTGGGGGAAATTAGCTGCAGGACAAGAGCTTTCTCCATCACAAGTTGAAAAAACGAGTCGTATGGGTGAAATTTTGGAACAATTCCTTTCAGCAGACATGTATGTTTTCAACACACCAATGTGGAACTTGAGCTATCCTCCAATGCTTAAAGCGTATATTGATAATGTCGTGATGGCAGGTAAGACGTTTAAGTACACAGAAAACGGGCCAGCTGGATTATTAGGAGGAAAAACTGCTGTTCACGTTCAATCTCGTGGTGGTGTATATTCTGAAGGTCCTGCTCAAGCTTTTGAGTTTACGAACGGATATCTTCAAGGTGTGATGGCATTCATCGGAATTACAGATTATCATCATGTATTTACAGAAGGTATGGCAGCAGCTCCAGATCGTGCGGAAGAAATTTTGGCGAATGCAAGAGAAAGAGCTACAGAATTAGCTAAGGAATTAGTCTTAGCTAAACGCAATGCATAATTTTTGACTTCAACTGATAAGCCACTATAATTGGTGGAATAGTAACGAGGTGTCAACCAAAAGTGGCACCTCGTTATTTATAGAGAAAAATTTAAGAATGTGAAACAGGGAGTGGAAGAGATGAACGAAACATTTAAAGTCATGGAAGAACGATCGTCTGTCCGTTTGTATCAAAAAGATAAAGAAATCCCGAGCGAAACACTTCACCAGATTTTTGAGATGGCAGGGAAAGCTCCATCAGCCTGGAATCTGCAGCACTGGCGTTTTATTGTAGTAACGTCTCAAGAACAAAAAGAGAAACTTTTCCCGATTGCTTATAATCAAAAGCATGTGCTAGATGCATCTGCTGTTGTTGTCGTCTTAGGAGATACCGAAGCAGATAAAGTAGCTGCAGAAGTATTTGAAAAAGCGCCAGAAGAAGCAAGAAATATGTTATTGAAAAACATCAACTCTGCCTACTCTCAAGGTCGTGCGATCGGTGAGAGAGAAGCACTGAAAAATGCATCACTCGGTGCAATGCAGCTCATGCTTGCTGCTAAAGCAGTTGGCATTGATTCATGTCCAATGACAGGATTCGATCATGCAGCCATTGTGCCTGCTCTTGGAATTCCTGAACGATTCATTCCTGTTATGATGATTACATTAGGGTATGCAGACGGACCTGCAAAGCCTACAGAACGATTTGATGTTGATCGCATCGTGATGCATGATAAATTTGAAGAAAAGTAGATAATCCTTTCCAAGCGGTTGTGCCCACTATCGGCATAACTGCTTTTTTTATCTCACTAGCACGGAAAGTACTAAGTTTTCTCAATGGAAAAATGTGCTATCATACAAATAAAATCAGTTTTGGTAAGGAGTTAGTATGAGCACATTAACTATTTCAATCCTAATTACCCTCGTTATCATTATCTTCGTTGTAATTATATTCGCTGCCGCCATTACGAAAGGGTATTCTTATAAACATACAATCGATCAGTTAGACGACAATCCATATTTAAAAAATGAAAATAAAGAAACAGAAGAAGGTAAGGAGCGTTCATAAGAAGGGATGTATAAGAATGAAGTTTGTAATAATACCTAAACCACCGTTTGATTTCCAAAAGATGATGCAACGACTCACGGTTACAGGGAAAACTCATGTCTTGAAACTCAATGAACAATTTACAGAATACGAAAAAATTATCAGGATAGAAGAAATATCTTGCTTTGTAAAAGTAGTATCGAGCGGAACTGTTACTAGTCCTATTCTAAAGTGTGAAGCAATACCTTTGAATGGTCGTGTAACTGAAGATGCAGTTAAGAAAAAAATACAACAATTGTTTTCAACAGAAGTTGATCTGTCACCTCTTTATCACCACTTTGAAGAACACGACAAATTAGTTCATGTACTACAGCGCTTTGAAGGGTTAAAACTTCTAACAGACACGGACCTGTTTGAATCTATTGTGAAAATTATAATCGGCCAACAAGTGAATTTAACTTTTGCTGGAACTTTGACTGAACGCCTAATCGAGCTTGCTGGCGATCAAGTGGAGGTAGAAGGAAGCATATATCAAGTTTTTCCAACTTCAACAGCTGTTGCAAAACTTAAATACGAAGACCTTCGTGAGCTTCAATTCAGTCAGAGAAAAGCAGAATATATCATTGATCTAGCAAAGCTGATCTCAGAAGGAAGCATTGATTTTGAGAGGTTATGGGAGATGTCAGATGAAGAAGTGATGCAAACGCTGTTGCCAATTAGAGGAATAGGAAAATGGACGATCGAATGCCTCTTAATCTTTGGTATGGGAAGAACAGATGTACTTCCTGCTGCAGATATTGGATTAAGAAATGCCATCCGTCAAGTTTGGAAATTAGCTGAACAACCATCAGAAGAAGAAGTAAGGACGCTTGCTATGGATTGGACACCATGGCGTACATATATCACGTATTATCTATGGGAGAGTTTAAATCAGACTCCTCCAGTTGTGGATCATACTTAATAACTTAATCAAAAGGTGAGGGGCATATTTTGAGATGACCCTCACCGTTTTTTATAATTCTTTACCTAAAAACTCAGCGATCGCCTTCATGCCGTATATATTTGCTTCTGCTTCCGCATCACGGTTGTAGTTCGTATTTGTATTTACATCATAGGCATATACGTTTCCACTTTTGTCCGTAATAATCTCAATACCAGCAAATGTAATCCCGTTTGCGTCTAAGAACGCTTCATAATTTTCTTGGTGAGGTAGAACAAAGTCTTTAAGAATCTTAAACTTTGGTGTTGGATTCTCTGGTTGGTCTGTAATCGGACAGAACTGATCACCAATTTGGCAAGCATCAGCCGGACAAAGTTCAAATCCATCGGAAGTATCCACTTGAACGGCATATAAAAACTTGCCGCCAATAAATTCGCAACGTACGATATAAGGTTCTGGAGCTTCAATATATTCTTGTAGAAGTGTGATTCCGTCAATGGATTCATCAAAATTTTCCGAATGTACATATGACTCTAATGCAGTCTGCGTTTGAAACAATTGAACGCCAAGACCTTTACCCGCACGATTGTGTTTCGTGATGAAGGGGCCGTTAAATTTCGTTGCAGCGTGTAGCAGCTCATCTTTTCCGTAAGCGGCAATCGTTCTCGGAACAGGGATATTAAATGCTTTTAATGCGCTGTATTGTTTCACTTTACTGATCTCGAGCTGAAGCGCTCTTGAGTCGTTAAATATTTTACGATCATAACTCTCAAGCCAGGAAAGTACCGCTGACGTATATTCAGGTGCATATCTGTGTCCTCTCGTATGAGAAGAGGCACTCATTCTGTTATAGAATATGCCTTGTGGTGGAGCCTCTGTTAGGTCGATATGTCCTTTTTTCATGTGCCAATCTTCATAAGGGAGACCAAGCTCTTCAAAACGTTGGTATAACGGGGCCGTCCATTCGCTATTCTCGTGAATCACATAGATTTTCTTTGTCATAATATCCTCCTTGTATGCAATAAATCCGACTAATTATATATTATTAGTCTATATTAAATGAGGTGGCATGAACAGAAAAAAGAAGCCGTTTTACTTTGGCTTCTTCAAGTGCTCTGACTTCTCGAATTTTTTTAATGCACTTACATACTGATTGTACTCCTCATCCGAAATATTCTCTTCTCCGTAACGTACTTTTTCGTAAGTGTCTAAAACAGAATCTGCGTCATTTCCGGATAGATCCAGTCTTTGAAACCAGTTCACTGCAGATTCACCGGGCTCTCTTCCAAATCCCTTCTTATCCATTGCTTTTTCAAAATGTAAAAATTTCTTTCTAGTTCTGTCTTTGGACTGAAGCCATCTTTTTTTGCCGATCAACGGGCTGTTAGCATAAGAATTATCTAAAACTGAAATGTTTCCGTTAAGCAACAAGCTGGACTGATTGTTAAACACATTCCTCTTTTTCCAAAGAAAGAAAAGAACAATGATGATAAGAATCGCAATTGTTGTGTATAGAAGCATCGGAGATTCGGTCATTGTTTCAGGGCGCTGTTCTAATATATCCTCTGGCTGTTTACCCAATTCCATCTTTCCGCCTTCTTTTGTGTTAAACAATTTTTTAATCATTTGGATTAATGGGGGAAGAAGGGAAAACAACTTCCAAAGAGGAACTGCCAAAATATAATACAAAATGAAGAATACACCGTCTAGTATCCAATAGATAAGTTGTTTTAAAGGTCCTAATACAGCAAGAATCACCCCGCTTAACCCTATTAGCGTTAAGGGAACAGCAAAATCCTTCATTACGATTCGAATAGAATCATTCTTAAAATAGTGCAAAGTCATTTTAATAAGCAACATAAGCATAAATTGTGTCCACACGGCTCCATACATCACCGTAAAGCCATCCTTTAAAAAGAGAGAAAGAATCAATGTTAACACCGCGCTAATACCAAAGATCAATTCAAGATCTGTCTTAAAAAGATCATTCCAATTTTCTGCGCTTCTCCACATAAGGACGATTGAGATCAGAATGGATAATAAGAGAGAAGAAGTCATATACCAAAACAACAGGTATGATAAGATCACAACAGCAAGAAGTGTGATCTTATTCAAATTAGGTTTGAAAAGGTATAAAGCTCCGCTAATTGCGATAATTGGGATGAGATTTAAAGTGAACCACACGAATTCAAGCCACGTGGCACCTCCTGAAAAGATGGTCATGAATATAAATAAAAGCATGGCATCAAAGGTTACGTTCAATCCATAAAGTGAAAACTGCTGATGTTTCTTTAGCATGAAGCGACCTCCGATGAAAAGTATGGCATCAGTATGGCATGATCTTCGTTATGTTCGACATAAAACGTTCTTCCCCCTGATCTAGACCATTTCTTAATCAAGATCTGAGAATTTTGGTCAGTAGGAATGTGGCCTAAAAAGATGACAAAAGGACTCGTACCAACAAAACTACGGTCCATCTTATTCCACATGATCTGAGGTTTCACGATGACATTAGATCGGTCAATCCTAGCAAGCCCTTCAAGGATATTGCTCAGGTGGATCGCTCCGCTTCCAGTTGGCACATGATACATTCCCATCGGACCTGGAACTTTAAAGTTTATGAACACTTCAAAAGGGATTCCTTTTTCAGCTGCAAATTGGCACATATATGCCAAGTGACTGATTTCACTCTCCATATCCTCAGATGATTTCATCTCTTTATGGTCAGGAAGTATCGTATAAACAAATGTCCAGTGATAAACAACTGTCTTTTCAAAAACTTTTGTTTGAAGCGAGCCTGAGCTGGCTGTAGCTTTCCAATGTATTTTATGAAAAGAATCTCCTGGAGAATAATCTCGGTTACCTGCAGGAAGGGAAACGTTCTCAAATAAAGCAAAAGGTCTTACAGCTTCACCGCTGCCTTGAGAAAACAGATGCTCAATACGATTAACAGGGAGTGGCCTCGGATAAACAACAATTTCGGTTGGGAAGATACCGTTATAAGCCAAGGCTTGACCACTTAGAGATAAAGGATCTTGTACCTGAAGGGTCAGGTTAGAAATTCGTGTTGTTCCTCTTCTTGTAGCAGTAAAAGATATTGTTTGTGTAAAAGCGGTATTGCGATAGAGAGCAAAATGACGCTTCACTTCAATTCTTCCTTTAGAAGTATTGGTGGACTCAACATGACCTATGACCTCTATCGGAGCTCGATGTGTGAAAATGAGTTCTCCTCTATAAGAAGGCCACCGACCTTTATGAATAAGTTTTACATTGAACTGATCTTTATCACCCGGAAACAAGCGATGAACTTGTTTAGCTGTATCTAAAACAATGTCCGTTGTTGCGGACCTCGATTGCAGCAATAAGGTTCCATACAAAAAAATAATCGCAAGTCCTAATAAAAATAGAAATGAAATATTACGATAAAAACCTATCAGAAGAATTAATGGGCTAAATATAACTAAGGCCCGAAAGATGGATTTAATCCATACCTCGCTGTTCCATTGCATGTTATCTACCTGCCTCAGACTCTACAGGGACAATAATAGCTTCAAGGATCTCATTTAACACTTGATCTTTCGTTTTTCTCATCGTTCCTTCCATGGTCAATACGAGTCTGTGAGTTAATACATAAGGTGCTACGAATTGGACGTCGTCTGGAGTCACAAACGTTCTTCCTTGTACATAAGCCGCGCCTTGAGCAGCTTTCATGAAAGCAAGGGTGCCACGAGGAGACACGCCGTTCTCAATAAATTCATGACTGCGGGTTGCGTGAACGATGGATAGTAAATAGTTCTCAACACTATCACTAACATGAATGTGCTTTACTTCTTCTTGCATGACTAATAGATCTTCTAAAGTGAAGACAGGTTCTAAAGAATCTTGTGGGTTATTTTTACGATACATGTGAAGCATTTCTTTTTCTTGATCGTAGTTTGGAAAACCAGACGGTAGTTTCATAAAAAAACGATCAAGCTGAGCCTCAGGAAGCGGAAATGTTCCATGAGATTCAATAGGATTCTGTGTTGCTAGAACTAAGAAAGGAGACGGAAGGGGAAGGGTTTCGCCATCAATCGTTACCTGTCTTTCTTCCATCACTTCTAATAGACTGGATTGTGCTCGAGGCGTCGCACGGTTAATTTCATCTGCTAATAAGATGTTAGTCATAACCGGACCTGGACGCAGCTCAAACTCTTGATGCTTCGGATGAAAGAACTGTATGCCCGTAATATCAGCGGGAAGGATATCGGGTGTGAACTGAATTCTTTTAAATTCTCCCCCTATTAATCGAGCAAGGCTTTTAGCAAGCACAGTTTTTCCTGTTCCGGGAACATCTTCTAATAATAAATGACCTTTATTGACGATGGATATCATCGTTAATTCAACAAGTTCTTCTTTTCCTGTTAACACTTCAGCTATTGCGTTTTTTATGATAGTCATCTGGCTCTTCATATTCATGTATGTACATCCTCTCAAAAATGGTAATTTAACTTTATCATTATTATAATATTTAGAAAATAAAAAAATGTAATATTTTTGAAATTAATGCAAACATAAAAAAACTCACAGCCTATTTTTAAGCTGTGAGCCAAGAAGAGATGAGTACTGTGACATCATCAAATTTAGTTTAAAATAGTAATATTTACGCTTTTTCTTCCCCAATTAACGGCATCAGAATAGTTTTTCATAAATACATCAATCTCATTACCGTTAATTCCACCACCGGTATCATCAGCAACAGCATAACCGTAACCCGGTACATAGACGACTGATCCGATTGGAATTACATTTGGATCCACAGCGATTACTTTTGCATATGGAATTTCTTTTAGGTTCGTACCATTAAATGTTGTACCGCTGCAGCCTTCACAACTTGCCGTATAGGCAGTTGCAGCAACAGTCATACTCTTTTTTGTAACATTATTTTGAATACTGTTAAACGTTTGAGGTCCAGCAATACCGTCTACAGATAAGCTTTTAGCTCGTTGATAGTCCGTTACGGCTTGTTTTGTAACGGGACCATAATAACCTGTTGTTACAGCAAAATCATAGAATCCTAGCGCTTTTAATTTTCCTTGAAGTTCATACACGTCATTGTCCCAAGTACCTGGTCGGAGAGTGTGATCCCCCATTGCTGCAAATCCACTAACGGGAGCAGAAACGAGCAATCCGAATGCCAGAGCCCCTGTAATTACCCATTTTTTTATCATGATAACTCCTCCTAATATGTATAATTGGTTAAATACGCCTCGGTTGCCAATTATACTAATCGAATGTAACAAACTCGTTAGGAGAAGGTAACAAAGAGATTACATTACTATCTTCATATAATAATAGGTAATTATGGAATTTAATAGATAATAGTTATGTAAGAGCATTTAAAGAACAAAATTTAATCCTCAAACGACAAATTTCCCAGGGAATAGACAAAAATTACGAGTTATCACTCGGTTCGCTAATAAAATCATCTAAACGATTTAGCAACTGATCTAATTCCTGACTGCAGATGACGGTTTCTTTTGCCGTTAACCCATATGTTTTGCCAAGACATAACAATACTTCACGTTTTTCCTCAATTAATTGCAATAACATGTTTCATTCACAACTTTCATGAGAGATTTTGTCTTCACTAAATATGCAATAAATTTACAAAAAGAAAAAGGGTTTCGTCTAAAAAAGTGATAATGTTACAAAAAACTACAAAAGCATCGGGTGATATGTCGAATTGAAAATAGAGAGTTGAAGGGTAAACTCAATTAAAAAACGACCTAGATTGAGGCCGCTTTCTATGCTTTCTGTTCAATTTCAGCGTACTGATTTAAAAGTTGATCGAGTTGTTGGCTTATTGTGACCAGTTTAGGATGTGTTAGTTCATAGTTTAGTTGATTAGAGATTCGATATAGTTCTTCTCGTAATAGACGAATTCGTTCTTGAATACTTTTTTCTATCATAAACAGTTCTTCCTTTCAGGATGTAACGACTAAGAAGTCTCTATGGCAATTGCCAAGCATATCATTAAAGGTAAATATGACTCCATAGATTTTTTAAACTTTTTTTCATCAAAAAGTTTGTCTTGAGTTCAGCTTATTAAGCCTATATAGAACACTTCACTTAAATATATCGGTAAAAATTGGAATAACTTAAGAAGGTAAGTGTGTATCTTTGGTCAATTTCACTGGTTTCCTTTAAAATAGATATGATATACATGAATGAGTCTAGATGTATTTTGCTATAATTGGTAATAAAAAAGAAAGGGGGGAGACGGAATGAAACCGACTGAAGAACATAACGATAAGGCCGAAACTCAAGTTTATTATGAAACGCCTGAACAAAAAGTACAAAATACACATTCTGTTCAACTATGGCGAGAGTATTTTTCAGAACGGTTTGAAACATTCGAGAGACGTAAACTGCAAACCGTCTCCTTTCGAGATCTCGTAGACGGAAAAGATACGAGTTATACATTTGTTCATATTTACCGAGATTATTACCCTGCACTCTTAAATGCGGGGCAATTCTTTGACGAAGATATTGCGTTATTATACAAATATCACGTACAGATCGAAACGCTGCTCCGATTGTTTTCATTTGAAGCTCAATATGGTGTAGCGACATATATGCAATCGAACTTTGATGCTACGGTTGAGAAACTATGTGACCAAATGTATATAACATTAAAACAGATCAACAGCGATAAGTTACTAGATGAAAATAAAAAACTTGTAGAAGAAAGTTTAAGAAACTTTCAGAGTCTTTATGAGATCCCTGCAAAGTGGGGGCACCTGCTATTTTATCTGTTTCAGATCAGCTGGTCGTTACTTTATATGGAACAAGCTTGGGTCTCTAAATATGAGAAGCAGCTTTTAGAAGAAAAAGAGAGTGGCAAAACATCTCAAATGCTTGAACTAGCTCTTGTTCATTTTGCCTTTGCGAGTGGAAATGAAGAACTTGCTTTTAAACGACTAGCACAGTGTGAGAAGAAAGTGGATATGGTTCATTATCTCGTTTGGATGAAATTATTAGTAGACAAACAAGAATGGGATCGTCTCTTGTTATGGCTGCTCGATCTTAAGCCATATTTTTTAGAAGGTGTTGGTACGTACTATTACCATTCAGATTCTCGGGAGTTTTTCCATGAGTACTTAAGCTATTTTTGGAAGTACGCTCAACACACAGGTGATGAGGATCAGTATGAAGAGATGCTGATTGAATTTTTACCTATCACGTTCTATGAGTACGGTGAATATTTGATGGTGATCGGTGAGCATGAGAGATGGGTAGAACTGCAAGTAATCATGGGCTACTCACCAGAGTTGATTCAAAGAAAGGATTTAAAAGAGGTCGTGTCCTTTCAAAAAGAATCCGCACTGCCGATCTATCATCAAGCGATTGACAGGCTGATTAATGAGAGGACAAGAAAATCTTATCAATCCGCCATTAAACATTTAAAAACACTACGCACTTTATATTTTGAACTTGGAGAGGAAGACCGTTTTTCACAGTATATCAATCGGATTGCTACTGTTTATGGGCGGCTGAGAGCCTTTCAGGAAGAGCTAAGGAAAGGAAAGTTTATTTCATGATCGATACAAGCAATCTTTTGCTACACGCGAAATGGCTTCATGGCAACATGGTTTTATGGGCCACTAAACAATCAAAAAGAGTGCATGTAAACGACTGGAAACCTCTTTTATTTACATGGCATAAGCCTTCATTTTATGGGACGATGCTAGATGTTGATGATGACCAGAATGTATATTTAGACGCCGGAGAAGCTTTTGATCTATTTAATCGTTATCCCGATTTTTTTCTGACGAAAGAAAATTGGGAAGATGATTCTTGGGCTTTTGTAAACGAGGCTAACGATGTCTTCCGTTTGATGAAAAAAGATAAGGTTACTCCTGATTACGAAGCATGGAAAACGGGTTTATGGGCATGGAGAACGGATGGAGAGAGAATTGAATCAGCCTGGTTGAATGAAGCTCTCTCAACATTGCCACATGACGGAAGTACTTACATGCCTTCAAACTTTAACAGAGATCGTATGAAGGGTATCCCTCGTCAGATCATTTCTGCCTTAGATCATTTAAGTGAAGACGAATGGCTGATAAAGATTGGCTGGAGAAAAGATCCTAAGCCTTTTGAAATTATATTTGAACTGTCTGAACCAGCAAATAATGGTGAAGGTAATGAAGATATATGGGGGTTGCACGTTATTCTTCAAGAGAAAGAAGATGGAATAGCTGTACCGTATCTTGGAAAGAGTACACTTCTTCCAGAGGAATGGAAACCTTTTAAAGAGTTGGTAGAATCTGATATTGAGCTTGTGATGAAATTAATCTCATGGTTAAAACCAAATGCGCGTAAAGAAATCCGAAATGAAATAACTGAAAAAGAGGCTTGGGATTTTCTTACGCTAAAAAGCGATCTGTTAAGACAGATCGGACTTACCGTTGTCCTTCCAGCATGGTGGCAGACCGTTCAAGAACTTCAACCGAAAGTAAAAGCAAAGATCAAAACAAAATCGCAACAATCTGGCGGGGCACCTTCTTTTCTCGGATTAAATGCAATCATGCAATTTGATTGGCGAATGTCAACAGGTGACGAAGAGCTTACGGAAGAGGAGTTCCGAAAGCTCGTAGACGGAAGCAGGAGACTTGTGCGAAGAAACGGTCAATGGTACAGAGTAGATCCTGAGTGGATGAAACAAGTAAGACATCTTATTAAGAACGTGGATCGTACAGGTATTCAATTGAAAGATGTCTTAGAACAACATCTGCTAAATATGGAAACCAACCCTGCTGAAGATGGTCTTGAAGGTATAGAATCAGAAGGACCGATGCTTGACATAGAGTGGGATGAACCATTGAACACATGGATGGATCAGCTGACAGAGATCAAAACACTGCCAATTGAGCCAAAAGCTGAAAACTTGATCGGAACGTTAAGAGACTATCAGAAAACAGGAAGTTCATGGATGTATTTTCTCCGGGAATTCGGACTTGGTGGTTGTTTAGCAGATGATATGGGGCTAGGGAAAACTGTTCAGACCATTGACTATTTCTTAAAAGTAAAAGAAAAAGAAAAGCTTGCAGGTACTTTTTTACTCGTATGTCCTACTTCTGTAATCGGAAACTGGCAAAAAGAACTGCAAAACTTTTCACCGACTTTATCCGTAGGTCTTCATTACGGAGGGAATCGGAAAAAAGGAAATCAGTTTACGGAGTGGTACAAAAAATTCGATGTTGTTATTACTTCGTATACGACTTGCCAGCTTGATTTTGATGAGATGAGTGAAACGTATTGGGAAGCGATTGTACTTGACGAAGCACAGAACATCAAGAACAGTTATACAAAACAATCAAGAAGTATCCGCAGACTTAACGGCCGTCATAAGATTGCGTTAACAGGAACTCCTGTTGAAAACAGACTTCTTGAACTATGGGCAATCTTCGACTTTTTAAACCCCGGATATTTAGGGAGCGAACCATCGTTTCAGAAGAAGTTCGTAGTGCCGGTGGAGAAAGACAATGATACGTTGCGTTTACAGCAGTTAAAACAGCTTGTTCAACCATTCCTGCTGCGGCGGACGAAAATGGATCCAGCCGTACAGCTCAATCTGCCTGAGAAACAAGAGATCAAAGAATATTGTCCGTTATCCAAAGAACAAGCTTCTATGTATGAAAGACTTGTTCAAGATACGTTTGAGCAGTTGGAAAAAGTAACAGGGATGCAAAGGCGTGGCTTATTACTCGCGATGTTAGGCAAATTAAAGCAAATCTGCGATCATCCGGCTCTTTATACGAAGAATGATAAGCTAGGAAAACTTGAAGATCAGTCGGTTAAATTTGCAAAAACGATTGAATTAATCGATGCTATTCTTGAAAAAGATGAAAGATGTTTGATCTTTACTCAGTTTATCTTTATGGGTGAATTAATAAAGAAGTATGTGGAGAAAAAGTTCGGTCGTTCCGTACTCTTTTTGCATGGCAGCCTAAGCAAACAAAAACGTGACCAGATGATTGAAAGTTTTCAAGACGGAGAGCATCCGATCTTTATCTTATCTTTAAAAGCTGGCGGGACCGGTCTCAACTTGACCGAAGCCAATCATGTTATTCATTACGATCGATGGTGGAATCCAGCTGTTGAGAATCAAGCAACTGATCGTGCCCATCGTATAGGACAGAAAAAATTCGTGACGGTGCACAAGATGATTACGCTTGGCACGTTAGAAGAGAAGATCGACATGATGCTCGAGAGCAAAAAAGAACTTTCAGAAAAAGTGATTCAGAGTGAAAATTGGATTACGGAACTGTCAACTGACGAATTAAAAGACCTATTTACGCTAAGAAAAGAATGGGTCGAATCTTAAGGAAAAGCACAGCGAATGAGCTGTGTTTTTTTTTGTGGGCATTACCTTTCAGTGTGGATTGCAGCGTTGGTTAAAATGACTTGTGAGAAATGCTTTTCGGTCGTTTCAATTTCTATTCAAATGAAGCGTCTTTTTCACGAGTTTTTTGATAAACTTATACTATTATCCAAAAATTAGGGGGATAAAGATGCAGCTTGAATCGTATCTAGCTTGGGGGATATCGGGGATTCTTCTTTTATTATTAATTTTCATTTATGGGAAGAAAGCAGACCGCGAAGAATCTAACATCGGGTGGAAACTGATTGGTTACTTTCTGCTAGGCACGTTTACGTTTCGTATTGAATCACTGATATTGCCTGTAGGTTTTGCGATTTTTTTACTCTTTTTTCTTCCTAAGCTTATGGTTAATAAAGATGCAAAAAAGTGGGCTGCTTCTCTTGGAGTGTTATCTTTTATATCAAGCATCATTGTAAATTATTCCGTAATGGCATTATATGAAGAAGTAATTTATGTTAAAGCAGCAACAAATGTTTACGAGATGAACTTTAATAGAGAATATGAGAAGGTAAAGAAAGCACTACATGCAGAGGGAGAGCTTGCTATCAATAATATGGAGCTCATCTTTACGAGCGATGGAGAGGTTCGTCAATTTAACTATGAAATCTCTTATTATAGGGACAATCGTGATATGAATGCATGGCTCTTATTTCATGATGGTGATTATCAAATAAGTACTCATATTCAGGATGCAGAACTTGAAATGGTAAATCGTGAAAACTTTATCTCTTCCCCTGCCATTTATTTTAAAGCGCTCGATCTGCATGGGTTAAAAAATATGGTGCCAAAAGGTGATTCGTATCATGTGAGCTTCACAAACTCTGATGGGGTACAGATTGATAAGAACAGTTCATTGTGGAATATAGAGAAATCAGGTGTTACTGAGAAGACCGATGTCGCTGTATCTGCTGAAAACCTTTCTGAAACGGAGGAAGAAACGGAGTTTGAAGATTCCTATCAGATTAGCATTAATACGATGAATGCGATGGGAGCGGGAGCCTATCAATCAGACCAAGTCCGTTATTTCATCATTTCCCCCGAACTTTTTAACTAAATAAAGGAGGTTGTATACGTGTATTTACCGTCATTTTCACTTAAAGGCAAAACAGCACTCGTAACGGGTGCTGGTAGAGGAATTGGACAGGCGATTGCGATTGGATATGCAGAAGCAGGAGCGGATGTTGTGATCGTATCAAGAACACAATCTGATCTGGAAAAGACAGCACAGTTGATTGAACGTGCAGGAACAAAGGCGTATCTTTTTGAAGCGGATGTTACGAACAAGGATCAGGTGAGAGGAATCTTCGAAACACTAGATTTAGAGCAGGTCAGCGTCGATATACTCGTGAACAATGCTGGAATGAATATTCGATCAAAAGCTTTAGATGTATCTGATGAAGAATGGGATACGATCATGCACACAAACCTTCGTTCAGCTTTTTGGTTCTCACAACAGGCAGGTCAACGAATGAAGCAAGCTGGAGGAGGAAAGATCATTACCATTTCTTCTGTTGCTGGACATGTAGCTCTTCGTACCGGCGTAGTCTATGCCTCTACTAAAGCTGCAATCATACAGATGACGAAGAACCTGGCTCTTGAGTGGGGACAGTACGGCATTAATGTAAACAGCATCGGACCATGGTATTTCAAGACACCATTAACAGAGAAACTACTAGCCGACGAGAAATATCTACAAGATATACTCGCTGTTACTCCGCAAAAGAGGGTAGGAGAACTACCTGACCTGGTGGGACCTGCGGTATTTTTAGCAAGTGATGCAGCTAATTATGTGAACGGACAGACTCTATTTGTTGATGGCGGAATGACTATTCAAGGATTCTGATTAGAAAAATAATTATTAAACTATATAAATATTTTTCGGAATTTTGTATTTTTTAGTATGAAAACTATTTTTTTCGTTAATAATGTTGCTACACAAGCAGTTCATTCAATGTTTGAAGGGAGCAATTTATAATGAAAAAGATGGATTTAGTAGATGCAGTTCGAAATGCAACGAGTATGAACAAAAAAGAATCAGCGCTTGCCGTTGATGCAGTGCTAGATGCGATTACAGATGCTTTGAAAAACGGTGAAAGCGTTCAGCTTATCGGTTTCGGAACATTTGAAACAAGAAATCGCAACGCAAGAAAAGGACGTAATCCTCTTACTGGTGAAGAGATTATGATCCAAGCTAGTAACGTGCCTGCTTTCAAGCCAGGTAAATCGCTAAAAGAAGCGGTAAAAGCCGTTTAATCGTCAACAGATACGAAAGACGCTTTCCTCGTGGAAAGCGTCTTTTTGTCATATTTAGGCGAAAAATAAACGAATTTGACGTGCGAATTCCTGAAAAAAATAAAGGAAAATAGACCCTTTTATTTAATTTATAGACGTTAAGAAAGTTTGAGTAAAAAAGGGTGGATAGAATGAAAGTATTAAGTCAGGACGAATTACCTGCAGTTGCCACTTTAAAAGAAATGATCGATGTCCTGCCCGAATTTGTTTGTTTAAGGTATCCGGATGGAACTTGGGCAGAAGCGAACCGGTTCGCTCTTAATATTTATGGAATCAACCACGATGAATATAAAGGAAAAAGTCTTGAGGAACTAGAAACAAGACTTTCATATGAAGCAATTGAAAGATGCAGCCTTTCCGATAAGAGAGCTTGGGAAACAAGAAAACCAATAAAAACTGCTGAAAAGATTATGATGAAAAGCGGTCGTAAAGTGATGTTGGAGCTCATCAAGCAGCCTACCTTTACGAGTGATGGTAAACCGCAAGTGTTAGTTATTACTGGACGTGATATAACACCTCATAAACAGAAGGAAGAAGAATTGAGTGTGGCTTTAGATCTGTTAGAGTCGGTCCTAAAAGGAACAACAGATGCTATTCTCATTATTAATACAAGACAAGAAGTCATTAAAGTGAACGATGCATTTATGCAGATGTTTGGCTGGGCTGAAGAAGATTTCTCGGAGGATAATGACGATTATCCTGTTATTACTCCCGCACATTTGCAAGGTGAATCGAAGGAGATCATCGACCTTTTGAAACAGGGACAATCTGTTCCGCTTCATGAAACACAACGTATACACAAAGACGGAACCGTTTTTGACGTATCAGCATCTTTTTCAAACATATGTGACATGGACGGTAAAATTATGGGGTTCGTAATTGTATACCGTGATATTACTTCTCAGAAAAAAGTAGAGCGTGCTCTACGGGAAAGTGAGGCGAAATATCGTTTGATCGCAGAACATTCTACAGATCTTATTACTGTGATTGATCCGACTGGCATTATTCAATATGTATCTCCTTCACACCTACCTGTACTCGGCTATGAAGATGGTGAAATTAAAGGGGCTATCCTTGAAATGGTCCATCCTGATGATATACAGAGCCTCTCCGATCTTTTCATGAGAGCTCTAGTAAAAAAAGAACCGTTCCAGACGGAGTTCAGGTTGGTTCATAAAAATGGTGATTGGATATTACTAGAAGCACGCGGTGTTCCGGTTATGACGAAAGACGGGCATGTGGAGAGTTTAGTTACCTTTGCTAGAGATGTAACGAAAGCAAAACAGACAGAAGAGCTCATGTTGAAATCAGAGAAGCTCTCTGTTCTCGGAGAGCTTGCTGCAGGAGTAGCACACGAAATTCGAAATCCGTTAACTTCACTAAAAGGTTTTACAAAACTTTTGTCAGATGCAGACGATGTTATTCGGTTGGAATATTTACGAATTATGGAGTCAGAGTTGAATCGAATCAACGATATTGTCGGTGAGCTCATGCTTGTTGCTAAACCGCAGGCGGTTAGCTTCGAACACACGAACATCCAAGAATTGATCTATAGTGTTGTAAGATTGCTAGAAACGCAAGCGATTATGAAGAACATACAGATCTGGGTGAACATTTCAGAGAATATACCGCTTGTATATGGTGTAGAGAATCAGCTTAAACAGCTTTTCATTAATCTATTGAAGAACGCGATTGAAAGTATGGACAAAGACGGAGAAATTCATATTAAAATTGGAACACGTAACGATTCTGTCCTTCTCGAGTTGAAAGATCAAGGTTGTGGTATTCCAGCAGAACGTTTAAAAACCCTTGGGGAACCATTCTATACTACAAAGGAAAAGGGTACAGGCTTAGGGTTGATGGTGTGTTTTAAGATCATTGAAGAACACGGCGGAGCGATTCAATTTTCTTCGGTTGAGAATGAAGGAACGAAAGTCGAGATCGAACTTCCAACTGCACCGTCTTCACCATAATAAGGTTTAATGTATGGAAAATCCGACCACACTGTTCCTAAGGGAGTGTGGGAGAGTTGAATAAATACCGTATCTTTTTTGTCTATCGAGTAAAGGATTTAAATTATATTCACGTTCATGGAATGAACATGGAAAATAAGAAATTATTCACAGTCTTGATCTCATCCCCAAACGATGAGATGAACTTAGCCCATCATCATAGTGAACTTCCTATTGAATTGGTTTCACTGTTGGAAGCGGAGAGCACACGAATTAATTCTGGGCTCTATGATCTCGCTCATTGGGAACCTTATACGTATAGCTGAAGCTCCTTTCATTTTGTTGAAAGGAGTTTTTTTGTGTAAAATGTTCCTAAAAGGATAAAAAGGAGAATTTCTTATTATGACGCAAGATGAAATTGTGGACTTGTTAACAGGTAAGATCAAACTTGTTCGAACAGAACTTGGATATACACAAGACAAGATGGCCGATATATTAGGGATTTCAAAGAAAACGTTAGTGCAGATCGAAAAAGAAAGAATCAAAGCGAGCTGGACTGTAATCGTTGCTATGTGTGCACTTTTTAGGAATTCTGACATTCTTAACCATGCCCTAGGGGGAAATCCACTTGATGTTATGGAACTAGTCGTCCACGAATATGTAGCAAGCTCTAAAGAGAAAACATGGGGTGGTCATGTCTGGTGGAAAGAAGTAGATTCACGTAAAGGGTATCGGCTTCAGCAGAATGTGATTAGTCAGCATTTCCGAATCCTTGATCAAAATGATTATCGCGTTTTTAGTTCCTTTGAAGAAAATGAAGCAAGAAAGAGACTAGAAGAGATATAGTAGAATAACTGTTTCATAAAAAGTTTAATGTGCTGTTACATGAAATTTACGTTGTGCTGTTACTTTCAAGATGCAAGTTATTTTGAAGGGAGAGTAACACATGAATTGGAAAATGAAGTTTACAGCGCTTGTTATCTCGGGTGCTTTAACGATACCTGCTGGACAAGCACATGCCTTCTTGTCTGGTATAGACAAACAAGATGGTGGGATTGGAAACACTGAAAACTATTTGGATAAAGTACCTAATATAGCACTAGATCCAAAAGTAGATCATATTATTTATCCACTTATGTCAACTCCAGCAATAAAAAAGAATGGATCTGATTTGACGATTAAGGTAGATACAAAAGATAAAGAACCTGCAGGATGGGAAGTTTCTTTAAATCCAACTGAAACAGCCAATATTGATGGAACATTTACTCTTCCTGTGAAAAATGTGCAAAAAGGATCTTCTTATTGGAAGGATAGCTCTTCAATTTATGAAGTTACGGTACAAATTCCAGATGAGGTTCCAGAAGAGTTATTTGATTTGAAAGTTTCTTATACCGGGAATGGAACTCGTATTACAGATGATGAACCAAACTCGGTTAAGGTAGTTAAAGAGTTCAAGAAACAATTTAAATTTATGCATCTAACAGATATTCATGTTGGCTCTCCCCGCAATATTGCAGATCCAGCTAATATTACTGAAGCTGGATTGTGGCATCCAGATCGAACGAAGCGTTGGTTATATCTCCAAAAAACGATTAAACAAGTGAATTTGTTAAAACCAGATTTTGTGGTGATGACTGGTGATTTGATGTATGGTCAGATGAATCCGAAAGAATATATCTATGAATATGAAGAAACATACCGCATGCTGAAGCAGTTTGATGTTCCTGTGTATATCGTCCCAGGGAACCATGATTATTATGCACAAGATGCTACACTAACTGATGGAGCTAAGTATTGGGAACAATATTTTGGTCCCCAATATTTCTCATTTGATTATGGACCATATGCTCACATGATCGGATACAACTCTTTCGATTGGCACAAGTTTGATAGACAAGGCCACGGGTCCGTATCTGTTCCTACTTGGGGTGGACAGATACGTGATGAGCAGATGGAATGGATTAAAAAAGATCTAGCAGATAACAAATCTAGTGCACAACCTGAACAAGTAAGGGGATTATTTTCTCACCATAATCCGTTATGGCGTGATCGTGAAATATGGCCTTCAACAGATCCGCATGTAAACGAGTATTGGAAAGAATACGATGCTAAGCATGATCCGCAGCATTTAACAACGCTCTTAAAAGGTGAGGCGCTCGGTATTAAATACGATCAGCAATGGCACGGTGAAGGATCTCATGAACTGATTGATGTAATGAAGCAGAACAACGTTAATATATCTCTGCATGGACATACGCACATCGATAACATTACAGAGCAAGACGGTATTTTGTATTCCACGACTGCCTCTATTGAATTATCAGCTAAACCATGGGTAGGCTATCGTTTGTTTGAGAAGAATGCAGCTAATAATAAATTCAATTCATACGTATATGAAGGTCCAGATAGATCAATGCCAGTATATCAAAATGGAAATACGTCAGCTGGAGTAGTTTCATTTGAAAATAAGTTTCAAATGCCGAACGATGGATCTCAAGTTACCCAAACAGCTACAGTTACGAATCGTTTAAATAAATCTTTGACTGTAAATATCCCATTCTATATGAAACAAGGCAGCTACACTCCTTCTGTGGGTAATATAGTTGAAACACAATTATATGGTTCCAAACAGTTTGTAGAGGTGCAAGTAACGATTCCGCCGAATACGGTAGAGAATGTAGAATTAAAAAGATAAGTAAGAAGATGGCCTGAGCAGATATTGCTCAGGTGTTTTTTTATTGAGGAAAGATAAGCTAAGAAACTCTAAAAAAGACTAGTAGTTTTATTATCATTTTGAAACTAAAACATTTGAAATTCTTAACCGATAAAAAGAGTGAGGACTTATGACTATTGTTTAATGAAGAAATACCTAGAAAAGGAGCAAGTGAGATGTCACTTAGCACTCAAACTTTAAAGATTGTTGTAATAGCAGCTGGGGTTGAACAATATGGACTTCCGATCGAACATGTCGCCTCGATCGAGCGCGTTCTGGACATAACCCCGATGCCAGAGATGCCAACAGACGTATTAGGAATCATTCATTTAAGAGAAAACGTTATTCCGATTATTGATTTTGGACAGCTGATCGGCAAAGGAAAGACTGAAATTATAGAACAGACTAGAATTGTTATTTTGCAGAACGAAGAAAACCTATTAGGACTATTAACGGAAGCCGCAACGGATGTTATTGACATTGATGCAGATTCCATACAATCACCTGGAAGTTTTCGTTCAAAAGAGGATTCGTTAATAAAAGGTGTCTCTAAGCAGGATGATCATCTTATCGTTGTGCTAAATTGTCCGGTTATTTTTAGCAACAGAAATTTATAAGAGGTGAAGTATGAAACTCACGTTAAGAAAAAAGCTCGTAGGTTCTTTTTTAACAATTGCCGTTCTGTTTGCTGCAACTTGCGGTGTTTTCTTTTACTTTTTAAAAGACATGCAACAGACATACAGTGAACTATTAGACAGAAGAACAGTAATCTATAATAATGCGAAAGAGATTGAACTCCAAGCGATCGTGCAAAACAATAGTGTCAGGGAATACTTGCTTGAGCAATCGACCGAAAGCAAACAAAAGTTGACTGACGCGAACGATAGGATTAATACACTCGTAAATGACACGATGAAACTCGTTAAAGTAAAGGCAGATAAGGATAGGCTGGAGAAGATTTATTATTTAAACAATGATTACAAAACAGAATCAGACCGCGTGCTTCAAAACTCAATGAGTAACATGGAAGCAGCAAATGAATATGCGAAAAGCACTCTTTTTCCATTAGGGAGAGACATGCGTGCCGTAACAGAAGAGATGGGCAAAAGGCAAGCAAACCTAATGGCTGAGGGCAGGGTAGTCGTTGCGGATGAAGAGAAGTTCGTGGTCTCTCTCATCACAATTTTAGGGATTGTTATTGTTGTGGCTGCACTTGTAATCGGTTACACGATCTCGCTTATGATCTCTAGACCTGTAGTGAGAATGTCCAACATGCTAAATGACATCGCGGATGGTGATCTGACGATGGATCCGATCTCTGTAAAAAATAAAGATGAGATTGGTATGCTAGCTGATGGCATCAACCATATGGGTACAAACCTTGCCGCCTTAATCAGACAAGTCAGAGCTACTGCTGAACAAGTGGCAGCATCTTCTGAAGAATTAACCGCTTCAGCGGAACAAACGAGTATGGCCACAGAACAGATCGCAACAACGATAGGTGAGGTGGCAGGAGGATCTCAAGAACAAGTGCGTACGGTAGATGATATCGTAGAAGCCATGAACCAGCTTTCTGCTGGCATTCAACAGATCGCTGTAAGTATGCAGAACATGTCTGAAGCATCAGCTCGTTCTATGCAGGTAGCAGAAGGCGGAAATGATACGATACAAAAGACGATGAGCCAGATGGATGCGATTCACACTTCTATGGACAGCACTTCTCAAGTCGTTAAGGATCTCGGTGAGCAGTCTCAAGAAATAACGAATATTGTTGATGTGATTACGGATATTGCCGGTCAGACAAATCTTTTAGCACTGAATGCAGCAATCGAAGCAGCACGTGCAGGAGAACAAGGCAGAGGCTTTGCAGTAGTTGCTGATGAAGTACGAAAATTAGCAGAGCAATCATCAGCCTCTGCATCCCAGATCGGCCAACTGATTAGTAGCATACAGGAATTAACTGAAAAAGCTGTTGATGCAATGAAGAACGGTGCGATAGAAGTAAATGACGGTAGAGAACTCGTCTATCAATCTGGAGAAGCGTTCAAAAGTCTGTACGATACCGTTGCAGAGGTTTCTGGGCAAGTGAGCGATATCTCGGCTGCCACAGAGCAGATGACAGCTAGCACCGAACATGTTGTTGGCTCAATCGACGTAATCTCATCGATGGCAGAAACAGCCGCTTCTTCAACACAAGAAGTTTCGGCTTCTGCAGAAGAACAGCTAGCAAGCATGGAGGAGATCTCATCTTCATCGAACGCGCTTTCACAGCTAGCAGAAGAGATGAATGAAGCGATCAATAAATTTAAAGTGTAAAGATGAAAAATAAATAAAAGCTGCCCAGTTGAAAGGGGTGGCTTTCTTGTTGGTGACAGATGATAAAGTCCTGTGACCGAGCATAAATCTCGTGGATTGAGCACAAAACCTTTAAAACGCAACAAAAGATAAAACACCACCAGCTAAAAAAAGCTTGTCTATTAAGGGAAATCCCCAAATAGACAAGCTTTTATCATTATTCTTCTTTATAAAATCGATCGCCTGTATCCGGATTATAATAAACGCGTTCCCTTTTTCCGGAAGTAGGGTCAATTGATATTTCATCTGTCCAAATATAGCCTGAGGGAACTTTTGTTTCACTTTTTTTGTATCGCTTATCAAAATACATCCAGGAGATAATGCCTAATATAAACAGAAAGAGAACAGACAAAACCTGCCAGCCGATAAGGATGCTTATAATGTTCATTGTTTTTCAATAACGACAACAGTTCCATAAGCGACGATTTCGCTCATGTTATTGCCCATCTCTCCAGAATCAAAGCGCATCATGATGATTGCGTTGCCACCCATTTCAGTAGCATTCTTAACCATTCGATCAACAGCTTGCTTTCGGGCATCTTCAAGCATGCTTGTATACTCTTTGATTTCTCCACCCATGATGCCTCTCAATCCCGCCATGATGTCGCCGCCGATTCCACGAGCACGTACAACGACTCCAAAAGCAGATCCTTTTACTTCCTTCACCTCATAGCCTTTTATGTTCTCAGTTGTAACGACGATCATGAAATAACGCCTCCTTGGTTTGTTATAACTCTAATACGAATCATACAAGCCTAACGTTTCATTTCTATATTATGATCTTACCAGGGTTTAAAATGTCGTTTGGATCCAATTGTTTTTTTATAGCTAACATGATGGGAAGAGTATCAGCATGTTCCTTAGCCAAATATTTTGCTTTTCCGATTCCGATCCCATGCTCTCCTGTACACGTGCCGCCTTTTTGAAGAGCATGATCTACTATGCGAGCGTTGACCGTATCTGCTTTTTCGCGCTCTTCCAAAATTGAGCCATCATACATTAAGATGGCATGAAAATTACCATCACCTACATGACCGAGCACTGCGCCCGGTACTCCTACCTCATCCATCGTTTCTCTGGCGTGAACGATTGCTCCAGATAATTCGGAGAGTGGAAGACAAACATCCGTGAACATCATGGATTTTCCTGGATAGCCATGTTTAAATGCATAAGCTAGATGGTGTCTTGCTTCCCAAAGTTTAGCGCGAGCCTTAGAATCACGTTCCTCTGTCCACTCCAAACCACCAAAGCTCTCAAGCAACTCCTTAGTGAGTGAAGCTTCATATGTAACACTAGCTGGATTTCCTTGAAACTCTAAAAATAAGGTAGGAGCTTCCGTATACGAAGTATCACTATTGTGGTTTACTTGTACGATCGAACGTTCATCGACTAACTCCATTCTTGCGATTTCCGTACCAGAGCCAAGAACCGCACTTGCTGCTTCAACTGCCGTTTGAACAGATGGAAAAGTACATCTTGCTGCAAGAACGGATTCAGGAATGCCGTATACTTTTAATGTTATCTCAGTAAAAACCCCTAAAGTACCTTCTGAGCCTACAAACATGGAGGTCAAGTGATAGCCGGCTGAAGATTTAGCAGCCATTCCACCAGTTTGGATGACTTGTCCATCAGCTAGTACTACTTGAAGATTTCTGACTTGGTCTCGCATGATTCCATATTTTACGCTTGTTGTTCCACTTGCATTCGTAGCTGCCATCCCACCGATCGTAGCATCAGCTCCAGGGTCTACGGGAAAGAACAATCCGAATTTTTTTAACGCTAGATTTAGCTGAGTACGTGTAACGCCAGGCTGTACTTTCACTAAAAAATCATCTGGACGAATTTCCAGCACTTCATTCATTTCTTGAAAGTTTAGGGTGATGCCGCCCTTTATGGGTATACAGTGGCCTTCAAGACTAGAACCGGCTCCATAAGGCACGACAGGAATTTTGTTTTCATTTGCGAATTTTAGTATAGAAGAAATTTCATCTGATGATATCGGGTATACAACTACATCAGGAGAAACAGGGTGGTGATAAGATTCATCATGGCTATGCTGCCAGAGGATCGTCTCATTTTGTGTGGCACGTTTTTCAGAAGTTATTTTCTGCATTTCAAGCAAAAGATCTGACTTTGTCAATTCCAAAGAAACACACTCCTTTTACGTATGATTTAATCTCTATTTTACATGAAGGAAGCGAAAAATCCTTTTTAAACATGAAATTGCGTATATATGCCCAAACTAACAAGTGAGGTGAATAACGATGATAAAAGGTAGAATAAATAACTGGCATGTTATACTGATCATATTATGTATTTCGATAGTCATTACTGGCTGTGGAAACAATGACAGCCAAAACCAATCCGAGGGGAGAGAGCAACCAGTGATAGGTGATGGTAAAAAAGATGAGAAAAAACAAAGTCCTAAGGATGGCAAAGAAGAGCGATCTGGACAAGATGGTCAGAATGGTATCGTTGCAGGAAGTATTGAAAGTACGATCAATGTTCAAGAACAGCAGAATGCAAAAGGTATTCTTTTTCGATATGAATTAAAAAATCAAACAGAAAAAGAGAAGGTTTTTCAATTTTCGTCTAGTCAAAAATTTGATTATGTGATCAAAGATAAAAATGGGAAAGTTGTTTATCAATACTCGAAAAACCATATGTTCATGCAGGTTCTTTCTTCATTAAAACTGAAACAAGCGGATGTTTTTAAACAGGACATTTTAGTGAATAATCTTGAGCCGGGATCATACACCCTTGAAGTATGGTTGACGCCAACCGGAGAAACAGAAGATTACAGACAAAAAATCACTTTTAATTGGAACTAATTTGGGGAAGAGATGAGTTAAGAGCTCATCTCTTTTTGTTATTTCTAACAATCAAACAAAATACTTGAAAGTCAAAAAAGGTCAAAGTATAATATGATTAAAGGTGAAAGGTCAAAGAAAGTCAAAGTCAAACTTTTGACCGGTCAGATTGAAAATCGTTACACCTTAATCAGATAAGTTGCGAAGCGAATGGCATACCGTTATAATCGCAAATAATTTATACTAAAAAATCTTATAGGGGGTTACAAGTATGCGTTGTGAACAATGTGAAGTTAATCCTGCTACGATTCAAATGAGTATCTCTATGAATAAAGAAAAGAAACAATTTGTGCTCTGCTCTAATTGTTACCATAAAGTAAAACAAGAAATGACCACTGGGGGAGGAATGAACATGAATTTTTCTTCTTTCGATGATATTTTTCAACAAATGATGAATGGTCAAGCTTTTGCAGACCAAGCTAACGATCAACATCATCAACAAACACAAAAAGGAAAACGTGGCGGCGGAGGCTTCTTAGATAAATTTGGCCGAAACTTAACAGATGCTGCAAAAGCAGGAATCATTGATCCTGTTATCGGACGTGATCAGGAAGTACGTCGTGTTATTGAAATCTTAAATCGTCGTACAAAAAATAACCCGGTATTGATCGGTGAACCAGGTGTAGGGAAAACTGCAATTGCTGAAGGCTTAGCTACTAAGATCGTAGAAGGCAATGTTCCAGCAAAACTTTTGAATAAAGAAGTCTATTTGTTAGATGTTGCTTCACTCGTTGCAGACACTGGCGTTAGAGGGCAGTTTGAAGAAAGAATGAAACAACTGATTGCAGAACTTCAAAAACGGAAGAACGTTATTCTTTTTGTAGATGAGGTCCATCAGATCGTAGGAGCTGGTTCTGCTGAAGGTTCAATGGATGCAGGAAACATTTTAAAGCCAGCACTAGCTCGTGGTGAACTTCAAATGGTTGGTGCTACCACACTTAAAGAATATCGCCAGATCGAAAAAGATGCAGCGCTTGAGCGACGCTTCCAGCCTGTTATAGTCAACGAACCAACGACGGATGAAGCGTTTGAGATCCTTAAGGGACTTGCTTCACGTTATGAAGACTATCATCAAGTTAAATTTACAGAAGAAGCTCTAAAAGCTTGTGTTACGTTATCACACCGATATATTCAAGACCGATTCTTACCTGATAAAGCGATCGATCTTATGGATGAAGCAGGTTCAAAGAGTAACCTTCAGCATATTACGATTGAGAAATCTTCGATTGAAGAGCGATTAGAAGAACTCGTTAAAGAAAAAGAGAAAGCTGCTGCAGATGAAAACTATGAACTTGCTGCTAAGCTTCGACAAGAAGAGCTAGTACTTGATGAGAAACTTAAAACACAAGAAGAAGATAAAAAGGCAGCGATTGTACAAGTAGAAGATATTCAACATATCGTAGAACAGAAAACAGGAATTCCAGTTCGTAAACTGCAAAGTGATGAACAGTCTAAGATGAAAGAGCTCGCTTCAAAACTTTCAGCTCAAGTAATCGGACAAAATGAAGCGGTGGAAAAGGTAGCAAAAGCGATCCGCAGAAGCCGTGCAGGATTAAAAACGAAAAAGCGTCCTATCGGTTCCTTCTTATTCGTTGGACCAACAGGTGTAGGTAAAACAGAATTAACCAAAACATTAGCGAAAGAACTCTTCGGTGATGAAGAAAGCATGATTCGTCTAGACATGAGTGAGTATATGGAAAAGCATGCCGTATCCAAGTTGATCGGATCACCTCCAGGGTATGTAGGACATGAAGAGGCTGGACAACTTACAGAACAAATCCGCCGTAAGCCGTACAGCATACTACTGCTCGATGAGATTGAAAAAGCTCATCCAGATGTTCAGCACATGTTTCTTCAAATCATGGAAGATGGCAGACTGACTGACAGCCAAGGACGTACAGTAAGCTTTAAAGACACTGTGATCATCATGACAAGTAATGCGGGTTCAGCTGTAAAACAAACAAAGAAACTAGGGTTTAATACAGAAGAGGTTGAAAAAGAGACGCAGATTTTAGACTCTTTAGGCGGATATTTCAAACCAGAATTTCTAAACCGTTTTGATAGCATTGTTCAATTCCAGTCTCTAAAAGAAGAGCACCTTGTGAAGATTGTAGATTTGATGCTGCAAGAACTTGCGGATCAACTTCAAGATCAAAATATTTCAATCACAGTGACTTCTGCTGCAAAACAGAAACTTGCTAAACTAGGCTATCACCCAGCATTCGGAGCAAGACCACTTCGTCGAATCATTCAAGAGCACATCGAAGATAAAATTGCAGATGTTCTCTTAGATGATGAAAATATTGAAAAGTTAACAGTAAATGTTGCAGAAGGACAGATTGTAGTTAAAAAAGCTTAGATTAAAAGGTAAAAGAACAGCTAAAACTAAAAACCTTGCTTGGAGAAGTTTCTCCAGCAAGGTTTTTGTTTTACAATTCATAGATAGGGTATTTCTAGTTTTTAGATAAATTTATCCGAAAAAATAAGCCATGCATCTGCATGGCAGAATGAATAAGAAACAAAACTCTCTGTCTTTATGAATCATCTTTGGAGCGGATTATGGTAAGAACAAGCATTGAAAAACCAATCATGAGTGACATCGCTTCAAATACTGTCATCCCCATCCCTCCTTACAAATTAGGAGTAAGACTCGTACAGAACTAGAGAAGGAAAAGTATTGTATGATTACCATTTTATCCCGATTTATGAAATGAAACAAGAATCGGAAAGACTATTTCTAATCACTTTATTTAGGTCAATAGGATTATTTTACCAATATTATTTTGAAGGATAAATTGTCCTCGTTTATCATTTTTGTGTGGTTAGACCAAAAGACCTATAAAAATATAATGAAAAATGATCTAGATAACAGGTGTTGCCAGGAACATCGCGAAAAGAAATATAAAAAGCCACAATACGAAGAGTAAGCATTTTTTTTTCATTCTTTTCATCCCCCTTGTGTATATCAATGTATAAAGAAATGATATTTTTCATGACTATTATTCAAGGAAAATTTTAAGGAGGATTATCGTTGGACACATCTTATGTTTGGTATGTAAGTTATGGATCGAATTTAATGGAGCATCGTTTTTTGTGTTACATTCTTGGTGATCAGCCAGAAGGTTCTACTCAACGAGAGAGAGGTTGTAGAAATCCAGCAATGCCACTGAAAAACGGTAAAGCTGTTTTGCCATATCCACTTTATTTTGCAAGAGAGCGAACGAAATGGGGAGAAGGCGGAGTGGCTTTTATTGGACACGAAAGAAATGAAGCATATGAGACGTATGGCAGAAAATACTTGGTCACTGTTGAGCAATTTTTAGATGTTACAGCACAAGAAAATAGCTGTGATGAGATAGAGGCTGACCTAGAGGAAGTCATCGAAAAAGGATATATTCACTTTGGTCAAGGATGGTATAGCCGCATGGTCTATTTAGGTGAGGATCAAGGATATCCGATGGTTACATTTACTTGCAACCTTGATATGCATGAGCAGGATTTGAATCCACCACCAGCAACGTATCTCATTACAATTGCAAAGGGACTTAGTCAGATAGGTCTATCTTGCGGTGAAGCGGTAAAATATTTTGTCCAAACTCCGGGGATTGCAGGTCGAATGAAGGATGATGAGATTGAAAGCATCATTAAAACGTATTTTTAGCATGACGAAAGCTAGATAACATGTCCAACCACCGGCTAATTTACCGATTAAAGGGTCGAACATAGGTCAAGGGTTATACGTCTAATGGAACTTACGTGATCTGAAAAATGGTGAGATAATAAAGTCCCCTATACATATAGAGGTGCTTCCTTTAGAGAAGCACCTCTTTTTTTTAGCTTTTTATGCGTTCATTTTTATTTGTTTAATAGAGATGACTGCAGCAGAGCAGTTGAATTGGTCAGCGATCAGTTTTTTTACTTGTTCGTGGAGATTGGCTTTGCTGGGATAGATATTTACAATCACGATGTTTCCTTCTGTAATTTTTTCCTCACCATGACTAAGTTGAAAATCCACTACAATTTTAGCCATCTTCTTTCTCCTTATCATTTATGTCATAGGCTTCTTGTTGAGATATTCGACATTTCTCTGAAAATCCTGTCTTTATTTAGTGAAATTAGGCGAAAAGTATGGAGGTTTTCCAATGCATTTACTTTTATCAATTTTTTACAGGGGAAATCCGTCATATTATAGAATGTAATTAGGAAGATTGTAGTAGCAGGGGGTCTATAGGTGGAGAGTACTCTTCAGAAAAAAAAGTCTGTCAAACGATTATCTTGGAAAAAAAGTTTATTGATTATCGGAATTGCTATCGTTGTGGTTTTAGCAGCTGCAGCAGGTACTGCTTATTTTTTGCTTCAAAAAAGTAAGCCTGTCATTAACGGTGCTATTGCTTTAGTCGGACTTCAAGCACCGGTAGATGTTTACAGAGATAAGGATGGGGTTCCCCATATTGAATCGGAATCAATGAAAGATTTATTTATGGCTCAAGGTTATATAACGGCTCAAGACAGGATGTTTCAAATGGATTTAAGCAGAAGACAAGCGTCAGGAATGCTTAGTGAGGTAATTGGAGAAAAAACACTCACCCGGGATAAGTTTTTTAGAACACTAGGTTTAAGAAGAGCAGCGGAAGCTTCTTATGACGAGTATTCTCCAGAAATGAAACGATATCTGTCATGGTACGCCGATGGTGTAAACGCTTACATGAAACAAGCGAAGAAAGATAACACCCTACCTGTAGAATTCTTGCTAGTAGGGTATGAGCCGGAGAAATGGACCCCGGTTGACTCGCTCGTAATCGGTAAATACATGGCTTTCGATCTTGGTGGCCATTGGGAAGGACAAGCATTTCGATATTATTTAACAGAAACGTTTTCAAAAGAAAAAGCTTTAGATCTATTTCCTGGATACCCAAAAGACGCGCCAACTATATTGAACGAGCTGCAAACAGATAGTATTGATTTTGAGAAAAGTTTCGCAGGTTCGGTGATTCCAAACTATCATAATGGCAGCAACAATTGGGTAGTTGCGGGCAATAAGACGAAATCGGGTAAACCGCTTCTTGCCAATGATCCCCACCTTT
Source organism: Bacillus sp. E(2018) (assembly GCF_005503015.1). Taxonomy (NCBI): domain Bacteria; kingdom Bacillati; phylum Bacillota; class Bacilli; order Caryophanales; family Bacillaceae; genus Bacillus; species Bacillus sp. E(2018). Next base: position 2,210,645 of record NZ_SCOL01000001.1, on the reverse strand, counting down.
CACTAGGAACACCTTCTATATGGTATCAGGCGCATCTGAAAGCTCCTGATTATGAAGTTTCTGGTGTTATCTTTGCAGGAATACCGGGGATTATTGTAGGCCATAACAAAACAATTGCATGGGGTGTTACGAACGTCGGTCCGGATGTTCAAGAATTATATATTGAGAAAAGAAACCCGAAAAATTCTTATGAATTTCAATACTTGGCAAACTGGGAAAAAGCTGATGTAGTGAAAGAGAGAATTAAGGTAAAGGACAGAGTGGATGTAGATCACGAAGTAGTGATTACAAGACACGGCCCCATTATCTCTGAGTTTGCACATCACGATAAACCAGGTACAGCCCTTTCATTAAAGTGGACAGCTCTTCAACCTTCAAAAGAGCTTGAAGCTGTCATTATGATGAACCGCTCAAAAAACTGGACTCAGTTCGAAAAAGCGCTTCGCTCGTTTCATACACCTGCGCAGAATTTTGTGTTTGCGAGTACAGATGGAACGATCGCTTACAAAGCAAACGGGTTGATTCCTATTCGTAAACAAGAATATACGTCACTACCTGTTCCAGGGTGGACAGATCAATATGAATGGAAAGGCTATATCCCGTGGGATGAACTGCCAAAGAGCCTTAATCCTGAAACAGGGTATTTTGCGACTGCGAACAATAAAGTTACTGCTGAATCTTACCCATATCATATTTCGGATACATTTGCTCAACCTTATAGACAACAACGGATTGTAGAAGTTCTTGAAGGAAAAGAAAAGCTCACGGCAAAAGACATGCAATCTCTGCAGTTTGATCAAAAAAACAAGCAAGCCGAAGAAATGCTGCCTATTTTGATGAAACAAGTAATGAAAAAACCATTGAATGATAAGGAAAAAAACGTCATCTCCCTTCTTGAAAAATGGAACCGTATGGATAGCAAAGATAGTGCTGCTCCATTAATTTTTCATATTTGGATGAGTCATTTTAGTGATGAGTTGTTTAAAGGAGAAATCAGCGAAGAGATGCTGAAGATGTTTGATGGCAGAGAACAAGTGGTGGATGAACTGATAAGAAAGGCGAACGCTGGCGATCCTGGACCATGGATCAGAGAAAATGGCGGGTTAGATAAAGTTACTCAACGCTCTTTCGAATCAATGATAACCTTTCTATCAGAAAAATTTGGGGAAGATCCTTCCAAGTGGGAATGGGGAGATTTTCACACGTTAACTTTTGAACACCCTCTTGCTGCAATCAAACCTTTACATCTATTATTTAATCCTCATACACAAAGTATGGGCGGAAGTAGAGTAACAGTTGGTGTAGCTGGATGGGACCGTGAAACGGGTAACATTACCCACGGTGGAGCTTGGCGCATGGTAATCGATATGTCTGATACATCGAGATCGTATCATGTAGTGGGGCCAGGTCAATCCGGCCATGTTCTGAGCCCTTGGTATAAAGATCAGGTGGAAGATTGGGCAACAGGAAAGTATCACGAAACCGCTCTAGATCAAGAAGAATGGCCGAAGGATCAGCATCTTGTTTTGAAGCCGGAGGTAGAAAAATAAAAAACGGTAGACTCTTGTCTCTGTCAAAATAACAGGTTGGACATATGGTGTAGAGAAGGCAAAAACAAGCTGGGAGGTTTACCCTTTGTCATACCAAACGTATCACCTGTGCCGTAGTTATTTAGGCAGATCGGTATATATTGATTGTCATTGTGGCACAAGATATCATGGTGTTCTTAAGCATGTAGATGAGAGTAAAGCGTATATTCTACCGTATAGTTCAGAAGGTCAGGACGAGAGCAGCAACCGCTTCTTTTTTGCTCCTGCATTAGTAGGACTAACACTTGGAACCATCGCAGGTCTAGCATTAGCACCACGACCGTACCCAATCTATCCTGTCTATCCGCCATACCCATATCCGCCGTATCCGTATTAAGTTTTCTAAGACTGATCGTACTGCACACACCGTGTAGGTAGATCAGTCTTTTCGTTTGCGCTTGAGGGTATTTTGAGTACTCCCAGTGTGACTTAGTTCAATCATGTTTAAAGAGAAATCATAATACTAAAACAGTCTTTCTAAAATAGAGCTTTTTATATAAAAGAGCAGGAAATGAAGAAGAGGAGAGGGAATTTAACGAATACATAAAAGTAATAAGGAATATAAATCTAGCACATGAACACGAATTTTTTACGAGGGGGTATTGGTATGAAGCTCGCGTTTTTGTTTCACCCAGTAAAAGATTTACAAGAGTCTCAGCAATATTATGAAGGTCTTGGCATGACTGAAGCCTGGCGTGAGGGCAATCAAGTACTAGGGATGTCGATGAAAGATTGTGAAGTGCAGTTGATGATTGAGGAAGACGAACATGATCTTGGACCAGGCGGCGTATTTTTAGTAGATAGTGTAGATGATTTCTATCATGAACATGAAGGAAAGCTGAACTTTGTTAAATTACCTTGCACGATCCCTCCGGGAAGATATGCTATCTATCAAGATGCAACAGGGAATCCTATCAGAATCATTGATTCTACGAATAAAGACTAGATATATTTGAAAAAACACCATCCAATTTCTCATGAATGGTGTTTTTACTTGCTTTTTTTTGAGGGTAAAACAATCGCTAGTGATAAAATTCATCGTTTTCGTTTAAAGCAGGATCATGCAAATCGCCAACGAAATTTAATAAACTGTCACCTTCAAAGTAAAAAGGTTCTGTATCCTCTAGCCAGCTTCTGTATTCTTGAAAATCTTGATTAAAGTCTCCCGAAAAGAAACGGTGTGCTACCTCGTTTGTTAGCGTATCAATGATTACGATTCCTCTGTAACTTTGGCGATCGGGTTCATCATAATCGCATGCTATGTAATAGGCCATAATTTTACTCCTTTTTAAGTCATACTCATAATGTTGCAATTTAGTTCTTTTTTCATACCATTATTTTTCAGTTTCTTCATAAATTGAATGCATAAGCAATAAAACTCTAACATGGAGTTAAAACGCTCTTTACATTTCGCTAGTAAAATAAAAAATGAAGAGGACTGAAAGAGGGTCATACAATGAAAACTTACTTTATGGTACAAGAGAAAATCAGACCTACTTGGATTCATGAGATGGTGGTCAAAGCGAATGAGTTTGAACAATGCCAAATCTTTTTTGAATGCAATACGTTAAGAATCAATGCAAAAAGCCACCTTAGTATGAGTCTTTTAAATGGCATGCAAGGGGTCTGTTGCGTTTCTGCAACTGGAGAAGATAGCAGGGGTGCAGTTGATGCATTACGCAGTCTAGGAACAGGTTCATTATCATAAATATATGTAAGATAAATAAAAAAAAGCAGCCATTCGACTGCTTTTTTTATTTGTTCTTTTTAGGTTTAACAGTTGATCGGCTATCATGAAATTTCTTTTGAATATAGGCATCTCCAACTACCGACCGTGCTTGATCAGCCTCTTTGTGCTCTTCACGCGCTTTTTGCTCAAGCATCTCAATTTCCCTTTTATTATGCTGTGTCAATTTTCTTGTCCACCTTTCTGCTACTCACACATTTCGTGTTATTCCCGCAAAAGAGATGAACAGGGCCCTATTCCTCTAAAAAGGAGTAATCAATACAATGATATGATATGACTTTAACTAATATGTGTTATATTTTTTGAAACAGTTTTCATTTGTTGTAAAGAGGTCTAATATGAAGAAATAAACAAAGAAATAGAAAGGGTTTTTGTTTTGCTGCGAATCATGTGGTTAACGTTGGGTGCTTTTTTGCAAGGACTGGCTATGGCAGCTTTCCTTTTTCCTCACAATATCCCTTCTGGCGGTGTAGCAGGAATTGCAATATTATTTGATTATTTTTTCGGTGTATCACTTGGTTTAACGTTATGGTCGATAAATTTTGGATTATTGCTATTGGCGATAAATAAGCTTGGAAAACAAACCGCATTGTGGACTATCTACTGTGTGGCTGTTGCTTCCATCGTGGTAGGTTGGATGTCTTCTCATGTTACAAGCCCCCTAAATGGTCCACTTCTAGATGTAATATACGGAGCGATTATCTTCGGAACAGGAGTGGGTATTCTCTTTCGATTCGGTGCTTCTTCAGGGGGGATGGATATCGTTGCCCTTATTCTTGCTAACTGGACAGGTAAAAAGCCGGGAAGCATTCTCTTTATGATCAACAGCTTTATATTATTAGGTACATCGTTAACTCTGGGACTTGAGATCATCGTATTCGCATTCATTTGCCAATGGATTAGCACAAGACTCATTGATTTTGTTAGGACGGTATCACTAAAGAAGACAGCCAAACCGTTTATGTAATAAAAAAGAGGTGCGGATACAAGACCCGCACCTCTTTTTGCTGCACATAAAATTAGCAATCTTTGCCTTTATATGCCCACGAACAGCCAACAATAATCAGAAGGACAAATAGAACTACTATGATCGCAAAACTCTTGCCATAACCTCCGCCACCACAATAACCATATCCGCCACCATATACTGGTGCGTTTGCAAGTGAAGCATTTACCGGTGAATTTGCATACATTCTAAAAACTCCTCCTTAAAAGTGTACTTTCGACTTCGATACAGTATATGTAAACTCCAGAAAGCGTGTATGGACAAAAGTTTAGATTTAGAGGAAATAGGCAGATGTAATATTTGAAAAGAAAATGTGATGTTACGTTTGTATATAAATGGGGTAAATGTAAGCAAGGAGGCGTTATACATGCAAACTACAACTCAAACTCAAATGAAAACAACGAGTAAGTTATTGAAAACACAATCTTGGGCCTTGATTGGTCTTGGTACAGGAGCGTTAGTATGGCTCTCTTTCAAACCAAACCGAATTAAAACAAAAATGAAGTTTAAAGATATGAAACGCAGAGTTCGACCTGATCACATCGATCGTACGCAACTGCCGATCAATAAAGCAGGTCATCCTGATCCGATGGATGTTGATGATAACAAGATGGTAGAAGAAGGAGCTATGTACTCTGTAAACTATTATAATGACAGAAAAGGTTAAAAGGATGGGAAGTCGCCCATCCTTTTTTCTTTTTCAAGGACTAATATCTTAAAAATAGAGACTGGAAAAACGCTTCTTTACTAGTGGAAATGCAAGTGTTACTCGTAAGGAATTAGGCGAATGCGGCTGAATAATGGATACTATTGAAGGATATATTGGGTATTTCTGACGATATGTCATGTAAAAAATTGTCCGCTTTTGTAAGATTACTTCTTCTTTTGCTGAATCTATTTTCAAGGATAAAAAAAGCGTTCATAATAAGCAAGAGGTATATAAAAATGACACAAGGGGAGCGGATTTTCGTGGAGAAAAAAGAATGGAATAACTCTCTTCTCATGGAATGTATAAAAGAAAAAAAAGAGAAGCTGGTAGAAGTTGCAGACCGCAATGGCTTAACCAGCAATGAAACGGTAAAATGCAGTCAAGAATTAGATGTATTGCTGAATGTGTATCAAAGACAATTTTCTTTTTAACTATCTTTTATTGAAGATGAGTTCATCTGTTAGTTGATCGATACGAAGTAGGATCGCTTTTTTTGTTACTAAAGGATAATTACAGTGAAACTCTGATAGAAGTTCACGTATCTCCTGAATCAGGGTAAATTCTTGTTCAGGCATAGATTTAGATGATTCGCTTTTAGTCTTAAATTGAATCAGATTGTCCTTCACACCAACACCCCATTTTCATATTGTGTTGGATACTACTTCCATAGAAGGATTTAAATACCTTCTAAAAGTCGAAATGTTTCCTTTCTACAGCATAATGTGACAATATCTTTTTAGGGAACAAAATTTGGCTTTTAAAATGGGAGGCTATTAAACAGATGACAACAATTAAATCATTGCAAGATACGACTGTCTTACACAATGGAGTTAAGATGCCATGGTTTGGACTTGGTGTATTTAAAGTTGAAGAAGGACAAGAAGTAATTGATTCTGTTAAATGGGCGATTGAAGCGGGATATAAGAGTATTGATACAGCAGCTATCTACAAAAATGAAGAAGGTGTTGGACAAGCTATCAAAGAAGCGGGTGTTCCTCGCGAAGAATTGTTCATCACGACTAAAGTATGGAATAAAGATCAAGGCTATGAGTCAACGCTTGCAGCATTTGAAGAGAGCATGAACAAGCTTGGACTCGATTATCTTGACCTGTATCTTGTTCACTGGCCGGTAAAGAGCAAGTATAAAGAAACGTGGCGTGCCCTTGAAAAGCTTTACAAGGACGGAAAAGTAAAAGCGATTGGTGTGTCTAACTTCCAAGTACATCACTTAGAAGATATCTTGGCAGACTGTGAGATTAAACCGATGGTGAACCAGGTTGAATACCATCCGCGTTTGGCACAAAAAGAGCTTCTTTTATTCTGTAAAGATAATAGCATCCAACTCGAAGCATGGAGCCCGCTAATGCAAGGTGAGTTATTAGAAGAACCATCATTGGTTGAACTAGCAGAGAAGCACGGAAAATCTGTAGCTCAAATCATCCTTCGTTGGGATGTTCAAAACGGCGTTGTAACGATACCGAAATCTGTTAAGCAACATCGCATCGTAGAAAATGCAGATATCTTCGATTTTGAATTATCGCTAGAAGATATGGCGAAAATTGATGCGTTAAATGAAGATCGTCGCATCGGTCCAGACCCAGACAACTTCGACTTCTAAGTTGGGGTCTGACCCCAAACAAATACAACAATTCAAATTTGTCCACGTGGAATCTACAGACTCCACGTGGATTTTTATTTTTGTCACTGATCTCTCGTCTACACAACCCCTCTTAAGTGTTGTTTTACAGAAGGATTAAGGGGTATAGGCTTAAATAAACTCTTGTAGATACATAATGAAATAATGGGTAAAAGTCAATGGACTTCATGCTTCCTTACAACCACTCATGTCAATACAATATAGTTACTTGACAAAAGTAAGTGATAATCATATACTTAACTTACAAAAAATAAGTTACGCGAAATGGAAAGGATGTTTAGGATATGACGATGCACACGGATGGGATTCATCATATAACTGCAATTGTTGGGAATCCTCAAGAGAATGTAGATTTTTATGCTGGTGTTCTAGGTCTTAGACTTGTTAAAAAAACGGTAAACTTTGATGATCCAGGAACGTATCACCTTTATTTTGGAGATGAAGGAGGCAGTCCAGGAACGATCATGACGTTCTTCCCTTGGCCTGATGCTTATCGAGGAAGAGTAGGTTCAGGGCAAGTTGGAACTACATCTTTTGTTGTACCAGAAGGTTCCTTACCTTTTTGGGAAGAAAGACTAGTTAAATTCGCAATAGAGTATAAAAAGACGATACGTTTTCAAGAAGAATACCTTGAATTTATCGATCCTCATGGATTACGTCTAGAAATTGTTGCAAGACAAGAAGGTAAGAATAGCGAATGGTCATTTGGCGAGGTAACTCCTCAACATGCCATTAAAGGATTTGGCGGAGCTATACTTCTTTCAGCAGCTCCACAGGAGACTGAGCGAGTTCTTACAGAAGTGATGGGTTTAGCAAAAGTAGGGCAAGACGGAGATTACATCCGATTTCATTCAAAAAGTGATATTGGGAATGTGATTGATATCAAACTATCGCCTGAAGCAAGAGGAGTAAGTGGAGTAGGAACTGTTCACCACATCGCATGGAGAGCTTCATCTTATGAAGAACATGAACAATGGCAGCAACATGTAAAACAAAAGGAGTTTCAGGTAACGGAAATCATTGATCGACAATATTTTAATGCTATTTATTTCAGAGAAGAAGGTGGCATACTGTTCGAGATTGCAACTGATCCACCAGGGTTTACTCGCGATGAGCCAGAAGAAGAGTTAGGAAAGAAATTATTGCTTCCACCATGGCTTGAGCCTCATCGAGAACAGATTGAAAATCACTTGCAACCCGCTGATGCAAGAATTTTAAAGGAGGATATCCGATGATTCATCTTTTCAAAAAAGGAACAGATGTAAACAAGCCGGTACTTCTGTTATTACACGGTACCGGAGGAAATGAGAAGGACTTACTTTCATTAGCAGAAATGATTTCACCAGAATCTTCTGTATTAAGTGTTAGAGGAAATGTTTCTGAAAACGGGATGCCAAGATTTTTCCGCCGTTTAGCAGAGGGTGTCTTTGATGAAGAAGATTTAATCTTTCGAACAAAAGAGCTTTACGATTTTATTGAAGAAGCAGCCAATAAGTATGATTTTAACCGTGATCAAGTAGTAGCAGTCGGCTATTCAAACGGTGCTAACATTGCAGGAAGTTTAATTTTTCACTATGAAGAATCATTAAAAGGAGCAATCCTTCACCATCCGATGGTTCCTAGACGAGGAATTGAGCTTCCAAAATTAGATGGACTTCCTGTATTTATTGGTGCAGGAAAAAACGATCCCATCTGTCCGCCTCAAGAAACGGAAGAGTTGCAGCAATTGTTGAACAACGCCGGCGCAAAAGTACATCTTAAATGGGACAACATGGGGCATCAGTTATCAAGAGCTGAAGTAGAAGAAGCCGCTGAATGGTTTAGCAAACACTTGCTATAAGTCATTTTTGTTAAAAATAAGTCAAAATATAAGACCATTAGACCATCGAGGCAGCTTATTGTCACAACTAAACCATTATCTGCTTTTTAAAGAGTCACAAGAGATATAAAACTGCTAAAAATAGTAAAGTGGGTGAAGTTTTATGAAATCTATTGATCCTCAAGAATTATCCGTTAAAGAGAACTACAAGTTTCTAACCGGAAGTATTATTCCAAGACCGATTGCGTTCGTTACCACTCTATCATCAGATGGTGTGCTAAACGCTGCACCGTTCAGCTATTTTAATGCGTTAACATCAAATCCTCCTCTAATCGCCATCTCCATTGGGAGGAAGGATGGTATACAGAAGGATACATCACGAAATTCAGAGGAGCTAGGTGAATTCGTAGTTCATATTCCAGATGAGAATTATATTGAAGCTGTGAATCAAACCGCTGCCAACCTTGAGCCGGATCAAAGCGAAATTGAACTTACAAATTTAACGAAGGCTCAATCGGTCAAAGTAGGTGTTCCTGGTATCGCTGAATCAAAAATACGTATGGAATGTGTAGTTGAACAGATTATTCCACTTGGTGGTTCAACCGACAAGCCCTCTACTGATCTAATAATTGGAAGAGTTGTTCATTATCATATCTCAGATGAACTCTACCAGAATGGTAGAATAGATGCTGATAAGCTAAAGCCCGTTGGCAGATTAGCAGGAACGAATTATGTAAAGCTTGGAGAAACTTTTTCATTAGAACGGCCAGAATAGCCAAAACCTTCCTCAATTAGAGGAAGGTTTTTTATTGACTTCAAATCTCTTATTGAATGATCACTTTCCAAAATACGACATTTTATAGAGAGTGAAATGAGGATACTGTTACAAACCATAATATTTTAAGTATTAAATTGAAACGTTGATGGGTAAATATACCGTTTTTTCCGACATAAGACCTGCATCTGTGAAAGGAACAATGCCTCACTCATGAATCTTTAAAGCCTTTTATATCAATGTAACTGTAAAAAACAAAGAAAATATTGGAATTAATCTAGTTTCTTTTTAACACAGATAAAGGGACTGAGTCCTCATTTTTACCTTGCTTTATTTTATATTACAAAAATAAGTAGATATGTACCGTGCCATAAGTTTAGCAATCTAAGAAAAAAAATCAGAAAGAAAAATATGACTAACCAAAAGTCACAAGTTAGTACATTGACGCTCATACAAAGGGTTTATTTTCCAATTACTAGTACTTTCTGCGACAAAATATTACATAATCTTACAGGGTCCTTCCGTTAACCTTTATATAACAACAAAGAATTACTATATTTTCATAAAATGATACAGGAGGTGTGACAGAATTCTTGCTAGGTTAGATCAACCAAAACAAATAGACCAGGGAGGGAAAAGTTACATGAGTAAAAAACGAAAAAAAGTACGCTGGCTTTCCGTATTTTTAGCTTTTTTAATGATTGTTCCAATGATGTTCCCATCTCAAGCGAATGCTGCTACTACAAAAGGTAAGGCTTCTACTTCAGCAAAAGAGGCAGCGTTAGACGGTAAGACGAGTAAGGTTGCAAAGAAACTGAACGAGCAATTCAGCAAGAAGGATAAAGTTACATTCCTCATTAAGTTCAAAGAACAAGTAGATACAGCTGCAGTGGCGAAAAAAGCTGCTAAAGAAGCTAAATCTCAAAAACTCTCTTCTAATCAAACAAAATTAATGAAACGTTCTACGATCGTTTCCACACTTCGTGCAAACGCGCTAGAAACTCAACAGCACACGAAAAAATACTTAGAAAAACAAGAAAAAGCAGGTAAAGCTGAAAAAATCCAATCTTTCTATGTAGTTAACGGTATGGCCGTTACGGCGACAAAAGAAGTAATGGAAGAAATCGCAGCTTTTCCAGAAGTTGAAAAAGTTCTTCCGAATGAAACAAGACAGCTTATTCAACCTGTAAGTTCTGTAAAGCTTCCAGAAAAGCAGCTTCCAAAATCATCACTACAGGTTCAACCGAAAAACGATACCTCTTCTATTGAATGGAATATCGAACGTGTAGGAGCTCCTGAGGTTTGGGGGATGGGTATCGATGGGGCTGGGACAGTTGTTGCCAATATCGATACAGGTGTTCAATGGAATCACCCCGCATTAAAAGAAAAGTATCGCGGATTTGATCCTCAGAATCCAGATGCAGCAGATCATCAATTCAGCTGGTTCGACCCTGTTGGTGGACAAGCTGCTCCTTATGATGATGATGGACATGGTACGCATACGATGGGAACAATGGTAGGTGCTGAACCGAACGGAGGCAATCAGATCGGTGTTGCACCGGGAGCAAAATGGATCGCTGTTAAAGCGTTCTCCGCTTCAGGTGGAACAGATGCTGATCTTCTTGAAGCCGGTGAGTGGATCTTAGCACCAAAAGATGCAGAAGGTAATCCACATCCTGAAAAAGCACCAGATGTTGTAAACAACTCATGGGGTGGCGGAGCAGGACTGGATGAATGGTATAGAGAGATGGTACAAGCTTGGCGTTCAGCTGAGATCTTCCCAGAATTCTCTGCAGGAAACACAACGATCTTTAATCCAGGTGGTCCTGGATCAGTAGCAACTCCTGCAAACTATCCAGAATCTTTTGCAACAGGTGCAACAGATATCAATAACACTTTAGCTAGTTTCTCACTTCAAGGACCTTCTCCATATGACGAAACAAAACCTGAAATCTCAGCACCGGGAGTAAATATCCGTTCAGCGGTTCCAGGAAGTGCATATGAAGGTGGTTGGAATGGTACGTCAATGGCCGGACCACACGTTTCAGCAGTAGTTGCTTTATTAAAGCAAGCTGACTCGAGTCTGACTGTTGAAGAACTTGAAGAGATCTTGTTGAATTCAGCAACTCCTCTTACAGATGCGACGTTCCCTGAATCTCCTAACAATGGATATGGTCATGGACTTGTGAACGCATTTACAGCCGTATCTTCAGTAGTAACTGGATTAGGCAGAATTGAGGGAACGGTAACGAAAGAAGGAGAAGACAGTGAAGCTCCTTCCATCACACATGAAGGACCAACTGAATCTTACAAAGAAATGCCGTTGAATCTTGAAGCCGAAGTGTCAGACAACATTAGTGTCACATCAGTTACATTAAGCTATCAGAATGAAGACGGAAGCTGGACAGACGTGGTTGCTGAACGTACAAGTGGAGATTATCAATCAGGTACGTACAGCGCTTCTATTCCAGGATCAGCATTAACAGGTGATTCCATTGTCTACAAATGGACAGCTATTGATTTTGGTGGTAGTTCCGTTTCAACTGATAACTATACAATAGCACTGCTACCTGGAATCTCTTCAGGATACAGTGAGGATTTTGAAGGAAATCCTACAGGCTGGACATCTTTTGGAGCAAATAACAGCTGGGAGCATGGTGTACCAACAAGCGGTCCTGGTGCGGCATTCTCTGGTGAAAAGGTATATGCTTCAAACCTTGCTGGAAACTATGCTAACAGTGCTAACATGACACTTGTTATGCCTCCTGTTGATCTTCCAGAAGGGAACACCTATCTTCAGTTCAAACAGTGGCACGATCTAGAACGTAACTATGATTACGGTCACGTGTTTGTATCGACTGATATGGAAAACTGGACTCAAAAGCTTCGCGTTAACTCTACTTCCGGTGGTTGGATTGACGGTGAAGTAGATTTAAGTGAATATGCAGGTCAACGCATTTACGTTGCGTTCAATGTAACTGCTGATGGTTCAGTCGTTAAAGCAGGCTGGTACCTAGATGATGTGAAGTTGCATGACCAACCGATCACACCAGCGAAAAAAGCAAAACTTGGCGGATCACCAGCGGTTGAAAAAGCACCTATGTCTCAAGCAAAACCAAAAGTAGATCCATCTAAAATCAAGCCGATGAAACCTTCATCTGAAAAAGAACCTTCAAAAGATGGCAAAGGTGCTCCACTAGCACTTCCGATGCGTGCAGAAGTTAGTGTCCTTGAAACAGGACGTTCTGTTTATACGAATCCTCAGGATGGATCGTACAGCTTAACGCATGCGGCAGGAACGTACACTGTACAAGCTGAGGCGTACGGATTCCGTTCTCAAACACAATCAGTCACACTTGAAGCGGACGGAACAGCACGTGCGAACTTTACACTTGAAGAAATTCCAAGAGGAACCGTTTCAGGTACCGTTACGAATGAGGTGACAGGAGAACCAATCGCAGGAGCTACTGTGATGCTCATGGAAGATGCTGCGATTGCACCAGTACAGACGAATGAAGACGGTACGTATGAAATCTCTGCCTATGAAGGCGAATACACACTAAAAGTACTTGCTCCTTCTTATTATGGTGAAGAAGTTTCGGTTACCGTATCTGGTGGTGAAACAACAGATCAAGATATCGCGTTAAAACCTTTCATCGGTTACCCAGGTGAGATTGGGTATGACGATGGTACAGCTGAAAATGCTCGTGCATGGAATGCTGCAGGAAACGCTTGGGCAGTAAAGATGTCACTAGCAGATGGTAATGAAAAAGCGGCTGTAACTGGAGGACTATTCCGATTCTGGGATACTGAATGGCCAGTACCAGGTGGAACAGCATTCCAAGTAGCTGTATACGATGAAAGTGGACCGGATGGGACACCAGGTAAAAAGCTTGCTGGACCGTTTGATGCTACAGCACTACGTAACGGCGAGTGGACACATGTGGATCTAAGTCAACACGGCATCATGGTAGAAGGAGACTTCTATATGGTGTACATCCAAAACTTTGCGAACCCGAACACACCAGGTCTTGCAACAGATGAAGATGGAGAATGGTCAGGACGAAGCTTCCAAAGCTTGAGTGGAGCATGGTCTCAATCTCCAGAAGAAGAAGGTAACTATATGATCAGAGCGACTGTAAACTATGAAGTAACGGCACCATCCATTACTTCTCCAGTCGATGGATCGTTTACTAATGAAGAAAAAGTAACCGTAACTGGTACCGCGGCACCAACGACTACAGTAGAGATCTACAGAGATGGCGAAGAAGCAGCTACTGCAGAAACGACAGACGAAGGTACGTTCTCTGCTGAAGTTACGCTAGAAGAGGGCGCTAATACGTTGACTGCAAAAGCGGTAACAGATAGTGGTTCAACAGATGAATCAGCTCCGGTAACTGTGACGCTGGATCAAACAAAGCCAAAAGTGAGTATCACATCACCGGCTGATGGTATGAAGACAAACCGTGAATCTGTAACCGTAAAAGGTACAGTTGATGAAACCAACCTTGATTGGGTTAAAGTTAACGGACAGAAAGCTCAAGTTGACGAAGACGGCAACTACAGTCATCGCATGCTTCTAAATGAAGGAGAAAATGTGATCAAAGTGGTTGCGCTTGATAAAGCTGGAAATCGCCACTCGAAGACGGTAACCGTTTATGCGCAATTTGAAGCTCCGGTAGTTGAGAACTTGAAACCAGACACAGACAAAGAGCTGAAGAGCGGTGAGTCTGTGAAGATCGAATTCGACAGTGCACCAGGATTGGATGCAGTATTCGTTATCCATATGCCGCTAACAAACGCTGGCGGGGTAGCGAACGCAACTGAGCTTCCAATGCGTGAAACGTCTGAGGGTCATTACGAAGGCTACTACACAGCAACTACAAATGTTAAAGCACCAGGTGCAGTAGTTGAAGTAATCGCTTCAGATGATTACGGCAACAAAACGAGCGAAAGAGCATCAGGCAAACTTTACATCAACGCAAAAAAATAAAAATAATTATTTTATTTTTCCGGCCGTCTCCCTTGTGAGAGGCCGGTTTTTACGTGGTTTTAGTACCAAGTCATATAATATGTTCACAATTCGACAAATATAGGTGGGTGCTAAATTCAAAATATGTGATAAGATAGGGAAGATGTGAAGTTAAAGGAGACTGATTTAATGAGCGAACATTCGAAGTACGACATTCGTGAATGGAAGAAAAAATTAGCACCATTTGAGCGCCCGCGTATATCAGCAAGTGTATGGCAGTTAGTTAATTCAGTAGGACCATTCTTAATTCTATGGGTATTGGCTTATTTGAGTTTAAATATATCATTTTGGTTGACACTGCTTTGTGCAGTGCCGGCAGCCGGTTTTTTAGTTCGAACATTTATCATCTTTCATGATTGCACACACTATTCATTTTTCAAAAGCAGAAAAGCTAATCAGATTGTTGGAATTTTTACTGGCTTGTTTACATTTTGTTCGTATGAACAGTGGAAGAACAGTCATGCAACACACCATGCAACGAACGGAAACCTTGAGAAACGCGGGGTTGGTGATGTATGGACAATGACGCTTCAAGAGTATGCAGAAGCTTCTTGGTTTAAACGATTACAATACAGAACATACCGAAACCCGATCGTGCTCTTCTTGATCGGACCACTATACATTTTCTTGATCGATTATCGATTTAATGCAAAAAATGCTTCAAAGAAAGAAAAGATGCATGTTTGGTTAACGAATATCGCTTTAGTATCAATCGTATTAGCAGTTGGATTTACGATCGGCTGGAAAGCTTTCTTGTTAGTTGAACTTCCGATTTTCTACATTGCAACCTTTTCAGGAGTTTGGTTATTTTATGTTCAACATCAGTTTGAAGATGGTTATTTCGAAAATAACGAAAAATGGAACTATGTTGAAGCTGCTCTTAAAGGAAGCTCGTTTTATAAACTGCCAAAAGTATTACAATGGTTTACAGGGAACATTGGTTTTCACCATGTGCATCACTTGAACTCTCGTGTGCCGAACTATCACTTGGAAAAAGCACATAAAAGTGATCCGCGACTTCAAGATGTACCAACGCTTACGCTTCTTACTAGCTTAAAATCGTTAACGTTTAAGCTATGGTGTGAGCAGTCTAAGAAATTTATCGGAAATCGTGATATTCGTAATTTTATTCGAAAAAATAGAGCAGCATAAAACACCTAAGAGTCACTCTTCACACGTTAACTAAAAACGTGAGGGGAGTGGCTTTTTTGTTGGGCTGTTTTCGCTGCTCTACTAGAATAGTTGATTTCGGTTGCTCGCATTCCCCGGTTAGGTGATGATTTTTAGGCTGCCAGCCTACAGACTTCAAGCTTCTGATTCTATAAGTTCATACTTTGTGAATAGCTTCCGTTAAGAGAAACATTTCACTTGGTAGGCATTCATTCAATCCACGGACTAACACTTATAGGCACCTTTTGCATACTTACTTTCATAATATACTTACACGAGACTCCACAGGAAAGAGGAGATATGGCATGAGGTTGAATGTTCAATATATTCATCTATTTAAAATTAAGCCAGATTATTCAATAAAAGTAACAGATCACGTAAAGATGCTAAAAAATAGAATGTGGGATTCTATGCATATGCTGGTGGTAAAGAGAGATAAGAAAAAGGGGTTCAGTATTATTAGCGGAAATGATCGTTATGATTATTTAGTAAAGCACACAAAAAGTAAGTACGCATTATGTATGATTGATGAACATCCTAGAAAAACAGATATAAGGAATTGGTTACAGAGCTTTAGAGGTCTTGAAAAAAAGGAGCAAGTTAAAAGTTTCAATAAATCGAATCCAACAGCGCTGTCAATCATTAAGTGTTTCGTTAAAGAGAATCCACGGTATTATAAATTGTCTCTGCGTAATCGATTAGCCGTATTGTTACTTGCTGTTCGATACAAAAAAACAGTGATAAGATCTATGCAGACAAAAGTAGATGATATCTTGCATAACGAATAACTTAAAAAAACAAGCACCTCATGGTAGACTGAGGTGCTTGTGTTAGTTCGTATCCCATAAATCACTAAGTTTAGTAGTAGGATCAACCTTTTTTACCGCATATAAAATCTTCCGTATACAAATCATTCTTGGATGTTTATTTGGATTGTAGGTGAGCTCCTCGATCGTATGTCTTTCGATACCTGACGTTCGGGTTAACCAATCAGTATCTTTATTATGCTGTTCGAGCCACATACCTAATTTGCTGCGTTTCTGCTCCACTCTGTACATATTCAATGATACCCCCAAACATTTAATTACCATATATTATCTCTATATTTAAGGGGTACCCGGATGGAAGAACAATTAAACCTATTTTCTTTTATATGAATAAGTCTTTTTTACTAAAAATACTCTTAAATCTACAGGAAGCGCCAAAAAAGGCATACTACTTCTAAAATATTATAGGTAAAAAAACCTATAATGGTATCAAGTCTTGTTTTTGAAAATTATTTAAATTTCCAGGAGTATACCTTATAGTGGAAACAAGGTGGTGTTTAATTGTGGAGGATGTCAGAGATCTGCTTCAGAGTTTGAGTAGAAAATATGAAACGTTGCAGAAGAACAGTTGTCGTTTAGTAGAAGAAGATTTGACCTTAGCACTTAGTCATATCCTTTATGAGATCAGTAAACACTCAAAGCCATCCATGCAACACATTGCAGACAACGTTGGGGTAGATATAACGACATTCAGCAGGCAAGTGAAGTCATTAATGAGAATGGGCCTTGTTGAAAAAAGAGTGAATCCAAGTGATAAAAGAATTTCTTTTCTTCTATTAAGTGAAAAAGGAATTCATACGTTATCTCATTTAAATACGATCTTGAGCACACGTCTTAATCAAAATATTGAAGGACTCTCTGAATTTGAAAGAAACACGATCATGCAAGCTCTGAAAATATTAACGAAAGCATTAAACGCAAATAAATAAGAAAGAGTATCTGCTAAAAATCAGATACTCTTGTTTAATAAAGGAATTATATGATAGCAATATCTTTATCTTTTTTAATGTTTGTCTTTCCTTGCTGAAAGAAGAAAATGGACAAGCAGCTGTTGAAGATGCTGATCTTGTATGTTTTTCTTTGTGAAATGACGTTTCACAAGATGACGGATGATCACTTCACTCATTTTCTTTTCCTCCCTTCTTTGTTTTCTCCATAATTCTCTCTCAATCGATAAATATCCTCTTTATTGTCGAAACAATAGTACAGCTTTCCTAGGAATATATCATACAAAGAGAAAACAGGACATTTGAAGGTGGCGGCTCATAAATGTTGAAGTAATCTTACTTCTTTTTAGCTAAGAATAATGCAACTGCATGTGTTTTTGTAATCACTCCTGAATTTTGCGCTAGGATTGCTTTTCTTATTTCTTGATAGAGCAATCCTTTTTGTTCAGGAGCCAATAGTTGATGACCAGAATGTGTATCTAGTAATCCTACATATTCTTCAGCTGTGTAGGTTTGGTCCCACGTGTATGTATGTGTTTGTAAATCTTGAAATGCTCCTGATTCAAGCGTTTGTTTATTTCGTTTCTCAATAAAATCAGCAAGTGTGGGAGCAAGGCTGTCTTCTAAGTGTGGAGCAAAAGAAGCATACGCTTTACGAATAGACTCATAGACGGGTTCATGAGAAGGAATATGAACAAACCAAAAGAGCGCTAGTACCCCATCATCTTTTAAAAGAGAGGCTGCTTTTTGATACCCGGACTCATGAGGAATAAAGTGAAAAGCTGTTCCGGAGAAAACAAGGTTGTATTTTACTTTTTCTGGATGATGCCAATCTTCAAAACTAGAATGAATCACTTGAAGATGTGGATACGATGAGAACTTTCTTTGCGTCAGCTGTACTAAGTTTTTCCCATATTCAACACATGTGATAGATGAGATGCCTTCTTTTACAAAACCTTCAGTAGCTTTACCAGTTCCACTTCCTACCTCCAAAAGAGTATGATCCTCATCAAGGTTTGCATAACGAATAATATCTTTAAAAAGCTTTTGTGGATAAGTTGGCCGGTACTTTTCATATGAATCAGCCACAAAGTTAAACGATTGTTTAAGCGAAGTCATCAAGATCAGCTCCTTATGATTTAAGGAAAATGATACCAAATGCAAGGGCGGTTGAATAGAGGGAAATAAGGAAAAAGAAAAAGGTGCGCATACGGCAACACCTCATCGTTGTTTTAAAATAAAGGCAGTGGTGGTGAAAAGCAGTTCTATCGGTTCATCGTTTTTTAAAAGAGCTTGAAGTAATTTTGATTTTTCAATTCTCTTTGAAGGTGAAGAATAAATATAATCATACATATCTAAGCTTTGTATCAGTTTTTTTACTTTTTTTAGATAGGATTTTCGTAGTTTTCTTTCTGTAAGGTATGGACATCGCTTCTTTATCGAGCTTTTTAGAAATTCAGGATGAAGTGATAGATACAGAGGTGGCTTGTACCGTTTTAAATATTTCTGCATAGAAGGAATGAGCAGATATTCTCCTCCTTCAATATCCATTTTGATGAGTGAGAGATCTGTAATCTTATAATCAGAAACGAATTGTTTAAGGGTACTTACGGAAACCGTTTGAAAATCATCTGACAATGATCGAACTAAACTTGAACTAGAATCACCAAATTGGGTTCGTTTATATAAGTTCATCGTCCCTGACTTATAGGAAAGAGCTTTGTTAACCGTTGTGATTTTTTCTTTAAGTTCTGGATTTAGCCCTATATTTGTTTTCAATCCTTCATAGGCTACTGAATCTGGTTCAACACCATACGAATGTTTCGACTTATTTGCTGCATACAGTAAAGTTGGTCCGATCCAAGAGCCGATATCTAAATAATTTCGATCGGGATGTAAGAAATGATCCAAGACTTGAAACGTAAAGTCTTCCCAATGATTAGGAAAAACCGTGTTCCAAAAGGATGCAAACTGTTTATCGTCAGTCACGTTAAAGGATACTTCATTCTTCATTACGTTCTTCAATTCTTCCACCAACTTTCATTTAAAAAATAGCTGCCACAAGCTGTTAGAGCTTGGCCAACTATACAACAGTATATGTTTAAACGTCACTTAAGGAACAAGATTTACTCTTAATCTCTTTTATTATAAAAAAATGTTTGTTTAACCACTTTTAAAATCATGACTTTGTTCTAATGATTCTGTCCCTTCACATAACATGAGGTATTACGTGAAACAGGGGGGATGAGATGAGAAATTATTTGAGGTGGTCTAAAATACCTTATCCAGGTGAAAGCTATCCCCCGACACCCGTAACGCCAGAAGCAGGTAATTGGCCGATGTTTTTCATAGCACGAGAAGGTAATACATTTTTGGACCCGTTTCGAAATTACATCACGTGGAGAATAAAGGATCCGAATACAATTAATTGGGCAAATGAACTGCAAATTGTACAACAGGTCATGCAGCAGATCACACCTGACCAGATACGTATTGCTCAGATGTGGGCTGCCGGAGAGGTGAATAAACAGATCATTCCAATCGTTTTTCAGATGATGGAAACATATGGACTTGCTTCAACAAAAGCAGCTAGGTTTTTAGCGTTTTATCAAGCAGCTATCAATGATGCTTTCGTCATCACCTGGCATTTTAAATATCTTTGGGATGTTGCTCGACCTTGCCAATACGACCAAAACTTAAAGACAGTGTTGATGACGCCTAGTTTTCCTGGCTATCCTTCGGCACATGCAGTTATGGCAGGGTGTACCGAACCTATTCTAAGCTATTATTTTCCTCAAGAAAGAAATCGCATTCACCTGCTCATGGAAGAGTGCGCGATGTCTAGGTTATATGCTGGTGTTCATTTTAAAGTAGATAATGATGAGGGGCTGTCACTTGGAAGGCAGCTCGGTGAAATCGTCGTGAATTTAATACGATCGCAAAATATATAAGCAAAATGAAAAACCGGACGTAAGATGTCCGGTTTTTTCAATATCCTCGATACACATATTCTTCTTTTGGTTTCTCGATCTCTTTCCAGTCCTTCACTTTTACATAAGGAATATCAGCTTTGAATGGTTGATAATATTGGGTTTCGATACTGCCTTCAATCTCAATCCATTTATCATTAGGAAATGATGTACCTTTTGGGAATTCAACCATCATTCCAAAAACGCCAGAATCGGCAATACAGTGAATGATACCAAAACGTAGAAGAAAGAGTTCGTTTGATTTTGAAGTTTGATCTTCTGCGTTGTACGTAAACCCTTTAAACTGGACCTCTTTCCCTAGGAAAATTCCAGGTTTATAATAGATGCTCTCCATGCCTTTTAGATAGTTCTTATCGTTAAGTACAACCTGGTTTCCTTTTGTAAAGGGCTTAAGTTCTTGATCCATGATTGAATTGTAGCTTTCTTTTCCATAATAAACACTCGTATCCGGCTTCAAAAACTGATGCTCACCAAAATCGCCTTCGTTCTCAAGACCTTTAAAGTGAAATCCTTTCGTTTTAACGGTTTCAGAATCAAGAGAGGCGATAGGAAAGAATAACCCCGTAATGATCGGGAAAATGAGTATGCTGTTTACAGTTACATTTTTTAGTCGAGAAGGTTTCTTATGATGATCGTGTCCACAATCAGGTGTGCATGAATCATCATGTTTATGTTCACCATCATCACTCTTTCCATAAATATAGAACTGAACGAGCGTAAGAAAACCAAGAATGAAAATGGCAGAAAACGAGATATACGAATACTTCATGTTAATATATTTGCTAATATCACCTGTAGCATGCAAGTGCATGAACAAAAAGGTAAATCCGATTAGAATCAGGATTCGAATCATAGATGTGCACCCCCTTTAAAGAAATAGAGACCCGACTAGAACAAGGATCGTAATATATACAACAAGACTAACAACGAGCTTTTTCTTAAATGCGGCTAGCATCATAAGGACATTCTTCACATCTAACATCGGACCATAGACTAAAAACGCAATGATCGAACCAATTGTGAATGTACTCTGAAACGAAGACGCGATAAAAGCATCAGCTTCTGAACAAAGTGAGAGTATAAATGCTAGACCCATCATTACAAGAGAAGATGACACTTCACCTTGTCCGATTTCAAGAAGTGTTGATGTCTTTACGTATGTTTGCATACTTGCAGCAATCAATGCCCCAATCACTAAATACTTTCCGACAGAGAAGAATTCTTCTACAGCATGCACAAACGTACCTTTTAACTTATTGTAAAACGAAATCTCTGCCGTCTCGTTGTTAAACGGTGAGCGGGAAACAGCACCTAATTCATTCTTTAATACTTTGACATTTTTAAATTGAACGGCAAGGATAAACCCTAATAAGATAGCAACAATCATGGCAAGTCCGCCTCTATAAATCATGACTTCCCATCTGTTTCCAAACGCAACATACGTTGAAAATAATACGACAGGGTTGATGATTGGACCTGTAAGCATAAAGGGTATGGCTGCAAAAACAGGAACTCCTTTTTCGATCAGCTTTCTTGTGATCGGTACGATTCCGCACTCACACGCCGGAAAGATCGCACCTAAAACTGCGCCAAACAAAACAGCACCTATCTTGTTCTTAGGCATGATACGTGCCACCATCTCCTCAGTGACAAACATCTGTATGAAACCTGCAATGAGTACCCCAATCAGGACGAATGGCAGTGCTTCGATGAGGATGCTTATAAATACGGTATTCATCTGTAAAAACGATTTGTCGAGCATCCAATAATTCCTCCAACTCTATAAACTACCTATCATCATAAAATATAAACTTTATGAAGTAAATTTTTATTTTGCAATATCCACACTATAACCCAAGAGGCACAGGAAAATAAATGGCAAACGAAGAATTAGAAGATAATGGGAAATGGGGTCTGACCCCAAACAATTTATTTCCCATAATGATATTGAGCAAAAGGAGTAAGAAAATGAACCATTTAGACCTGCGTCCGAAACGGCGTTCGGCATTAAGAATCTCGTTAGGGAAAAAGTATTATAGGCTTAGAAGATATATAGAGTGGTTTACAGATGAAAAGACGTACGCCAAAACAAGGAAGAAAGAACAACTTTCCTTTGTTCATTTTTCGCATAAGACGATTCTTCTTCGAAAATTAAAGGATGTAGAGATGTGGTATCAGCATAATAAAGTGAAAAACCTCTCGATTGCTATCAAACAATTAAACGGTATCGTGATCCAACCTGGGGAAACATTTTCGTATTGGAAGAGCATTGGAACGACAACACGCTCAAAAGGATATGTCGATGGGATGGTCTTGTTTTACGGAAAATTTAAAAAGGGGACAGGTGGGGGGCTGTGTCAGCTCTCGAACTTGATCTATTGGATGACACTACATACTCCGCTCTCTGTAACAGAGCGTCATCGTCACAGTTATGATGTGTTTCCGGATTCGAAGCGAACGCAACCGTTTGGAAGCGGAGCGACTTGTGCTTATAACTATCTGGATCTGCAGATTAAGAACACGACGAATCGGCCTTACCAGCTACATTTATCTTTAACGGATACTCACCTCGTTGGAGAATGGCGCACAGATCAAGAACCTTTGCAATCATATGAAGTGTATGAAAAGGAACACTGGATTACACCTGCTTTTTGGGGTGGCTATTTAAGGCATAACTCCATTCATCGCAAAGTATTTAACCGTCAAAGAAAACAGATCGATGATGAATACATAACCGAGAATCATGCCATCATGATGTACGAGCCATTACTAGAAGCTAGTCAAAAAAACGCATAGTAAAAAACCCTTAGCCGTATTTGGCTAGGGGTTTTAACTATCCTTAAAATAAGTGATTTCTTCAATCAACTAGTAAGTATTTCTATTATGGAACAGGATTAAGGTCAAACATAGTTTCTGTTTCATTCGTATTTGGGTTCCAGCCTCCATCAATATGGAGTTCTTTATCATGTTTTTGAAATCTCAACATAAATCCTCCCCAATCTTCTATGGAAGCACGTTTGAAAACAAGCTTCCAATCATGTTTCGGTAGAGTGTCTCTATAAAATTTATAGATTTCATACCAATGATTGCCCTTGATCGAATAATAATGATCATGAAATTCTAATCCTTCGTAAAGGGGGAGGTCGTTGCGATGCTCAGGCACTATGGAAACAGATGAGTATTGCTCCTCCTTGAGAACGTAGTTATAAATGGTAGCACTTGAAATGATCATTAGAATGAAAACGAATGATAGTATGATCCATTTTTTCAACCCTAACCATCCCCCATACAATTTGTTAATCTTATTTTAACAGATTTAGGAAATTGGCATGTAAACTAACATTAACTAGTGGACCGTTTTTTTATTGTCAAAATAAAATGCATAGACTATTGTAGATAAATGCTACTTTCCTAAACAAATGTTTCAAACCACTGAGAAAAGTTAATGAAATTAGGGAAATGATAATAAGTGAAAGAAGGTGTAATCATGGTCCGTACAATCGCTATCATTGATCATAAAGTAATCATCAATCCACCGTTTCGACAAATCAATGAAATGAAGCCTGACTGGTTCTGGGTTGATTTTGACAGTCCCACAACAGGTGAAACCAATTTATTGCGTACATTTTTTGACTTTCATCCCCTTGCTGTTGAGGACTGTGTGAATGCCTTGCAACGTCCAAAGGTTGAATTTTATGAAGATCACCTGTTTTATGTGGTGCATGCTCTAGACAATAAGACACTTGAAGCAACTGAGGTTGATATCTTCACAACAAAAAACTGTGTAGTTACGTATCATAAAACAAACGTTCCAGAGATTGATTTTGTATGGAAGTATTTAAGTGCGCTCGAGACAATTCCGCCTGAACTCGGTAAAAATGAACTTCTTCATAAGCTGATGGATAAACTGGTAGATATGTATTTTCCCATTATGCATGAACTAGAAGAACGGGTAATCTCTATCGAAAGCAACGAAGATGATGAAGCGCCTAAAATTATTAACCAGATTTTTGATATTCGAGGAGACCTCTTAACATTAAGGAAAACGGTCGTGCCTATGCGTGAGCTTCTGTATCGAATGCTCGAATCAAAACGAGTAGGTTTAGATGCGGATGAAAGGTCCTATTTTCATGATATATATGATCATCTCCTGCGGTTAACCGATATGATGACTTCAGCGAGAGAGATGACATCGGATATTCGTGATAATTACATCTCTCTTAACTCTTACCGTATGAATAATATCATGAAAACATTAACCGTAATTACAACGATCTTCATGCCGTTAACCTTTATTGCGGGCCTATATGGGATGAACTTTGTAAACATGCCAGAGCTTCAAACAAAGAATGGTTACTTCTATGTTCTTGGTTTTATGGTCTTATTGGGAGCTGTCATGTCCATTTGGTTCAAGAAAAAAGGTTGGTTTGAACAGGATTGAGTACCGTTTAAAAAATGCTTAACAGGGGAACCTACTTGTAAAGAACCGTTTGGAGGGAAACCAAATGAAAAAAGATATTATCGGTACATATTTAAAAGAAGAAGAAGCAGTTGGCGCAATTAAAGCATTGGTGGAAAAAGGATATCATCCATCAGATATTTCAATCGTTGCGAAAGATGATGAGATGGTTGATCATGTTGCAGACGAAACTCATGTAAACGAAAGAAAGATCACAGAAGATGATGCAGACAGTGCGACATACGGTACAATTGCAGGTTTTCTAACAGGTATCGGCGGAGGGATTGCCGTTCCTGGACTCGGAGTACCAGGTGTCGGACCACTTCTGGCAGCTGGACCTTTTGCTTCGATGTTTGATCACGATGAAGCGGATATGAAAGAAATTCTTCAAAACATGGATGTTTCCGAAAGTGATGCAGAGAGATATATGCAGGATTTACAAGATGGCAAGATCTTAGTTATGGTAGAACGAAAATAAAGGTAGATTCGAAGGCACCTTTTAAAAGGTGTCTTTTTACTTATTTGAAACTTTTTCCATTCTTCATACGTATTAATGTATATAAGATACGTGGGGTGTTTAAACATGGAACTTTTCTTAAATGTGTTTTTTGGATTCTTAATCGTGTTAGGAATTATTGCAGCCGTTTACTACCTATTGAAAAATGTGAAAGACAAAAAAAGAGCAATTCCTGTCTATGGTCTTTCTTATAGTGGAGAATATACGCAGAAGAATTTTTGGACTCATGAGATTATGATTGTGGTGATTATCACACAGGGATTTGGTTTGTTGAAACTTTCAATGCCAGTCAATATTTTAATGATATGTTTAGTGGTGTTTCTCACACTGCTTTATTTTACACAAATTTGGCGAGGTGCGATCGGTAAGAAGGGCGTTGTTTCGGCTACGAAGTTTTATGATTGGCATCAGATTGATTCAGTGGATTGGATTACTGGGATTCAAGCTGAAAATCCAGGATATCCGACGTGGGGGTTAGTTCGGTTTCATACAGGTGAACGATATATAGAATTTGTAATCAAGAAAAAAGCAGAAGAGGAAGTGCGTTCTTTCGTCGAAAAAAAGATGAATCTTGCAAAAGCCAATTAGTTAGCAAATTTGTTTTTAAAGAATAAAGGTATTCTATCTTTTCCTAAGAATAAGTTATATGTAAAAGGGAGAAGGTGGTTTTTCCATGAAGCCATATGTGAAGGCCGGACTCATTACCGCTGGGATAATCGTTCTGATCAGTACTTATCTGCTTGGAATGTATGTAGAGAGGTTAAATGTTCAAAGAGAGTCTCTTAATATGGATCCGATCCATATCGTAAGCGTATTATTGGGAGCTTCACTCATCCTGATCGGATTAAGAATTAAAACGAAAAAAGATAGAGAAGCAACAGAGAACAGTGCAAAATAGGCACTGTTCTTTTACGTATTTTGTAGAGAGTTCCAATCTTTTGTATAATACATATAGAAAATCCAATACATGTGCTAGAGGAGACAATCATGAAATACGAAGATTTTAAAGAAATCGTGCACGGCAGAAGAAGTGTCCGAAAGTTTACGGATCAAGCGGTTGCTGTAGAAGACATTTATGAAATCATGGATTGCGCACGTTACGCTCCGAGCGATACGAATTCACAAACGTGGGAATTTATTGTGATCCGAAACAAAGATAAAGTAAAGAAAATCGAAGAGATGACATGGGAAGCTATTCATAAATTGGCAGCAAAGGCCGAAGAGAACGGCAAAACGAAGGAAGCAAAATTGCTGACGCGCTCTTTTGGTCCGTATGCGACAGCATTCTCTGGAGCACCCGTATTGATCATCTGTTTAGCGACTCCTTACGAGTCTAAGTTTCGTGAAAAAATCTTTGATCCAATTGAACTTGCGGAAGAATCTGTGTGGGAAGAGGAAGGAATCAAGAGCAGTTGCTTAGCGATTCAAAACTTGATGCTTGCAGCCCATGCGCGTGGACTTGGCACCTGTCCGATGACTGGCCCAGTTCTGTTGGCGCAAGATGCTATTCGCGACTTTTTAGAAATTCCTGCTAAGAAGCAGATCAACATGGTAATTTCACTGGGGCATCCACAAGATCAACCAAAAAAACTTGCAAGAAAAGCAGTTGAAGATATCGTCACATATGTAGATTGATGATAATGGGAGCTTTGTAAGACCCTTGAAAAAGCTCGTCCAGCGGCTGACAAGCATGCTGGACGAGCGCCATATGAAAAATACGAGCGCCATATGAAAAATACGAGCGCCATATGAAAAATACGAGCGCCATATGAAAAATACGAGCGCCATATGAAAAATACGAGCGCCATATGAAAAATACGAGCGCCAATCATGGCCAGCTCCGTAAAAATTTCACCTCCAACTCCTTTCATTCCTCCTCCATAAGCCTTCAGACCTACAAGGAAATCTATGAAAAAAGGATTTTTTTCGACATATATCGAATATATGTTTCATGTAACGTATCTTCAATTTCAGAAAGAGGAACTTCTTATGAAAGAGACATTTGACTTGATTGATTATGCACTGCAAAAAAGTGGGTTAGAAGAACTTAAAGATCCGACTCAGGTTCAATATTTAGGTGAAGGAGCTTGGCATCTTGCTTATTCTGTTCAGCTGCGCACTGGGGATGCTGTGGTCGTACGTTTTCCAAAAGGAGAGGCTTACGGGAGGAACGTTGAGTTCGATGAAGAAGCAATTCACTCAGAATATGCAGGGACCAGAGCATACTATGAGCTAGCTAACCAAGTTAAACCAGGAATCTGCCCTGATTTTTTCAATTACCACGTGGAAAAAGACAGAACGTTTACGGTAGAGTCTTATGCAGGAAAAGCGATCAAGCTCGATCAACTAACGGCTGTAGAAGCATTTCATATTGGAGCGGAACTTGGTGAGTTCTTTCGAAAGATGAATGCTGCAAAACATGATTTAAAAGGGTTCGGTTATCTCTCATGGAACGGGAAACAAATTGAAGGAAAATTTCATTCTGATGTTTCAGAATCTATGAAAGAAGAAAACAAGGAATACATAGATGATTTTCAAAAGTTTATTGATACTTTTGATGGTTCTATTTCTCCATCAACTTTGATTGATCTTCAAAACTGTATGGAGGATAGAGAGATTGCGGATCATACGGTTGTACTGACTAACCAAGATACATCTCCAGAGAATATATTGCTGCATTCAGATGGTACGGTCTGTTTAATCGATCCTGTACCAATCTTATATAGTGGTGATTCACTAGCAGGGAATTTTCTTAATAATTATCGCACCTTGTTTCCGACATTTTTTAATGCACCCCGTTATGCGCGACATGAATTTGATCGCTTTGAAGACCGTTTGAAACGAATAGCTGACGGATTTTTAGAAGGTTACTCTAATGGAGATCTAGCTGTAAAGCGTCGAGTGAAACAAGAGGAATTTATTCAACTTACGGATCTAACTGTAATGCATTGGCACCTGCTTCAGTCTGATGAATTAACCTCTGAACAGAAAATTCGTTACGGAGAAAGAGAAGCCATTGCCAATCGGATAACGTTACTTGTAAAAAAAATCGAAGAGTTTCAATGGTTAGATGAAAAAAGTGGAACAAAGTTAGCATAATCGGCATAGCATGGGCATAATCTTAATTCAAAGCTGACAGTTGAACACTCATTCAATTGTATTACTTTTATGATTTTTCAAAAAACGGTTGACTTTTTAAAACATCTTACTCTATAATCCTATTCAAGAACAAAACAAACATCAGCACGTTAATGTGTTAAACATAATTTGAATATCTCTTATCCAGAGAGGCGGAGGGACTAGGCCCGATGAAGCCCGGCAACCAACAAACCACATTTGGTTTGGAAAGGTGCCAATTCCTACAGATCTTTTTTTGATCTGAAAGATAAGAGGAGGACCAAAACCCTCTTCTTAGGAAGGGGGTTTTTCTTTTTTCCCCTTATCATACTTCATGTACAAACATCACTAAGTCACTTATTTCATTTTTAAAATTGAATATAGCAAAAGGGAAAAGCATTAAACTTTATCCCTAGTTTTCCTATAGATTTAATTTGAATAATAAGGAGCGATTATAATGACAAAATCTTTTGATGGATACGATATTGAAACATTGCTACTACACGGAGGCCAAGCGCCAGACCCAACGACAGGTTCACGAGCAGTGCCTGTCTACCAAACTACTTCTTATGTTTTTTCTGATACAGACCATGCGCAGAGCCTATTCGCACTTGACGAGCCAGGAAATATCTATAGCCGAATCGGAAATCCAACGGTAGATGTTTTTGAGAAAAGGGTTGCACTTCTAGAAGATGGGGTTGCAGCTGTAGCTACTTCTTCTGGAATGTCAGCAATCGCGCTTGCCGTCTTAAACATCGCACATGCAGGAGATGAAATTATTGCAGCTACGAATCTATACGGAGGAACGTACAACCTATTTTCTACTACTCTTCCGAAATACGGAATTAACGTAAAGTTTGTGGACGCAGAGGACCCAGAGAATTTCAGAAAAGCGGTTACTCCAAACACGAAAGCATTTTTTGCTGAAACGATCGGCAACCCCAGTCTTAATGTTTTAGATATTGAGGCGGTTGCAGATATTGCACATGAGAACGGTGTCCCTCTAATAATCGATAATACGTTTGCAACGCCATATGTAACAAAACCAATAAGCTTTGGAGCAGATATCGTCATCCACTCAGCAACAAAGTGGATCGGCGGACATGGAACAGCAATTGGCGGTGTTGTGGTGGATGGAGGACGCTTTAATTGGAACTCAGAGAAATACCCAGGATTCACCGAGCCGGATAACAGTTATAACGGACTAAGATACGCAAATGATTTTGGGACATTAGCTTTTGCGACTAAATTACGCGTACAGTTGTTAAGAGATTTCGGGGCATGTTTGAGTCCACACAATGCATTTCTCCTTCTACAAGGTTTAGAAACACTGCATCTACGAGTGGAAAAACATGCGAAGAACGCACAAGAAGTAGCGGAATATCTGGAAAAACATCCAGCGGTAGATTGGGTTTCATATCCTGGTCTTTCTTCGCACAGAAGTCATGAGCTTGCTAAAAAATATTTAAGCAATGGTTTTGGTTCAATCGTAAACTTTGGAATCAAAGGCGGGCGTGATGCAGGACGTAAGGTCATCAACAATATTTCATTATGGTCTCATGTTGCAAATGTTGGTGATGCGAAATCATTGATTATCCACCCTGCTTCAACCACTCATCAGCAACTGAGCGGAGACGAATTAGTAGCAACAGGCGTAACAGAAGAACTGATTCGGCTATCGATCGGACTTGAATCGGTAAAGGATCTTACGAATGATCTCGATCGCGCGATACAAACGGCAACAGGAATAGGATCGGATAAAACAGAAATCACGATTAACGATGAAGGTGTCATTCGTTGGGCATTGCAATCTTCATTGTATCGAGCAGTCGAGAATGGTCAGGAAAATCAACGTCCGAAGACACTAGCAATCGTTGGACTCAGTTCTAACCCTGCTAGACCAAGCCATCGATTAGCCAGAAAAATGCAGCGTCTTGGTTATAAGATTGTTCCGGTTAATCCAAGAGAAACAGAAGTGCTAGATGAAAAAGCATATCCAGATTTAAAATCCATCCCGTTTCCGATCGATGTGGTTCAAGTGTTTAGAAGTCCAGAAGCAGCGATTGAACTTGCAAAAGAAGCGGCGATCACACAGCCGAAAGTGTTCTGGTTGCAAGAAGGTGTCATCTCGCCAGAAGCAGCAAGAATTGCGAAAGAAGCCGGGATTGATGTGGTGCATAACAGATGTACGTATAAAGAAGCACAGCGATTAAGAGGAACCATTTCAACATATGCGTGTGAACTTTAAAAATAGAGATTGAAAAGTGAGCTACTGGGAATCAACTATTTTCAGGAGAAACACGCAAAAATAGCCATACAAAAAGAGAGAAACGTGGAGGGAAATACATGTTGAGAATTTGGCAGAAAGCAGCACTGGCTTTAAGCATAGCTGGCGCTTTAGTGTTAGCAGGCTGTTCCAGCGGTGCTAAAGAAGGAGAAAAGCCGGATAAGATTAGACTAGATTATGCCTTTTACTCTCCAACAAGTCTAGCACTTAAAAAATTCGGTTGGGCAGAAGAAACGTTCAAAAAAGAAGGGATTGAAATAGAATGGGTTCAAAGTCAAGGAAGTAACAAAGCGCTGGAGTTTTTGAATTCAGATAGCGTTGATTTTGGATCAACAGCTGGTGCTGCAGCTTTAATCGCAAAAGATAAAGGTGCTCCGATAGAATCCGTATATATCTATTCTCAGCCAGAATGGACAGCACTTGTAGCTGCAGACGGATCGACGATTAAAGATGTAAAGGATCTGAAAGGCAAAAAAGTAGCGGCAACGTTTGGTACTGATCCGCACATCTTTTTACTCCGAGCACTTGCAGATGCCGGCCTTTCTGCAAAAGATGTACAAATCGTAAATCTGCAACATGCTGATGGAGCGAACGCACTTCTAAAAGGGCAAGTGGATGCTTGGGCTGGGTTAGATCCGCATATGGCTAGAACAGAAGTTGAATCAGGTGCGAAATACATTTATCGCAATCCAGATTTTAATACGTATGGCACGTTAAACGTACGCTCTGAATTTGCAAAGAACCATCCGCAGCAAGTAGAACAAGTGATTGAACTATACGAAAAAGCGAGAAAATGGACGATTGAAAATCCAGAGGAAGCAACAAAACTTTTATCTGAAGAAGCGGGGATTAAAGAAGATGTCGCAAAAAAACAACTGCAACGAAACAACTTTGAGGAACCTGTTCCAGGATCACAGCATGAAAAAGCTATATCGGCTGCAGGCGAAGTTCTCCAAAAAGAAGAGATTGTCAAAAAAGATACGAACATTGAAGAGCTTGTAAAAAAATTAATTAATCCGAAGTTTGCAGAAAAAGTGATCAACCAATAAGGAGAGAGAGGAGGAAGTGTCGATGATTTCTGAAACACACAAGTGGAAAGTAGCACAGAGAGCTTCCCCTCAAAAGCTCTCATCATCTAAAGGTGTATTTCGGTTAGGTAAAGGTATCTTTATAGGTTCTATCTTGCCAATCATTCTATTAATAGCGTGGGAAATTGCGGCTAGAACCGGACTTCTGGCTGCACACCTATTGCCTGCACCAACAGTCATTTTAGAAAAAATCATTAGTATGTATCAAGATGGAACGTTATTCGGCCATATCTCGATTACACTGACCCGGGTATTCTTAGGGTTTGCGATTGGAACGGTAGCGGCGGTTGTGATCGGTGCGATTGTTGGTTATGCAAAAACAGCAGAAAGACTTTTAGACCCGTTGTTTCAAGCCATTCGTTCTATCCCATCCCTAGCATGGGTACCGTTGTTTATTCTTTGGATGGGGATTGGCGAACCTTCTAAGATTTCGTTAATCGCAGTAGGTGTATTCTTTCCTGTCTATTTAAATATTGTAGCAGGAATCCAAGGTGTGGATCGTAAGCTCATTGAGGTCGGTAGAATATATCAACTCACACCATACCAATTAACAAAACGCATTATCTTGCCTGCTGCATTACCATCGTTTATTACGGGTATGCGTAGCGGACTAGGGCTTGGCTGGATGTTTGTAGTAGCGGCAGAGCTCATGGGGGCAAGTGAAGGGCTAGGTTATCTGCTCGTGGTAGGTCAGAACACATACTCACCGGATACGGTAATTGCAAGCATCTTGCTATTTGCAGTCTTAGGAAAAATAACGGATGCCGTACTGAAATGGGTAGAATATCGTTCTCTAAAATGGCAAGACAGTATAACCAATCAAGGATAGAAGGAGGGGAAACAAATGCTGAATGTGAGTCGGTTAAAACGTACGTTCAATCATGACACGGCCGGGTTTCAAGATATTAATCTTTCTGTGAAGAAAGGAGAGGTCATTGGAATTTTAGGCACGAGTGGCTGTGGGAAAAGCACATTGCTTCGCGTGCTGTCAGGGCTTGATCAACAGTATGAAGGTACGATTTCGATAGAGGATGGGTCGAACAACCAGATCGGTATGATGTTTCAAGAACCTCGCCTTCTGCCATGGTTGTCTGTAAAGAAGAACATTTCATTCGGTCTGGAAAAAGAAGAGAGAAACAGTGATAAATATAAAACGTATCTGAACCTAGTAGGATTAACAGGTTTTGAAAACCATTACCCGAAAGACTTATCTGGTGGGATGGCACAGCGAACAGCGATTGCAAGAGCGCTTATCACGGAACCTGAGATTCTGCTGCTAGATGAACCGTTTAGTGCGTTAGATGCTTTTACAAAAATGCAGCTTCAAGATCTTTTGTTATCCATATGGCAAAAAAAGAAAACAACGATGATTTTAGTGACACACGATATTGATGAAGCACTCTATCTCTGTGATCGAATATTCATCTTAAAAGGTCAGCCAGGTGAAGTGTATAGCGAGATTTTGTTAGAGAAAGAAAAACCGAGAACCCGTGGGGACGGTTACCTCTCTAAACAAAAAGCTCACATCTTACATCTATTAAATGTTGAAAAGAAAGCAGCAGGTGAACATCAATGACAAAACTAGCTACTATTCATCCAGTCGGAGGAACACATAATATCTCAAAAGACCAAAGGGATACAGCATTTTCTTGGGAAACTTTTACCGAAAGATTCAATAGACGGAGTGATGGAAAGACGAATATGGCGTATGAATGCGTAGATCGTCATGTTGAAGAAGGAAGAGGTGAGAAAACAGCTCTTCATTATATAGACGATTCACAAGAAATAAAAATGAATTATCATGAGCTTAAGCAAACGACGGATCAGTGGGCGGCGGTTCTAAAAAAGCATGGTGTTAAGAGCGGAGATTTTGTTTTTGTCTTCTTGCCAAAACACCATCACTGTCATATCGCGATGTTAGCTGCCATTAAACTAGGAGCTATTGTGGGTCCATTATTTGAAGCTTTCATGTCTGATGCGGTAAGAGACCGAATCAGTGACTGTGAAGGAACGTTCTTACTAACTGATAAAGAGTTGTATCAGCGTGTGCCAAGAGAAGAACTGCCAAGTCTTCATACAGTCTTTTTAACAGATGGTGAAGGGGAAAACGGAGAAATTTCGCTTCAAAAAGAGTTGAAGAGTGTAGGGAACACTGAGAGTCAGATTGAGTGGGTAGACCCTGAACATGGGCTGAACATCCACTACACTTCTGGCTCTACTGGAAAACCAAAAGGAATCATCCATGCTCATCGAGCGATGGTGCAACAATATCTTACAGGCAGATGGGTGTTGGATATTCAAGAAGATGATGTGTATTGGTGCACGGCTCATCCCGGATGGGTGACAGGAACGGTGTATGGCGTTTTTGCTCCATTATTAAACGGAGCTACCATTGTCGTTCACGGCGGACGATTTAAAGCAGAAACGTGGTATGACACTCTGCAAAAAACTGGTGTAACAGTTTGGTATAGTGCTCCAACAGCCTTTCGCATGTTGATGGCAAAAGGAAATCAGCTTCCTGAACACTATGACCTTTCTAAGCTTCGCCATATTTTAAGTGTAGGCGAACCGTTGAATCCTGAAGTGATCTATTGGGGACAGAGCGTGCTCGGGAAAAGAATTCATGATACGTGGTGGATGACAGAGACCGGTGCACAGCTTATTGTGAACCTTCCAACCGAGCCGATCAAGCCTGGTTCGATGGGAAAAGCATTTCCTGGTATAACCGCGACAGTATTGGATGAAGACGGGAATGAACTACCTCCTTATGCTGTAGGTCATTTGGCGATTAAAGCACCATGGCCGGCAATCATGAGAGAAGTTTGGCAGAATCCTGAAAAATATGATTCGTATTTTAGCTGGGGCGAGTGGTATGTATCAGGTGATCTTGCTATTAAAGACGAAGATGATTATATCTTTTTCCAAGGACGATCGGATGACATGATTAATTCTTCTGGAGAACGAATCGGACCTTTTGAAGTTGAAAGCAAACTGATCGAGCATAAAGCAGTTGCCGAAGCAGGAGTAATCGGCAAGCCTGATCCCATTCGAGGAGAAATCGTGAAAGCATTTATCGTTTTAAAAGATGGATATAGCGAGAGTAAAGAGCTTTTGGATGAAATCCGAATCTTTGTTAGAGGAGAATTAGCTGCACATGCAGCACCTCGGGAGATCGAGATCGTAGAAGAGCTTCCAAAAACAAAGATCAGCGGAAAAATATTGCGAAGAGAGCTGAAAGCCCGTGAGTTACAAAAACTTGCTTGATACGTCAAGAAAGATAGGAAAGGTTAGGATCGGTGACTTTGCTCTAGAGTCAGGAAAAGTGATTTCCAATGCTGAATTAGCTTTTGAGAAGACAGGCAATGCAAAAGGTCCAGTCGTTTTACTCTGCCACGCTTTAACTGGAAATCAGTATGCTTACGGATCAGAAGAAGACCCAGGTTGGTGGCGAGGATTAGTTGGGCCTGATCAATATATAGACACAAACCAATTTCAAGTCATTACTTTTAATGTGCTCGGAGGGTGCAGTGGTTCAACTGGCCCAGCAAGTATAAATCCTGAAACTGAAAAAACCTATGGAAAGTCATTTCCCTTTGTAACCGTAAGAGATATGGTCCGCGCTCAGCGACAAGCTCTTAGTATTTTAGGAATCCCGAGACTTCTTGCCGTAATGGGAGGATCACTCGGCGGAATGCAAGCGCTTGAATGGGCTGTGCAGTTTCCGTATTTTTTAGAAAAAGTATTTATCTTTGCGGCAACTCCCTTCCTAAGTGATTATGGCGTCGCTTTTAATAGACTCGCTCTTCATGCGATCGAAAATGATCCAGTGTATAAGAGCGGCAACTTTAGTAGCGAACAAAGATTAGCAGGTTTGGAGATCGCACGTATGGCTGGCCTATTAACGTATCGTCAACCTAAACTATTTAATGAAAGATTTAATCGAGAGATCAAAGAAAAAGATGATGAAGGTAAGCCGTTCTTTCAAGTAGATTCCTACCTTACGTATCAAGGGGAAAAGTTGACCAAACGATTTGATGTGGAAAGCTATGTATCTCTTCTATACGCGATGAACGCTTTTGATATCGGGGATAAGCTTGGTGGCTGGGAGAGAGCAGCGTCACAAATACAAGCTGAAGTATACGCTTTTGGTTATGAAGGCGATCTTCTATATCCACCAGAAGTAATTGAGAACTTTATAAAACATACAA
Organism: Bacillus sp. E(2018); assembly: GCF_005503015.1. Taxonomy (NCBI): domain Bacteria; kingdom Bacillati; phylum Bacillota; class Bacilli; order Caryophanales; family Bacillaceae; genus Bacillus; species Bacillus sp. E(2018). The sequence goes on along the minus strand of NZ_SCOL01000001.1, from coordinate 2,174,701 downwards.
GATTCGGAACCTACTTTTCGATTGAAACAGACTTCGGTCATGATGGATTTTTAGTAGAATTTGAGAAATGGGGACCACATGTCAGAGATGCATTGAGACAAGAAGGGAGGCTGCAATATGGCACCTATTAAAGCAGCGCTGCTAGGGTTTGGAACAGTTGGTCAAGGTGTATATGAAGCAATGAAAACGCATAAAGAACAACTTCAAGCCGTGCTCGGTCAAGAGGTTGTGATCGAAGGGATACTGGTGAAGGATGGGTCCAAGAAGCGTGAAGTGGATGAGCATGTTCTAATAACTACTGACTTTGATGAGATTCTGAATATTAATGGACTAGAGATTGTTTTTGAAGCAATCGTAGGAGAAGAGCCAGGATTCACTTACTTAAGCCGCGCTCTTGATCAAGGATGTCATGTAATTACTGCGAATAAAGTCATGTTTGCGAGACATGGAAGAACATTACTTGATAAGGCGCAAACGCTAGATCGTTATGTTGGTTATGAAGCGACAACAGCAGGTGGAACACCGATCATTCGGAGCATCTCTCAGCTTCTTCAAGTGAACGAGATTCACTCGGTCGAAGCGATATTAAACGGCACATCCAACTACATTTTAACGAATATGAGGGAAAAAGGTCTTCCGTTTCATGAAGTGTTAAAGTCTGCCCAAGAACTAGGTTATGCAGAAGCTGATCCGGCAAGTGATATAGAAGGTTATGATGCTTTTTATAAGTTGATGATTCTTAGCGAGTTGTCGTTCGGTGAGACGCCGAAATGGGAGGACGTAGAACGAAAAGGGATAACAGAAGTGACGAGTGAGCAAATCTCTGTGTTTAAGGAATGGGGATATAAGATGAAGCATTTGGCGCGGATCCGACGTGACCGCGACCAATTCATTTCATCTGTAAAGCCTGTCTTAGTTGATGCAGATCATCCATTATATGGTGTAGAAGACGTTCAGAATGCGATTACGATTGATACGAGTCTTGCAGGAAAAGTTACAGTTCAAGGAGCAGGAGCCGGAAAGCTTCCAACAGCAAGTGCCATGGTGGAAGACTTGACTTATGTGCTGCAGCCTCATTCTGTAGTAAGAAAGAAAAAAGCAGAACAGCATGCTGCAATTAGTTGCGAAGACACAAACCTCATAACAGTTGGAGAGTATGTTGTCATAGGTTCATCTGTAAGCTTTCATGGAACGGATGACGTACAAATTTTAAAACAAGAAATAAAAGAAGAACTTGTTTTTCTTCTGATTGAGTGTCAAGAGAGTACGGCAACTCAATTAAAAGAAAACCCAGAACTGGCTGTTTATGAGGTGGCGGGAAAGGAGAGAAAAAAAGCGGTTAAGCCCGAACAAAAGGATTTTCCACTGAAGAGAGTGACTAATTTATAGGATGAAAGAAGTTTGCTTCATCAAGTGTAATACAAGAACATTGCAGAGTGGCTCCTGCGATGTTTTTTAGTTTGTGGGTTTTGTAGAGGATAACAGTCTGGGTGCGAGCATAAAAGCTTGTTAACGAGCATAAAACTCTGTGATCGAGCGTAAATCTCAATGAACGAGCATAAAACCCTGGGAACGATCATAAAGCCGTGTGAGCGAGTATAAAACTCTGCAATCGAGCATAAATCTTTGCGAACGAGCAAAAAATAAATCATTTGTACAATAGGGCGAAAGTTCTCTTGTATCCACACATATAAAGACCTGCACTCTAAAGAGCACAGGTCTTTTCTCTCTCTATTTTTCTCTCTCTAGGTTCTCTCTCTCTGTTTTCATACGAGGGGTTGTTAAAGCAAAAGGTTCTAACGCAATTGATCACATCTGATGAATCAGAACGATTTCCACTCAGGAAATGAACTGATTAGCACCAGCCGTGTCCGCCACCGTAACCACCGCACCAACAGCACCCAACGATGATTAACAAGATAAATAGAACTACGATTAAAGCGAAGCTATTTCCGTAAGACTGATATCCCATTTAACCCACCTCCTTCTTTACAATGACAGAATATTAGAGGTACAAGTTAAAGGTTTGGGCGGAATTAGCCCATTTTTTCGGGACAAGAGCGGAATCCTTGTTTTCTGGAGAAATTCATTTACCAATATGTGGTTTGCTGTATAATTACACTAAACTAACTAAGATTATAGACTTTATGAACAAAACCATATTTGGAGCTGATAACATGTACGGGGTAATTGCTTATCTAAACAGTGAAACTGAACAGAAGATAGATGATTTAAGGAATGGACTTGTGAAAGAGGGGATTAGGGGTCATGGTATGCGGCCACATGTAACTCTTGGCACACATCCAGAGGTTGAAATTGAGTCTTTCAAAAAAATGTTTAAAGACTACTTTAACGATATTGCTGCTGTGCCTCTTTTCTTTCCATCTCTAGCGATATTCTTAAACAGCGGAACTTTATATGCAGCACCGACTAAAAACAGCGTGCTAACAGATTTTCATCAGCGTTATCATGAACAGTTTAAGAACGAAATTAACCAACAATCTCTATACATTCCGGTTCACTGGGTGCCTCATTGCACGCTTGTAATGGACTTAACACAGGAAGACTTAGTGAAGGCGTTTGATTATTCCGCAAGAAACTTACAGCCTTTTCATGCAACGATTGACAGTGTTGCGCTTATTCAATTAACGTATGAAGCCGATGTTTGTACAGATGTGAAAGATATTCTAACTGTGGAACTGAAAAAAGATGACGTGGATTGATATCGGATGACGTTTGAAAGTAGATGCTGTATGGTTATACATATACTAGTCATACAGAAAGGAATTAAGGTACATGTGGAACGAATTTAAAACATTTATTATGCGTGGCAACGTGATCGATCTTGCCATCGGTGTGATTATCGGAGCAGCTTTCAGTAAGATCGTCACTTCACTCGTTGATGATGTAATCATGCCTCCGATTGGATTATTACTTGGTAAAGTGGATTTCAGCAATTTATACATAAATTTAGGCAAAGGCAATTATGCAACCTTAGCAGATGCTCAAAAGGCGGGAGCCGCGACACTTAATTATGGATTATTTATTAATACGCTGATCAACTTCTTTATCATAGCGTTAGTCATATTCTTAGTAGTGAAGCAGATCAACCGTCTTAAAAAGAAAGAAGAAGTCAAGGCGCCTGATACAAAAGAATGCAAATATTGTTTGTCTACGATTCCGTTGAGAGCCGTTAAATGTCAAAACTGTACGGCAGATTTAAATGATGATGCTGTAGTGAGACAGTCCTCTGAGTAAGGGGGCTGTTTTTTTGTATCATGCTTATCATGATACATCTAAATTTGAACACAGAGTTTAATGAAGCAGATGTGCTACAATTCATACATAGAAGAATGAGAAAGAAGGGTAGGTGAAACCATGATAGATGCTGTAAAAATCTCTGTACGTTCTTTAGTTGAATTTGTATACCGTTCAGGCAGTATCGAATCTGGTTTTAAGTCCACCTCATCCTTAGTGGAAGGAACGAAGGCTCATCAAACGATACAAAAAACGTATGAAGAGAGTGACTTTGCTGAGGTATTTCTCCAAACGAGCTATCTTTATGAAAATCTTGAATATTGGATAGAAGGCCGATGTGATGGTCTTCTTTTGCGCAATGATACGGTCACGATCGATGAGATCAAATCAACTGCGCGAAACTTGAGTGAGATAACAGACGAAACATATCCTGTCCATTGGGCTCAAGCGAAAGTCTATGCTTATATATACATGGAAAGAGAAGATATAGATAACGTTACGGTACAGCTTACATATGTGCACGTTGATTCTGGCGAGCAGAAGAAATTTCAAAAAGAAGTAACGTTTACAGAGCTTGAGGATTTCATGCTCCAACTTATTAAGACGTATTCACCATTCGCCGAGCTACGTCTGGAAAATCAGCAAAAAAGGAATAACAGTATACGAGATCTAGCTTTTCCATTTTCGTCATACAGAAATGGCCAGCGTAACTTTGCTGGTGCTATCTATAAAACGATCATGGATAAAAAAACGTTGTTCGCGAACGCACCGACGGGGACAGGAAAAACCATCTCCACGCTGTTTCCAGCCGTCAAAGCAATCGGCGAAGAAAAAGCAGAAAAGATTTTTTATTTAACAGCCAAAACACTGAACCGAAAGAACGCAGAAGAAGCACTTTTGTTAATGAAAGAGAAGGGCTTGTTCCTGCAAAGCACGACCATCACGGCTAAAGACAAAGTATGTTTTAAAGAAGAGACGCGTTGTGAACCCTCTTACTGTGAGTTTGCTGATGGATACTTTGACAGAATTAATGGAGCTGTTCTTGACATTTTAAAAAATGAGACAGTGATGAATCGTGAAGTGATCTCACAATATGCACATAAGCACAAAGTTTGTCCGTTTGAATTTTCAGTTGATCTTGCTTATGCATCCGACAGTGTAATCTGTGATTATAATTATGTTTTTGATCCGAGAGTCTCGTTCAAACGTTTATTTGAAGAACAAAAGAAGCGTACGGTTCTTCTTATGGATGAGGCGCACAATCTTGTAGACAGAGCACGCGGCATGTATTCAGCTGAGATTATGAAATCTTCTTTCTTACAACTTGCACGTGATTTTAAGGGAAAGCATGATGGGGTTTGGAATACGGCAAAAGCCATTAACCAAGAACTTCTTTTGATAAAAAAAGAACATGAAGATAAAGATCTAGCAGTTATGGAATTACAGGAAAAACTGCTGGAAAGTTTAGAAGCTTTCTTAATACAGGCCGAGCAGCTTTTAGCCAGTGGTAATAGCAGCGAACTACTATTAGAGACTTTTTTTGAAGCGCTGCAATGGGTCAAGATTTCACAATTTTACGATGAGCGTTTCGTTACATTTATTTCTACGTATAAAAGTGAAGTCAAAGTTCGCCTTTTTTGTATGGACCCTTCACAGCTTCTTTTTCAAACCGGAAAAAAATATGGCTCACGTATTTATTTTTCGGCAACACTCTCACCGCTTTCATATTTTCGAGAAATGCTTGGTGGAGAAGAGGACGATTACATCATCCGAATGCCTTCTCCTTATGAAAAAGAGCAGTTAGATGTTTTTGTTCAGCCCCTGTCTACGCGTTTTAGAGACCGTGAGAAAACGATAGATCCAATCGTTGGTATGATCAAAGATTTGGTCGTAAACAGACCGGGAAACTATCTTGTTTTTTTTCCATCCTATCGTTATATGACAGATATCTATGAACGAATGTTAGAAGAAGATCAAGATTTTTCCCTTATCGTTCAGCATCCTGCTATGAAAGAAGAAGAGCGAGAGACCTTTTTAGCTCATTATGAATCTGTAGGTAAGAAATCGCTTGTCGGGCTCGCGGTCATGGGCGGCATCTTCTCTGAAGGAATTGATCTAAAAGGAGATAAGCTTACAGGTGCTGTTATTATCGGCGTTGGATTGCCTCAAGTTGGGTTAGAACGCGATACGATGAAGGATTATTTTCAGCGAGCAGGAAAGAATGGTTACGACTTCGCGTATGTGTTTCCTGGAATGAATAAAGTGTTGCAGGCAGGTGGACGGGTTATCCGGTCAGAAGAAGATCGAGGTACGCTCGTTTTAGTAGATGATCGTTTTCTATCAAGAAAGTATGTGGAGATGCTGCCAGAAGAGTGGCGGGATTTTGTGGTGTTGGATCGCTCGTTTATGTAAGTAGTGATGTGTGTGTTGTGTCGAAAAGCCTATAAATCATTTTTTAGGGCCTATAAAATCTATGAAAGGCCTAAAAATAGATTTGAAGGCCTATAAAATTTTCTGAAGGCCCATAAAGTGAAAAATAGGGCCTATAAACGAATTATGATCTCCTTACAAACACGAATAAGCCATAAAAAAACACTTGGAGGTGAGACTCCAAGTGTTTGTCTTTTATTTTCTAAACAATCCTGCATTTAAAAATGGCAAGCCAAAAGTATCTGATGGCTGTGTTACTTCTTTCATCTTTCGTAACTCAACCTCTTCAAAATCAGAGAAAGCCTCCCGCATCCGCTCAAACGTATAACCTAATCCGCCTTGCATCGAGCGATCTTTGTACACGTCCATATCAGGAATATCAAGCCCCATGCCCACTGCATCAAAACACGTAATAGCGAAATGTCCGCCATCTTTTAAACAGTTGTTTAAAAGATGTAAATAACTCACACGGCGATGAGGAGGGATATGATGAAAACAGCCAGAATCATAAATAAGATCATACTCATTGTGAGGTAGATCTATCTCAAAGATGCTTCCTTGAATAAGTTTTACATCAACGCCTTTTTCCCTAGCACGTTCACGAGCCCATTCCAGCCCTTCGCTAGAAAGGTCAACCGCATCTACTTCAAAACCAAGCTGCGCTAAAAAAATGGCATTTCGGCCAGGACCACATCCGAGTTCTAACACACGGCCAGGCTTTATCAGGCCACGTTCGATATAATTCACAAGGTTTTCATCGGGTGCTTCCACAAAAAAAGGAATCTTCTTATTTCTGTCTTCATAAAAAGAGTTCCAGAACGCTCCCTCATCACGCAAAAGAGAATCCAGCATGGTAAAAACATCTTCATTTTTTGTAATCAAATTTGTCAAATAACCCTCCGCCTTTCTCATTAAAAACGAGCCTCAGACTGACTGAGAAGCATACCTCTATTTTACCAAAAAATAGGTTATAATGGTGTGGTTATAGGAAAAAAAGAGAGTTGAAAAGATGAAAAAATCAAGAATTTCAGAGGACATAACTCTCATGAAAGCTGGACCGGATGAAGTGAAAGGAATAGCGAGAGTTTGCTCAGAAGGATGGTGTGCTACATACGGTTATTTAGAAGATGAATCATATGTAAACAGTGTTATTGAAGAATATTATAACGTGAACAGAATTGAAAACGAAGTGACTCAGTTCAGCGAGAATTGGCACGGATATTTTGTAGCAAAAAAGGATGGGGAAGTAGTAGGCGCGATCGGCGGTGGAACAATTGCTGCAGAGTTAGTTGAGATCTTTGTATTCTATATGGATCCGAACAAGCGAAACAGAGGAATCGGAACGAAACTGTTAAACTATTACACAGACTATCAGAAGATTCTAGGCATTAAAGAACAATGGCTATCCGCACAAAAAGGTAACGAAAAAGCCATACCTTTTTACGAAGCAAAAGGGTTTGTAAAACAGTCAGAAAAGACGAGTGAAGGAAGCGGAAAACACGTGTCTATTCGATATATGCGAGAAATTTAAGAGCCCTTCAAGCAGAAGGGCTTTTTTATTACAGATTTATAAGCTAACACTTTTTTTCCACCTTAAGCTTCAAACAACTCAATCAAGCAAATGATCTTTTAAAGCAAGGCTATGATTAGTCTACGATCGCTTTCTTACGTAAAAGCAAGGATTGAAAGTTCATACCTATACCTCGTCCAGCATCTGTAACAACATGGAAATCTTGTACGTCGAATAGGGGTGTGACCACATCAAGTAAATCTTCATCAGTATAAAAGGAGAAGAATCGCTTTGGAATATATGAATCTTCTTGCCACACTCCCTCAGAATCTTTACCGCCGTAAACCCCCATGTAGAATAAACCATCTTCTGATAATACGGTATGAATGTTTTTAAGAACAGCAGGCAGGCTTACCTTTGGAACGTGAAGAAGCGTATTCATCGCCCATACTGCGTCGAAAGATTCAGCATCAAAAAGCAGTTTGTAATAATCCATCACTTCTGCTTTTAAACCTTTTGCACGGCACGTTTCTACCATGTTAGGAGAGAGGTCGATACACGTCACATCCAAGTGATGTTGAGATAAATATTTTCCGTGCTGACCTGAACCAGCTCCAAGATCAAGAACGGTATGTTGGTGATTTTTTGGACTAGATGTAAGAGCTGAAACAAAGGCATTTAATTCATCAGTTTTCCAACTCTGAATCTCAGATTGATCACGTGAATCAGCTTGCTCGTTGTAGCTTGCTTTCAGACTTTCTTTTAATAAAAGATCCATGGTGTTCTCTCCCTTATCTTTATCTGAAAATGGGTTCTCTAAGCAAATAATGTATTTATTATAGCGAAAGAATGGCAAGAGGTAAATTTAGAAATGCGCGAATATTCTGTAAGAGAAAGCCCTTACATCACTCTGAGTAGGCGTACAATCTACAATCTAGTAAAAAAGTAGCGTTCTAAATGACCCCTTGAAACCGAATGATAGAGACGGTAGAATGTGAAGAAATTTATATTTCTGAAAATTCATAACAAAGGGAGGATATCCATGGCACGCTCAGCATTGAAAGCAGTACCTTCACCACATTCACCAAATCAACGTAACAGCAAAAAGAATTTTTTTTATAAAGTGTTGGACTGGGTAGAGAAGAACGGAAACAAACTACCGGATGTTCTTACTTTGTTTGTCATCATTACAGCCGTAATCTTGCTAGGTTCATCCATAGCAGGAGTAGCGGGATGGAGTGCTGTGAATCCAGCCAATAATGAAAAAATTACAGCAGTCAATCTTCTGAATGAAGAAGGAATCATACGAATGCTGAGTGAACTTGTCAGTAACTTTGTGAACTTCCCACCACTCGGACTTGTGCTCGTTGTTATGCTTGGGGTAGGTCTAGCTGAATCAACAGGGTTGATCTCAGCATTTATGCGCAGAGTCGTACTCGCCTCACCTAAAGCACTCATCTTACCGATCATCATCTTCATTGGAATCGTAGGAAACGCAGCCGCTGATGCTGCTTTAATCGTCCTTCCTCCTGTAGCAGCCATGGTATTTCTTACTCTCGGCCGTCATCCAATCGCTGGCCTTGCAGCAGCTTATGCAGCAGTTGCTGGCGGATTTAGTGCAAATATCATCATTAGTATGCTTGATGTGATGCTTGCTGGGTTCACAGAATCTGCCGCTCATCTTCAAGATAAAACGTATACAGCAAACCCTGCTATGAATTACTACTTCATGCTTGCTTCAACCTTTGTATTGTTACCAGTAGCCGTTTGGGTCACAACAAAGATCGTAGAACCACGTCTTGGAGAATACCAAGTTCCTGAAGATCTTGAAGTGAAGAAACAAGCTCTAACTTCTGAAGAGAAAAGGGGGTTGAAATGGGCAACAATCTCTCTTTTCATCTATACAACTATCATTCTACTTGTGACCGTTCCAGAAGGCGCTATGCTTCGCCATGCGAAAACAGGTGAACTGATTGATTCCCCGTTTATGGATTCCTTGGTTCCGATCATGCTTCTTTTCTTCTTTATTCCAGCCATGGCATATGGATTCGGATCTAAAGTCTTAAAAAATGATAAAGACGTAGCTGAACATTTAACAAAAGCAATGAGTGGTATGGGGTACTATATTGTGCTTGCTTTTATCGCAGCCCAAATGATTGCGTATTTTAGTTGGAGTAACTTAGGTTCAATCATCGCGATTACAGGAGCTGACTTCTTAAAAGAATCAGGATTTACAGGACTTCCATTATTGATTGCATTTATTCTTTTTACAGCGCTAGTAAACTTACTCATCGCGAGTTCATCAGCAAAATGGGCTATTTTAGGACCGGTATTCGTTCCGATGTTCATGGCCTTAGATTATAGTCCTGCATTTACCCAGATGGCATATCGAATCGGTGACTCAATCACGAATACGATCACTCCCATGCTTGCCTATTTTGCTATTCTACTAACTTTTGCGAAAAAATTTGATAAGAGCATGGGGATGGGGACTTTAATATCCTCCTTACTTCCTTACACGATCGCTTATACGATTTTTTGGTGTCTCTTATTTACTGTCTGGTACGTGCTAGGACTTCCGCTGGGACCTGGCGAATATATAAAAATGTAGATTATAAGAGGAGTGAACAGGTATGGAACAATTATTTAGCCGTTTGACGAACTATCAAGATGAAATGGTGGAGATTCGCAGACATCTTCACCAAAATCCAGAACTGTCATTTGAAGAAGTCGAGACACCAGCCTTTATTGCTTCGTATCACAAGAAATTAGGATTAGATGTTCGAACGGAAGTCGGCGGTCGAGGCGTAGTCGCTACGTTAAAAGGTGCAAAACCAGGTAAGACAGTGGCACTTCGAGCAGATTTCGATGCACTTCCAATTCAGGAAGAAAATGATTCTCCATACAAATCTAAAGTTCCTGGTGTTATGCATGCGTGCGGGCATGACGGTCACACAGCATCGTTACTCGTGCTCGCAAAAGTGCTAACAGAGATAAAGGATGAAGTGGAAGGTACAATCGTATTTATCCATCAGCATGCTGAAGAGCTCGCCCCAGGTGGAGCTATTGCCATGATTGAAGATGGCTGCCTAGATGGAGTAGATGTGATCTATGGAACACATCTTTGGGCAACGATGCCAACAGGAACAATTGGTTATCGAACAGGCCCTGTTATGGCTGCAGCTGATTCTTTTACGATAAAAGTTCAAGGAAAAGGTGGTCACGGTGCTCAGCCTCATAAAACAAAAGACAGCATTGTTATTGGAGCGCAGCTTGTTTCTAACCTTCAGCAGATCGTGAGTCGTAGGGTTAATCCACTCGATGCGGCAGTTGTTTCTGTCGGTGCGTTTGAAGCGAAGAATGCATTTAACGTTATTGCAGATACAGCAAAGCTAACAGGAACGGTTCGAACATTTAAGGAAGAAGTACGAGTTGCGATCGAGCAAGAGATCGACCGCATTGCAAAAGGTACGTGTCTCGCATCAGATGCCTCTTATGAATATGTATTTAAACGAGGATATCCGGCGGTTGTAAACCATAAAGATGATACAGAGTTTGTAGTTGATGTCGCAAGAAAAGTTCCAGGAGTGGTGGAACTTGAAGAAATTGAACCGCAAATGGGTGGAGAAGATTACTCCTACTACTTAGAAAGAGTGCCAGGCACGTTCTTTTTCACAGGAGCTCTTGATGATTCGTGGGAAGAGGTATTTCCGCATCATCATCCGAAGTTCAAGATCAATGAAGATGCTTTATTGATTGCAGCCAGTCTATTAGGAGCTGCTACGCTTTCGTATTTAAAACAAAATGTTTCTACAAAAGTCTTGAGTTAGAAATATGCTCATGAAAAAGCTCCCTTACGTGAGGGAGCTTTTTTATATTTATGAGATTATTCCCAACAGCTGTCAGGAGCGCTTCCGGATCCACCAGTTTCAGTTCCACCGGAATCATTTCCATTGGATTCCTTGCACTTCTTAGAAGATTTCTTAGACTTTACAGCAGGTGCTTTCTTAGACTTCTTACGTTTTAGACCATCACCTAAAAGAGAACGTAAAGCTTCAACAGTACCAGCTTCAGCACCGTTTTCAGCAGTCACTTCAGCAACAGTCTCTGTGCCGTTCTCACCTAGAGAATTCAATGCTTCTAATAGTTCTTTTCTTTTTTTACCCAATCGTATCACCCCCACTATTACTATATGAAATGCAATAGAGAGTGCTTGTACGAATCACCATTTTTAAGAGGAAGAAGCGTCTAAATTCTTTTCTTTTAAAGATCAAAAGGACTTCTTTAAAAACATATTGTCATTCTTGTGTGTTTCATTTTATAATAAATGTGTAAAATTACACTTTTATAAAAAGGGGTGATGTAATGAAAGGAAAATATCTATTAATTGGTATTACATTATATGGGTTCGCTTTCTACACGAGTAGCGCTATCCACTCCCATCAACAAAAAACAGTCATCATAGAAGACGCCGGAAAACTTTTGCCTACAAAGATGAAAGAGGTCAAGAGCTCGCATTCTACGGCGGAGTTGCAGAATTGGGTGAGAAAAGAAAAGACGATCTCAATCGCTGGGATGCAACATAGTCAGGGTGGGCATACGGTCTATCCAAATGGAACACTTCTTGATATGAAAAGTTATAACAAGATCCTGGACTTCAACCCCAAAGAAAAAACGATAACGGTTCAAAGTGGTGTTACTTGGGCTGATATTCAGAAGAAGATTAATCCGTACGGTCTATCCATTCAAGTTATGCAGTCACAAAATATATTTACTGTTGGTGGCGCCCTTAGTGTCAACGTTCACGGACGGGATATTAGATATGGTTCTCTGATCGATACCGTGGATTCTTTTCGCTTGTTAAAGCCAGATGGAGAGATCATATCTGTAAGTCGTGATGAGAACAGTGATTACTTTTCATATGTAATAGGCGGCTACGGTCTCTTTGGAGTCATACTTGATGTCACATTGCAATTGGCTGAGGATGAACTGTATGAACAACGCATTTCCACGATGGATTACAAAGCATACGAAGAGCATTTTAAGAAAAGAGTCATGAACGATGAAAAGGTGAAAATGCATTTGGCTCGTTTATCTGTTGCACCTAAGACCTTTTTAAAAGAAATGTACGTAACGGACTATGTACTAGCAGATCAACAAAAAAAGTTAAATAAATATTCAACGTTAAATGAAGAAGAGAAAGTGGTACTTCCAAAGTTCATGTTAGGGATGTCTCGTTATAGTGATTGGGGAAAAGATGTATTTTGGGAGACTCAAAAGAAACACTTTCAAAATAGCAATGGCAGCTATCAATCAAGAAATAATGTAATGAGATCAGATAGTACGTTTATGGAATATGAAAATGCTAATCGAACTGAAGTGCTGCAAGAATATTTTGTACCTGTTGATGAGTTTACTTCTTATATTGACGATCTGAGAGAGGTGTTAGAACAAGAGGATCTGAACCTATTAAACATTACGATTCGGTACGTCGAGCATGACGAGGATGCCGTGTTGTCTTATGCGAAGGATGATATGTTTGCTCTTGTGTTATTGATCAATCAAGGCCGTTCTGAAAAAGAGATAAGAAAAACAGAAAAAATTATTCAGAAGATGATTGACGTAACGTTAGATCACGATGGAAGCTATTACTTACCTTATTATTCATATCCGACAAAGAAACAACTGAAACAAGCATATCCCCGTATCGATGAGTTCTTTCAGAAAAAGCGGGAGCTCGATCCTGATGAGCGGTTCAAAAATCTTTTTTATGAGGTGTATGCTCAATGAATTATCGTACATTTGTAACAGCACAAAGCCTTTTAATGACAGCAAGCTCAATGGTCTTTCCCTTCTATTTACTTCTCATTCGTAACATCGGTGACAGCTACTCGCAGTTCGGTTTAGCATACGGACTTTTTGCCTTGACTGGCGCACTTGTTCACCCTATCATTGGCAGGCTTTCTGATCAATTAGGTGACCGTACCTTTATTCTGATACATACATGGGGTATGGCTGGAATCATGCTGATTATACCAATCATTGAAACAGTAACTGTTCTTTATCTGGTCCAGATTGTAATGGGCATTCTGGGTGCTGTACAAAAAACTTCGGAGAAAACCGTTCTGGCTAGGCAGTCGAATGGTGTGCAGGCTGGGAAAAAGATAGGAAGTTACCACCTTTGGACAAGTGTATGGGGAGCGATCGCGGTTATGTTAACAGGTTATCTGATTGATTTTTTAACGATTGGAAGCTTGTTTTATATCGCATCATTTTTATATATGATCTCTGGCATTCTCATTCTAAAGTCAGCATCCATTCCATTTAAGGTTCAAAGAAAAAAGCCTGTACAGCTATAGCTGCCGGGCTTTATGTATACATCTGATAAAGAAGCCAAGAGATGACCAAGCACTGGAGTGCGAGAACAACAATTCTTTTGGCAGAATGCTTCACACCATTATTTAGTATTCTAGTAAACAATGTTTCAAACGTGATTACGATTAAGAATGTGTAAATAAAGCCGAGAAGCAGTTCGTCCATTTTTTCACCTACTATATATGATGATTCTCATTCGCCGCCAAATCTTTTAAGAGGGATCGTCTTCTTTTTTACCTCTTCTCCAATACTTTTGAATGAAATTTTTTACAATATCTTTTCCTGCTAATAGCGCACCTAGCCAGAAGAAAACTTCTCCGCCGATAAATAATCCACTGACGATGGCTGTTTTAACGCCTGCCCCCAATGATAAGAAAGGTATGACCGGTATTAGAATCCACAGAACGAACGAAAGTATAATAAAAGTTATTCCGATTTTCTTTTTCAATGCAATCTCCTCCATAGCTAGTCACACGTAATACGAAAGAAATGAGATAAAGTTTCCATCTTATTATTCTACCAAACGATTAGAAAAAATTTCCACTGTGCATTTAAATATTAAATGGATGTGATTACCAGTGAACTCATAGTTGAAAATGTTTCCAAGTTTGGATAATGTTAAGGGGAAACTGATGTAAAAGGGTGGGGTAATTTTGAAAAAAGAACTCGTATATCAGAGCAGAGATAAAGAGGTTGAAGTATTCGAGGACGAATTTGGAAGTATCACGTTAAAAGAGATACCTTTTGAAGCTGCTGTGATGGTCGCTCTAGAGAATGATTCTCTCATATTGATCAGTCAGTATCGACCAGCAGTAGATCAAGTTATCATTCAACTACCAGGTGGTGGAATGAATGAAAATGAAGATGCGATGGAAGCAGCAAAACGGGAACTGCTTGAAGAAACAGGTATCGTGTGTGGAGAAACGGTTTTCTTAGGAAGTATTCAGCCTAGTGCGTGTTTGAGTAATACCGTTACCCATGTTTATTTTACAAAAGATATTGTGGAATACAGATCTCAAATGCTTGAGAAAAAGGAAGCGACGATTCAAGCGTTTCATATTCCAGTAGATCGTGCATTTCGCAATATTGAGCAAGGGCTTTGGAAAGATAGTGAACTGGCACACGGACTATTATTGGCTAGGTTGAAAGGGTGGATCTAGGGTGAGTTGTTTAGGATGTGAATTGGCGAATAAAGAATTACCGATACATATGGTGTATGAAGATGAAAGGGTGACATGTTTTCTAGACATTGATCCTTTTAACGAAGGACACACATTAATCGTCCCGAAAAGACATGTGAAGGAATTAACGGAGCTTACGGTTGAAGAAATGAACGCTGTGATGGATGCTGCAAAATACATATCGAAAAAGCTAGAAAGTAGTTTTAACCCTGATGGGATTACGATCAACCAAAATGGGGGAAAATTTAGTGATCTTACTCATTTTCATATGCATGTGATTCCGAGGTATGAAAACGATGGATTCACTTGGAGTGAATCGACGATCTTAGATAATGCTTCTGAACGTTTAGCCGAAACAGCAGTTAAACTTCAAAGAGTGTAATGTTTTTCACTTTTATAAAGATTGTCCCACAATGTGAACAAGGAGGGATTCATTATGCCAAGCAGTATTCATGATCGTGCCGTTCTACATAATGGTGTTCAAATGCCATGGATTGGTCTAGGAGTTTATAAAGCTGAAGATGGTGAAGAAGTCATCCAGTCCATAAAGTGGGCGCTCGATGCAGGTTATCGAAGCATTGACACAGCGAGCCTTTATAACAATGAAAATGGTGTCGGTCAGGCAATTGCCGAATCCAATGTTCCAAGAGAAGAACTCTTTATTACAACAAAAGTTTGGAACACTGACCAAGGCTACGAAAAAACCTTAGCAGCCTTTGATGCCAGTTTAGAAAGACTAGGGTTGGATTATGTGGATCTATACCTAATCCACTGGCCAATGCCTGGAAAGTATAATGAAACATGGAAAGCACTTGAAAAGATTTATAATGAAGGAAGAGCTAAAGCGATCGGTGTTAGTAACTTCAAGCAACATCATCTAGAAGATCTGATGAGAGAAGCAGAGATTAAACCAATGGTGAACCAAGTGGAATACCATCCTCGTTTATCTCAAGAAAAATTGTTAGCGTTCTGTAAAGAGCAGGGTATCCAATTAGAAGCCTGGAGACCTCTTTTAAAAGGAGAGATCTTTGAGGAACCAACTTTGGTAGAACTTGCTGATAAATACAATAAATCAGTTGCTCAAATTATTTTACGATGGGATCTTCAAAACGGTGTGGTTACGATACCTAAATCGGTAACGCAGCATAGAATCGAAGAAAATATTGAACTCTTTGACTTTGAACTATCCATTGAAGATATGACACGTATATCTGCGTTAAATCAAGATAAACGTAACGGCGCAGATCCCGATGATCCGGAGTTTTATAAACAGTTTGAATAAAGTGAGTGAAAGTCTTCCTGTAGTTTGGAAGGCTTTCTTTTTTTTGGATTGATACTTATAGGCCCTAAACAAACATTTATAGTCCTTCAAAATCATTTATAGTCCCTAATGGTTAACTTATGGTCCTTCAAAAAAACTTATAGGCCGTGAATATCAGTTTATAGGCTTTTCGACAAATCCATCTTAAATTTCTACAAAGCTACCTTAACTACCTTAATTCCAACACACCTTCTTATTTGATCGTGTTTTAAATCATTAGATTCGGGAAAAATGATAAACGTAATGTAATGAAAGGGAGTGTAACAATGACAAAACGAGTATTGATCGTCGTAACGAATCATCAAAACATTGGTAATAACAAGACAGGGCTCTGGTTAGAGGAGTTTGCGGTTCCTTTCAACGAATTTCGTGAAAAAGGATATGACATTACTGTGAAAAGTATTAAAGGTGGAGATGTTCCGCTTGATCCTAACAGCTTAGAAGGTGTTGATAAAGAAACGTATAAAGAAGCATTGGCACAGTTGGAAGGTACTGCAGAACTCACTCCTGATGATGCAACGAGCTATGATGCAATCTATCTACCGGGCGGTCATGGTACCGTTTTTGATTTTCCGAAGAGTGAGGCATTAAAAGAAGTTGTAAGTCAGATGGCACAAACTAATAAAGTGATCGGAAGTGTCTGTCACGGACCTGCTGGACTTACAACGGCAACGCTTAAAGATGGTACATCTATCGTAAAAGGAAAAACCGTTACAGCATTTACGGATGAAGAGGAAGAAGAGATGCAATTGACGAAAGAGGTACCATTCTTACTCGAAACAAAGCTTCGTGAACTTGGAGCAGAGTTTCAACGAGCAGGAAAATGGGAAGATTTCGCCGTTACGGATGGCACACTTGTTACAGGACAGAATCCTCAATCGAGTAGAAGTGTAGCTCTTCGCATGATTGATGTGTTGGATAAACAATAGAAATTTAAGTGGAAGGACCAGCCTAGAGCTGGTCTTTTTTTTGTTCATTAAGTAAAAACTTAATTTTATTATGAGTCTTTAGACCCAACAACGGCTAATAGCAATAAAAAAACCTGGAAAGAAATTAGGGATAATTTATCATTGACGATGATAATCATTATCAATTAAGGTTATACATGTAATCAATAATGAGAATCATTTTCAATAAAGTGTCTAATCATCCAACTAGGAGGAATAAAACATGAGCATGTTACAAATAGAGATGAATGAAAAATATCTAAAACAACAAGAAAAAAGAGAGTCAAACGCAAGATCTTATCCACGCCGTATTCCGATTGCCATTGAAGAAGCAGAAGGAATCTATGTAAAAGATGCGGATGGAAAAACATATATGGATTGCCTGGCAGGTGCAGGAACGCTTGCGCTTGGGCATAATCACCCGGTAGTGATAGACGCCATTGAGAAAGTGCTTCATGACAAGCGCCCTTTACATACACTGGATTTAACAACGCCAGTAAAAGAGGAGTTTGTAAGTGAAGTGTTTGATAGTTTACCAGAAGAATTCGCGAAGCGTGCAAAGATTCAATTCTGCGGACCGACTGGCGGAGATGCGATTGAAGCAGCGATTAAACTTGTAAAAACAGCGACTGGCAGAAGAAGCATCCTTTCGTTCCAGGGTGGGTATCACGGAGCTACACATGGGACAATGGCGCTCTCCGGTAGCTTAGGACCGAAACAAAACGTGCAAGGCTTGATGCCAGATGTACACTTTATGCCTTATCCGTATGAATACCGATGTCCGTTCGGAATCGGCGGAGAAGAGACGTGGAAGATCAGCGCTAACTATATTGAAAACCTTCTATATGATCCAGAAAGCGGAATCCTTCCTCCAGCGGCTATGATCTTAGAGGTTGTACAAGGAGAAGGAGGTTCTATCCCTGCACCAGTTGAGTGGCTGCGTGAGATCCGCCGCATCACGAAAGAACGTAACATCCCACTGATCATTGATGAAGTACAAACAGGAATCGGGCGTACTGGTGAATTGTTTGCGTTTCAACATGCTGGAATCGTGCCGGATGTAGTCGTTCTGTCCAAAGCGATTGGTGGAAGCTTGCCATTATCTATTGTGATCTATGATCGTGAACTAGATAAATGGGGTCCTGGTGCACATATTGGTACCTTCAGAGGAAACCAGATGGCGATGGCAGCTGGAACAGCAACGCTGCGTCATATTAAAGAAAACAACTTATCACAGCATGCTGCTGAACTTGGTGAGAAGCTAATGCTTGAACTTTCTATACTGCAAAATGAGATTCCTGAGATCGGTGATGTGCGAGGTCGAGGATTGATGGTAGGTGCAGAAATTGTGAATCCGCGTATTCCAACAGGATTAAAAGGAACCTATGCTGCAAATCCTGAACTCGCTAGCCGCATCCAACGAGAGTGCTTTAATAGGGGGTTAATTTTAGAAGTAGGCGGAAGGCATGGCAGTGTTGTTAGATTCTTGCCACCACTTATCATCACAGAGGAACAAATGGACGAAGTAATCGCAATATTTACAGATGCGGTAAGAGCCGCACTAAAATAGAGGTGCTAGATGAATACAACTGATTTTGATCGCTTTTTCCTTAACAATAGCGAAGCAGGAATACAGAATTTTCAACAAATCATTCTTGAAACTCAACATCTGTTAAGTGGATTTTATAAGGATAACTCAGATGCATATACCGGCGTGCTTCCTACTGAGATTGAGAAAGAAATAAATGGACTAACACTCACTTCAGAAGAGGGAGAGGAAGCGGATACGGTTTTAAAAGATGTTTTAGAAAAGGTTGTGAGAAACAGCATACATGTTTCTCATCCGACGAGCATGGGACATCTTCATTGTCCACCTCTTATCTCAGCCATCGCAGCTGAATTGATCATCGGTGCACTCAATCAATCCATGGATTCATGGGATCAAAGCTCGACCGCTACTTATTTAGAAGAGCGGTTGATCAAATGGGTAAGTAACAAGCTTGTCCTTCCTCCTTCAGCAGACGGAACATTTACAAGTGGTGGTACACAATCAAATTATATGGGGCTGTTACTTGCTCGTGATTTCTTTTGTGATAAAAGATGGGGTTGGAATGTAAAGGCTCAAGGTTTGCCACCTGAATCTCATAAACTTCGGATCTTATGTTCAAAAGACGCTCACTTTACTGTGAAGAAGTCAGCCTTTCAATTAGGGCTGGGTGAACAGGCGGTCGTTACGATTGAAACGAATGAGCATAAAAAGATGAACCCAGCTAAACTAGTCCAAGAGATCGAGCGCTTGAGAAGTGGAGGACTTATCCCGATGTGTGTAGTAGCAACGGCCGGAACAACAGATTTTGGCAGTATTGATCCGATCTTAGAGATTGCAGAGATTGCTCAGAACTATGGTCTGTGGCTTCATGTTGATGCAGCCTATGGTGGTGCGTTGCTTCTAAGTAAAAAGCATTTTCATAAGTTAGCAGGAATTGAGCAGGCAGATTCTATTACGATCGATTTTCATAAGCAGTTTTATCAACCGATCAGCTGTGGTGCATTCTTCGTAAGAGATAAAACAAATTTTCACTATATCGCTCATCATGCAGACTATTTAAATCCTGAGAACGATGAAGAAGATGGTCTCGTTCACCTAGTGAGCAAATCGGTTCAAACGACAAGGCGTTTTGATGCGTTGAAGCTCTTCATGTCATTACGGATCGTTGGAGAAAAGAGCTTTGAAAACATGATTGATTATACGCTTCATCTCGCGAATCAAGCAGCAGGTGTAATGGATAAGAATTCTCATATCGAAGTGTGCAATATCAATCCAGAGATCAATGCGATTGTATTCCGTTATTCCGGTGCAGCTTCAAGTTCGTTAAATGAGCTTAACACGTATATCTACAAAAAAATTCTTCATTCAGGAACAGGTCTAGTCGCAAAAACAAAAGTGAAGGGTGAAGTCTTTTTAAAGTTTACGTTACTTAATCCACGTACAACAATCGTGGATATTGAAGATATCCTTTATAGCATCTCTCAATTTGCAGCAGAGTACGAAAACAGGGGGATCACCCAATGACAAATTATAAACAACAAGCAGAAAATGCGAGCATACAAAGTTTTTTAAATTGTTATCTTCGAGAAACACAAGCATTTGAAGAAGTTCACGGTGCGATTACTCATTTAGATTGGAATGGGGAATCACCGAACAGATGGGTGAAGATCGAACTAAAGAAACAACGTTCAAGAATCTACGCTGCAGTTAAACATTGGTCTTTAACAGGTAGACATCTGTTTCATTTTCCTATTCTTTATCAAAACAATGAAAACGTGATATCGCTCGATTACATCTCGCTTGTTTCCATTCTTTCTAAAGAATTGTTGTTGAAACAAGATCGCGAGGATGCAGAAGATGAATTGATGCTGCGGACGATACTTAGCAAAAAGAATATACAGCGGTACTTAGAAGCACGTGAAGATGACTCTGAGAGTCTAGAGAAAAGTGAGTTTACATTCATTGAAGCAGAGCAGTCTCTTTTGTTCGGACATCTACTTCACCCTACACCAAAAAGTAAGCAAGGAATGAGTGATGAGCAGGAATCACTATACTCTCCAGAGCTTAAGGGAACATTCCAGCTCCATTTCTTTCAAGCAGACAAGTCAATCGTGGATCAAGATACTGCAGATGATGTGACAGCAGAAGAAATTACTAGAAAGCTTCTGCAAAGAGATGAGAAGTTCGTCAAACAGATCGAATTCGATAATGAATCAGTCTTCATACCGGTTCATCCGTTACAAGTGCAAGTTCTACTGAGTGATTCGTTTGTTCAAACTTTCATTGAAGAAGGCAAGTTGAGCTACATCGGTCCGTTCGGTGAGCTGTTCTCGGCTACATCTTCTATGCGTTCTGTATACAGTCCGAATTTTCAATATATGTTCAAGTTCTCTGTACCTGTGAAAATTACAAATTCACTGCGCGTTAACCTGGAAAAAGAACTGCATAGAGGGGTAGAAGTTTCCCGGCTTATGCAATCGAAAATTGGACAAGAGATGAATGAGATCTATCCATCCTTTCAAATTATTAAGGATCCAGCATTCTTGAATATTCCAACGGATAAAGAGACTTCAGGCTTTGAAGTGGTGATCAGAGAGAATCCTTTTTACGAGAATGATAGAAATGCAAGCTTAATTGCTGGCCTTTGTCAGGACCATGGATTTGAAGGAAACTCTAGAATTGCTTCAATCATTCACGACATCGCTCAGAGAGAGAACAGAACCATAAAAGAAGTAAGCAAAGATTGGTTCCAGCAATATCTATCAATCTCTCTAGATCCGATGCTGTGGCTATACGAAAGATACGGTGTTGCGCTTGAGGCGCATCAGCAGAATTCAATCGTACAAATGGAGAATGGCTATCCGAAGCGTTTTTATTATCGTGACAATCAAGGTTACTATTACAGCGAATCAAAAGCCGATTTGCTAGTTGAACAGCTTCCAAGCCTTAACCGTAAGAGTGTAACGATCTGCAGTGACGAGGTGGCTATCGAACGTTTTCGTTATTACTTTTTCATGAACCATTTATTCGGTTTGATCAACGGTTTTGGAGCAGCAAATCTTGTCGAAGAAGAAGAACTTATGGACATGCTGCGTCATCGCTTGATGCACCATGATACGTTAACAGACGGAAAGTCAGGCTTGATCAGAAGCTTACTAGATGCGGAAGAACTTCCGTGTAAAGCGAACTTACTTACTCGTTTTCATGATATGGATGAGCTTGTTGGTTCTTTAGAAACCCAATCTGTTTATACGAAGATTCCAAACCCGTTACAAAAGGTGTTGAAGTCAGATGCAGCCAGAATTTAGTTTCTATGATCCAACCATTCAAAAGACGTTATCGTATGTAAAAGTAGATTTAGAGCGCGATGTTTCACTTCTTCATAAGTGGCAGCAGCAACCGTATGTAATTCCATACTGGAAGCTGGATATCTCGTTTGAAGAATATAAGAAGCATTTAGAGAATTTCTTGGTAGATCAGCATCAAAAGCTATATATAGGCTTAATAGATGGAGTTCCTATGAGCTATTGGGAAGCCTATTGGGTAAAAGGGGATGTGGTAGAGAAGAGCTATAATCCACATCCTAAAGACCAAGGCATTCATCTTTTGATCGGAGAAGAGTCCTTTGTTGGGAAGGGTTATGCACTTCCATTATTACGTGCGATCGTATATTTTCAGTTTTTATCGAAAGGGACTGAAAAAGTAATCGCTGAACCAGATATTCGCAATGAAAAGATGATCCATGTATTTGAAAAGTGCGGCTTTGAAAAAGTAAAACCTATCGAGTTGCCGGATAAGACTGGAATGCTTATGTTTTGCCATAGAGAAACGTTCGAGAGGAGATGGAAAGATGTCTTTCAAACAATCACAACCTAAAGAGATCTATGACATCATCGGTGTAGGCATCGGTCCATTCAACCTAGGGCTTGCGGCGATGCTAGATGAAACAGAAGGTAAAAAAGCGCTTTTTTTTGAAAAGAAAACAGAGTTCAACTGGCATAGTGGCATGCTGATCGATGGCACGACACTTCAAGTACCATTCTTTGCGGATCTAGTAAGCATGGCAGATGTGAGAAGCAAATACACGTTTTTAAACTATCTGCAGAAACATAATCGATTGTACCACTTTTACTTCTTAGAGAACTTTCATATTCCGAGGAAAGAATACAACCACTATTGCCGTTGGGTAGCCAGTCAGCTAGACTCTTGCTCATTTGGTATGGGAGTTGAACACATCCAACCGGTAGAAGATGCGGAGAGTTCTGTATACGAAGTGATTGTAAGATCTGAAGAGACAGGGGAAACACAGATGTATTATACGAAGCATCTTGCTGTCGGCATCGGGACGATCCCTTCTGTACCTTCACATTTGGAGAAGAAGCTTGGGGCAAAAGTCATCCACTCTTCCCAATACTTAGATCGAAAAGAAGAGATTCTTAACGCAAACTCAGTGACAGTAGTTGGTTCTGGTCAGAGTGCAGCAGAAGTTTTTTATGATCTAGCACAGGATCAGGATAATGACTCTTATTCTTTAAACTGGTTTACACGATCAAAAGGATTTTTCCCGATGGAATATTCGAAGCTTGGTCTTGAATATTTTTCACCCGATTATACCAATTTCTTTTACAATCTTCCTTCTTCGAAGAAGGAAGAACTTTTAAAAAAGCAAGACCTTCTCTACAAAGGCATCAGCATGGACACGATCGCGGATATTTATGATCTGCTTTATGAAAAATCAGTTGGACAACATAAGCCCCATATTCATTTGCAGGCGATGACCGAACTTGTTCATCTTGAGAAGAGTGAAGATACTCACTTGCTTACACTTCGTCAGAACGTGACAGGAGAAGTGTTTGAATTGAAATCTGATGTCATCGTGTTAGGGACGGGCTATGCTCCATCATTCCCGCATTTCTTAATGAAGATGCAGGATCAGATTCAATGGGATTCTAAGAACCGCTATCAGATTACTAGCGATTATCGATTGGAGACAAAGGGACTTCAAAATAACCATATCTTTATCCAAAACGGCGAGCTTCACACTCACGGTGTAGGTGCTCCAGACCTTGGCCTTGGCGCACATAGAAACGCAGTTATTATCAATACGTTGTTTGAAAAAGAAATGTACCCTGTAATGACAAAAAATGTTTTTCAAAACTTTGGTACGGAACCTTCATGGAAACCAGCAACCGTTCGTTAAACCTTTTTTTATTAAGCTGTGTCTTTCTATTCGTATGCACAGAAGTATTGCTATCGCCTTTTTATCCTCAGTTTTTTAAAAAGGTATACGGCATAAATGATCCGGAGCTGACAGGGTTCTACATTATGACGTGCAGAGTCGTCGTTGTCGTCTTTACTCCGATTTGGGGTTTAATCGCCCACAAAAAAAATAACAGCTCAACATTACTAATTGTCGGACAATGGGGAACAGGAATTTCTTGTTTTCTGATGGCAATCTCACAAACCTTTGCAATGTTTGTAGCAGCAAGTGTACTTCTATTGATCTTTAAGAGCAGCTACTTTCTGTTGTATACCATATTAATTTCTGAGAATCGAAATTCCACGACAGGAACAGCTGCCAGCTATCATGCTGTTTTGCAAGGGGCGATCGTAACAGCGACTATACTGTCTGGATGGGTTATAGGGATGGATAATCCTTTACTGATCTTTTGGATTGTTGGAATCATTGAATGTTTAATGGCAGTCTTTAGCCTATTTTTCTTAAGAAAAGTAAACAAAAGAACAAAAGTAGAAACAGAATTAGAACAAACAAATCATCGAAGCTTAGTAACACGATTCTTGTTTTTTGGAATCATCGTTTTAACGCTTCATCTTGCAGTAAATATGATTCGGCCATTTTTTACAACATACACGGAAAATGTATACAGTACCCATACGATGATGAGCAGTTCGTTGTATTTAATTCCTAGTTTGATGGCGATCGTCACATTGCCGCTCATTCGAAAATACAGTGAACGGTTAGGATGGTACGGCTATGTTGGTGCGGCAAGCATGATCATAGTTGGTTTGTTCTTTCAAGGAGTTGAAACGAGTATTGCGGGACTCATCTTGTTCCGCTGTATGTTCGGTATAGGGGCTGCTTGGTGTCTTGCGAAAATAGACGTATTTATCTTTAAATGGAGTGGAAATATGCATGCCGACTATAGCAAAATCTCTGCAATCCAAAATGTAGGTTTGCTGCTAGCTCCGGTCGCGGCATCATCCATTGTTAACACCCAATCAATATCAGATGTATTTACCTATGCTAGTTTGTTCGTCGTTCTCCACTTACTTATTTTCTTATGGGGAACTTATTTAAGAGAAAGAAACAAAGTGAAATTACACTTACATAAGGAGGAAAGACATGCTTTATATAAATGAAACAGAATCCATGTTAAAAAAAGATACGTGGGAAACAGTGAACAAAAATTTGTTAGCGAAGATGCTTGCAGAATATATGTATGAAGAGATGATTTTCCCAGAGCAAGAAGATGAGGGATATGTTTTTACCGTGAATGAAGAACGTAAATATCGTTTTACTGCCCAAAAACGTTTATTTGAAAGCTTCGATGTAGATCCGGAATCAATCGAAATACTTGAGAATGGTGAATGGAAATCTGCAATCAATGCGATTCGCTTTTTGATGGATATTCAGCCAATGATCGGCATGTCTTCAGAAACAGCGGGTCACCTTATTAAAGAACTAAATCATACGCTTATTGCCGATTCAAACCTACTAAACAATCATAAAAAAACATCTGACCAATTAGTAGATCTTGATTATGCCGAGCTTGAGGGAGAGATGTCAGGCCATCCATGGATCACGTATAACAAAGGTCGTATCGGCTTTGGATTCGATGACTATAACAAATACGCTCCGGAGAACCAGAATGAAACAAAGCTGTTCTGGATTGCCGTTCACCGCGATCGCGCTCAGTTTCAATCGGTACAGGAACTTCATTATGAAAAACTTTTAATGCGAGAGCTAGATGGTGTTCTTGTTCAGCGCTTTAATGAGATTTTACGAGAGAAGGGAAAATTACCACTAGATTATTATTACATGCCGGTACATGAATGGCAGTGGAATAACGTATTGATTCAAAATTTTCCTGAGGATCTAGCGACAGGCATGATTGTTCCTTTAGAAGAAGGAACGGATCATTACTTGCCTCAACAGTCTGTTCGAACGTTTGTCAATGTAACAAACCCGTTGAAGTCTCATGTCAAACTTCCGATGAGCATCCTAAATACGCTTGTGTATCGAGGACTACCGTCAGAGAGAACACTGATCGCACCACGTGTTACAGAGCACATCAAAGGAATTTTTGAGGGTGACAGTTTTTTACGTGACGAATGTGAAGTCGTCCTTCCCGGAGAGGTAGCGAGTATTAATGTGGATCACCCTCACTATAGCGGGCTAAAAGGAGCACCTTATCAATATCTGGAGATGTTAGGAACAATCTGGCGTGAAAGTATATACACGTATCTAAAAGACGGTGAACAACCGATTACGCTTGCTGCACTTCATCATGTTGATGGAAACGGAAAGCCTTATGTACAAAGTCTGATTGAAAAGTCTGGGTTAAGTGCTGACGATTGGATGACTAAATTCTTCGGTGTTGTGATGCCACCGCTTTTACATTTTCTCTATCAATATGGAACGGTCTTTTCGCCACATGGTCAGAACACGATCTTAATTCTAAAAGACTATCAGCCTGAAAGACTAGCGGTAAAAGATTACGTAGATGACGTGAACATCTCGGATCAGCCTTTTAAAGAGTTAGAGGGTGTAACGGAAGAACTGCGCGCTGTGTTACGAAGTGAACCACCTGAAGGTTTAACACAATTTATTTTTACAGGACTATTTATCTGTCATCTTCGTTATTTATCAAATGTTCTGGTGCGGAACCATTTAATAGAAGAAAAAGCATTCTGGTTACATTTGGTAGACAGTATTGAAGCATATCAAGCGAGATTTGCACATCTAGAAGAGCGTTTTAAGCTGTTTGATTTCTTTAAGCCAGAACTTACAAAGCTATGTCTGAACCGTAATAGAATGGTAGATTACGGTTATGGAGATGGAGATGACCGTCCACATGCCTCTGAGTTTGGAAAGGTTCAAAATGCCCTTTATGAAATTCGCAAAAACAGAGAGATGGCTGTTCAATAATTAGAAAATGAGGACTTCCTATTGACCAAGGAAGTCCTTTTTTGTGTGCTTTTAGGTGTTGAGTTGCGATTTATCCGTGAAAAGAGGCATCGTTCAGGTGGTGATTTCATAGTTACAGGTGGTCACGATGCGACTACAGGTGGAAAGAGAGCATTTACCGGTGAAGGTGTAACAGGAATAAAAACACGTACCGTAAAAGAACGGCGTTAAATCTGAAACTTCTATTTTTTTGCTTTCGTATGTAATATTATGGTAAGTAGGTGATAGGGGGTATGAAGATATGGAGGTTTTTAAGAACCAGGATTTGGCGGTAGCGGAGATTTGATGTTTGATATCTTGCTCCCATTTTTATTGTTGCTGTCTTTGTAATCGTTATTAGTGTTTTTGTAATTGTCATCGTGAAAGGAATCAGTCAGTGGAACAGCAATAACAAGCAGCCTGTACTATCCGTTGCAGCAGAAATGGTTACAAAAAGAAGTAAAGTAAGCGGAGGTTCTAATGATTCGTCTGCTTCAACATGGTACTTCGTCACGTTTGAAGTGGAGAGCGGGGACCGAATGGAGTTTCACGTTAAGGCACAAGAGTACGGCATGTTAGTGGAAGGTGATAGAGGAACACTCACTTTTCAAGGCACACGTTATTTAGGTTTCGAACGGAATAGGCAATCCCAATCTCTATAAGTTGAGGAAATAAACATATGAGAAAATTAAATCAAAGTGATCATGAAAAAGTAATGAGACTTCTGAGCAAAAGGCCAGCAGAAAATCTGTTTACATTGTGGGGAATTGAATCATATGGGTACGAAGACAAAATTCAAACACTATGGGGTCAGTTCGATTTAGATGGAGAGCTAATCGCTGTGCTATGTAAATTCAAGAACAAATATACACCGTATTGGGAAACAGACTGTAATCTACAAGAAATTGCGGACATCATCAATAGAGATATAAATGAAAAAGAAGTTAATGGAATAGAGAGTTTAACTAAAAAGATGGAACCATTTATTATAGACGGTTATTCGAAACACGAAAGTTATTATTATGCAAAATGTGACCCTTTACCAGATTTTCACCACTCTGATTTAGTTAGGTGTTTAAGTGTAGAAGAAGTTCCTCAGCTTATCTCTTTTTATCAAGAAATTCCTGAATTTAAGAGGGAGTATAATCCAGAATCTTTTATTGGTCAGATGAATAATGGATGGTCTAGGATATTCGTGATTGAAGAAGATGATAAATTGATTGCATCAGCATCAACCGTTTGTGAGACTTCTTTCGCCGCAATGGTTTCAGGGGTATGTACACTTCCTAATAAAAAGGGAAAAGGATTAGCTAGCATCTGTGTTGAACACCTCATGCATAACCTATTTCAAGAAAACAAGACACTTACACTCTTCTATGACAACCCAGAAGCTGGTCGTATCTATAAGCGATTAGGATTTAATGACATTGAGAAATGGACGATCAATCAATGTAAAGAAAGGATTAAGAATAATGACAACTAGCCTAGAAAGCTACCAAAAAAGTGTATTGAACGCATTTCTAAACAAAGACGGACGCCTAAAAAACATTCCGTCTCAAAAGAAGAAGAAGTTAGTAATCTTAGAATACTTCATTCAGCAGCTGAATGACAATCAGTCCTATACGGAACGAGAAATCAATGAATTTATTAAGACGTATCATGAAGATTTTTGTACCATTCGCAGAGAATTTATTGTGAACGGATACATGGACCGTGATGCAGGAAATTACATAAAAAGAGACGAATCGCTTTGGGCAAAATGGCAAGAACTCAAGTAATCGTTGGAAAGAAGTGAATGAAGTGGAGCCTGAAATTTCTAATGAAAGTCTTTGGACTCATTTAAAAGAGGAAGTAGAAGATCGGTTTGGGTTTGAAGTGAAAGGATGCACACCGATCAAACGTGGGTGGCTCAATCAAAAGTGGAAGATTGAAACAAATCAAGGTGTTTTCCTTATAAAGCAATATAACAAAGAGCGAATCAAACTGTACGATCTTCAAACCATCCAATCTACTCTTCAAACACAAAAAAGATTGTTTTCAGAAGGTTTAGCATGTCCAGAACTCTTGTTATATAAAGGTGAGCTTTTACAGAAGTCATCACAAGATGAACTCTTTACGGTTATGCGCTTTATGGAAGGGTGCTTAATTCCCCCGGGTAATATTTCGAGTGAACAGATGCAATCTCTCGGTGAAGAAGTTGGGAAGCTTCACACTTTACTAAATGATGGAACATTATCAAGGAAATCAGAAACATTGTTTAAGGTTCCTTCTATAGAAGAACGTGTGGAGTATTGGCAAAGTGAAATACATAAATGTGCTGAACAAGGATTAGATCATATCCGTTCTTTAATGGAAATTCAAAAGACTTCAACCTTAGCGTTGGATATTGAGCCGTTTAAAAATCTCACTCCTGGCTGGTGTCATCGGGACCTTTGGGTAGATAACATGCTTTTTTCAGAAGACCATATATCGGCGATTCTCGATTTTGATCGGATGAACTATGACTATTTAGAATTGGATATTGGGAGACTGATCATCTCAACATGTCTGCAAAATAATATGTTAAATCGTAAAGCTGTCCAGGCATTTCTTAAAGGGTACAATAATACAAATGAATTATCAGTTGAAAGATTAGTGATTGCTTTACGATTAGTTTGGTACATGGAAAGTACGTGGTGGATTGATATCACTCCTCATGAAGGAGAGCCTCCAAAAAGATTTCAGCATGAAATGGTCTGGTTAGCTGTTCATCTACAGCAATTAGAGAACATGATGAACTGGAAAAAAGAAGAAGTGACATTCATGTTTTAAGAAAGTGGCTTAAGGGAAATTCCTCATTAACAGATTAGAGGAGTGGTTAAGTGGAGACGAAACAATTGTGCTTGCTAAAAAAAGAAGATATGACGAATCCAGAAAAAGTGCCAGCATGGGTTATTGAAGAGTATAAAACCTTTCATGAGACGGTGACAAATAAGACCTTTCCTTGTTATTTTGGAATGGCCGCTGAGAATAAAGGGGAGCTTCGTTATGCATATGTGACGCATGATGATTGGTCGAACCTGCCTGAAGCGATTCGAGAATTCAACAAACTTTTTGACGCACCTAAATTAATTCGTCACGGACTTTTTGTGTTTGTCGAGCCTGAGAAGGAAGAGAAAGACATTCCTTATTACCGAGATTATTTTTGGAAGATGCTTCAATCACTTCACGAAACAGATAATCAGCCTTGGCCAGAACATATACCGAAAGATCCGGACCATCACTTATTCGCTTTTTCATTTGATAATGAACCTTATTTTGTATTCGGGAACGCACCCGCATACAAACAAAGAAAAACAAGAGATCTTGGTAACAGCTTAGTTCTCGGATTCCAGCCTCGCCGAATCTTTGAAGGCTTAGAGGGAACATCACCGGGCGGAGCGATGTCTCGAGAAAAAGTTCGAGAGCGGGTAGAGAAGTGGGATAATCTTCCGAAGCACCCGAACATTAGTCATTATGGGGACCCGGAACACCGTGAATGGAAACAATACTTTATTGGAGACGACGTTGAACCGATAGCGGGAAAATGTCCGTTTCATCATAAATAAAACGTAAAAAGGACTCTTATTTGAGTCCTTTTTTGTCTGTCCATTCGTGCTCTAGCATACTGAATAACAAAGAGTCACGCCATCCGTCTTTAAGCAGGATGGATTCACGAATTACGCCTTCTAACATCATATCTAGTTTCATTAAAACCTTTTCTGACGCTTTATTTCTAGGGTCACAAGTTGCAAAAATACGATGTAGCTGCAGATTTTCAAAACCAAACTTTAATAAAAGTTGCCCAGTTTCTGTTGCAAATCCCTTTCCCCAATAGTCGGGGTGAATGACATAACCAATCTCACCCACACGATTAGTCAAAGAGGTGATCTGCAATTCTCCAGCTCCGATAAGCCTATTATTTTGATTTTCAACGATTGCAAAGGCATAACGTACACGAGGAGTTTTATTGGCATCATCAATCACTTCATTCACATACGCTATAGTATCATCCTCAAGATTCGGCCCCCAAGGCTGGTATCGAGAAACAATCTCTTTTGAGGCATATTGATGAATAGATTTCCAATCTTCAGCAACCATCTCTCGAAAAAGAATTCTTCTTGCTTTTAACATCTTATCACCCGTTCTGAATTAAACTTTTCTATAAATTTTATATGTAAAGTTAGCCCATGCTTTTTTAAGGTCGCTAATTCTAATCACTTGCCAGGGATTAAACATCGTTTGTCCATGTTTGTTAAATGCATGTTCTTTACTTAAAAGATAAGCAGCATGCACAACTTGATCTTGATGATTAAACCATATTAATACATCCCCGGCTTGGATAGAAGAAGTCTCAATATGATGATAGTGGTTCTCCTCTAACTGATTGATAAAGGTTTCAACCTGCATCCAGCACCGGATTTCATCTGTAGAGGAGCGAATTGCTGAAGCAACAGCCGCTAGACAATTAGGACCATTCTCTTCTGGAAAAGAGTCCATGTAGGGGTATAATTCTGGGTATTGTGTTTGATAGTTTTCACGTATTACTTGATCTAAGGCATTTTCGCCAATCCACTCAGCGTCATAGTTTATTAATATGGCGTGTTGAGCATCTTTCGACAATTGATCCCAGTTGCACTTTTGAAGAATCACAATGTCTTGAAACGAAGCGTCTCTTTTTAATACCTTTAAATGGTAATCAACTTCTAACGAGTTTAAATTCTTCATCAGATCTTTTAATTCATTCTCTGTAAAAACAAGCCCTCTGTTAAGTGATTTCTGCTCCGAAATTAATTTATCCCTTTCTAAAGTAGGTAGAGCACGGAGCTCCTCATTTGACATCACGCTTATATATTCAGCTTTTTGGTCAATAGACCATGTAAGAAAAGAGGTTCTAACGTCGAGTGTAAAAGCAGTTCGATTGATTTCCGTTATTTTATGAGAAGGTAAATGGTCTGGTTTGCTTTTAAAATAGAAAATATCACGTTTGGGCACAAAAATTCTGCTCCACTTATCCAATGTTTCTTGAGAGATTGTGTATTTCTTTATCGTTTGCATATCTACTCCTAATAGATGAAAATGGGTCAACATATGATAATCTAATACTATCAATAATTTACATATGTTAGTAGACCTTAAAAAACTAGGTTGATGAAAGTGGGAGAGTTAAAATTGAAGTTAAAAGATATAGCTAGTAAAATGGCAGCTATTTATAAAGAAAACAAAAAAGTGCAGGCTGTATTATTGGCTGGCTCTGTTTCAAGAGGGTGGGAAGACAAACACTCGGATATTGAACTGAATATTTTCTGGTCGGAACCTCCAACTGATGAAGATAGAATGATTCCCATTCACGCGATAGATGGATCCATTATAGAATTTCATCCATATGAAGAGGAGGAATGGGCAGAGAGCTATTTAACGCCTCAAAATGTAAAGCTTGAGATCAGCAGTTTTTTAACATCTACAGCACATACGTGGATAAAAGAAGTAGTGGAAGAGTATGAGGTCGATTATGGCAAACAGTGTATGGCTTCATCCGTGTTTTATGGAGTAAGTTTGTACGGAAATCGAATGATTACTGAACTGAAAAAAGAAGTGGAAGTGTATCCAGATCAATTAGCACAAAACATGATTGAAGAAAATCTAGCTTTATGGAGTAGATGGAACAACCGGTATGCTCTCTTGGATAGGAACGAGTGGATCATGTTGTATGATCTAATGGTGGGTGTACAGAAGAAAATTCTCGGAACATTATTTGGTTTGAATAAATTATATATTCATCATCCGTCCTTTAAGTGGATGCACAAATACAGCGAGATTTTTACAATAAAGCCCGAAAATTTGGATGAACGGCTATCCCAAATCTTAATACAAAATGTCCATGAGAGTATAAAAGAATTAGAGCTATTGATTCAAGAAATTTATAATCTTGTGGAAAAACATTACCCTGACCTTCCATTTTTAGCAGCTTATAAAGAAAAAATGAGCTTTGTTCGGCCAGAGAATAAAGGATGATCGTAAGTATAAAAAAGGGGCAATGCATACACAATAGAAATAGCCATCCGGGTGGATTCGTCTTCTCGGGTGGTTTTTTATTTTTTAATAGGACATTCACTGAACAACCCATGGCTAGCGAGCTATTTAAAGCGAAGACAATAACTTCCTTTATAAAAATATGGTTTATCCGTTGACAAAATGAGGTAAATAGAATATAAATAAATTAACAATAAACAATTTGTTAATTATAAAGGAGGGGCATCATTGTCTAATAAGGAAGCATTGAAACAATATGACATCAAAAAATATCGCACACCAGATGGTTACACTTCCGATATTTGTGTATTTACGATTATCTCAGAAAAAAATGAGGCATATAAACCTCCTACGATGGATCTTAAAATCATGCTGATCAAAAGAGCGGCACTTGATTCAGAAGGAAATATGAACATTGAAGCAAACAAGTGGGCGATTCCAGGAGGTTTCGTGCAAGATGATGAAACCGGTTTTCAAGCAGCTAAACGAGAGTTAGAAGAAGAGACGAATATCTCGGGTATTCATATTAAACAGTTTGGCGTATACGATGAACCTGGACGCGATCCTAGAGGATGGATTATCTCAAACGCACATTATGCAATTGTTCCAGATACGTATCTATCTTTAAGAAAAGCACAAGATGATGCAGCTGATATTGAATTGTTTTCGATAAAAGAAGTACTGAACCTAGATCTAGCCTTTGATCATAAACAAATCATTGCAGATGCGATTCAAGTCATTACCAACGATCTGTTGCAAACGACTGTAGCTAAGAATTTCTTACCTGAAAACTTTACGTATTCTGAACTTCAGGCTGTTTTAAAAACCGTAACAAATGATTCTGCGATTTTGAGTGATCAATCATTTTCAAGGAAGATAAAATCTCTTCCTTTTATTCAAGAAGTACAAGGAAAAACAACAACAAGAACGTCGAAGAGAGCAACAAAACTTTATACATTTATTGATATGGATGTAATAAAGCCAATCTATACAGCACGTTATTGATTCATTTTTTTAATGATAATAATTAACGAATTGTTAATAATTAACCAAAACAAATTTAGGAGGCAATTATTATGAAAAAAGCGTTGATCAATATTGACTACACATTTGATTTTGTAGCAGATGAAGGTGCACTAACTTGTGGGAAACCAGGTCAAGATATTGAAGATGAGATTACCTCTGTCACGGAACAATTTATTAACAACGGTGATTATGTTGTTTTTGCTATAGATCAGCATCATAACGATGATAAGTTTCATCCAGAAAACGAGCTTTTTCCTCCACATAACATTGATGGTACACCTGGGCGTGAACTTTACAGAAATCTTCAAAAAGTCTATGAAACACACAAAACAAACTCAAATGTTTATTGGATGGATAAGACCCGATACAGTGCCTTCGCAGGTACAGATTTATTAATGAAGCTTCGTGAACGTGGTATTACAGAGGTTCACATCGTAGGAGTGTGCACAGACATCTGCTGTCTTCATACCGCTGTCGATGCTTACAATGAGGGACTTAAGATCGTTGTTCATGAAAAAGGAGTAGCGAGCTTCAATCAAGCAGGACATGAGTGGGCATTAGGACATTTTAAGAGCTGTTTGAACGCAGAAATTATTTAAATCATTCTCTTGGAGGTAATGGAAATGAACAATAAATATGTTGATGATAGTTTAACGCTGCACACAGATCTTTACCAGATTAATATGGCGGAAACTTACTGGGAGGACAATATTCATAATAAGAGAGCTGTTTTTGAAGTGTTCTTTCGCAAACTTCCTTTCGGGAACGGGTATGCTGTATTTGCTGGATTAGAAAGAATCATAGATTTTCTGAAGAACTTTAAGTTTACAACAACTGATATTGATTACCTTCGAGATGAGTTAGGGTACGGAGAAGATTATTTGGAATATCTGAAACAAGTGAAATTTACGGGTACCGTTCGGTCTATGGTGGAGGGAGAATTGGTCTTCGCAAACGAGCCGATCATACGAATAGAAGCACCATTAGCAGAAGCACAGCTTATTGAAACAGCTATTCTAAATATCGTAAACTACCAGACACTTATTGCTACAAAAGCATCTCGTATTAAGCAAGTGGTTGGAGAAGAAAGAGTGATGGAATTTGGAACACGCAGAGCACAAGAGATGGATGCTGCGATTTGGGGAACGAGAGCCGCTTTTATCGGTGGTTTTGAAGCAACGTCTAATGTCAGAGCAGGAAAACGATTCGGCATACCAGTAGCAGGTACACATGCTCATGCCCTCGTCCAAGCATATCGCGATGAATATACAGCATTTCATAAATATGCCCGACGTCACAAAGACTGTGTGTTCTTAGTCGATACGTATGATACTTTGCGATCAGGAGTTCCTACAGCGATTAAGGTTGCTAAAGAACTAGGAAACAAAATTAATTTTCAGGGAATACGTTTAGATAGTGGAGATCTCGCTTACCTATCGAAAGAGGCGAGAAAGATGCTTGACGAGGCTGGATTCACAGATACAAAGATTATTGCCTCAAACGATCTAGATGAGAATACGATCATCAATCTAAAAGCGCAAGGTGCAAAAATAGATTCATGGGGAATTGGTACAAAACTGATTACCGCTTATGACCAGCCAGCATTAGGAGCGGTCTACAAACTTGTCTCGATTGAAGACGATCAAGGGAATATGGTAGACACGATTAAAATCAGCGGAAATCCTGAAAAGGTAACGACTCCTGGTTTGAAAAAAGTGTATCGAATCATAAATACACAGAATAACAAATCTGAAGGTGATTATATTGCGCTGGACAATGAAATGCCTCAAGAAGAGTCTAGACTTAAAATGTTTCATCCTGTTCATACGTTTATCAGTAAATTTGTAACAAACTTTAAAGCGAAAGAGCTTCATCAAGATATTTTTGTTGAAGGTAACGTTGTCTATGAAACTCCTACTCTTAAAGAGATACAGCTCTTTGCCAAAGAAAATCTAGAAGTATTATGGGACGAATACAAACGGATGATGCATCCTGAAGAATATCCAGTTGATCTTAGTCAAGCGTGCTGGGATAACAAGATGAAGAACATTCAAGACGTGCAAACAAAAGTAATGTCATTAATTGAAGAAGGAGAATCACACAATGGGTAAGATTGGAATCTACGGCTCATCTTTTGACCCAATAACGAATGTACATCTATGGACAGCGAGTACCGTTGCACATCGCTGTAAGCTAGACAAAGTGATCTTCCTTCCATGTTCAAGTAAACGAAAAGATAAAACGATGAAAACATCTGATATCCATCGCTGGGAGATGCTTCAGCTCGCGATTTCAAATAATCATACATTTATAGCCGATGATTATGAAATGCTTCAAGAAGCTTGGGAAGTATATACGTATTACACAATGGAACACTTTAAAGAAAAATATCCTGATGATGAAGTGTATTTCATTATGGGAGCAGATCTGTTAGTTGATATTGCTGATGGTAAGTGGAAGTATGATGAAGAGTTAGTCTCGAGCAATAAATTTATTGTGATGGCAAGGGACGAGATCAACATGGTCAAAACGATCTCTCGCTCACCGATCCTAAGAAATCATGATGATGGCACAAAATTTCATCTGATTGATAAAGGGCTGTCTATGGAAATTAGCAGCACGTATATTCGTGATGAATTTTCTAAGGACGGTGAACCAAGGTATCTATTGCCTGATGCCTGTTATGAATATATAAAAAAACATGAACTGTACTCTTCATAATGAGCGGTGCAACTATAACTACAGCTGATTTAAAAGGTTATTTACGAATTACCTTAGAGTCAGCTGTTTTTTGCATTTTCCTAAATATTTTAAAAAGAAGTTAACTTTTAGCTATTTTTGGAAAAAATATAAATAAACTAATGAAAGATGCAAAAAACGTTTACGGGACTATTGATTTAGGGAAGAGCCTTATAAATACCTTATGAGCGTATGGAGGATTATAGATGGCTACCGTAATAAAAGGAGAATACAAATACGTGAACTGTGATAGTGAATATGGCACATTAAAGAAAGTAATTGTGTGTGAACCGAGATATATGAAGATCGATGAAATAATCAATGAAACACAGCGCCACTTTGCAAAAGACAATATCAACATGAAGCGAGCGATGAAACAGCATCAGCACTTCGTAGATACGATGAAAGCAAACGGTGTAGACGTTTATAAACTTCCTGCAATGGAGAAGTTCCCTGAACAAGTTTTCACTCGTGATATTGGATTTACGATCGGAGAAACGGTGTTCGTATCACGAATGGGAAGCAATATTCGAGATGGAGAAGAAAAAGTATTACGAAACTGGTTATTAGAACATCAGATTAATCTGTCCTTGATCGAGGGAGACCGGATTGAAGGTGGAGATGTAATTGTACATGGCGATACCGTTTATATCGGGGTGAGTGGCAGAACGTCTGAGGAAACCATTCAAGAACTTCAATCACAACTGCCTCATATGAATGTAGTTGCCGTACCATTCGATCCTATTTATTTGCATCTCGATTGTGTTTTTAACATTTTGTCTGAAACAGATGCTTTGATCTATAAACATGCTTTTGAGGAAAAAGATTATGAAATGCTTGCTGCTACGTTTAATGTAATCGAAGTTGAGAAAGAGGAACAATTTACGATGGGTACGAATGTTTTATCCATTGGAAACAAAAAGGTTTTGAGTCTTCCTGTAAATAAAAATGTTAATGCAGCACTGCGTGAAAGAGGGTACGAAATTATAGAAGTGGATATCTCTGAGATAATAAAATCAGGTGGTTCATTCCGCTGCTGTTCGATGCCGTTATATCGAGAAGAGATGCATTAAATATTTGAAGTAAAGCTTTTGCCACTGGCAAAGGCTTTTTTTATTATTGGACTTTGCTTTGTAGGTACATGCCAATGCTTTTTGATAAGATAATGAACCATGAATTTGATCCCACCGAAATTATTACACACAGAGTACCACTAGAAAATGCGGGTGAGGATATAAGATGTTAAACGATCAAGAAGATGAATGTATAAAGGTTGTTCTTAAGCCTTAGTTGCAAGTATTAAATAAGGAACTTGGATTTCCAAGTTCCTTTCTATATTTCTATTTGTGAGTTTTCTTCCTCAGGTGTTATAGCAGTACCTTGAAGGGGAAGTACGATGGTGAAGGTTGTTATGTTGTCATCTGATGAACAGCTGATGGAACCGTTATGTTTTTCAATAATTTTCTTGCACACGAATAGCCCTATACCCGTGCCTAATTCTTTTGTTGTAAAGAACGGCTCAAAGATCGTACTGATTGTTTCGGGTGGGATAGCTGGTCCGTTATTAGAAATTGTAATATGTACGTTTTCATTATCTTCAATCTTGCTGAAAATCATAATTCGGCGATTTTGTCTCATCTGGCGCAATGCATCAATGGAGTTCATGATGAGATTCAGCAAAACTTGTTTCAACTCGTCCTTGTGTGCCCTTAATGTAATGGTAGGATCAACACGCGGTATGACTGTCACATCTGCATCTACTAAACTGGGATACATAAAATCTAAAATATCTGTGAATAAATCTTCTAGAGCAAAATCCTCTGCTTCTCTTTCTTGTACTCCTTTTCTTGAGGCATGAAGAAATTGAGAAATACGGAAGTTTAACTGTGTTAATTCATGACTAATGATATCAATGTATTTCATGTT
The DNA here is from genome assembly GCF_005503015.1 of Bacillus sp. E(2018). NCBI lineage: Bacteria > Bacillati > Bacillota > Bacilli > Caryophanales > Bacillaceae > Bacillus > Bacillus sp. E(2018). The sequence goes on along the minus strand of NZ_SCOL01000001.1, from coordinate 2,136,200 downwards.
TGGATTTTCTTGCTGCATGAGTTTTACAAAGCCCATAACTGCTGTCAATGGGTTTCTGAACTCATGTACAAAACTAGACGACATCTGCCCTAAAATGGTGAGACGTTCTTTGTGACTTTGATCAATGAATACTGTTTTTTCCTCAATCTCAATATCCTTCAACTGCGTATACTTCTTAACAGCATGATATAAAAACTCATCAAAGAGAGAATTGATCGTTTCAATCACAGGCTGCAACTGTTCTATAGAAATGCCAGAGCCCGTCACGAAACGGACGATCTCACTTCGTCCTAGGTTCACATTGTATACGAATTCACCTATATTGATCTTAGCTTCTAACCGCTGAACAGCAACTTCATGTGCGAGGCGCATAATTTCTTGAGGAGATAGTTTACGTCGTAAGGATTGTTTAACTAGCTCAACCATATGCAAGGCATTCTCTATTACTTTTTCTTTATGAACATCATGATTCGAAATCACGATTCTTTTGTGCCAATCATGTAAGTAAGTAGGCAAGTTATCATCCATATATGTGATCAGGCTTTCTGTTATGTCCACCGCTCGCACCTCTTTCAACATTAAAATCATGGAAAGAATAAAATCTGATTCAGCCAACGTTTGATATATAAAAGTATTTATACTACATATAGTAATTGAAATATGGACGAAATGCCATATGCAGTTTACATATTTTTCATTAAATGTAGAAAATGATGTAGGTATTTCGACAGAGAGCAACGAAATCATTCATAATCTCTTATTATTTACTTTTTCGTTATGAATGAAATACTATCCTTTAAATTTTGAGCACAATTAGAAATATATTTTGTAATTTCATCTACATAGGAAATGATGATAAGTTAAATTGGAAAGATGATGACAATCGTTATGGGTCTTTGCTCGTGGTGATCGTGCTGAAGCGGTAGCTTGGGCTGGTTTTTGTAAAGAATTTTTGTGATTAATACTCGATTCTAAAAAATCACCATCCATCCATTCCTCGCTCTTTCTATTTCTTCTCCTCAATCTTCCTCATGAAATAATCGTCATAGTACAATCTTGACATTACATACCCTTAAACGACATGCAATCGGAGGAGGGAACTTTATGTTTAAACGCTTTAACCGGCTGGCGATCGAACTGCCGACACCGACCAATCCTGATGCAAATGCGGCCGCTGCAGTTCAAGAATTGCTAGGCGGGCGTTTTGGTGAGATGTCGACACTTAATAACTATATGTATCAATCATTTAACTTTAGAAAAAGAGGAAAATTGAAACCGTTCTTTGATCTCGTCTCGAGTATTACAGCAGAAGAATTTGGGCACGTTGAGCTTGTTTCACATACGATCAATATGATGATCTATGGCACTACCCATCCTGGAGATGTGAACGATGCACCGATGGCAGCGGCTACTGATAAAAGGAATACTCAGCATTTTATTGGTACGGCACAAACATCCTTCCCGTTTGATTCGATGGGTAAAGCTTGGAACGGCGATTATGTGTTCAGCAGTGGAAATCTACTTCTTGATCTTCTGCATAATTTTTTCTTAGAGTGTGGAGCAAGAACGCATAAGATGAGAGTTTATGAGATGACGAGTAATCCTGTTGCCAGAGAGATGATCGGCTATCTTCTTGTACGTGGTGGTGTGCATGTTTTGGCTTATGCAAAAGCGATCGAAATGGTGACAGGAGTTGATATTAAGAAGATGCTTCCAGTACCTGATCTCGAGAACTCGGCATTTGAAACAACACGTAAATTTGAAGCTGAAGGCGTACACAGAAAATTATATACGTTTAGTGATACAGATTATCGAGACATTGCTTTAATCTGGGCAGGGCAGCATCCGTTAGGCGGTCCACTTGAGACAGTGATTGGCGCTCCTGCTGGTGCTCCAATGCCTGAATTACGTTCCATTTCAGAAGAGTTTGCACCTGGTATCTCTCATGAAGATTTTATGCAGATAGCTGAAAGACTGAAGAAGAATGCGGGAATCAGTTAATCGACCGGCGTACAATACGTCGGTTTTTTTATGGTATGATTTATTATGTTTATAGATTTTTGTAAGAAATGAAAGGAAGTCCGGTAGATGACATACAGACAAATTAAGTGGTTGATCCTTCTCATTCCAACGATTTCTGTTGGTTTATGGGAATACGTTAGACATACGGTTCTGTTGCCTTATATATCCATGAATACGGGAAACTGGCTTTCTGCCATCATTGTATTTTTAGTTACACTTTATTTTTTGAATATCTTGTTTGGAAGGTTAGAGCGTATGCAGCAGGAGCTTCAGAGAGAACGTTCTGAGAAAGCGGTTCTAGAAGAACGAGAGAAAATTGCGAAAGAGCTGCATGATGGCATCGCACAGTCCTTATTTTTTCTCTCGGTTCAAGTGAATAAGCTGGGAAGTGAGTTTAGTAAGGATGATAAATCGTATAATAAACTCAAAAAAACGTTGCAGCACATTCACGACGATACGCGAAGTGCGATTCAAAATCTTCGGAACGTACCAGCTCAAGCAGATATTTCGTGGACTACATCATTAAATGCGTTCTTCAATGAAATGGAGACTCAGCATGATTTCAAGATTCATCGAGAGTGGAGATTACAAGATGATGATCTGACTTCAAAGGAAAAAATCGAATTATTTGCTTGTGTTCGTGAAGCAATTATCAACGTAATTAAACACGCTAACACGAACGAAGTATGGTTGAATATGAAGAAAAATTCAAAAGGCTGGGTTTGCACGATTGTAGATAAAGGGACAGGATTTGATTCTCAAGAGCCAACAGAGGGTTTTGGTCTGAAAATCTTACAAGACAGAGCGTATTCTATGGACTGGCAGCTAAAGGTTACAAGCACGGCAGGGAAAACCACGATCACGATTGAGAAGGAGGGAAATGCATGACACAGCCTATTCGTTTATTGATTGTAGATGATCATCATCTAGCTCGAGAAGGTGTGAAAGAGATTCTTGAGTGTCAGACTGAGTTTGAAATTGTGGGTGAAGCATCTAACGGAATACAAGCGATAGAGAAGACAAAAACTCTTATGCCCGATCTTGTTCTTATGGATATTTCTATGCCAAAGATGAATGGATTTGAAGCGACTAAAGAAATCAAGAAGCAGTTTCCCAACGTAAAAGTCGTCATCATGACGGTTTCTTACGACATTACGGATTGGTTTGAAGCTTTAAAGCGGGGGGCACAAGGATATCTTCTCAAAAATTTGAATACAGAAGATATGTTAAACGGATTAAAAGCTTATGCCATGGATGAAATACCGATGTCGAAAGAGATGGCTTTTCGCATTTGGAAAGAGTTTAAGAGGGATGGACAAGCAGAGCAAGCTCTATCGGTTCGGGAACAGGATGTGCTTCAACTGGTAGCAAAGGGACATTCCAATAAGGAAATCTCAAAAGTTCTCAATATCTCGGAGAATACGGTTAAAACGCATATGAAGAACATATTGGGAAAACTGCATCTAGAAAATCGTGTACAATTAGCGAGTTACGCTTACGATAACGGAATCGTTTAACTTCCAGTGTCATACAATTGACACAATTTTATTTTGGTAATCACCCTTTAGAGTGATTACCATTTCCAGCTTGTTGTTTATACTTTTCCATATTGAGTACGAATAAGGAGAAAATAAATATGCAAGCAACAGCTTATAAGTTACCAGAAAACAACGAGAATGCTTCAAAAAAAACCAACAGTCTCTATCAGACGTTTTGGAGATGGCATTTTTATGGCGGTATTATATTTGCACCTTTTTTGATTTTACTTGCTATTAGTGGAGCATTATATTTGTTCCAAGCTGAAATCGAAACGATGATCTATAAAGACAAGATCATTGTTCAAAAAGGCGATCAACCTCTTCCGCTCTCGCAGCAGATTGATAACGTTCAAGCGAAGTATCCTGATGCAGAAATCGGTTCGGTCAGACTGCCGAAAGAAGATAATCGAGCTACTTTAGTAAAAGTGATACAAAATGATGTTGTTACACAGGTTTATGTAAACCCATACACAGCGACTATAACAGGTACGATACTTGATGAGGATCATTTCAAAAACGTTGTCGCTAAACTTCACAGTGAATGGATTGTTGGGGGAACGTTCATCAATAGATTTGTTGAACTGGCCGCATGTTGGACGATCATCATATTGATAACGGGTCTATACATCTGGTGGCCAAGAAACAAGAAGACTTTCATGGGGACGATCTTTCCACGTTTGAGAAAGAATGGTCGCCTATTCTGGAGAGATCTTCACGCAGTGACAGCGTTCTGGCTGTCGTTGATGATTTTAATTCTTATCGTTACAGGGCTTCCATGGTCAGGTGTGATGGGAGAACAGATCAACAAGTTGACGACGAATGCAAATGCAGGTTATCCAACTTATGCATTCATGGCGCCAACAGCAGAAAAGACAACAGATGAGATTGCAGAAGATATTCCATGGGCAACAGAGAACAACCCTGCTCCTGCATCAAAAAAAGACGACGGATCACTCTCTGTTGATCAAGTGATGTACCTAGCACAAGAGAACAAGATCCAGAAGCCTTACACGATTTCAATGCCAGCAGGAGAAGATGGCGTATTTACGGTTGCGTCTTCAAGAGATAAACCGGAAAATGAAGCGACGGTTTATTTTAACCAGTATAACGGAGAAATTGTAGAAGACATAAGGTTTAGTGATTACGGGTGGATGGCTAAAGCCATTTCGATTGGAATCGCGCTCCATGAAGGTCATTACTTTGGTCTGGCTAATCAGCTTTTAGGAGCAATAGCTGCTCTTGGTTTAGTAGCAATCATCATCTTCTCACTGATCATGTGGAAGAAGCGTAAACCTTCTGGGAAATTAGGAGTACCTAAAAAATCGGACAAGAAGCTAAAACCGTGGATCATCATTCTCATGATTATAACAGGTATTGTTATGCCACTCGCAGGTATATCTTTCGTTTTCGTATTCTTATTAGATCGCTTTGTCATACCACGAGTAAAACCGCTTCAAGCATGGCTGTCATAAAATTTTTAGAGGTGAAGGAAAAATGAAAAGAATTCTGTTAATTTTGGGTCTAGTGCTAACGATGGGAATCCTATCAGCATGCGGTTCAGGTGGATCAAAGGACGAGCACGAAAATCATAAGAACCATGAACAACACAATAGCGAAAGCAATAAGGAAACGTCTCAGTCATTAGACTGGGACGTTCAGTCGTTTTCTTTTAAAGACCAAAACGAGGCTGAGTTTGGATTGGAAGATTTAAAAGGTAAAGTGTGGATGGCGAATTTTATCTTCACCAATTGCACAACAGTTTGCCCGCCGATGACTGCACATATGGCTAAACTGCAAGGTATGGCAAAAGAAGAGAAGATTGATGTAGAATTTGTTTCCTTCTCTATCGATCCAAAAAGAGATAATGCGGAGGCATTGAAGAAATTTGGTGAAAACTATGACGCAGACTTTTCGAACTGGCACTTTCTCGGTGGCTATGAAGAAAAGCAGATCGAACAGTTAGCAAGAGATTCATTCAAAACACCTGTAGTGGCTGATCCTAACTCAGATCAATTCATCCATGCATCAGCTTTTTTCCTAGTGGATCAAGAAGGAAAAGTTGTTTCTAGATATGATGGAGTAGAGAATACACCTTACGAAGAGATAATTGCAGATATGAAAAATAGACTGAAAAAGTAAACCAGTATGATTTTGTAGTGGAAATAGAGCAAACACGCTAGTGGATAAAGGAAAGCTAAGGAAAAGAAAAATAGTTGGGGGTCTGACCCCAACTATTTTTCTTTGAATTTGTTCACACAATAGTTATGGTTTGGAAGTCTAACTTCTACATACTTATGATAAAACTAAAGATAGAATCGTCATTATGTGATAATGGAGGTATATTCATTTATGAATCCGATAAAAACGTTAAAAACAGTAGGGTATCTTGAAGGGGCTTCGTTCTTAATCCTTCTTTTCATCGCTATGCCGTTGAAGTATTTCTTAGATCAGCCGATGGCTGTATCAATCGTTGGTGCTCTTCATGGTCTATTGTTCGTTCTTTATATTCTAGTGATTTTGTATGTGTACAACGTGAAGAAATGGCCGATCATGCGTGCTTTCTTGGCACTCGTATCTTCTGTACTGCCATTCGGACCTTTTATTTTTGACAGGAAGTTTTTAAAAGATTAATACTGTTTGAGGGAGCCTTCTTTTACGAGGCTCTCTTTTTTGTAAGGTAAAAGGTAGAGAGGGTGTGTCAGCATTTGTCGAACGGCCTATATTTTTCGGTTTTGACTTAATTGTAGCTGAAATAGACTTAATTTTTTTGTTTTAAACTTAATTAATAGCATTTCCGGCTTAATTACCGGCGACTAAAATTTAATAACCCACCCAAGAAACAACTATTCTAAAGATGTGCTTTCCACAGAAACACTACACCTGCAATTGTCCTTCTCAGACAATATGGATATTCCCACGCAGTTCACTGAACAGATAAACCTATTAATTTTCAATCGTTTTATGCACGCCATATTAAGAATTCGTGTAAATTGTTTTAATTTTCTAATTTTCGGCTATTTATACTTTAATATGGTTTTTAACAGGAGGACAAGCTTATGATTAAAGCTCTTCTACTTAATGCCTCTCTTAAAAGTGGTGAAGAAGTCTCCAATACGGAAAGCTTAATGAACGAAGCGGTGCATATTTTTAATAAGAACAACATAGATACAGAAATGGTAAGGCTTGCTGATTACAGAATCGCTTACGGCGTTTCGGCAGATGAAGGAGAGGGTGACGAGTGGCCAGAGATTTTTGAAAAAGTGAAAAAGGCTGATATCCTCATCATCGGAACGCCGCTCTGGCTTGGTGAAAAGAGCAGCCTTGCTACACAAGCGATCGAGCGGCTATACGGCGCGAGTGGTATGACGAATGAGAATGGCCAATATATATTTTATAACAAGGTGGCAGGTGTTGTTGTGACAGGTAATGAAGATGGAGCGAAACACGCGAGTGCTTCTATTCTGTACGGCTTGTCTCATATTGGTTTCACCTTACCGCCAAATGTGGATACATATTGGGTTGGTGAAGCAGGTCCAGGGCCTTCCTATATAGAGGCGGAAGGCAACAAAAACGATTTTACGATGCAGCACAATAAAATAATGACGTACAATCTGATTCACTTTGCAAAGTTATTAAAAGCACATCCTATTCCAACTGAAGGCAATGTGGTAAAAAGCAACAGCTAACAAAGGGAGGATATTTATGGCAATCGATCAGGTAGCGGTAGAACGATTAATAGAGCAATTCCGTGGAATCAGATCATTATCTGAAAAACTAGCATCAAAACTTCAAAATGAAGATACGATCATTCAGGCAATGCCAGATGTGAGTCCACCAAAGTGGCATTTAGCACATACGACATGGTTTTTTGAACGATTCATCCTAAGAGAAAAGAATCCCTCCTATGTTCCTTTTAATCAAAAGTTTGATTATCTTTTCAATTCCTATTATGAAACGATTGGCTCTTATCATCCCAGACATTCAAGAGGTGTGCTTTCCAGGCCATCGATGGATGAAGTGTATGCGTATCGCGATTATGTAAACACAGAAATCTTGAGTCTTCTTAAGAACTACGGAGACCAGCTTCCAAAAGAGATTGAGGATCTGATTGAGATCGGTCTTCAACACGAACAGCAGCACCAGGAACTTCTTTTAACAGATGTAAAATATAATTTTAGCTGCAATCCTTTACTACCTTCGTACACAGAATCTTCTTCTTCACCTGATCACACAAATTCTGAGCAAAAATCGCAAGTCACTGAAATTAAGATTGAAGGAGGACTCGTAGAAATTGGTTTTAAAGGAGCTGGGTTCTCTTTTGATAATGAACGGCCACGTCACAAGGTTTGGCTGAATGCTTACGAGATATCTTCCCATCCTGTCACGAATGGAGAATATCTTTCTTTTATAGAAGCAGGGGGATATGAGCAGCCTGAGCATTGGTTGTCGGATGGCTGGGCAACCGTTAAAAAGGAAAAATGGAAACATCCTCTTTATTGGCGTAAATGTGAGGATGGCTGGTATACGTTCACATTGACAGGTGAAAAGAAATTAAATCTTGATGAACCTGTTTGCCATGTAAGTTTTTATGAGGCGGATGCGTTTGCTAGGTGGAGCGGAAAAAGGTTGCCAACAGAAGCAGAGTGGGAACATGCGATGAGTCCTCTCCCCATAGAGGGGAATTTTGTTGAAGAAGAATCGTTTCATCCAATAGTGGGTGAATCTTATTCAAAATCACCGATCAAGAAAGCTTTCGGAGATGTTTGGGAATGGACCAGCAGCCCGTACACATCCTATCCGGAGAGTAAACCGCTCGAAGGTGCGCTCGGTGAATATAATGCAAAATTCATGTGCAATCAGATCGTTTTGCGAGGTGGATCATGTGCAACATCTAAATGGCATATTCGACCTACTTATCGCAACTTTTTTCAAGCCGATAAAAGATGGCAGTTCAGCGGCATTCGCTTAGCGGGGGATATTACATGAAAACGATAAGATCGAACGTTCATTATCACATCGGAAACGAACCTGAAACAGACATGTATAGTGAAGTACTTCATGGACTGCAACAAGAGAAAAAATTTATTTCCCCTAAGTATTTTTATGATAAAAAAGGTTCGGAACTGTTTGAAGCGATTACGATGCTCAAAGAATATTATCCGACACGAACAGAACTTTTAATCTTAAATAAATGTAAAGATGAAATGGCTCACGCAATTGGAAGGGATACGGCACTCGTAGAGTTTGGAAGCGGCAGCAGTGAAAAAGTTAGGACGCTTCTTGAAGCGATGCCTGAACTTAAAGAATATGTACCAATTGATATCTCTAAAGATTTTCTGTATCAATCCGCACGAGCTCTGTCAATTGAATATCCTCATCTAGACGTACATGCGGTGTCTGCGGATTATACGGATAAGTTTGAGGTGCCTGATCTTAAATCTAAACGCAAAGCGGTGTTCTTTCCGGGATCTACGATTGGGAACTTTGAGCCTGAGGAAAGAATGAAATTTTTAAAGATGACAGCAAATTTTCTTCGGCCAAAAGGCGGTTTGTTGATCGGAGTAGATATGAAAAAAGATCCTGCTGTATTGAATGCGGCTTACAATGATAATAAAGGGATTACAAGTCAATTCAATACAAACTTATTAAACCGTTTGAATAGAGAACTTTTGGCAAACTTTAATCTTGAGAAATTTAAACATCATGCTTTTTATCATGCAGAAAAGGGAAGAATTGAAATGCACCTTGTGAGCCTTGTAAATCATACGATCACCATTGGTAATGAAAAAATCTCCTTTACTGAAGGTGAGACCATTCACACTGAGAATTCCTATAAGTTTACGATTCAAGAGTTTCAACATATGGCGAGACAATGTGGATTCACACCGAAAAAAGTGTGGTGTGATGATAAGAACTGGTTCAGTATGCACTATTTGGAAGTAGAATAGAATTAAAACTTGAGACTACAGAGACTCCTTTTTATAAGGAGTTTCTTTTTCGTCACCGTGAGTTAACAGCATTCATATGTACACAAAGCTTTTTATTGGGCATTTTCTAAGCAAAGGGAGATAATAAAAGAAAATGGAATGGAAGAGGGATAATGATGAAACTTAAAGGAATTCACCATGTTTCCGCGTTAACTGCAAAAGCTCCCGAAAACTTTAGATTTTATACAGAAGTAATGGGTTTAAGGCTGATCAAAAAAACAGTAAATCAGGATGACACAAGTGTTTATCATTTGTTTTACGGTGATGAAAAGGGGAATCCAGGAACAGAGCTTACGTTTTTTGAAATTCCGATGGCCGGAAGAAACCATGATGGTAACAACAGTATTTCAGCTATCTCCCTTCGAGTAAAAAATGATGATGCACTTCGCTTTTGGAAAGATCGTTTAAAAGAACATGGTATTGAAGCAGAAGATATTATGAAACGTGCAGGCCGTAACACGTTGGCCTTTAGAGATCCAGAAGGTCAAAGAATGATTTTAGTTTCTGACGAAAACAACAAAGGTGTTGCTGGAGGCCAGCCGTGGAGCAAAAGCACAACACCACAAGAGTATGCAGTCGTTGGGCTTGGACCTGTAAGGTTAACTGTGCCATCGGCTGAACCAACTGTAGAAGTGCTAACAGAACTATTAGGTTTTAAGAAAATCGGAAGCTATGCACCAGAAGTGGCAGGTCAACCTGAAATTATTGTGTTAGAAACAGGTGAAGGGGGAAGTGGTGCAGAGATTCATGTAGAAGAACGAAATGACCTTCCCCAAGAACGACTTGGTCGAGGTGGAGTCCACCATGTTGCCTTTCGTGTGGATAATGAAGATGAACTACATGAATGGATTGAAAAAGTAAAAACATCTAGGTTTCCGAATTCTGGATTTGTAGATCGTTTTTATTTTAAATCTCTCTATTTTCGTGAACCGAACCGCATTCTTTTTGAGCTTGCTACAGATGGTCCTGGATTTGATACGGACGAAGATATTGAACATCTCGGTGAATCACTTGCACTTCCTCCGTTCTTAGAACCACATCGTGAAGAGATAGAAGCGAAATTAAAACCTCTTGATACAAAACAATAATCTTTCTATGGCCTGAATCTTAACAGATTCAGGTTTATTTTTTTGCTTAAATTTTTTGAGCGAAAATCCGACATAAAAAATGTATTTTAGGAAAAATTAAAAAACGTTACAACAATAAAGTAATAAGGAGATGTCACAAGATGTATTGGCAAAAGAACGCAAAAAATATTACGAAGTATGTTAGTGCTTTTGTTTTGGCATTAGCTCTACTTTTAGGTACTACAAACGCTGCTTCTGCAGTTGGGAAAAATGCAAAAGGTCCGGATGTCTATGCGATTCAATCGATGTTAAAATCTTTAGGCAGTTATTCTGGAAAAATAAATGGTTACTATAACGCATCAACAGTAAAAGGTGTTAAGTATTTTCAAAAGAGTCATGGACTACCTGTGACAGGATCAGTTGATGCACGTACGTATCAATCTATTCTTTATGCTTATTCTTCATTAAAATTACCTAAAGTTCGTCAAGGCGGCGGAGCAGGTCAAGGCGGCGGAGCAGGTCAAGGCGGCGGAGCAGGTCAAGGCGGCGGAGCAGGCCAAGGCGGCGGAGCAGGTCAAGGCGGCGGAGCAGGTCAAGGCGGCGGAGCAGGTCAAGGCGGCGGAGCAGGTCAAGGCGGCGGAGCAGGTCAAGGCGGCGGAGCAGGTCAAGGTGGCGGTGCAGGTCAAGGTGGCGGTGCTGGCCAAGGTGGCGGAGCAGGTCAAATTGAACAAGGTGAAGGTCAGCAACAAGAACAACAACAGAGTCAACAAGAAGAAGGCCAAGAGCAAGAAGCACCAAAGCAGATGGAAGAACAAAAAGGTGAGACACCACAAGCACCACAAGCACCTAAACAAGAAATGCAGCAAAAAGATTCAAAACAAAGTCCAAGTGTTCAACCTGGAAAGAGCAGTCCATCACCAGGGATGAAAGATAATGGAAAAGACTAAAAATATAGTATGAAAACTAAATTTTAAATGAAAATAACAAAGAGGTCATGTTCATGATCTCTTTGTTTTTTATGAAAGAAATAATTAATCGGAGTGATCGGTCAATGTTGCAAATATGGTTAGCTGGACTTCTATTATTATCAACAACTGCAAATCAAAACACTGAATCGTTAATCGTGAATCAAGAAGGTCAAAAGCTTGCAGAAGTAAGCCGTAAACAGTTCGAAGGTTCAATCCCTGGGTTTCCAATGATTGATGACACAAAATACAATCAGTTCGTTGATCTTCTTGACAAGAGATCATATAAAGCACCAATCAATGCGAAATTAAACGATTATGGCGGCATCATACCAGGACAAGTTGGTTATAAGATCAATCGAAAATTATTTAAAGAGAAGTTTTACACGTTTTTTTATGAAACCGGACCACAAATGATAGATGTGCCAGAAATGAATATCTATCCAAAAGTTGATACGGAAGTTCTAGCTCATATTAAGAATCAGCAGATTGGGCAGTATGTTACATACTTTAATTCAAGAAATAAAAGTCGAACAACAAACATTGAGCTTGCTGCAGAAGCGCTGGATAGTCATGTTGTTTTTCCGAATGAGACGTTTTCATTCAACCAGGTCGTAGGCAGACGAACAACGTCAAAAGGTTACATGCGTGCCCCAATCATCGTTAGAGGTGAATTGTCTGAAGGGATTGGAGGAGGAATATGTCAAGTCTCTTCTACTTTGTTTAATGCAGTTGATCGTGCAGGATTAAAAATTGTACAGCGATACTCACACAGCAAACGTGTACCGTACGTACCATCAGGTAGAGATGCGACCGTCAGTTGGTACGGACCAGATTTTCAATTTCAAAACAAATACGACCAGCCTGTACTTATTCGTGCAAAACGCTATGGTGGAAGCTTAGTCATCAAACTTTATTCTTCTGAGATTCTTGATCAAAGAAAGAGAAAAGTACCAAATGCACCAACTCATATACCAGAAGAAATACAAACGGATCAGAATGTGCATCTTTCTAACCCTAAGAGATGATTTAAAGTACAATAAAGTTGTTCACATGTATTTGAATAGGGGAGTTGGATCGTTTGCAGACATTAGAAAAACTAACAGAACGTTTTTGGTACCAAACACCTGTTTCAGAGACAGATCGCCCAATTTTAGGAGCTGTTGTGGGAAACGAAATGACTTTGATGATTGATGCAGGAAACTCAGAAAAACATGCATCTTACTTTTTGGATGAGCTACGTAAAAAGGAAATCCGAAAACCCAATCTAGTCGTTATTACGCACTGGCATTGGGATCACATTTTTGGATTGCCTGCATTGAACATTCCATCCATTTCTTCAGCAGAAACGAAAATAAAAATGCAAGAACTTCTTCCTTTCTCTTGGAGTGATGAAGATTTGGATGAAAGAGTTCTGCAAGGAGTCGAAATCGAATTTTGTGCTGACGCTATAAAAAAAGAATTCCCAGATCATCGTAAAATCAAGATAATGCTTCCGACGATTACGTTTCATGAAAAAATGGAAATTGATCTAGGTGGAGTTACCTGTGTTCTTCAACATGTTGGCGGAGACCATACAACAGATTCAATCGTAGTATACATTAAGGAAGAAAAGATTTTATTTTTATCAGATTGTCTTTACGCTAATATGTACGCACCAAAAAATAATTATACAGTGAAACGAACGCTTAAATTGTTAGACCAACTGGAAGCCTTTGACGCAGATTATTATATCTTCTCTCATTGGAAAGCAGCAACGAAGCAAGAGTTTCAAATAGAAACTACCATGTTAAGACGGTTCGCTAACCTTACAAAAGAATTTGAAGGTAATCCACAAGCCATTGAAGAAGAATATAAAGTCCAGGTTAATCGTGAACTAAATGAAGATGAACGTGAAACGTTACAGTATTTTGTTAACGGTTTCAACCTATACCTAGATAAATAGAATGGGAGAAAAAAATGTTACAAACATTCAAAGTGGCGATTGAAGAATTCGGAGGAATAGAAAGACAGATTCGCGTTTGTCTGCCTGACGATTATAGAGACGGTAAAGAACATTTTCCTGTTCTTTATATGCATGACGGTCAGAATTTGTTTCATGATGAAGACGCTAGCTACGGAGTTTCATGGGGATTAGCTGATTATTTGAAAACGAGTAAAACACCTCTTATCATCGTTGGAATTGACTGTAATCATGAGGGGTTTGAACGTTTTAATGAATATGCTCCATGGGAAAACCCGACAGTAGGACCAGAACTTCTTAAATTTGAAGGAGTTTATGGAGGAAAAGGGGAAGCATACATCGAGTTTGTTTTACATAAGTTAAAGCCGTTAATAGATGAAAAATACAGAACAAAACCTGACGAAACATTAATGGCAGGCAGTTCGATGGGTGGGTTGATCTCCACGTATGCAGCTTGTCGCTATCCACATGTATTCAAAAGAGTAGCAAGCCTTTCTTCCGCTTATTGGTTCAATCAGACAGAGATTGAAAGTTTCATAGAAGAAAGTGACTTAAGTGGGCTCAAAAGATTTTATATGGATATCGGAACCGATGAGGATACATCTAAAGTGGATGCTGCTCATTACATACGTTCTTCTGAAGAGGTCTATGAAGTTTTTAAGAATAAGAACATTGATGTGCAATTTAAAATCATCGAGGGCGGAGTACATCATGAGAAAGCTTGGCGAGAAAGAATGCCTAAAATCATTGAATATTTGATGAAGTAAAGGGGAGATAGGCGTTTGATCACATTTGAGAGAATGAACAACAAACAGTTTAAAGATTACCTAAAGTTTATGCTGCCAGATTATATTCGTGATACAGCTGAGCATTATAAACTAGATAGAGAGCTTGCTACTGAAAAAGCAGAGAAACAAATGGAACAACTGCTTCCGGATGAGGAAAAGACAGAAGGACAGCATTTATTTCGAATCAATAGCGATAATGAACTAGCAGGTTACCTATGGTTTCATGTTTCAAAAGAAGAGAAGAAAGCTTTTCTTTATCATATTTACGTGCTGGATGCATTTCGTAAGCGAGGGATCGCTCAGACCGCTCTTCGTTTTTTTGAGAATGAATTAAAAGATGAAGGAGCGGACTACGTCGGTCTTCATGTGTTCGGGTCGAATGAGAACGCAATCGCATTATATAAAAAACTAGGTTATAAACAAGCCTCTATATCCATGAACAAAGTTTTGTAATCGTTAAAATAAGGGAGAGAGAGAAACATGAGAAAAATCGGATTGCAACTGTACTCCATACAAAAAGAAGCTGAAAAGAATTTATTAGGTACTTTAGAAAGAGTGAAAGAGATCGGATATGACAGCGTACAATTTGCTGGATTGTTCGGGATTTCTGCTAAAGAAGTAAAAAAGGTATTGGATGAAAATGCTTTAACTGTTGCTGGAGCTCATATTCCACTTCAGCAATTCTCAGGAGATGCATTAAAAAAACAAATGGAAGATCAACTCATTTTAGAGAATGATTTGATGATCATGCCTTACTTAACAGAAGATGAAAGAAAATCGATAGACGATTACAAGCGTGTAGCAGAGATGTTGAACGAAGCGGGATTAAGAAGCAAAGAGTATGGAATCCGTGTAGCTTACCATAATCATGATTTTGAATTTTACGAGCTTGAAGGTAAGATGCCGTTTGATTTGCTTTATCAAGAAACAGACCCTGATTTAGTCAAGATGGAGCTGGACACGTATTGGGCAAAATATGCTGGGTTTGAGCCTGAGGAGCTGCTGAATAAGTATCGCTTCCGTTGCGTGTCCCTTCACCTCAAAGATATGGTAGAGAAAAACGGGCAAAAACAGAGCACGATTGCTGGAACAGGAATACTTGATCTCGGTGGCTTCTTAAAATTAGCAGATGAACAGAAAGTCGACTATTGCGTGATTGAGCAAGAACATTTTGAAGGAGACCTTCTTTCGGAAGTTGAAAAAGGTGTGCAGACCGTTAAAGCACTTTTATAGAGGAGAAAACAGCCGTGGAGGATGTAGCATTTACTTCGTATATAGAAAAGAAGCATTTTAAGGCGATTCAAGAACTAAACAAACAAGAAGGCTGGACACAATTAGTTGAAAGGGACGAAGAAACAAAACAGGCTTGGGGTAAGTCCAATTTAGCGTATGTCATGCTAAAGGACGAAGAGGTAATAGGTTATGCTCGTGGGCTAACTGATGAACACGTAACGCTCTATATATGCGAGATGCTGATCTCAAAGCCTTATAGAGGACGAGGAGTAGGTGGAAAGCTGTTGAACGTCATTCAAGCGAAGTATCCAACAGCACGAATGGAGATGCTTGCATCACGTACATCGCACACTTTTTATGAAGGGCAAAATTTTAGATCTTTTTACGGATATCGAAGAACGTATGAAGAATGTAAATCTTAGGAGGCGTCTTACATGAGTGAAAAAGTAACGAGTATCTCTGCTGTTCAAAGCCACATCAACAATGTATTCGTGCATGTAACGGATCTAAAAAAATCTGTGGAATGGTATGCTGATCTATTGGGGATAACAATAGATTTAAGTGAAGTGCAATCACCTGTACATAACATTCCAGTAACAGGACAAACAGGATTATCTCTAGATGATCATACGTTTGACCCATCTTTCCACCGATCACCTGGTTCAGGTCCTATGTTTAATCTGTTTGCCCCAGATATTGATGAAGCATACAAAGAACTTCAAAAGAAGAAAATGAAAGTGATCCGTGAGATCGAGTGGCACGGTGAAGTAGCTTGGTTCAATGTAGAAGATCCAGATGGAAACGTAGTTATGATCTGCAATTGTTAACAGTTATAAAGATAGATTTCTAGACAAATGACCCTTATTCGTCCTTCTTGTGAACGAGTAAGGGTTATTTTTATCTATATAAACGAATATGCCCAACATTCCATCTATCAAGTATTTTCCTATTTGTGGTAAAGTGGATAATAGAACGTTTTCGGGAGGAATGAAAATGAACGATCAGAAAATAAATGCACTAAAACAAGAGTTTGAGAATCTTGTAAGCGTAACCATAACTTCCTTAGGAGATCTAAAGAATTTTTTAAGTCAGCAAAAATCCATCTACGAAAAAGTAGAAGAAGAGATGCTTCGCCATTATATTGCCTTTCAATGTCAAAGTAATGATGAAGAGATTAAGAAGCAATTTGAATTTGATCAGCAACACATCAAGCCATTGTTTAAAAAGTACCAATCGATCCTGGATGAGAAAGTGTTAGAGTCACCATTTATGGCTGAACTGCCAGACGATGAATTTGGAGAATATAAAAAGAAGTTAAGAACACAATTTGCTCTATTTCAAGAAGCCAACTTGGAAATTGAAAAACAAGAGGATGCACTAACGAATCAATACTTTGAGATCACAGGAGGTCTATCTTCACATTGGGAAGGTAAAGAAGTAACGATTAGTGAACTTTTTGTTCATATTAGAGATTCCAAGCGTGATATAAGAGAAAAAGCGATGAAAGCTTTGTATGAACCTATACTAAAAGAAGAAGAGAAACTTCAAAGTATTCTTGATGAGTTGATTCAACTACGAGTGAAGAAAGCGGAGAACGCGGGCTTGAAGAGTTTTAATGATTATATGTTTAAGAAATATAATCGATTTGACTACACGCCAGTGGATTGTACAGAACTCGCTGAATCCATACGTGAGCATGTTCTTCCGATCACGATACAGCTTCAAAAAGAGCACAAAGCTGAAATAGGTGTAGATGTTTATAAGCCTTGGGATGTTCAAGCAGAAGCAATCGGTCGAAAACCATTACAACCTGTAAGTTCAGATGTGGAGTTGATCAATAAATCAGCGAAAGTTTTAAGCGAACTTGATGTTACGTTCGGCTCCCTTGTTCATGAGATGAACGAGAAGAAGCTGTTTGATCTGACAAGCAGAAAAGGAAAAGCACAAGGTGGATTTTGTGAATCTTTACCTGAAACAGGGCTTCCGTTTATTTTTATGAACATGTCCAATACGGATAGTGATCTTGTTGTTTTTATGCATGAGATGGGACATGCGATTCACGATTTATTGAAGAGCGATTTAGAATTATATGCTTATAAACAAATTCCAATGGAGTCGGCCGAACTAGCGAGTATGAGTATGGAGCTTTTCACAATGGATCGTTGGAATGAGTTTTACAAGACAGAGGAGGAACTTAACCGAGCGAAGAAAGATCAGCTAAAAGGGGCTTTAATGAGTCTTCCTTATATTATGGTCATTGATCAGTTTCAGCACTGGCTATATCAACATCCGAATCATACGTGGGAAGAGCGTACGAAGAAGTTTGGCGAATTGAAAGAACGGTATGATGCTTCGATAGTAGATTGGAACGGGTATGAAGAATGGAAAGTAAAAGGGTGGTTCTATACGCTTCATATTTTCGAAGTTCCATTTTATTTTGTTGAGTATGCCATTTCTCAACTTGGAGCTATTCAATTGTACAAAAATTACAAAGAAGATCCAGAGGGTACAATCATTAAATATAAAGAAGCCCTAAAACTTGGAAGCTCTAAATCACTTCCAGAAGTTTATGAAGCTGCAGGGATCGAGTTGGATTTTTCATCCAATAAGATTGCTGAGCTTATGGAGTTTGTTGCGAAAGAACTTAACCTGTTATCAATTAGTTAACTAAAGAAATAAATAATTAAAGAATTTAAACAATATAAAGGGTTTCTACCTGTTTAGTAGAACTATTAGATAAGGCGCACTTTATCAAAAAATGTTATATCAATAAACAATAAAGAGGTGTCCATAAATTCTTGTCATAACCGGTTGGTGAGAAAGTATTTCATTGCACTGCCAACATACCGATTCCGATATTGAGCCGGACTCTATTCCCAGTGAACAAAGGAGATTGTATGCTGGATTCTCAATAACGAGAGCAAAATATGCACGTTTTAACATACGATTTAGGATTCATTTTCCTAAGTAGGGGAAAATAAAGTTAAATTGCATATTGTTATGGGAAATTAGGCGGAATATGAGGGGTGAGAGGTATGAGAAAACCCGATGACGAAAAATTATGGGACACAGGAACATCAAATTTTGAAGAAGGCGACAAGATCACCTTTCACAATACCGAGCAAGGTGTTGAGAAAACTTACACGGTGAAGCGTGTGAAGGAGAACGGTGATATTGAACTCGTTTATTCTGTAAAAAAGCCGAGACCACCGATGCAATAACATACAATATAAATAGAAGAAACAGCTCACATGTTTAGTGAGCTGTTTTTTATTATGTGGGAAAGAAAAATGTAATAGGTATGAATAAATGGTTAATAGTAATAGGAATGATAAATTATGGGTGTTTACTAATTAGATTTTAAGGTAAAACATGAGTGTACAGCATATTGGAGAGGAAGTTATATATGACTCAAAAGCCATTAATTGGATTAACAAGCACGATTATGTCGATCAATACGATTGAGACTCAAAATGAAAATGTTGATACGGTCGTTGTTTATAATAAATTTGCGGAAACGGTTAGAGATGCAGGAGGAATACCAATTGTAATTCCGATGGGCAAGCCAGAAGAAGCTGAGTTTTACGCAAAAATGTGTGACGGGTTAATCTTTACAGGTGGCGAAGATATCAGCTCCATTACTTATAACGAGGAACCTCATCCAAAAGTAAAAAAGGTAAATAAAAATCGTGATGATTTTGAGATCGAGCTTGTGAAAAAAGCACGTGAGAACGAAAAAGCTATTCTTGCTATGTGTCGAGGCTACCATTTATTAAATGTTAGCTATGGAGGAACTATCATCCAAGATGTAGAGAGTGAGTTTACTGACAGTATCAATCATTTTCAATCATCTGCAACGCGATCAGAACCTTCTCATACCGTTAGCATTGAAGAAGACAGTAAACTGTATAAGATTGTTGGTGAAAAAGAGGTTGCTGTTAATAGCTTTCACCATCAAGCGATCGGAAAAGTCGGAAAAGGGTTACGAGTTGCTGCAAGAGCTTCTGACGGTGTGATTGAGGCGTTAGAGCTGGAAGATCAAAATAAAACGTTCTTGCTTGGGACGCAGTGGCATCCTGAAGAATTAAGACATGAAAACGAGAATATGATGGCGATCATAAAGACATTCATTAAGGAAGCAAAGAAAAATAAGGAATAAAGAGTGAAACCTCCAACACTGGAGGTTTTTTTATTTGTATAGAGAGGGAATGTTTATTAAAGGAAACTTTTTTCGTGGTAAATACGTAATATATAATAGAAATCATTGAGGAGGCTGTCTCATGAACATATCGAGACTCTTGAAAATTATAACAGGCGGTATTGAAGCTTTCCTTGGTATTCCTTTCTTGGGAGGAGCCATCATTCTTGCTTCAGCATGGGGACCACTTCAATTCATGTTTGTTTTTCACCTGATCACACTCATCGTATGTATCGTTCAAAAAGAGAGATTTACAGGGAGTGTATTAGGTCTTATTACTTCTATCGTCGGCTACTTGCCTGTTATTGGAATGATCATGCATATCGTGACAGCACTAGTATTATTCTTTGATGCTGCAAGAGGGAGCAAAAAAAGAAAGAACGAGCATGTCATCAATGTAAGAAAAGGGTATTAAAAACTTAGAAATTCTTACGGAAAGCTTTCAGCCAAACAGTGGTTGAAAGCTTTTTTATTTGAAGAAAAATGATACATTTATTGAAGAAAGAAAATATTATGAAAGGGGATGAAAAAGAGATTGGAAATCTTATACGTTCCTTTAATGCAGATTGCTATCGCTTATTATTTGTTTGTTCAAGCACCGCTATACAATAAAGATCGCTGGCTGTGGTCAATACTAGGTTTTGTCTTTACTTTCTTCACGTTGAGTATTTTTCTTATTGCAACAAACCGAAAAGGATTAGGTTGGATAATATTAATCGCATTGACTCTTTCTGCTATAGCGGGAATTTTATTTTTAAGCTTACTAGTCTGGGTTGTGTTTTTTTCAAAAGGGTAATGCTTTTATGAAAAAGAAGGTGAGTTTATAAAAAAACATCTAGTGTTTGTTTACGGGACGCTTCGAAAAGGTGGAAGGAATGCGCATTTTTTGCAGAATGCAAAATACATAGAACATAGGTGCTACGCCGAGGGACAATTATACGATACAGGTTGGGGTTACCCAGCACTAATTTTTGAAAAAGATAAATGGGTAACAGGCGAGTTATATGAAGTAACAACGGAGGAACTCAAACGTTTAGACGAACTTGAAGATTTTGTAGAAAACAGAGCTGAGAATTTATATGATCGCATCACTGTGAGGATACATACTACAAGTGGTAAAGAAGAAGCTATCATGTATGTGATGCGAAACAAAAAAGATCATTTTATATCGATTGTTGAAAATGATTGGATCAGATATCTCACTAAGTAACATTGATACCGTTAACAAAAGAAGAGGTCACCATTAATATGGTTGACCTCTCTCATTATAGTAAGGAGAAAATTTCTCTATTTAGCAATCAAAGTATTGATACAATGGACAGCTGAGTCGACGTTATTAAACCGCTGAAGGGAGTTTGTTTCAATCTGAATCACTTCGAACGTTTGATCATTTTTTAAATACTTAACAGAAAAAACAGCTGAGTTGTTCTCACTAAAGGTGTGCGTAATATCAGATTCAATATACTGTTTGTTCTGCAAATTCAAGAGTATGTTTTTCACTTCTTTTTGGTTCATGATACATCGTCCCCTTTCTATTATGGGGGAACTTGTTAGGAACCCAAATAATAAATTACTTTCCTTCCTTAACATTTATGCTAACATAAGTAATTTTGTAAGTACAGATAACGGAAGACCTGTTCTTCTATAATCATCCATTTTTTATCGTCAGAATCGCCTCTATTTCGACATTACCCTTCAATGCTCGTGAAATCATACACGAATGCTCGGCTTTTGTGGCGAGTTTTTGAAGAAGTGTCGAAATGTTTTTTGAAGAGTCATGTTTGATCGTGACGACCGGTCTATGAATGATCTTTTGATAGGTGATGACTCCGTTTGTTACATCGACATACCCTTCTGACGTCATCGTCAAATTAATCTTCTCTATTTTACTGCGTTCTATCATGGCAGCAAGAGTGATTATATAGCACGTTGCTGCTGCTCCTAGTAACATCTCATCAGGATTTGTGCCAATTCCCGGCCCATCCATTTCAGGGGGGATGGAAACTTCTGTTTGCAAATGTTGTGTTTCAATCAATCCAATATCATTTCTGCCACCTGGCCAATGCGCATTTAGATGAAAAACATGTTGTGCCACTAAAAATCACCTCGACTTAATTCTTCTTTAAGTGTAAATCAACTGAGCCTTTTCGTCACATTTCCTGTTTATTGTGTGCAAAATGTAAAAATTTTTGTTTTTAGGTGATCCAAATTGAAATTACCTTCGTTAGCTATTTGAAATCACTTACAGAAGGAGGTGATAATCAGGTGAAACGATTTGTACAATTGGTAGTATTCGCAGCTGGGATGAACATTCCCGCGATTGTGTCAGCGGATAGCGGAGGGATTCTTTCTCCGGTAACTAGTCTTACAAAAGAAACAGCTGAAATCGTTGAAAGTGTTCCAGACAAAGTGAACATTTCTACTAAAAATCACTCTGTATCTGATGAGGTTGTGAGGCCAACTCTTAACAAAGTTACAACGATTGTAAAAGATACAACTCGCGCTGTTGACAGTGTCGATCAAACGGTTAACAAAGTAACTGAAACGATAAAACCAGTTGATGAAGCAGTCGAAACGGTAACGGACACTGTCGATACAGTGAAAGAAATCGTACCGACCGAAACGCTTAAACAATCTAAACCTATCGTGGATGTGAATCTTTCTGAAAAGCCATCTATAAAAGTTGATGTGGTAGATCAGGAGGTAAATGTTACGGTCCCTGTAAAAACAGAAAAACCTCAAGTAGAGGTGGAACTTCCTGTCGTTTCAGAGATTGTTACGAAGCCGAGAGTAGAGGAAGTGGTCAAAGCAAGACCAGAACCAGCTCCTATCTCAAAACCAGCTACAGAACCAGTTGTGGAGAACAAACCGGCAATTTCTGAGAAAGTAAGTGAAACAAAGGATGTAAGCTTACAAAAGCCTGAAGTTGTTATGAAAAAAGAAATGATTAATATGGAAACAGAGAATCCCGTAAGTACGGGTACGAGTGGAGAGGTACTTAAAAAGAGCAGAGATCAAAAAAGATCTGAGTTGCCTATTAGGCAAAAAACGAGTCCGGATTATCCGGTAACTCAAATGCTAACACCATCATCTCAAGGTGGACAAACTACTTCTAATTCGTCTAATGGTCCTATGAATTCTTCAACCACAATTACCTTTTTGGCCATTTTAGATGGAGGACATAGTGAGGCTCAGCATGAAACAGGGGTTCGACTAGATGGAGGAGTTCGCCACTATTATGATCAATGGCTAAATGCTCCACCTGGGCAACCACCACAATCTTTCTTCTTCTAAATTATTTTTGGTAAAACAAAAAATTAAGAAGAAGAAGAAGGAGAGAAAATAAAATGAAAAAATCAAACTTTATTAGAACATTTGCGATTACAGGTGCTGCTGCGGCAGGTTTATTCTTTGGAGGAAGCGAAACTTTTGCAAATGAAGGTTCATCAAGTCTTAAAATTGGAACAGGTCTGATCAGTAACATTCAGCTTTCTGAAAAAGATAATGATTCTAATCTTAACCTTGATCTAGGTGCTGTAACAGGCATTGAATTAGAGAATTCAGATGATGATTCGAACCACAATAGCGTTAAAGCAAACGTTGGTGCAGATGTGAATGCTGAAGCTTCCAGTGATGAAGATGAAAAAGCTCAAGTAGGTACTGCTGTAAATGCTGGAGTTGATGCGGAATCAAAAACTGAAGATCGTAACGACGTTGCTAAAGCAAATGCGGCAGTCGGAACTGATGCTACAGTTAAAAGTTCTTCTGATGATGAAAGTAAAGCTTCTATAAACGCAGATACAAACGTTGAAGCGGAAGTTCGTTCTAATGAAGAAGATAACCAAGATTCTAGTTCTCTTAATGCGGAAACAGAGGTTCAAGCAGCTGTTGAAGCTCAAGATGAAAAAGAATCAAATACAGAAGCTGCTGCGAATGCGGGTGTAACTGCAGGAGTAGAAGCTACTGAAGAAGACGAAGAGTCAAGTGCGAAAGTAGATCTAGGCACAGATGTGATGGCGAACGTAACTTCTGAAGACGAAGAGAACAACTCTTCTGTGATGGCTGATGCTGGTCTATGGGCAGGAGTAGAAGCAACTGAAGAAGACGAAGAGTCAAGTGCGAAAGTTGATCTAGGTACAGACGTGATGGCGAACGTAACTTCTGAAGATGAAGAAGATAACTCTTCTGTAATGGCTGACGCTGGTCTATGGGCAGGAGTAGAAGCGACTGAAGAAGACGATGAGTCAAGTGCAAAAGTAGATCTAGGTACAGATGTGATGGCGAACGTAACTTCTGAAGACGAAGAGAATAACTCTTCTGTAATGGCTGATGCTGGTTTATGGGCAGGAGTAGAAGCTACTGAAGAAGACGAAGAGTCGAGTGCGAAAGTAGAACTAGGTACAGATGTAATGGCGAACGTTACTTCTGAAGACGGAGAGAATAACTCTTCTTTGATGGCTGATGCTGGTCTATGGGCAGGAGTAGAAGCAACTGAGGAAGACGAAGAGTCAAGTGCGAAATTAGATCTAGGTACAGATGTGATGGCGAACGTTACTTCTGAAGACGGAGAGAATAACTCTTCTTTGATGGCTGATGCTGGTCTATGGGCAGGAGTAGAAGCAACTGAAGAAGACGAAGAGTCAAGTGCGAAAGTAGATCTAGGTACAGATGTGATGGCGAACGTAACTTCTGAAGATGAAGAGAATAACTCTTCTTTGATGGCTGATGCTGGTTTATGGGCAGGAGTAGAAGCAAGTGAAGAAGACGCAGAGTCAAGTGCGAAAGTAAATCTAGGTACAGACTTGATGGCGAACGTATCTTCTGAAGACGAAGAAGACAACTCTTCTGTAATGGCTGATGCTGGTCTATGGGCAGGAGTAGAAGCAACTGAGGAAGACGAAGAGTCAAGTGCGAAAGTAGATTTAGGTACAGACGTGATGGCAATGGTTATGTCTGAAGATGAAGAAGATCGATCTTCTTTAGGCACTATGCTAAACACGGATACAGCACTTTCTTTGTATTCTGATGATGAGCTTGAAAATACTTCTCTTAAGTTGAATACTTCAATTATGGCAGATCTAATGAGCTCATTTGATGAAGAAGGAGATCGTTCTTCTCTAGTTTCTTCATTAGATACGGGCCTTGAACTTGGACTTGAAGGCAATGACGAAGATCGTGAGTTGAATTTAAATCTTTGGACAGGCTTAATGCTAGGTGCAATGTATGATGGACAAGATAGTGAAGATTCTATCTTAGAACTTTAATAGAATAATAAGCAAAGAGACGGCAGACGTGCTGTCTCTTTTTTGGGTTAGAAATAAGAATGTGGATAATTCCTCAAAAATGTAAACCAACAATTTTTATAGGTTATTATGTAGAAAACACCCTTAGTAAATGGAGAGAATTAGCGAAGGAAATAAATTGTTGGGGGACAGTCCCTCATGTATACTTAAGTTTATTAAGTATACATGAGGGTGTTAGATTAGGAGATGGCGCTATGGTGCATAAAGAAACAAATCTAAAGTTAGTTGTGGCCGGGTTATTGCTTGGTATTCTGATGGCCGCCATGGATAATACCATTGTAGCAACAGCGATGGGAACGATTGTAGCGGACCTTGGAGGTTTTGATAAATTTGTGTGGGTTACGGGCTCATATATGGTTGCCGTAATGGCCGGGATGCCTATTTACGGTAAATTATCTGACATGTATGGAAGAAAACGATTCTTCATTTTTGGCCTTGTCGTTTTTCTAATCGGTTCTGCTCTTTGTGGTCTTGCTCAAAGTATGGAACAGCTGATAGCGTTTCGAGCGATTCAAGGTATCGGCGGTGGGGCATTGATGCCGATTGCCTTTACGATTGTTTTTGATATTTTTCCTCCAGAAAAGAGAGGGAAGATGACAGGGCTTCTTGGGGCGGTTTTTGGAACTTCGAGTGTTCTCGGACCTTTACTCGGAGCGTTCATTACAGATGCAATCAGCTGGCATTGGGTGTTCTATATTAACGTTCCAATAGGTGCAGCTTCGTTTTACTTGATCTTTCGCTATTATAAAGAAACGCTTGAACACCGTGAGCAAAAGATTGACTGGTGGGGTGCCATCACACTTGTTATTGCGGTTGTTAGTTTGATGTTTGCTCTTGAACTTGGAGGCAAGACGTATGCATGGGATTCAACGCAGATCGTAGCATTGTTTACGATATTCACGGTCTTTTTCATCGTGTTCTTTGCTGTAGAACAAAAAGCATCTGAACCGATTATTTCATTTTGGATGTTTAAAAAGAGGCTTTTTGCTACTTCACAGATTCTAGGTTTTCTTTACGGTGGAACATTCATCATCCTAGCCGTATTTATTCCAATATTCGTTCAAGCGGTTTACGGTGGTTCTGCAACAAGTGCGGGATTGATACTTACACCAATGATGTTAGGTTCTGTTGCTGGAAGTATGATTGGTGGTATCTTTCAAACGAAAACCAGCTTCCGTAACCTTATGATTGTATCTGTCATTTCTTATTTTACTGGCATGTATATGCTAAGTGGTATGACACCGGATACTTCAAGAATGATGCTTACAATATTTATGGTGATTGTTGGATTCGGTATGGGCTTCTCGTTCTCTCTATTACCTGCAGCAACGATCAATAAGATGGAGTTTCGTTATAGAGGTTCAGCCAACTCTACAAATGCCTTTTTACGGTCATTAGGTATGACACTTGGTGTAACCATTTTTGGAGCACTTCAAAATCGGATTTTTTACGAAAAGATAAGTGAGAATCTAAAAGGCTTTGCAGGGCAAGGTGCTTCTGAATTTAAAGAGATTGATCCACAAAAAATATTTCAGGCAGGAGAACGAAATAAAATACCTCCTGAAGTTTTAGATGGAATAACAGCATCAATGTCTGCTTCAATTACGACGGTTTTCACTTATGCACTCATTCCAATCGCGATTTCAGCAATTGTAATAGTGTTTATGGGGAATGAACGGGTAGAGACATCTAAACAAAATATAAAGGCAAAATAAAAAAAAGAGTTTGGGAAGAAAATATCCCAAACTCTTTTTTTATGCTGCAGAAACTGATTTCTTTTCTTTTTTCGGAGCAACCGTGTAAGACAACGATACAATTATATCAATCGCTAGTATCAAGGCCCAAATACGTGTGACATTATTAGCAACATCGTTTTTGTAGAACAGATCTGTATCTGTTGTGTCATACCAATCTTTTAAGAGGGTATCTATTTGTATGGATGATACAGCATCGGAGAGGCCGAACAATAACAAGAAAACACCTTGTGCTGTAATGAACAACAGAATATGCTTATAAAGATTTTTTCTTTCTTGCTTCGCATGTTGCATTCCATACAATGGTTTTGAAGCAGGTAGATTAGGTTCAGGTAATCCACGCATCTTGGCGACCTTTCGTTGAATAAAGCGATCTAATTTTCGGAAATCGCTCTTTCCATACAAAAACGCATAAGCGATCACGATCAGAATAATGATTTGGTAGGAAGAAAATTTTCCGGTTCGTAAATAATCAAAATAACCCATCGCAGCAATCCATAGGTCATTTAAAAGAAAAAGAACGAAGAATGCAATGCTTAATTTTTTTAGATTAAACCAATAACGTACGACTAAAAAAGATAAGGTTGAAACCCAAAATACCGTCTCTGCCAATATGAGAAATGCCCACTTATGTTCCAAAACAAATTCCATTTAATGTCCATCCTTTCTCTGATGTCTGTATAACAGTACTTAGACCATTCCTAGGATACCACTTAAAATTGGTTAAGTCTCCCATATTTAGTATCATTTATCTTAAATATTGTGTGATAATGATCAAGAAGAGAATATGAAAAACGGAGTGATCATATGTTTTCAGATACAGCCTCTGAGTTACGTAGTATTCGCAGGACATTAATTGTATTAGGAATCTTATTATTATTTGTAATTGGCTCAGTGAATAATGGTAATGCCGTAGAAGAAGAGAATGAAGATTATTCTACGATCACATCAAACTTTGAAAATAATCTAGTTCCATTAGGTAATGGGTATTTTGGACTGTATTCAAACCTCGATGAAACTGACGCTAACCAAGTAATGAAGATTTATTATTATGATGAAAAAGTGAATAAACTTGTATTGAAAAAAGAGGAAGATCTCAACACAGTAGAAATTTCAGAATAGAAAACTAAATGTAAAATACAAGTAAGTTGTTTTATTAAGTAAGTTTTTCAATTATATGATATACTTTTTCTTAATTATAAAAATTTATAACACTTAGGAGGTGACAACTTATATTCCAATAACTTGGGGTATAAGGAGTCTTTTTGGACAGTTTGACCTTATTGAAATTACTTGCAGTAGCCGTACTTATTCTACTAACCGCTTTTTTCGTAGCAGCAGAATTTGCGATTGTTAAAATTCGTAAATCAAGAATTGACCAATTAGCTGAAGAAGGTAACAAACGAGCGATTGCAGCACAAAAGGTTATTTCTAACCTTGATGGATCACTCTCAGCCTGTCAGTTAGGTATTACTATTACGGCTTTAGGATTAGGTTGGTTAGGTGAGCCTACGGTAGAAGCAATTCTCGGTCCAGTATTTGAAAAAATGGATTTAAGCCCTGCGATTGTTCATACATTATCATTTGCAATTGCATTTGCATCCATTACTTTTTTACACGTTGTTCTTGGTGAGCTTGCACCAAAAACAGTAGCTATTCAAAAGGCTGAAACAATTAGCTTATTGTTATCACCTGCATTGATTGGATTCTACAGAGTCATGTATCCTTTTATTTGGTTCTTAAACGGAAGTGCTCAGCTTCTAGTTAGAATGTTTGGTTTGAAACCAGCTTCAGAACATGATATGGCGCATACAGAAGAAGAACTTCGTTTAATCCTAAGTGAGAGCTACAAAAGTGGTGAAATCAACAAGTCTGAGTTCAGTTATGTAGAAAAGGTATTCGAATTTGACGACAGAACTGCAAAAGAGATCATGGTCCCTCGTACTGAAATGGTTTGTCTTTATGAAGACAATACTGTTGCAGAAAATATTAATATAATTGCAGAAGAAAAATATACACGTTACCCTGTTGTTGGGGAAGATAAAGATAATGTTCTTGGTATGGTGAATGCGAAAGAAGTATTTTTTGACTTAATTAAAGGAAAAGAATATCCTCTTGAACATTACATTAGACCAACATTGAGCGTATTTGAAAATACACCAATTAAAGAAACACTATTAAAGCTTCAGAAAAAAGGATTTCATATGGCAGTTTTAGTTGATGAATATGGTGGAACTGCTGGTATTGTAACCATCGAAGATATTCTGGAAGAGCTTGTTGGTGAAATACGTGATGAATTTGATGAAGACGAATCTCCAATGATTCATGCAGTCAGCCCAAATGTTAAGCACTTTGATGGGAAAGTATTAATCCCAGAAGTTAACGACATCTATGGACTTGAAATTGATGATAGTGAACTTGATACTATTGGTGGCTGGGTACTTTCACAGAACTCCGAAATACAAGAAAATCAGGTCATTTCGTATGATGAATATGATTTCAAGGTGATAGAAATTGATGGTCACCAAGTTAAAAAAATCGAAATTACGAAAAGACTTGATGAGGATGAAGTAAGCCCTTCTTCATCCCAAGAATTAGATCATAACTTAGTTGAAAAAGAAGCTTAAGTTCAAAGAGACCATCCCTAACAGATGGTCTCTTTATTTGTTTATTTTTTATGATGCAGGGAACAAATTAAGGTAAAGGAGGAGATTAATTTGAAATCCATTACTATTCAAGTAGAGTATGATGAAAGAACATTCCATGCCTCGCAAAATATTCAAATGATCTTAGAGGGACAATTTTCTGAAACAGATTTCAAACTAGTTTCAATATCCTCATCTTCTGAACAAAAAGACGTTAGTATGATCAAAGATAAAGACTCTTCAGGAGCAGGTGGACAAACTTCTCCTGATAATGAAAAACCACCAAACAGAAATTAAGACGGGATAACCCGTCTTTTTCTTATATACATCTAATTTCCCAGGAAATCGACTTAAATTGACAGAATATATTGACAAATTTATAGTGATTATTTACTATTTAAATAACTAAACTTTTAACACAAAAGTAAAGGAGATGGAAGAATATAAGGAGGTTGAGGGAGATGGTAAGCACACCGCAATACCGCTTTATTCGATTAATAACAGGTAGTGAGATATTAGATGTTGATATCTTTCTCTTCACTGATAAAACAACTGTTGTGGTTAGCATGCTTTATTACAAACAAGAACATATTATCATGTCCTCTCAGACAGCTCCAGATCGAAAAACAGCTTTAAAACTTGCCTTTCATTCTTTTTACGAAACCAAATGTATCTATGATCAAAAACAACTATCCGTAATGAATTGATACAATTAAACAATCTATCTATGAATAGTAAGAATATTTTTGAAAAAATATCTTTATTTGCAAAAGGACATATGTTTATAATTTAGGTAATCAACGAACGAAACGTTTTGATTAACGTTTTTAATGGAGGGTGGGTATGGAAACTTCAGATGGTCAATTATTAGGAGATAGCCTTTTCATTAATCAAATGAAAACATATGCCAATCAATTTGAACATTCTGAAACACCTTTTCTTATCCAGAAAGATCGAACTTGGGTATATGTTAACCCTGCAGCAAGAAAAATTTTAGAGGCTGAAGAAGATATAATCGGTCAGCCGATATGGAACTACCTGCCTAATGAATTGCACTCCTTAGTGGAAGAAAGAATACAAACTTGCGATAGTGGTATTGCCCCTAAACCTAGTGAACAAACGTGGATCACCCAAAAAGGTAATCGTATTCAATTAGAAGTAATCGGATTTCCTCTTTTGTTCTCAACTCACGCTACACAGATTATTATCCGCAATTTAACTCAGCAGCACCTTGAAAAGAAAGAGACTCTTGATCATTTAAAGCTAATAACTGAAAATATGATAGATATTATAGGTATTGTTAGTGGTGAAGGAATCTTTACCTATTTAACACCGTCGTATTTTTGGGTAACTGGATATACTCAAAGTGAAGCTATAGGCACCACTCCATTTAACCTTGTGCATCCTGAAGATCGAGACCGAGTGATACAAGAATTTACTCGAATGATTTTAGAACATGTACCTCTTACGATTGAATACAGATACTTGAAGAAAGATGGCGTTTATATTTGGTTGGAGTCGAAAGGGACGCCTATCAGTGATAAAAATAACCTTTCTGCAATAGTTGCGTCTCGAGACATTACGAAAAGAAAAGAAGCAGAAGCTGCTTTACGAAAGAATGAGTTTAAACATCGTATTATTCTTGATCACAGCAATGATTTAATCTGTTCAATTGACCCTGATGGAACTTATTTATACGCTTCACTTTCTTATAAAACCATCTTAGGAATAGAACCTAATTCTTTAATAGGCACAAACGCTATGAACTGTGTTCACATGGAGGATCACGAGAGTGTAGGGGAATATATTAAATTAGTTGCAGCACTAGAAAACCCTCTTCCTCTCATTTATCGAAAGATGCATGCCTCAGGTCATCCGGTTTTATTAGAAGGTAAAGGAATGCCTATGGTGTCTGATGAAGGGGACGTTGAAGGTATCGTTTTCATCTCTCGCGATATTACAGAAAAGAAAAAAGCAGATGAATATATACGAAATAGTGAAAAGCTTGCAGTGTTAGGAGAACTAGCCGCAGGTGTCGCCCATGAAATTAGAAATCCACTCACATCTATTAAAGGTCTGTTCTCTTTAATGAAAAATAGTGAGATCGATCAAAACAAACTCTTTTTATACAATGAAGTGATCTGTGATGAACTTAACCGGATTGAATCAATTGTGAATGAGTTTATGGCATTAGCAAAACCAGACGCTACGCAATATATGAAGAATGTCAACATTATTCAACTTTTGCAAGACACTGTTATGTTATTAACGTCTGAAGCGAATTTGTATAATGTAGAGATTCGTTTGTTGTTTAAAGAGAAAGATCTTTTTGTCTCTTGTGAAAAGAACCAGATTAAACAAGTATTTATCAATGTAATAAAAAATGCGATTGAAGCTATGAATGATGGAGGAATCCTTACAATAGCGATTGAAGAAACAGCTGATCAAAAAGTAAAACTGATCTTCGTTGACAATGGAATTGGAATAGAAGAAGAACGTTTAAAGAGCATTGGTGTTCCATTCTTCACGAATAAGGAAAAGGGAATAGGGCTAGGGCTTACGGTTAGCAATAAAATTATTACGGAGCATAAGGGAGATCTGAAAGTAGAAAGTTACCCTGGTAAAGGAACAACGGTTTCTATCACGTTACGAAAAACAGAATAGACGGGATAGAAGAGCTGCTTAACGTTGTGTTAAGCAGCTTTTTAATGGATAAATGTTACTTCTTACCTGTTTACGGGAATGAAAGAAAACGGTATATCTAGAATGGTAAAAAATGAACGGGAGGAAATTATGTTTAAAAAAGTACATATATTTTTTGTTTTATTAGTAATGACATTCATGTTTGCAGGTTGTTCAGATAAAGAAGACGCTTCTAAAGAAAATACAGTAAAGACACAGAATACTATCAAAGAAGATCAACATAAGATACCAGACGCACCTAGGAACTTCGATGAGATGATAGATCAAGAACAAGGCGTCATGATGAAGAAATATATGGATCCGAAGCTAGAGGGTAAGACAGGAATGGACTATAATCAATTTTATGATGATGAATTCCAACCTAAATCAGAAAAAGCGTTTAATAAATATTTTAAACAAAATAAAAAGCTAACAACCCAAGAGGTCTATAACTATCTTGTACATCAACTTGCTTCCAATCAGTATAAGACTTATTATGAGCAGTTATTAGCTTATGAACACGGTTATAGAATGCCAGAATTACCTTCTAGTCCAGATGAGATAGCAGAAGAGAAACAACCCAAGGCAAAGAATATAGTAATTCTTTTAGATGCTAGTGGAAGCATGAAGGCGAAAGTGAACGGCGGGGTAAAGATGGACCTTGCGAAAGAAACTATCAAAAAATTCACAAGTGATCTGTCTGATGATACGAGCGTTTCACTATTTGCATATGGACATATCGGTACTGGAAAGGACAATGATAAGCAAAAATCATGTGAAGGAATTGAAGCTGTTTATCCTTTGCAAACATTTAATACAAACTCATTTGATCAATCGTTAAACGCTTTTGATGCGAGTGGATGGACACCTCTCGCTGGGGCGATTGAGAAAGCAAATGAACTTCTAAGTAAATACCCAGAAAGTAAGTATGACAATATGGTTTATATTGTTAGCGATGGAGTGGAGACGTGTGATGGTGATCCTGTTGAAGCAGCGAAAAAACTAACGGAACAAAGCATACAAGCGAAACTAAATATTATTGGTTTTGATGTGGATGATAAAGGCCAGCAGCAATTAATGAAAGTAGCTGAGGCTGGTAACGGTCAGTATGCAACTGTAACGGACAAAGCTTCGCTTGAAGATCAAGTGTTAAAAAAATGGCGTCCTACCATTGGACAGCTGGTCTGGACACAAGGAGTCAGTGGGCGGGATTACATCGATGCCCGAAAACGGCTGAATGATAGCAAGATTCCGTTAGATGAAATTTCAGATCGTGAAGAATCACGTATTCGCAATGCGGTATTATATCTAAAGACAAATGAATATATCTCTTCTAAAACAGGTGAGGAAGTCATTGAACGAGCAGAAGAGAGCAATGACATTCGAAAAGCAGAATTTCAAAGGGTCTACGACGAAAAAAAGGAAGAAGCCGATAAAGCAGAAAATGAGATCAATGATAAAGTAAAGGCTTGGAAGGACAAGTGGGAGAAAGAAATAAATAAATAGTTAAGTAGGTTCTTATGAAATGAATAGAGCCAAAAAGGAAGACTGAACTCTACCAATGAGAGTTCAGTCTTTTAAATGCCGTCAAATAGTTTAAAAACACTTCTTCCCAGAAGTCGAATGAGCCATATGATTAGTTCAGGAATAACTAATAAAAGATCAATTATAAAATCTAGCCATGTGTATGTTTCATTCGTCTGCTTCTTTTTCTTTTTACGCCTAAGTGCCATTTAGCCATCACCTTTACCTTTGATGAAGATAAAAAACTTTTACTTTAACTAAAATTATATTTATGAAGTAAAGATTTTATAAAGAAGAACAGGACATTTGAAGCATAAGATTGTTTTTTGAAATGTGATGAAAAACAACCGCCACAGTTCTTCCTTTTTTTATCGATAATAGGATTAGTAAGTTGTTCCTATGATTAAACCTATATACGTTTACATGAAAAAATAGTTTCTTAATATTTCCACTCTATAATGAAACCTGTACTAAATTCATTTAAAAGGGGTTGCATCAAGTATGGATGAAAGACCGATGGATGAATGGATTAAGAAGCTTACGGAAGACAGCTTAAAAAAAAACAAATTGGATCGCAGAACATTTCTTTCGGGTGCCGGAAAAATTGCAGGAATCTCACTGGGGCTTACAATTGCACAGTCGCTAGGCAGTTACGAAGTGAACGCAGCACCAACATTTAGAAATTATCCGTTTACATTAGGGGTAGCTTCAGGTGATCCATTAGCAGACAGCGTTGTTTTATGGACAAGGTTAGCACCAGATCCGTTGAATGGGGGAGGTATGCCTAATCAAGCTGTACCTGTTAAATGGGAGATTGCAGAAGACGAAAGATTCAAGAGAGTCGTTCAAAAAGGAACAGAACTCGCGCGTCCCAATCTCGCGCACTCTGTACACGTTGAAGTAGATGATCTTAAGCCAAATCACATATACTATTACCGATTTAAAAGCGGATATGAGTATAGCCCTGTGGGAAGAACGAAGACCCTCCCTAGAAAAGGTGCGAATGTAAAAAGCATGACATTTGCTTTTGCATCTTGCCAACAGTATGAACATGGTTTCTTTACCGCCTATCAGCATATGTCCGAAGAAGAATTAGATTTTGTTGTTCACTTAGGTGACTACATATACGAGTACGGACCGAATGATTATGTATCACCGTCTGGCAATGTTCGAACACATAGCGGTCCTGAGATCATGACACTCGAAGACTATCGAAACAGACATGCTCAGTATCGTTCTGATGGCAATTTAAAAGCAGCTCATGCTGCATTTCCTTGGGTGGTAACGTGGGATGATCATGAAGTAGAGAACAACTATGCAAACATGATCCCTGAAAAAGGTCAATCTGTTGAAGCGTTTGTAAAGCGTCGTGCCGCGGGTTATCAAGCGTATTATGAACACATGCCACTTCGTCGTTCATCCTTACCGCACGGAGCGGATATGATGCTCTATCGAGATTTCACTTATGGAAACTTAGCAATGTTCAATGTAATGGATACAAGACAATATCGCGACGATCAAGCGAACGGAGACGGAAGTAAACCGCCTACTCCAGAATCTCAAGATCCGAATCGAACATTAACAGGAAGTGAACAGGAACGCTGGTTGCTTCAAAATCTAGGAAACTCTAAAGCGCATTGGAATGTTCTAGCTCAGCAAGTTTTCTTTGCACAAAGAAATTATGGTACAGCTGATGCACCTCGGCTGAGTATGGATGCATGGGACGGATATACGGCATCTCGTGAACGTATCACAAATTTTATACAATCAAAGAATTTAAATAATGTTGTTGTATTAACAGGTGATGTACACGCGAGCTGGGCGTGTGATCTAAAAGTGGATTACAATGATTCATCTTCCAATGTAATAGGAGCTGAATTTGTTGGAACATCGATCACATCCGGTGGAAATGGTGCTGATAAGCGTTCTGATACAGATAAGATATTAGGATTGAATTCTCATATTAAATTCTTTAACGATTACCGTGGATATGTGCGATGTACGGTTACACCTGAAGAATGGCGAACTGATTATCGAGTCGTTCCGTTTGTCACTTCACCAGGTGCTGCAATATCTACGCGTGCTTCCTTTGTCTATCAAAAAGATCAGAACGGTATCCAACAGATTGGAGCAGCAGCTGTTGCAGAAGGAGTTAAGATATCTCGTGAAGTAGAGGAAGATCGAAACCGAGCTCATGGTAAAGCACATGAAAAGCAGATGAAGAAATCTGGTGTGGAAGTGGGGCAATAAATTTAGGTAGATGCGGTTATGGTTTAGAGGCTTTTGCCACATATAAGGTGAGTAAGAAGAGCTACTTTGGGATTGGACAGATTAACGGTTCAATTGGACAGATAAATGCTTGAATTGGACAGATTACTCGTTCAATCGGATAGATTAACACTCGAATCCGACAGATTCATCATGCAATCGGACAGATCGACGTTTTATCGCGTATAAATTAAACCCCCTTACACGAAAGAAAGCTAACTTCATGAGGTCAAAACAGCAATAATTTGCTATTTCGACCTCAGAAGTTAGCTTTTCGTCTATTTTTTATCTTTCATCGCTGCTTTTAGAGCATCTGCTAGACTGTTTCCAAAGCCTTCATCTTCATTTTTATTGCTATACTTCTTAAGAAGCTGGCGTTCTTCACGCTTCGTCACTTTCTTTTTCTTATCCTCAGCTTTTTCCACTACATTACATGGTTTACACTGAAAATAAGTGCCAGCCTTTCCGTTATGAAGCTCCATCTTCTTATGACACTGGGGACAACGGCGGTTTGATAGCTTAGGGTCTTTACGGCGGCGATAAGAACAATCACGATCAGAGCAGACAAGAACTTTGCCGTCGCGTCCTTTAACTTCTTTCAATAATTTTCCGCAATCAGGACATTTGGATCCTGTGAGGTTATGCGCACGATATTCCTGCGAGCTTGTTTTGATTTCCATTACAAGCTGTTTCGTTTGTTTTCGGATGTTCGCTAGAAACTCTTTTGGATTTCCTTTACCGCGTGCGATTGCTTCAAGTTCTTGCTCCCATTTAGCAGTGAGTTCAGGTGACTTCAACTCATCGTTCACAAGCTCGATCAACTGTTTTCCTTTCGGCGTAGGATGGAGTTTGTTATTTTTTCGGTCAAGAACTTCAGAACCTAGCAGTCTTTCAATGATATCAGCACGAGTGGCTGGAGTACCTAAACTATACTTCTCCATACGAGATAATAGGTCAGCCTCTGTTAAACGTGAAGGCGGCTCAGTTAGCTTTTTCTCCGCATTTACCTCTTTTACAGATAACGATTGACCTTCTTTTAGATTGGCAAGTGCACGCGGGCTTTCTTCTTCTTTACCAGACAGCACTTTAAACCCTGGATCAAGGACTAGCGTTTCACGAGCTATAAATGTTTCACCCGCAACGTTTAATGAAGCGGTCAACGTTTCCGATCGATACGCAGGGTAAAAAAGAGCAAGGAAGCGGCGTGCAATCATGTCATATAATTTGCGTTCATCGTTATCGAGATCTCCTAATTGTAGGTATTCATCAGTTGGAATGATCGCATGATGATCCGTTACTTTTGAGTCGTTAAACACTTTTTTAGCTACTACGTTTCCTTTGTTCTTAAGCAGAGGCTGCACTTCTTCACGATATCCAGATGACATACCTTGAAGTCGATCATACATCGTATTTTCCATATCTTTCGTTAAGTAGCGGGAATCTGTTCTAGGATACGTAACAAGTTTGTATTGTTCATAAAGTTTTTGTAGCACCGAAGAAGTCTTTTTAGCCGAGAAACCGAAACGACGATTGGCATCTCGTTGTAACTCAGTAAGATCATAAGGCATCGGATGTGCTTCTGTTTTTTCTTTCTTCTGAAGTGAAGCTACAGTTGCCTGTTGCCCTTTTACTTTTGCTTCGATGTCTGTCGCTTTTTTCTCATCAAACAGTCGTTTCTCACCATTATGTTCCCATGATGCTTTTAACATGCCAATCGTCGCATCAATCGTCCAAAAGTCTTTTGGCTGGAACGAGTTGATCTCCTGCTCGCGGTCAAGGATCATCGCAAGAGTTGGCGTCTGAACGCGACCTGCAGAAAGCGGATCATTGTACTTTGTTGTTAACGCTCTTGTAACGTTCAGTCCAATCAACCAGTCTGCCTCAGAACGGCAAACGGCAGATTGATAAAGATTGTCATATTGTTTAGCGGGTTTGAGTTGATTGAAACCATCTCGAATCGCTTTGTCTGTTTGAGAAGAAATCCATAAACGTTTCACTGGTTTTTGCCATCTAACTTTCTCCATGATCCAGCGAGCCACAAGTTCGCCTTCACGCCCAGCATCTGTTGCAATTACAAGCTCACTAATGTCTTTTCGTTTAGAAAGTTGTTCAACTGCACGAAACTGGTGACTCACTTGTCGGATTACTTTTAGTCCCATATGGTTTGGAATAATCGGAAGGTCTTCCAAGCGCCATTGTTTATATTGCTTGTCATAATCTTCTGGCATTTTTAACTCAACTAAGTGACCAAGTGCCCAAGTAACGATGTGTTTCGGTCCCTCAATATAACTTTTATTCTGTTGCTTACATCCTAGGACACGGGCAAGATCACTTGCCACACTAGGCTTTTCAGCAAGAATTAATTGTTTCATAGTGTACCCCTTTCAAACTTCTACTCTTGTCATTATAACAGAGGCTGAAAACAGATACCGCTTGGAATGAAAATGGTATAATTAAGAAAATGAGGTGAAGTTGTGGTTGATTTAATTTCCGTTATTAATCATAGAATGGAAGTGTTCCAAAAGGGTGATAAAGGCAAACCTGTCGTAATTCTACCTGGCATGGGCGTTTCCTTTGATAGCTGGCATGAGGTCTGTGAATCAATAAGTACAACGAATAAAGTGATTATGATTCATCGTCCAGGTATTGGTAATAGTGAGATCGGATCTGAAGAACGTCATACCTATCAATTGACAAATGAACTAAACGAACTGTTTCGCAAACTAAAGATCAATGAAAAAATAATCTTAGTTGGTCATTCGTATGGCGGACTGTGTGTTCAGCATTTTGTAAAGAGATTTCCTGAGAAGGTATGCGGCGTGGTGTTGGTGGATGCATCCTCTGTCGATTCTTATAAACTTGATGAGCTTGAATTGTCTTTCTTAGAAGGGCAGACAAACGAGTTATTGATTAAAGAATGGCTAGAAAAAGCAGATCAAGATGCTGAGGCCCTTAAGGATGAGTTAATGCCAGAGTTGACGGATAGACAAAAAAAGTTACCACAAGATGCACAACAAAGACTGCTTGAATTTGGTGTGAAACCGGAGTTTTATAAAGCGTTGGCTTCTGAGCTAAAGTGCTGGGATGAAGATGCCCAGTCTATAAAAGAATTAGGGACTTTTCGCGATCTGCCACTTACTGTAATTGCTCGTGATCCTTCGTATCAAAGGGAGTTAGCAAAAGCACAGAACATTCCACTATGGGAGATGGAGAGATTTGAATCTGTTTGGCGAGACCTGATTTTAGATCAACTGAATCTGTCTACTCGGAGTGAATTCTTAGAAGCTAAAGGTGCGGGTCACTCTGTTCATTTAGATGCGCCGGATGTGATTGCATCCGCTATAAAGAAAATGAGCAATCTTCTTTAACCTTCCAAATAAGAATGCATGTATACATACTACAAACGAATATAGAATACTAGAAATTAAACGCGTACATAGGATCGAGTGGAATTGTTCACAGGTAGTCAGGTCCTTGTTTTATTAATGATTTCGGTATGACTGAGGGGAGCAAGGGAACATGTGGAGAAACCGGAATTTTTTAATTTTGATGTTTGGACTGGCTGTATCTAGCACGGGTCTATGGGTAGGGATTATTGGGAATCTTGAATTTTTGCAGATGAATGTTGAATCCTCTTTTTTGCAGGCTTTAATCATTTTAGCAGGGTTTCTAGTAGGAATCTTTCTTGCACCGATGGCGGGAAGAATCATTGATCGCAGCAACAAGAAAAAGATTTTAATCTATGCTGGATTTGCTCGATGTGCAGCTATCTTCTTTATGTATTTGGCGATCGCTTATAACAATGTTTGGTGGATGGTCGTTTATACACTTGTAATCGGGATCTCTGGTACATTCTCTCAGCCTGCTATGCAAACCATGTTGCCTTTGATCGTAAAAAAAGATGAACTTCTAGATGCTAATGGTGTTAACATGAACATCTTTACTGCATCTAGGATCGTAGGGACTGCGCTAGGCGGAGTGATGTTGGTGGGTATGTCTCTGTTTTCTTTGTATACGGTTACACTTATTTCGTATGTGATCCTTCTTATTTCTACTTTCTTTTTAGATGTGGAGGAACCGCCTAAGAAAGCAGATTCCTCAGGTAGAAAGGATAATTTCTTCAGAACGCTTAGGGAATTGTATCCCATTATAAAGAACGAACGTAAAGTTGTGTATGGTATCTTTTTATTAATTCCTGCTTACCTATTTTTATCTGGATTCAACTTAATGGTGATTGAGATCAGTGAGTTGCAGGATAATGCCGGTATTAAAGGAATTCTTTATACGACTGAAGGAGTTTGTGTATTCATTGGAACGTTTTTATCAAAGAAATTCTTTAGAGATAATCCGAAGCTAAACTATATGTTCGCTATTACATTCATTATCGCAGCGGCGCACACATCCTTATTTTTAGCAGAACATCCAATCATGTCGGTTGTGTCTTTCGGATTATTTGGGCTAGCTGCTGGAACGCTGTTTCCTGTTGTTACTACCATTTTTCAGACAGATGTCCCATCAGACTATCATGGTAGGTTCTTCTCTATTAAAGGGATGGTTGATAATATTATCTTCCAAGTTCTGATGTTGTTAACAGGTTTGTTCCTTGATACGATTGGATTTCATAAAATGGTCATAGGGTTTGGTATCTCATCGTTCTTGATTGCGTTTGTCATCTATTATCAATATAAGACAAAGAGCGGGTCGAAAAAGAAGGGTCGACTAGCATCGGTTAAGTAAATACAGGATCAATGAGAGTGGCGGATCGTCACTCTTTTTGTATACCGTTGTTTTAGGATGTTTAACGTTGAGTGAAGAAGACCATAACAGCAAGAATGAGGACGATTTGTTCGATTGAAATTGTTAAAATGATGGAAAGCTGATTGATGGAGGTGTGGGTTAATGAATACCATACAGATGTCGTTTGATGAGATGTGGGATAAAATTATGGAATGTAACAGGTCATATGACGGCCTTTTTTATACAGCAGTAAAAACAACAAAGATTTATTGCCGTCCATCTTGTCGTTCGCGAAAACCTAAAAAGAAAAACGTAGTATTTTATGACTCAATTTCTCAATGTGAGGAAGCAGGCTATCGAGCATGTAAAAGATGTCAGCCGGAGATCGAACATTGTCCACATATCAATCTGATTAGAAAAGCAACTAGTTATTTAGTAAATAACCATCATAAAAGAATTCTTCTACAAGATGTAGCGAAGTACTCTGGAGTGAGCCCATTCTACCTCGAACGATTGTTTAAAGAAGAGATGAATGTTACGCCTCGAGAATATGTGGAGAATATTCGTATCGATAAAGCAGCATACCTGTTAAGAAATACTTCAAAAACATGTCTTGAGATATGTTTTGAATCAGGATTTCGGAGCCCCTCTAACTTTTATAAAACGTTTCGCACGTATAAAGAATGCTCACCAAGTGACTACCGAAAAGCGGAAGAAACAACAGGGAACAAATCATGAGATGGAATGCATCTGATGAGGGATTAAAGATAGAGTTACCGCTAGAATTCTCCTATAGAGAATGTTTGGTTTTTCTTAAGAGATCACCATTAGAAATTCTTCATCACATACATGAGAACAATATATACAAAGTAATTATGGTGAATAGTGAGCTGATCTTGATCAAGATCAGCTACAAAGATCACGTTCTCATCATCGAGTTCCCAGATAGGGAGCCACATAACATGGAAACGGTCGTTGAATTTATAGAGAATTGGTTTGACCTGAAGCAGGATCTTTCATCATTTTATGAAGCTGTTTCAGAAGATAGCCTATTACAGCCGCTCGTAGAACGCTATTATGGTTTACGTATGATCGGTATTCCTGATCTTTTTGAAGCATTGACTTGGGCGATCATGGGACAACAGATCAACTTACCTTTTGCCTATACCTTAAAGAAGAGGTTAGTTGAGAATTTTGGGAAGAAGCTAGTCCTTCATGAGAATGAATACTGGGCATACCCATCTCCTGAAATTATCGCAGATCTTCAGACTGATGATTTAAGAAATCTTCAATTTACAACACGAAAAGCCGAATATGTGATTGGTATAGCAAGAGAAATAGTGGAAGGTCGTCTGTCGAAGGAAATATTGAAATCTTCTGAAGATCCTGCTAAACAACTTATCTCCCTTAGAGGGATCGGACCTTGGACAGCAGATTATGTGTTGATGAAATGTTTACTAAAGCCCGATGCTTTTCCTGTTGCTGACGTAGGGCTGCAGAATGCCGTGATGAAACAGTTGAAATGGCAGCAAAAGCCAACAATGAATGAATTAAAGAAACAAGCGGAAAATTGGAGTGGATGGGAAGCATACGCCACTTTTTATTTATGGAGGTCGTTATATGAATAAGCACTATAAATTAGAGATAGAATCTCCTATAGGCGTTATAGAGATACTAGGAACAGAAGACGTCGTTCAGTCCATTCTTTTCTTAGAAAAAGAGATGGCGCTTGAGAGCCAAGAGGAGATTCCTGCTGTTCTACTCGACTGTCGAAATCAACTTATAGAATACTTTGAAGGTGTAAGGCAAACTTTTACGTTTCCATTCCAATATAGCGGTACTCCTTTTCAACAAACAGTCTGGGACTCACTAGTTGGTATTCCGTTCGCAGAAACCGCCTCTTATCGAGATATTGCCATCACGCTTCAAAAAGAAAAAGCGGTTCGGGCGGTAGGGAATGCTAATGGAAAGAACAAGTTAAGTATTGTGGTTCCTTGTCATCGAATTATAGGTTCAAGCGGAAGCCTAACAGGATATGCAGGAGGCTTATGGAGAAAAGAATGGCTATTACATCATGAGAAAAAGGTTAAAAACCACGGTTAGTATAGAAAGATAACTTTTATATTGAAAGAAAAAAATAGGGGAATTACAAGAATAGTTAGATAATTCAATCATATTAAGGCTTCAGCATTATTTTTAACTCTTTATAAGAAAACGGATACATTTTAATTTACAATAGTAAGAAAAAGTATTAAAATGAGAAAGTTCCAAAAAATAGAAATATATAGGGGGCTTTCTCGATGAAAAAGTTTTTAGCGGTAACAGCGGCTGCTGTTCTTGCGCTTAGCGTAGGTTGCAGCAAGGAAGAAGAGAAACCAAAAGAAGAGGCTAAACCAGCGGCTGCAGAAAAGAAAGAAGATGGAAATGCTGAAAAAATCACACTTCTTAACTTTGAAGGTGATCTTATGAACCAGCTTCGTGGATACCACGCTCCATTCAACGCATATGCTGCAGGTCTAGAAAAAGAAGGCGAAGAAGCACTTCCGCAAGCAGAGCTTGATAAATTAAAAGCAGATGCAAAAGCAAGCGGTGAAAAAGCAGTTGCAGAGATTCCATCCATTGAAGTACCATCAGATCTATCAAAAGAAAACCAAGAAGCTGTAAAAGGTTCTCTTGAAGAGCTTAAAAAATCTTATGAAGCTCGTGTAGCTGGCTTAGAAGATGAAGCTAAAGCAACTGAAGCTGATGAGTTGTTCACAGGCTTTGAAGAAAAGTTGAATTCAGTTCACGAAAAATTAAAGTTGATCCCTGGTCAATTTGCATCAGAACTTCAATAATAGTAATTATTGCTGTCTCTTAAAGAGACAGCTGTTTTTTTAATATGTGGATACAAAAAAAGAAGCCCCAGGCTTCTTTTTTTGAGTTCTTTATAAAAACAGACCCGCAATTGCTGCAGATAAGATACTTACTAATGTAGCACCATATAAAAGCTTTAATCCAAAACGAGCAACCGTATTTCCTTGTTCTTCATGTAAACCTTTAACAGCACCAGTAATGATACCGATAGAAGAGAAATTGGCGAATGAAACAAGGAAGACAGAGACGATCCCGACTGTTCGATCAGACATGTCTTTCGCGTATTTTGCTAGATCGATCATAGCTACAAATTCATTCGAAACAAGTTTGGTTGCCATGATCGTACCTGCAGAAACAGCTTCTGCCCAAGGGATACCAACTAAAAATGCAACTGGAGCAAATACATATCCGAGCATTGTTTGGAATGTAATTCCGAAAATCATATCAAACACGTCGTTGATTAATGCGATTAATGCTACAAATCCAAGAAGCATGGCACCGACGATTACGGCAACTTTAAAACCGTCCATGATGTATTCACCGAGCATCTCGAAAAAGGTTTGTTTTTCTTCTTCAATTTCAATGATGTCATCATCTTCCGTAACTTCATAAGGATTGATGATGTTCGCGATGATGAATCCACCGAATAAGTTAAGCACGAGAGCGGTTACCACATACTTTGGATCGATCATGGCCATGTATGCTCCAAGAATTGAAGCAGAAACGGTAGACATGGCAGATGTACAAAGCGTATATAAACGATGCTTTGGTAGATGACCTAATAATTTTTTTACTGAGATAAATACTTCTGATTGTCCAAAAACAGCAGAAGCAACTGCATTGTAAGACTCAAGTCTTCCTAAGCCATTTACCTTACTGAGCGCAAAACCGATCCACTTGATAATGAATGGAAGGATTCTAAAGTGCTGTGCGATTCCGATCAATACTGAAATAAACACGATCGGTAATAAAACAGTTAAGAAAAAGGGCATTGCAGCTTCGTTTGCTAGGCCGCCGAACACGAATTCAACCCCTGCACCTGCGTAGCTTAACAACTTTTCAAACAGTTTAGAGATACCTTTTATAATGACAAGGCCGACGCCTGTATTTAATAGAAAGTATGTAAGGATAAGCTGTAATCCAAGCATGACTAGGATTGGCTTGTATTTAATCTTCTTGCGATCATTGCTGACAAGAAAGGCTAACAAGAAAACTGCTGCCACTCCAGCCAGAAAGATGATGTACTTCATTTTTCTTTTCCTCCTAAATAACTCACTTGTTGAACCTTACTATTATTAGATAATATCCTGTTTTTCGCAACTATAAAAAATTCCTTCTT
This sequence comes from Bacillus sp. E(2018), assembly GCF_005503015.1. Lineage (NCBI taxonomy): Bacteria > Bacillati > Bacillota > Bacilli > Caryophanales > Bacillaceae > Bacillus > Bacillus sp. E(2018). The sequence goes on along the minus strand of NZ_SCOL01000001.1, from coordinate 2,091,331 downwards.
TGTTAGTATTAACCATTTGTTGAAATAAATATATGAAAGGCAAGGATTTTTGTACTTTTAAAAGAAGTAATAAAGTGATAAACGAAAAAGGAGCGGGTAATTTGAAACATGCTTTATTGGTTATTGATGCACAACAAGAACTAATCGAGGGGAATGCGAGTGAGCAGGGAGTTTATAACAAAGAAGGATTGCTTCAAAACATAAATGTAGTTATTGAAAAAGCGAAGCAAGCAGATGCTGCCCTTGTTTTTGTTAGAGACGTAGATGTTTCTGAGGGAAAGGGAGAAGGTTTTGAGGTTCATTCTGCTATTCATGTTCCAAAGGATGCCAAAGTTTTTGATAAGCAGGCAACGAATGCTTTCTACAACACACCATTGTTAAGTTATCTAAAAGATGAAAAAATAGACCATCTCGTTCTAATGGGTTGCAAAACAGAACATTGCATCGATACGGCTGTACGATTTGCAACCGTCTCTGGCTTCGATGTCACACTTGTTGAAGATGGTCACTCTACTTCAGATACAGAAGTGTTAAAAGCAGAACAGATCGTAAGTCATCACAATAAAGTTTTGCATGGACATTATAATGTCGACCATTTTTCAGTAGTACGTAAAACGGATGAAGATCTATTTACACCCATTCACGATAACTATCGATCAGAATAGATATTTTATGCTTCAGCATAACGTTTGTCTTCAACCAATTGTACACGTATGATGAGTGGTGAAAGAACAAATTCTGAGGAGGTTTATTATGAATCAATTAACAATTCAAAATTTTGAACTAGCGAGAAGCTTCTTCCTAAAGCAAATGGATGGAATAGATGAGTCGGCAGCAGATATTCAACCTGAAGGGTTTAACAATAATATCCGCTGGCACATGGGACACGTCCTCACGACTGCGGAATACTTCATGTTTGGGTTCCCAGAGAATTCTTCAAACCTACCAAAGCAATATATTGAGTTATTTAATAGAGGAACAAGTCCTGCAGATTGGAAAGGTGAAGTTCCTACTCTTAAAAAACTCAAACAGCAGTTAGAAGAACAGTTAGTACGTGTAAAAGAGATGCCAGAAGAACGCTTATTTGAGAAGCTGGAGAAACCAGTATTTAATTTAACTACTTTTGGTGAACTTGTAAATTTCACTGTTTTTCACGAAACGTATCACCTTGGACAAATGCATGCGATAAAAAGAATAATTGAAAATCAAACAGCTAAACAAGCATAATTTTTTTGAAACAAAAAAACAGTGAAAACCTTTTAGAGATTCACTGTTTTTATCTATGTACTTTATATACAGAAATATGCTATTATAGAAAAGACGCACTAATTACTTAATTTAATTATAATTGTTCCTAATTTTATTATACGATAAAACAGGAACGTGTGTCAACGATTAACTAATAAATTTTTTTGTAGGGGGAAATCGGATGACAACATGGGATCAGGAACAACAAAATGAACAAAAGCGTGTAGATCAAGTTATTCATAAACTTTCTGATGCAACAGATAAACTTCTGGATCATCTCGGAGGAAAGAAGGCTGATGTTGTTCAAATCCGAAAGAATTTTTGGTCTGATGTTACAGTGAATTTAGAAGATGCTGATGATGCAATTGAAACGGCAGCTAGCATCAAACAGCAGTCAGAATTATTGTCTGAGATCGAACGAAGTCATACTTCTGCTGAAGCTCGACTTAAAACCTATGAAAAATTAAAAAGTTCCCCTTACTTTGGTCGAATTGATTTTAAAGAGGACGGAGAAGAGGAAATAGAACAAGTCTATATCGGAATAGCATCCTATTACGATGAATCTTCAAGCACGTTTCTTGTCCATGATTGGCGTGCGCCAATTTCGAGTCTATACTATGATCACTCTCTCGGTGAAGCTGATTTTCGTGCGCCGAGTGGTACCATTGAAGGAGAGCTCGAACTTAAACGGCAATTTATGATTAAGAATGCTCAAATAACAGGAATGTTTGATACAGGAGAAGCGATCGGTGACGAATTGTTACAGCACGTATTAGGCAACCAAGCGAATACACAAATGAAAAGCATCGTCGCGACCATTCAAAAAGAGCAAAATGCAATCATACGAAATACAGCAAGTGATCTACTTGTTGTTCAAGGTGCAGCTGGATGCGGGAAGACATCAGCAGCTCTTCAGCGCGTAGCCTTTCTGTTGTACCGAGATCGAGAAACCATACAGTCGCACCATGTTGTTTTATTTTCACCTAATAACATGTTCAATAGTTATGTAGCAAACGTATTGCCAGAACTGGGCGAGGAGAACATGGAACAAACCACGTTTCACGCTTATGTGGAGCACCACTTAGGAGGAGACTACTCGATTGAAACGCCTTTTGAGCAGATGGAAGAGCTTTTATCTGAACAAGAAAATTCAAAGCGTGTAGAAGCAATACAGTTTAAAGCCTCTGTTGAATTTCTAGAAGCGATTCATCGCTATGCTGAGAAGTTAAGTACATCCGGCATACAATTTTTAAATGTGAGATTTCGAGACCGTATTGTGATTCGTTCTAAACAGATCAGTGAATACTTCTATTCTCTCGATCAGAAAGAAACTGTTCCCTATCGAATGAAAAAGACGGTGGCTTGGATCTTAGAAGAGCTGAAGAAAATAGAACGAAGAGAACGTAAGAAACCATGGGTTGAAAAAGAGATACAGCTTCTTGATAGAAATGTTTATACAAGGCTGTATGAGAAGTTAGAGGAACGCAATAAATACGGAGCTGACTCATTCAACGATCTTTCGAGTGAACAAAAAGTGCTATCGGCTTATGTGACGCGAATCGCCTTTAAATCACTTAGAGAAAGCATCGAACAGTTTTCGTTTATTGATATAAAGAACTTATATGCAAAGTTGTTTCAGAAAAACACACGATTGATGGAGGACGTAAATACTTGGAACGAAATCTGCAATCAAACATTGTTTAATCTGAAACAAAACCATTTAGCCAATGAAGATGCTACTCCGCTGTTATATGTAAAAGAATTATTAGTAGGTTTTCAATCGAATGCAGCTGTTCGTCATGTTTTTATTGACGAAGCACAAGATTTCTCGCCGTTTCAGTTTGCATTTATCCAGCGTATTTTCCCGAGAGCAAACTTAACGATATTAGGTGACTTAAATCAATCAATTTACGCTCATGCGTCAGATGAAACGTTCAGTATGCTCAAAAACTTATTGAATAAGAAGAATCCTCAAACGATTACTTTGCAAAGAAGTTATCGCTCTACAAAAGAAATTGTAGAGTTTACGAAAAGTCTTTTGAAAGACGGAAGCGAGATAATTCCGTTTAATCGTTCAGGTGAAAAACCCGTTATTGCGGCAGTAGAACGTGAAGAAGATCATTTTGATCAGGTGAAGGATCTTGTAGGGAATTGGATGAACAAAGGCCATGAAACGATAGCGGTGATCTGCCGTTCGGCTAAAGAGAGCAAAGAGGTTTATGAGAAACTAAGAGGTAAGCTAGATGTGAGGCTCATGATTGATGAGGATGCTTCTTTTCAAAAGGGAGTAATCGTCATCCCATCCTATCTAGCCAAGGGAATTGAGTTTGACGCAGTAACGATATTTGATGCATCAGGCTACCAACTCGAACGGGAACGTAAATTGTTTTATACAGTTTGTACGCGAGCGATGCATGAATTAACTGTTTTTTATTCAGGAAAACCATGTCCATTTGTAGAAGGCGCATCGAAGAGTTTATATGAAGTTGTTCAGTAAAAGTAATAGGTCCGTTGTTTCTTTAAAGAAGCAGCGGTTTTTTTTTGCATAAATTCTTTTTTGATTTCCTTCTTAGATTTTTTGACCTTGAGGAGATAGCCACTGCAACTTGACAGGTAAGACTCCTAATGGCGCAAAGCGGCAGGAGGCTCACCGTACGCCCAGTGGAAAGCGAGCAACTTGCAGCGGTAACCAACAACTTTCAAAAGCAACATAGAATACGAATACACTCTTTATTTTTGATTTCTTTCTTTTAGGGTAACGATAACAAAAAGGAGGAAAAGGAAATGGCTTTTGATTATGATCTTGACTTTGATACTATCGATTTTCGAAAACATCCTGAAAAGTATCGTGTCGGCCGTGGTGAGCAAGGGGTATTATTAGTGGAACCTTATAAGAGTGAGATCTTGCCGCATTGGCGCTTTAAGACCCCAGAAGAAGCAGAAAAATCTTCTAAGAAAATCTATGAACAGTTTCTAGACTATAAGAAAAATAATGACTTTGTTGGAGCGGATATGGCAAGGAAGTTTTTACAGATGGGATACACACGCGCAAGACGTTATACGAACTATAAAGGCGGAAGGAAATACAACGAAGAGGGTGAGGTGAATAAGAGGAAGATTGATCCCGTGAAAGCAAAGTCAGCCGCAATTTTCGAGGAGAAGTGGAAATTAGCACGAACAGATGAAGAATATCTGAAGATGAAAAAAGCACATCAAAAAGAATTTGGTTAAGCATCTCCTTTTAAGCAAGGAGATGCATTTTTTATTCATCTTCATTATAGTGCTGGTCGTTCTATTATACGTTCACTACCTCAGTTTCAGAAACAAACTCACCAAAAACTAATTTTTCAAGTGGTGCTACAAAAGTTACAAATTCGTCTAAACGTTCTTTCATCTCTGGATCTTGATCGAAGTCCTCCATCGTCATGCGTGCATGTTCTTCAGATTGGAAGCGCAGAAGGCCGATCCAAAGTTCTTCTCCTTCATCAACTTGTAGTTTTTCAGAAATAGAGGAGAACCCATAATTTTTGGGAGATGTGGATAATTTGAAAATCTGTTCTGTTACACCTCCGTATTCTTGAAATTTTTTATTTGATCTTGACGATATTTCAAGAAACTTTTCTTTTACTTCAGGTTTTAATTTATAAAAATATACGAGTAGGTATGCCATCATTTAACCTCCGATTTTAGCCATTTTGATAAAACTACATCGATTACAATGCGGGGTCTGTCCCAGTGCAACAAGTGTGTCGTATTTGGCACGATATGTAGTTCACCGTTTGTGTTCTTTCTAAATGTTTCAGCGGTCTGCAATCTTAGTTCAGACAATCGTTCAGGTACGGTGGCGACTAGTAAAGTGATACCTTGTGGAAGAAGATGATAGATATCTTCTGTTTCGTTCAGATGCATCCCACGAATGATATGACGCGCAGTTTTACCTTTAGCATGCCAACAAACTTTACCTTCCCTTTCAACACCTAGATCTTGAACTGCGATATCTTTTAAAGATGACCACATCAAATAGTTTTCTTTTTCAGCTAGAAAAAAATCATTCCAAGAATCGAACACGTATTCATCAAAATCTTTTTCATAATGATTCATTTCTTCTTCTAAAGAGGAAGACCAGATACGCTTTGTTTGATAGCCGCCATCGATTAGGATCGTATCCAAAACATGCTCAGGATAACGAACCAAATAGTGAAGAGCTAGAAAACTTCCCCATGAATGGGATAAGAGATAGAAATCGCTTACATTTAATTGTTTTAACAAACCATGAAGCCAATCAACAAGTCTAGGCATCTCATAATCCACAGCTGTGTCAAAGGGCTCAGACTTCCCGTGTCCAGGAGCATCGAATGCAATTATATTAAAATTCTTCTGTAACTCCTCGGCAACTTCTAGAAAGCTAAGACTCGTACTTCCTAATCCATGTAAGCAAACAATGGTAGGGTTTTGGGCTTCTCCCCATTCGGTAAGGTGGATCGTTTTTTCATTATAGGTGATTAATGATCTTCTCATCTCTTTGCCAACTCCATATTAATCGCTAAAGTTTCCGTTCATTCACTTTGTGAAGTTTTTTATCTTTCAATAGTATCATATTATTATAAAATCGTTTGAATAGTTTGAATAGAAAAGAGTAAACGGGAACCATAAAATGGTAATATAATAGGAGAAACTATTAATAAGGGGGAGTATTAATTGGATAGCAATCAATATGTAAAGAGAAGTTCGTTTTTCCTGCTTGCCATTTTTCCTGTCATGATAGTGGGGTATTATTTCGCAGTAAATCATGAAAATTTGTTCTTTCTCTATGAATGGGCATTAGTGTTGTTGGTATTAGGAGCTGGACTGTTTTCGCTATTTGGTGCAGTGAAAGTAAAAGGAAAAGAGAAGTGGGCATTATTTTCAATCTTAGCTTTTTCTATACAGTTTGCTTCTTTAGGATTGTTTTTAGGTCCATTGCATTTTTATCCTATGTTTTTTGTGTATTACACAGTAACGGTACTAGCGATGATTGTTTTTGGAAGCGCGCTTGCTAAAGTAGATAACTATCGATTCATTTCTGTTATCTTTATGATTCTTTCTGTGCTGCTTACTCTATACATGATCCTTTTACAATCGTTATGGGGGAAAGATTTAACGTAAAGAAAGCGGTGAAATGAATGTTACCATTTATTAAAAGAAAGACGTTAATCTCTTGGAGCCTGCTTTTCTTATTAATGGGGTGTACTTCATTCCACTCCTCTAATGAAGTAAAAGTGACTTCTGAAATGAATGAGTTGATCTCGGACTACATCATTCAGCATTATGATGGCGTATATCCAGAAACGGATAAACAATTTGAAGTTCATAAGATCTATGGAGCGAAAGAAACTGGAGGAGTAACATCGGTCTACTTATATTCTTTGTTCTTAGGTTTTAACGAAAGAACAAAGACTGAGGGGCAGTCCGGCCATTCCGTTCCTGCCGTAATCAAACTCAGCAGTAAAGATGGGAAGTATGTGATTTCGAATTACAAGGAACCACGTGATGGGGCTGACTTTAAAAGATCATTGTATAAGATCTTTCCTAGAAAATACGCAAAAAAAGCATTAGAAGACGCGAAAAATTCTGCTGGACTTCAAAAAGTAATGCAACGAAAAGCAGAAATGTGGCTGAGAGAATAGCACTATTTATGTTCACAAAACGTCCTAAGGAAAAGTGATTCAAATCACACATTCTCTTTTAGCATTCTTTTACGATAGAGTTGTAAGAAGAATATAAGGGGGAATTGACATGCTACAGCAAAGAACCATTGAAGTTATTAAGTCAACCATACCTGTTTTGCAAGTACACGGAGAAGCGATTACTTCCCGTTTTTATGAAATGCTGTTTCAGAAACATCCAGAGCTTTTAAATATTTTTAACCATGCAAACCAGAAAAAAGGACGTCAACAAGCCGCATTAGCAAACGCTGTATATGCTGCAGCAGCTAATATCGATAAGCTTGAAACCATTATACCAGTTGTAAAAGGAATCGCACATAAACATAGAAGTTTAGGTGTGAAGCCAGAGCATTATCCTGTTGTCGGTGAGAACCTGCTTCTTGCCATTAAAGACGTGCTTGGTGATGCTGCAACAGATGAAATCATCAATGCTTGGGCAGAAGCGTATGGTGTGATCGCGGATGTCTTTATTGGGATTGAACGTAACATGTATGAGGATGCGGGTTGGGAAGGTTTCAGACCTTTTGTCGTAACTCGTAAAGTAGAAGAAAGCTCTGTGATCACTTCCTTCTATTTAGAACCGGAAGATGGAATGCCACTTGCAAAATTTATGCCCGGCCAATACGTGAGTATCAAGATGGATATACCAGGTCAGGAACACACACATATCAGACAATATAGCTTGTCTGATGCTCCAGGACAAAGCAGTTATCGGATCTCTGTTAAAAAAGAAACCGGTAGAGATACTGTCGATGGAATGGTTTCCGTTTATTTGCACGAGAGTGTTAAAGAAGGAGACATCCTTCATTTGAGCGCTCCAGCAGGTGACTTTTATTTAAATACAGATAGTGAAAAGCACGTTGTCCTTATAAGTGGTGGTGTGGGACTTACTCCTATGGTAAGTATGTTGAAAACTATAGCAAGTGAGCAACCGCAACGAGAAATTACATTTATTCATGCTGCAATCAATGGCCAAACACACGCTTTAAAGAAAGAAGTTATAGATATTGGAGAAGCTTCAGATCATATTGCTACACATTTTGTTTATGAAAGTCCGTTAGACGAAGATTTGGGCTACACGAAGAGGGGTTTCATTGATCAAGCTTGGTTGAAGGAGATCTTACCTTTAAAAGATGATGCAGAATACTATTTCTGTGGCCCGATACCATTCATGCAGGTGATATATACAGCTCTGCAAGCGCTGAATATACCAAAAGAGAACATTCATTTTGAATTCTTTGGACCTGCCTCTGATCTACAGAAGGAAAGTATCAAGTCATAAAGAAGCAAAACACCTTCCTGAACGCGGAAGGTGTTTTGCTATCTACCGTAATGATAGTGAAAACGTTGTATCATCGATTTACGTTTCATTAAGAGGAGAACCAACAAGGCCACTAGACTTATTGAAATAATCCATGCCCCTAAATAGATACCACCGATGGTAAATGCTCTAGAGATTTTTACAGAAAAGAAAATCCAACCTACAATGCCTACTGTACCTATGCATAAGTTAAGCATTAGGCTGACAAAGAAGTGGGGAAGCACCATGCCCGTATGTGATACTGTAAATTTAGCGTATTTATAGCTGATCGGTAAACCTAGTAGAAGGAATAAGGTATAAAAAATGACGTTAAGGTCTGCTTCACTCAAAGGGTTCACTCCTTTTTATTGTGTAATACTCCTTTATTCAAAAAGAACGAAAAACATGACAAATGATAAAAGACTCGATAAGGTAAATCCTTGCCTCATCGAGTCCTTCTTATACATTAATTGTCCGTTCCTGTTTTCATAATCCTATCAAACTGCTCTTGAGACAATTTCTTAACCTGTACAGGAGTTTTTGTCTTTCTTACTCTTCTTGTTCTTTTCGTGTAAGCACCTTTTGCGAGGTATTGACGTTTCATGGCTTCAACCATAAAGTTCAACGCGAGAATGGTAATTGCAAATCCTGCGAGAGGAGCAAATACGATCCAGCGATCACCACGAATTTGATAGTAGTTAGCACCGATCATACTCGACCATTCATTGATCATAGCAACAGGCACCGTATTATTTTCTAGTGGATCGAGAGTGATAAAGTCAGTTCCCCCGATAAAAACTTGTAAAATGCCAAGATGTGCTGCCAGTAGTAGGGTTGCGATTAGCTGTTGGCTGTATAGAATGCTTAATCGCGGTTTTAGATAAGGTAATACGTGTTTCCGAAGCTTGTGAATTCTGCCTCCACCAAGAACTTTAACGGAAGATATAAATTCATTCTCTAAAAACTTTGACGTTTCGTTGGCTACTGTTACCATCACGGTAGGGACTGCGATTAATATGAGAATCAGCAAAGAGAATATAGTTTGTTGGTTCTTCGGAACAGACCATGTGAAAATTTGGAGAACAGGATAAATAAGCAAATAGGCGACAATGGTTGCAGGTGCATAATAAAAGGATTCAAAGAGCTTGCTTGAAATCCGAAGTACAGGCTTAGGCAGCTGACTCAAGATTAATCCTAGTATCGTTCCGAAAAATAGGCGAGCGAACGCGACTAAGAAGGCAAATCCTAGTGTATACTTTGCGCCGTCAATGACCTTATGCATGATGCTGACTCCAAACCGATCAGTACCAAAAGGCATTTCTTTAAACGGAGCGATTGGTGCTGAATCAACAGGTTGTTTTTGTTCGTCAAATCGAATTTGCATCACGGGCTGTTTTTCATTCGGTACAAAATGTGAATATATGATGCTACCGAAAAACAAGGTAACAATAATTAGAAAACCACTTAAAAATAACGGACTTCTCCATACAGACATCTTACGCCACCTCCTCATTAGTACGTCCCAGCTTATACTCTAGTACATAAGAGGAAAGTGTAAATAATAGATAAAACGGAACAAACATGAGTAAAACGCTAACTGTAATGACATCTGGGGTCGTAGGACCGTTATCTAGCATAAAATCAGTGATACCGGGAATCGCCATAATTGTTTCTACCATAAAGAGTGTAGAGATTAGTAACCAATACACGTTCTTTGAATAATAGAACAGACTTAAAAGTGAATTTCTTAGCATGTGAATATAAAGGATCAGGGCATATCGTATTCCTTTTGCGCGGGCAAATTCTACATACGTTTTTGAATCTTCATCATCGAGTAAAAACAGCAACGTTCTTATTAAGAAAAGAGTTGGCAAGATGCTCAAGCAAAAAATCGGTAAGAAATAGCTAGGATTTTGATCGCTATGTACAATTGGGAACAAGAGATTTCCCGTATTTCTAACATACAGAATCATGCTATATTGAATGATAACAACGATAAAGATATCGGGTAAGGACTCTAGTGAAAAAAACAAGAAGCGAATTCCTTTTTGAATGCGGTCAGGTAAAATCTTGATGATCAAAGCTAGTATGATCGATGAAGCTATGGCTAGAAAGAATGCACCTAATACTAGTTTTATAGAGTATAAATAAGGTTTTATAATGGTTGGGAATAATAACTTCTCCTGTTGATATTCATAAAAAGTCACGTTTGAAAACGTTATAAGGTTCAGGAACAAATCCCATATCTTATCAAGATAAGGTTCGAAAAATAATCCTAAATCCTGATTTAAAAAGAGTGCATTCTCGAGTGCACCAGAATCTAGTAAACGAGCAACAGCTTCAATACCTTGAACATTGCTGAAGAAAAGGTAAGGAAGTGCACCAATGAAAAAAACACCTACGATCGGCATCAAAAAATACACAATGCGCCGAAGGACAAGTAAATACATAAAATTTTCCCCCTAAATCTCTCTATTTCTTTTTATCTAATAAAGTTAACTATAATTATTCGACATAATCCATTATTTTCCTCTGAGGAGAAATAAAAAAAGCTCCCACGTGGGGAACGTTATTTGAGGATGCTTAAGTATGTTTTCCATGGACCGACGTCCAAGTCATAACGCTTAGCCAGAATCCTAGTAATCTGGTTGATGTGCGTAAAATCATGAACGACCCAGGTTGAGAGTAATTGTTGTAGGGTAATTGAGCCAAACTCAGGGTGTAATCCAGTTTTATTTAAATCAAAGGAACCAATTTTTAAAGTCCCTAATTGGTATAAGCTCTGTTGTCGGCACTGCGCAAATTCACGCAGCAGCTCTTCAATTCCTGTTTCTTTTCCTAGATGAGAGAATCGATCAAAGGATGGAAGTGGTCCATTCTCATGACTTGTAAGTATGCTGTTAATTCGTGGTATCCAATTGCTCTTTTCACATTCGATTAAGTGAGCGACAACTTCGAGAGCATTCCACGAATTACCGCCTTCATTGCTACTTAACCATTCAAGAGAGAGCCCTGATAACAAGTGTGTTAAAACGGCAGGTGTTCGTTCTAGAATTTCGACAGCTTCACCTTGTTTAAAGTTCATTGTTAAATACTCCGTTCTTCAAAGTGATAAAATCATCAATCCTTTTTATAACACTTTTAACAATATCAATAGATGTTAGAATATCGTTGTCCACTTCAAGTGCATGATTTGCATCTGTAGGAATCATACTCTCTATAGAGGAATTCAGTATGATGTCATTTATCTTTTCTGCGTCATAAAAGGGGTCTTTATCACCGATTACGCAAAGTCCATCTTGTATACACACTCTTAACGTATGAAAAACAGATAGATCGATTAGACGAGGTGTTAGCCAAATTGCTTTTGTGTTTTGGGCAGGTAACATATCTAAAACAGTAGGAATGGCCATAGTGCCAAAGGATTTTCCTACCACGTAATAAGATTTATAGATTTTGTGATCAACCACTTCCTTTAACACTGTGGAAACATCATGGATAAGGGCAGAGGTAATTTCATCAAAGCTAAAATCTTTGTAATCTGTTGAATAATAAGGATAGTTCACATGTAAGACATCATATTCTTTGTTTAAAAAAGCGCTTGAAGAAAAATGGAATAATGGTGATTTAACCGTATATCCTATACCCGGAAGCATGACGGCGAGACCTTTTGGATCATCTGTTTTACTCTGTATAACGTAAGGAATTTTCATCTTTTTATAACCAAGTACAGATCGAGAACTTTCTTTCATACCCTAACCTCCGTTTTTATTGAATGGTATCGTACAAGTCGATTTCTAATTGTTTACCTACATCAAAGGTATGAAATATCTCGATGTGCCAGTTTTTAAGGAGTCTGTTATATCCATTCTTTTGTATCCAGTTGTGCAATATTTCGTAGCTGTTTTTAATTTCATCGTTTCTTCCCATATGTTTGGTCACTGCATATTTTTGAGGTGGTATGGTTAACTTCACCATGCCAGCCGGAACATCTTCATATTTTTCTACTTCAACACAAATCCAGTATCCATCTTCTTGTTTAGTTTGGGCATCAACAACGAACGCACCTATTTGTTTTGATGAATCCACGACATGCTGAATGGACAGTAATTGTGATTGCAGTGCAGTTGAAGTTTTAGGGATTTCGTGAATGTATTGATCTCCCTCACATAGCACCCTTAATCCAACTAGCTTTATTTCTTTCCGTTCTTTTACAACGGGCATTTCATAAACGGCTTTGTTGTTCATAGCAAAATCTCCTTTTAAGACTATTTATAGCTTTCTTCTCGTAATAGAAACCATAATCCTTTATTTTCCTGTTATGAGGAATGATTTCCTATTATTATCATTTTTCTCCTACCATTCTACTGTTTGTTATGAAAACGCATACAACCATTGGAGCAAAAGCTTCTATGCTCCTTATTTATTTTGGTGAAACGTGATAAACTACTGGTGAAACGTTTCGATTGACTGTTTTTTCTAACAATGGAGAGGAGCAATGCGTCCATGAAAACAAGTAAAATGATTAGCTTTGTATTGATGTTCAGTTTGTTTGCGAATGTTTTTGTAACATCATCTGCGTCCGCAACTGACAGAGGAAAAAATCATGCATTTCAAATGGAGTTAAAATCAATTGCTAAGAAGACATACACGTTTTATCAAGATCATACTGATCCGAAAACAGGTTTGACTTATGATGAGACTCGATATACAGCAGAAGGTAAAAAAGACGCAACACACACATCTCCTACAAACATTGGGATGTATATGATGAGTACGATCTCTGCTCAAGAATTAGGAATCATTTCAAAAAAAGAAGCGGTAAAACGTATCCAAGTCACGTTGAATACACTTGAAGATCTTGAAAAGTGGAATGGGTTATATTTTAACTGGTATAACACAAAAGATGGTTCGGTTAAAAAGGACTGGGGACAATTCATCTCACAAGTGGATAACGGCTGGCTGTCTGCAGGATTGATTGTAGTTGGGCAAGCTTATGAAGAGCTTAATCCGCAAACGAGTAAGCTCGTTGAAGACATGAATTACACAACTCTATATGATTCAGAAGTGGGACAATTCCGTGGGGGTTATGATGTTGCACAAGGGAAGTTAACCGATCATCACTATGGCTTATTTAACACAGAACCACGTGTAGCTAGTTATATCTCTATCGGTAAAGGCGATGTGCCAAGCGATCACTGGTGGAAGATGTACCGTACGATGCCAAAAGAATGGGACTGGCAAGCACAGATTCCAGAGGGTGAAACACATGAATATGATGGCGTTTCTGTATTTGAAGGACATTACGAATACAACGGTGTAAAATTCGTTCCGAGCTGGGGCGGAAGCATGTTTGAAAGCCTTATGCCTGGAATCGTATTAAATGAGGTTGAACTTGGCAAGAATGCGCTTGGGCTGAACAACAAGCGACATGTTGAATTACAGCAAGCTTTTGCAGAAGAAAAAGGATATAAAGCATGGGGCTTCTCTCCATCTGCAACACCAGATGGTTACAGTGAGTTTGCAGCAACACCACTAGGAACTTCTGGATACAAAGATGGCGCGACCGTAACGGCTCATGCATCATTCTTAGCACTAGACTATGATCCGAGTGCTGTTCGAAAAAACATTAAAGCATTGAAAGAGCTCAATACGTATAGCAAGTACGGATTCTATGATTCTGTAAACGTGGAAACAGGAGAAATTGCTAAAGCATATCTCGCGCTCGATCAAGGAATGATCATGGTATCGATCGCTAACTATCTAAAAGATGGTGTGATCCGCGATTACTTCCACCAAGATCCGATCGGTAAGAAACCAGAGGATCTGTTGAAAAAAGAAAAGTTCTCTATTCAGTAATGGCATGCAGCACCCGATTCCATATGGATGAAGGTGTTTTTTTGTTAGATCTAAGTTGGTTTGTGGGATTTCAGGTGGAAGTGAGGGAATTAGAGGTGGTGAGCAGGGATTCATAGGTGGTCAGTATGAATTTATCAGTGAAACGATGAAGTTTATCGGTGAAAAGATACCATTTAGCGGCGAACGTGTAAAAAAATAAAAACACGTACCGTAAAATATTTAGTCCAGAAGAAGAGAGCATCTATTTTTCTCTTAAAGGAGATTTTAAAAGAATATATAAGTTCTCTTTCACTGATAGGCTGCTAACAGCAGTGAGGGGTTTTGAGTGCGATTTTAGTTTGTTAGTAAAGAAAAAAGGTGTTTTATTGTCAGAGCTTGAGGGTTGGGGTTAGGAGTACTGAATTGAGAGTGGTATTTTGAAATATGGTAGGATAGCAATTTTTGGTTTATAGGCCGTAGTTCTTGATTTATAGTCCTTCAAAAAAATTTATAGTCCTTCAAAAAAATTTATAGGCCTTTAAAAATATTTATGGTCCTTCAAAAGTTTTTATAGTCCCTCAAATTCATTTATAGGCTTTTCGACAAATTTCATTTTAAGCATCTGGTAAGAGGAGGTATTTATGAACAAAACGTCGGAGAAAGGACTAAACGCTTTTTTAATCTTAACTGGGAGCCTGTTTCTGTACTCTATCTTTTCTAAAATTTATCATTTCAAAAGCATCATGAATGATATTGTATATGCTTCAGGGTTTATAATAGCTATTTTGATTCATCTCTATTATAGAAAGAAAATCAAGCTAAAAAAACTAAACACATAAAAAACAAAAAGAACCCCCGACTCCGTATTCGAATCGAGGGTTCTTCAACGCTAACCTTCTATTTCATACCTGAAATAGTATAGCCTTCAATAATGTGCTTCTGGAAGATGATGAAAATGATGACGATTGGAACAACCATGAACGTTGATCCGGCCATCTGCAACGCGAAGTTTCCTCCATATTGCCCTTTTAAAAGACTTAAGCCTACCGAGAGTGTATACAAACTTTCGTCGTTCGCAATGATCAACGGCCATAAGAAGCTGTTCCAGCCCGCGATAAACGTTAGAATTCCTTGAACGGCCATGATCGGTTTTGAAATAGGCAAAACGAGTTGCATGAATACGCGGAACTCACTCGCTCCATCTAAACGAGCAGCTTCAAGCAATTCGTCTGGGATGGTAGACATGAACTGACGGAATAAGAAGATGCTGAATGCACCAACCAATCCTGGTAGAACCACACCTGCCATCGTGTTCGTCAAGCCCATCTGGTTTAAGATTAAATAAACAGGAATCATCGTTACTTGTCCTGGAATCATCATTGTTGCTAATACTAGGTAGAAGAGCTTTTCTCTTCCTTTAAACTTGTACTTTGCAAACGCATATCCAGCCATCGCATTAAAGAATAGTCCGACAAAAGAACAGAGGACAATGATGATCGTATTTCGCAAATAAACACCAAAGTTCATGTTCTCAAACAGGTAGACGAAGTTCTCCGTTGTAAAGGTTTCAGGCCACAGAGTCGGTGTGAGCTGAAGGACTTCACTTTCAGGTTTGAAAGCTGAAAGGATCATCCAAATAAATGGGATGGCTACTAAAAGGCCGCCAAGCGTTAAGACGATTCCAGCGATCCATTGCTGCATTTTGTATGCTTTTTTCGCATCAGATACTTTTGATTTCATGTTCTCACCTCACGTCCTAAATGTCGGTATCTTTCTTTTGCAATCGGAACTGAATCATCGTGATGATGATGATCGTTACAAACAGGACAAAAGATCCTGCAGCGGCATAACCAAAGTTGCTTAGCTGGAACCCGTTGCGATAGATGAAGAGGGCAACAGATGTGGTGCTATCCAGCGGTCCACCGTTCGTCATAACGAATGGTTCTTCGAAGAACTGAATCCATCCGATCATCGTTGTAATCGATACGAAGAAAATAGCGTAACGAAGAAGTGGAATCGTAATCTTTGTAAGCTGTTTCCAGTTGTTCGCACCGTCTAGTTGAGCTGCCTCATAATACGTTTTTGGAATTCCTTGTAAAGCTGCTAAGAAAATAATCATGTTCACACCGATTGCGCGCCAAACGGCTAATGCGATCAATGATCCTTTGGCGATTGTTGGGTCTTGTAACCAGGGTATAGCAGGAATGCCAACTAGACCGAGCAGATAGTTGAACAGACCGAACTGTGGGTTGTATAGATACGTCCACACAACAGCTACTGCTACAACGTTTGTGATCGAAGGCATATAAAAAACAAGACGAAAAGCCTTGAAGATACGCGCTGTACCAAAGTTGATCAAAAGAGCGATACCAAGTGAACATGCGATAACGAGAGGAACACCGAATACGACATAAAAGACAGTGTTACCGATCGATTTTAGAAAAATAGGATCTTTAAAGATATTTATATAGTTTTCGATTCCAATAAAGCTAATATTTGAATAGTCTGCAAGTCCAGCTAGGTCAATATCTGTAAAACTAATCACCAATGCAAGAACAATGGGAAAAAGAGAGAATAAAGCCAATAATAGAAGCGCTGGTCCAATGAAGAGGTAAGGAGTCGTTTTTGAATAGCTTTTCATGTTTTCACATCCTTCATCGTTACCCGTGTTGATGATAAAAAGGGAACGAGCAGGATAACCTGCTCGTTATACCCCGATCAACAGGATTTATTTCTTTAAGATCTCTTCAGCTTTTTTGTCGAAGTTATCTAATTCTTTCTGAACATCTGCTCCGCCTCTGTAGATCTTCTCAAAGCTCTTTAAATAAGATTGAGCGATTTCTTCCCATTGCTTAATAACAGGCATCGGTTGTGAAGCTTCCATCTGTTCACCGAATGCTTTGTAAAATTCATTTCCAGTAAGAGATTCGTCTTCCCATGCTTTTTGGGTTGCCGGAAGGGAATTCGTCATCTCCATCCATTTTAATTGTGTTTCAGGCTTACTCATATATGCTGCGAATTTTAACGCTTCTTTTTCGTGCTTCGTATGTTCAAATACAGAAAGGTTAGATCCACCTAGTGCTGAAATGTTATTTTCTTTTGTTGGAAGAACAGCCGTACCCCATTTACCTTTAAGCTCAGGAGCTTGGTCGTTGATCAGTTTGATCATCCAAGGACCACTGATGAACATTGGAAGAATTCCATCTCCACGGAAACCTTGAACGATGTCCATTCCAAGTTCTTCTTTTGGAGCTGCTCCGCTTTCATAGAAGCTGTTCAAGTACTCAACCGCTTCAACGAATTTAGGATCATTGAATTTAGGATCGTTGTTTGCTCCTAATAGTTCAGCGCCGTTTTGGCGAGCGAACATGAATGACAAGCTTTGTTCTTTAGCATCGATCGAAATTCCATATTTCCCTTTTCCACGATCAGCTAGCTTATCAGCAGCTTCTTTCAACTCGTCCCACGTTTTTGGAGCTTCTTTGAAACCAGCTTTCTCGAGCAGATCTGTACGATAGTAGAGCAAGCGAGTATCTACGTACCAAGGTACACCCACCATTTTGTCTTCAAACTTTGTCGTTTCAACAGAACCTTCAAAGAAATGTTTTGGATCTAGTTCCGGGTAATCATTAACATGAGGTGTTAAATCTTTTAATGCTCCAGCGGATGCAAACTCAGGAATCCAAGTTGTACCCATCTGAACAACATCAGGTCCTTTTTTAGAAGCAACTGCTGTTAAAAGCTTATCGTGTGCTTGATCCCAAGGAAGGGCTTGTACTTTAACGTCAATCTTTGGATTTTCTTTTTCAAATTCTTCAGCGATCTTAGGAAGTGATTTTGCTTCTTCACCCATTCCCCAAACCGTAATTGTTGTTTTTCCATCTTCTGAACCTGAAGAGCAGCCAGCTAATACGCCAGATAGGACAAGTGCCCCAACCATTGACGTAACCATTGATTTTTTAAACCAGCGTTTTTTCATGTGAGTTCCCCCTATAATTTGCCTGTAAAAGCAATCAATTTTTATTATTCCCGAATTTTCTTTGAGATTATTGTTGAAACGTTTCGATAAGCACATTATAATTCAAGTTGTAATCGTTTACAACATGGAATTTTCAAAAAGAGGTTTCCTTCCATAAATTGTTGGAAACATGAGGTTTCATATACTATTTTCCTTGATGCAAAAGGAAATGAAGAAGATAACTGTATGAAACTTAAAAACCTAGGAACTCTCTTGAATTTAATTGAAACGTTTCGATAAATGCTTTCATTTATGTTGAAAGAGATGAAAACTTCATGTTTATATCAACAGAATTTACCGTATTAAGCTTTATAAACAATATAGACATCATAAAAGAATTGAGGGATAGACAATGACAACATTAACGAAAGGGAACATCACGATTAAAGCTGGTGACTTTGCATTTGCGTTCTTAAGTACTGGTGATATCTACAAAGCTTCCCACCATGATACGATGATCAACCAATGGATGAGTAATCCGATCGATGGTTCTTTGAACAATCTTTATTTACGTGTGTTCAACAGTGAGGGTATTCATGTAACTCCGCTTCTAGGTACTAAATCTAACAGCATCGTTTCATATAATGAGAATCGAGTTTTTTGGAAAGGTACATTTCAAGACATCTCTTATACAGTCACTTTTTCATTAAAAGAAAGCGGTATCTGGTTCTGGGATGTTGAACTCGAAGGAAAAGCTGAGAAGGCTGATATTATTTATGGCCAAGATGTGGGACTTGCTCATATTGGAGCTGTCCGAACAAATGAAGCATTCATCGCTCAGTATGTTGACCATGGTGTGTTTGAAGATGAGAAGCTTGGTTATGTGATCTGTTCACGCCAAAACCAGCCGAATGGAAAAGCGTTTCCTTACTTGCAACAAGGATCGTTAACAAAATCTATTGGTTATGTAACGGACGGTTTTCAGTTCTTTGGTACTTCTTATAAAGAAACAGATGTACCACAAGCACTTTATAACGAATACTTAGCGAGTGAAGTATATCAATACGAATTCGCTTATATTGCACTTCAATCAGAGCAATTTGCACTTAATGGTAAACATCACATCAATTTTTATGGATGTTTTAAAGAGGATCATCAAGAAGCTGTTACGTCCATTGAATATAAGGATGAGGTTGTATTAGCTTGGAATGAAGTTCAAGCTCAGCCAATTGATGATACGATTGCGCTTGAAAAAGTTAATCGTAATGAGCAGTTTGACGGAACATTAAAAACAGTTGATCTTCAAATGGAAGAAGTAGAAGCTCTTTTCCCGGAGCGTATTTTAGAAGAGTATGAAGGAGATACGCTTCTATCCTTTTTTACACCGACCTATGAACATATCGTTTTAAAAGAAAAAGAAAGAATCGTAGAGCGACCTCATGGACATATTCTCGTTACGGGAGATAATGTGACATTAAAAGAGGACACAATCACGACTACTTCTTATATGTATGGCATTTTCAATTCTCAATTAGTAGTAGGAAACACTTCGTTTCATAAGATGATGACAAATGCACGTAATGCGTTGAATGTTATGAAAACATCTGGTCAACGAATCTATGTGGAGTTAGACGGGAAGCTGAAACTATTAACGATGCCATCGTTGTTCGAGATGGGCTTTAACTATACGCGTTGGTTCTATAAAACGGAAGATGAGACGTTTATCATCACAAATTACACAACAATCGATACCCCGGAAGTTGAGCTGCATGTTAAGGCTCTTAGCGACAGGTCATACCGATTCGTTGTGACGAACCAAGTATCTTTGAACAATCAAGAATATGAAGTGCCATTTAAGATGGAAAAAGAAGAGGGAGTTCTTTCGTTCTTTGCTGATGATGCTTCTGACAGTGCAAAAACGTATGAAAATTTAAGCTATCGAATGAAGATTACGGGTACAGAGTGGAATGTAACAGACGAGACAATCTTTGGGGATAACATGGATCGTGGATCTGCTTCTCTCGTGGTTTGCGATCTTGAACCAACAAATGAGTGGGGCATCTCTCATCAAGGTCTAATCGACGGGAACAAGATTCCGTTTACAAATAAGACGATTGAAACGGAAATCGAGCGCTACCGTACATTTATTCAAAATACGAACCGCGGATTCCGTTTAACTAAGGATGGGGTTGAGACACACGAGCTTCAAAAGATGAACGCCTTAGCTCATTGGTATACCCATAACATGCTTATTCACTATTCGGTACCACATGGTCTTGAGCAATATGGCGGTGCAGCTTGGGGAACACGTGATGTTTGCCAAGGACCTGCTGAATACTTCTTAGCAACTCAGCATTATGGTGCAGTAAAAGACATCTTGCTTACGGTATATTCTCATCAGTTTGACGAGACGGGTAACTGGCCACAATGGTTTATGTTTGATCAATATTTCAAAATCCAGCAAGATGATTCACATGGAGATATCATCGTATGGCCACTGAAGTTAGTGACAGATTACCTTGCTGCTACGAATGATTTTGAAATTTTACGTGCTGAAGTACCTTACACGTCTAACAGTGATTTTAACTTTACTGAGAAAAAAGAAACATTATTACAGCATATTCAAAAACAGATCGGTTACATGAAAGCGAACTTTTTACATGATACGCACCTTTCCTCATATGGAGATGGTGATTGGGATGATACGCTTCAACCTGCAAATCCACAGCTTAAAAAATTTATGGTGAGTTCATGGACGGTTGCCTTAACGTATCAAGTTATGACTCAGTTCTCCCAACAGTTACAGCATGTGGACGAAGAAGAGGCTACAAAACTGAGGAAGCTCGCTAAAAATATTCAGGCAGACTATCAAGAGCATATGTTAGGCACAGATGTAATCCCTGGATTTGTTTACATGGAAGACCCAAAATCACCAAAACTGATGCTTCATCCTAGTGATAACACAACGGGTATTAACTATCGTCTATTACCAATGACGCGCAGTATGATTGCAGAATTGTTAACACCTGAACAGGCTGAAGAGCACCTTGATCTAATCATGGATACGTTTTATTGCCCAGATGGCGTAAGATTGATGGACAAACCTGCTCATTATAAAGGCGGTGTGAGTACGCATTTCAAGCGTGCTGAACAAGCATCGAACTTCGGACGTGAGATCGGACTTCAATATGTTCATGCTCATATTCGTTTTGTTGAAGCCATGGCGAAGCTAGGAAAAAAAGAAGAAGTGTGGAGCGGACTAGAAAAGATCAATCCTGTTATGATTCAAGAAAAAGTTCCAAATGCAGAACGCCGTCAGAGTAATGCATATTTCTCAAGTTCTGATGGTGATTTTAAAACGCGTTATGAAGCGCAAGAACGCTTTGGCGAACTTAAAGATGGTGAAGCCAAAGTTAAAGGTGGATGGAGAATCTATTCTTCAGGTCCTGGAATATACATGAACCAATTGATCTCCAATTGTTTAGGTATCCGCCCACAAGGGCAGAACCTAATTATTGATCCTATATTAACAGAAGAAATGAGCGGACTAGAATTGCAGTATATGATCGACGGCAAACCTGTCAAAATGGTATTCCGAGATCGCGGTGAGGAAACACATCGACTCATCGTTAATGGTGAAGAAGTGGAGAGCAGCACATATCAAAATATCTACCGAAAAGGTGGAGTGAGCGTGAACCGCTCTGGATTTGTAAATAAATTGTCAGCAGACGTGAATACCGTAGAGATTTATTCATAACCTTTCGTTATAATAAAGGAAACGTTTGCAACATGAGAGATAGGAGAGAAGTTCGTTGGTAAGTATTAAAGACATTGCAAAACAAGCAGGTGTTTCCATTTCCACGGTCTCCTATGCCTTGAACGGAAGTCCGAAAGTTACGAAGGAAACATCAGCACGAATTCTAGCGATCGCTAAAGAACTTAATTATATCCCAAGCGCAGCCGCTCGTTCCTTAAAAAAACGAGAAACAAAGATCATTGGAATCTATTTAACGAACTATAGTGGTGCTTTTTACGGTCAACTTCTGCAGGGTATGATGGAGACATTAAGCGAGAACGGCTATGAATTAATCGTATGCAGCGGAAAAGAATCCCATCGCTTTCTTCCTGAGCGCATGATTGATGGTGCGATCATTCTAGATGCCACATACGAAACGAAAGAATTGTTAAGTCACGCAGAACGAGGACATAAGCTGGTCGTGATGGATCGAAGAATGGATCATCCGAACATCTCTCAAGTACTGCTTGATAATAAAGCTGGGGCTACCCTCGCGATTGATTATCTGGCTGAAAAAGGTCATCGAAAAATCTGTGTTGTTAAAGGTCCAGATATCTCGTTTGATGCGAGGCAGCGGTTAGAAGCTGTACAAAAAGCGGTACAACGCTATTCGCATATTGAGTATATTGAAATCGATGGTGAATTTAACAAGCATTCAGGTGAAGAAGCAGGAAAGAAGATTCATCAAGACTTCACAGAACCTGTAGGTGTATTTTGTTTGAATGATGAGATGGCGATCGGTATGTATAATTATTTCAGCCGCACAAATCTACGCATTGGTGAAGATGTTCATATTATCGGTTTTGATAATATCGAAGTGTCTCAATATATCCAACCGAGACTTGCGACGATTAACTATTCAAAGCATAAATGGGGAGCATTAGCTTCTGAACTGCTGCTGAATTTAATCCAAAAAAAGCAAAGTCCTGAGCATGAACGAATCAACGTTAGCCTGATTGAAGGAGATTCTGTACGAAAACGATAAACAAGAAAGAGGAGCTATTGTCAGCTCCTCTTTTTTGAGTTATTCAGCTTGTGATTGTGGTGCTTTTTCTTTTGAAAGGAACCAGCCGCCCACAGCGATTAAGATCAATACAACATAAAAAGTGATTTTCCACTCTGGTGACTTTGCAAAACCTTCAGAGAGGATAGCTAAGTCAGGGTGTGCGAGTGTATAAACAGCTAATTTTACACCAACCCAACCTACGATCAGGAAGGCTGCAATTTCAAGGCCTGGCTTGGATTGTAAAAGCTTAACAAAAAAGTTGGCCGCAAATCGCATAATAATGAGTCCGATCAACCCGCCGGAGAAGATTACTAGGAATTTTCCGCCATCTAGACCGCCTATGTTAGGAAGTCCTGAATCGGGAAGTGCCACTGCTAATGCTACAGCTGCTAGGATTGAATCGATTGCAAACGCGATGTCAGCTAATTCGACTTTCAATACTGTCGTCCAAAAACCAGATTTTTTCTTTGTTGCTTTAGACGTTTCAGTTGATTTATCTGCTTTTTTCACCAACACTTTTCTGAAAATATGGTTGAGGGCGATAAACAGAAGGTACACAGCTCCTATAGCTTGAACCTGCCACACGTTGACTAAGAACGAAATAGCAAATAGTGATGCGAAACGGAAGAAGAAAGCCCCGACTAAACCATAAAACAATGCTTTTTTTCGTTGCTCTTCTGGTAAGTGTTTTACCATGATGGCTAAGACCAGTGCATTATCTGCCGCTAATAAGCCTTCTAATGCGATTAGCACTAACAAGATCCAACCATATTCTAACAAGATAGATAGTTCCATTGTGGTTCCTCCTTTAAAATGATAGATGCATGAAATGAAGCGAGAATGATTTACATGAAGCGACCTCCTAATAACAAATAAAAAAAGACCTCTACCAATAGCAGGCAAAGGTCTTACATAGAAAAAGACCCTTACCAACCGAACGGTAAAGGTCTTGCTAACAACAATGAAGTTGCCAATATAGCCGAGAGCACGAAGCTCCGAAATGACGACTATACTGTAAAAGCTACTCCCCTTTAGGAGTTATGAAGTTACTATTATCATATTATGCTCTCTTGGAAATTGTCAATTATTTTATGTCAGGAAAAATGTAGACACAACTAATTGTAGTATCTTTAACATATATACAGGAAAAGAGTGGATGAAAGTTGGACCAACATCAATACATAATAGACATGATAAAAAATGATGATTGGATGATGGAGATTTTACGTGCTGCCAAAACGTTAGCTTTACCAGATTGGTGGATATGTGCAGGGTTTGTTCGATCTAAAGTTTGGGATACACTTCATGACTTTCAAGAAAGAACGAGAATAGCAGATATTGATGTTGTTTATTTCTATCCTGAAGACCTCAAAAAAGAGAGTGAAAGAAAGTATGAGGAAATGCTTTTAGAACTCATTCCAGACTTGCCGTGGTCTGTAAAAAATGAAGCGAGAATGCATCTCGTCAATGATGATTTCGAACCGTACACGTCAACAGTAGATGCGATCTCCAAATTTCCTGAAACGGTAACAGCTCTAGGTGTTAAGCTAAATGAACAGGATGAAGTAATTTTTGCTGCTCCATGTGGAATTGAAGATGTTTTAAGCATGGAGGTAAGACCGACGGATAGCTACAGAAGCACTGAAGATCGAAGAAAAAAATATATCGAGCGCGTGAAGAAAAAGAATTGGGAAGCTGTTTGGTACAAAGTTAGAGTGGTCGAATAGAGAAAAGCTTGAGCGTTAGTGCTCAAGCTTCTTTTTTTGACCTTAGATGTTCCTGATAGAAAGTAGAGAGCATCCGGAAATTTGAGATAAAATGAACATGCAGATTTCGTAGTTGGAGATCAATCATACTTCGTGGATGAAGACTCGAATGGTGTTTCAGTTCGTCGATTTCCTTTTCAAGACTTAATGTTTCCGTTAATAAACTGTGCAAATAAACCTTAGTATTTTCTGAATATTCCTCTTGAAACGCGAGATTGATGAGTGTATCTTTTGCTTCCTTAACCTCAAACTCCATATCAGTTAAGGTTTTATTGGTGATGGTTATTGAATCTTTGTTGACCAACCAAGGAAGTTCATACATTTGTAATAGATATTCAACATCATTCGTGGTTAAGTC
The DNA here is from genome assembly GCF_005503015.1 of Bacillus sp. E(2018). Classification (NCBI taxonomy): domain Bacteria; kingdom Bacillati; phylum Bacillota; class Bacilli; order Caryophanales; family Bacillaceae; genus Bacillus; species Bacillus sp. E(2018). The sequence continues at coordinate 2,066,356 of NZ_SCOL01000001.1, read as the reverse complement.
TTTAATGAATTCATCTTTCCTTTGTTGTTTGAGACGAGTTTCATACTCCATTTTGAATGTTTTTAATTCCGATCTATAATCATCTACGAGTAATTGATCACCACCATAACGAATGGATTTTTTTAGGCTGAGAAGTGAGAATGGAAATACCCAATTAATCAATAAGAGTAGGAGGGCAAATCCAAATAAGGTCCATCGGATTCTTTTTTTCTTCATCCCCGCGTTCCTCTCCCTTAAACAGTACTTTTACTTCTATATCTTCTTGCGTCAGATGGACCTGAAGGCTTTTTAGGCTCTTTCGGATCACGTTTTTTTCTTGGTCTAAATAAGGCATAACTTAAACAAAAACCAATTGAACAAGTGATTCCATAACCAAACACAGCAAATGTGTTCAGTCCTTCAAACTTAGCCCAGTAGAAGATGGTGAAGCGGTATATTAAAAGAAAAACAATACTTAGTGCAACATATAACAGAAGATGAAACCTGAATTTTAACCTCATTCTATCTTTAGAAGATTCAATAATAAATGCAATTGGCAATGTGCAAAAAAGAAAAAAAGGAAGAGCTGTAACAATCCCAAAGAATAGACCGAATAACACACCTTGTAGATCAAGCTTAAATGGATTTCCGCCTGGAATAGCAAAAAAGAACAGTGCTCCACAAAGTACCGATATTACTGATGAAATGATGACTCTCATAACTATCTCCTAACTACCTGTCGAAGCTTTTCGTTCATGGCTTCTGAATCCTTATATTCAAACAAGCCTAAGCGGTTTCCCCAAGGATCGGAAAACGTAGCCCATCTAACAGGAACTTCAACACGTTCAAAAATTTCAAACTCTTCCACATGTAAAACATCAATCAATCTTTTTTTCTCAGCATCGATATCGACTACTCCTAGACGAAGAGGTCCGTTACCGACAGCTGGGTCTCCCTCGGCAACTTGCAGCCAGCAGTTAGGAAGCAACTCCCATTCTGCAAATCCATCATGTGGAGTGAAGTCGGGCTGACGATTCAACAGAGTTTCATAATACTTTTGACCATCTTCCATGTTCGATACACGAACTTGAACTGTCATTTCATATATCATATGTAATTCTCCTTTACTTCATTTGTTATCTACTAACAACGTTTTTAGTGAGGCAGAGGTTTCATAACGTTGAATTACTTATTCATACCTTTTTTCCTTTATTAATAATTGATAACAATAACTTTTTCTCGATATCAGGAAGATTTTCACTTAATCGTGCTGCCGCTATCGGAATCATCCAACTCTCTAACGTTTTTAAGGAGAACTGGTAACGTCTAGTATAACTTTTTCTATAATACATAGCTAAAAGTTTTCGTACATATAAAGTAGTTCTAAAATTTAGAAAAGATGTGCGATCTTGCAATCCACCGTAACGCAAGATAAGGAGGGTTCGAGCTAAGTCTGCCATACGATTGCCACATGTAGCATCAACCCAGTCAATGATTACAGCATTATCCTTTGAGATTAAAATATTGTCAGGATGAAAATCACCGTGACACAGAGATTTGCCTTTAGGCAGCTTTTCTAACTCTTCAAGAATTCTTTTCTTTTGATCTTGAGTAAGTTCTTTTACTGAAATAATCTTTTGTTTCAACACATCAAATTGTGAGGGAAGAGTAGGTAGTTTCTTTTCATGAACACTTGGTTGAAGAGTCGCCATCCTCCTCAAGTGCTGAAATGCTTTTCTAGGTTCAGATTCTAACAAACTCGTTAACGTGGTACCCTCAACCCTTTTATATATCAGCGCTCTTTTTCCAGAAATCGGTTTGCTCCACTTAACCTCAGGAACAGAAATCCCTAATTGGTTGATCATTTTATTGATCTTATACTCATGCTCAACAAAATCTGCAGATATGTGACCATGAAAAAGCTTAACAACTTCGTTAGGAGAAAAGATAATGACCTGAGCAGTACTACCCTCGCCTATAATTTGCTTGTGCTCCACGTAGGTTTAAACCCCTCTGTTTGAATATTTATATGGATAATTTTAACACAATTAGCAAGAATAAAAGTTTGAAATATTTTATTTGACTGAGTGGTCATTACCCAAGTATACTAACTAATGGTAATCGTGACTAAGTGGTCATATGACAGATGTATAATGAGTAGTTATAACTCAGTGGTAGTATTTATATAATTGAAAGTGCAACTCGTGACTAACAAAGAAGTCTTTGAAATAGAGGCACGGGCAATACTTAATAATGTGAAGGATTTAGTTTGTGAAGGAAATAGTGACCATATAAAACGAATTTTAAAGCCTGGACGGGGATAAACGCTTACGTCCAGCTTATAAGGAGAAAGATGAACATGGAGACAACGCAAAAGCCATTAAACACGAAATTGATATTGGCCGGTTTGATCATTGGTATGTTTTTTAGTGCCTTGGAACAAACGATTGTTGGTACCGCGATGCCAACTATTATTGCGGATCTAAACGGGTTTTCTATCTTTGCTTGGGTGACAACTGCCTATTTAATCACATCAACAACGGTTGTACCAATCGTAGGTAAACTTTCTGACCTTTACGGACGCAGGAAGCTATATTTATTAGGAAACTTTATTTTTATACTAGGGTCTGCACTTTGTGGAACAGCAAATTCTATGGAAGAACTTATCATTTATCGTGGGATACAAGGAATTGGTGGAGGAATGATCATGCCTCTATCTCAAACGATTATCGGTGATATCTTTACAGCTGAACAGCGTGCAAAGTGGCAAGGTGTATTTGGTGCGATCTATGGATTGAGTTCTGTAATCGGTCCTTTTATTGGGGGACTCATGGTTGATCATATTAGCTGGCACTGGATTTTCTTGATCAATGTACCATTTGGAATCATTTCTACAGCAATGATCGTAATTGGAATGAAGAATGAATCGATCAGGGCCACGACAGGTAAAGTAAATATTGATTACTTTGGTATTTTCACACTAATCCCAGCCGTTGTATTGCTTTTATTAGGGCTTACGTTTGGCGGAGATAAATTTGAATGGCAATCTACAACAAGCTATTTGTTGTTTAGTGGAGTCATTGTTTTATTGGCATTATTTATCACGGTTGAAAAACGTGCTGTAGAACCTATCTTAAATCTGTCACTCTTTAAAAATAGGGTGTTTGCAACAACAAATATTTTAGGATTCTTGCTTGGGTTAGGCATGTTTGGAGCCATCATGTTCGTTCCGATGTACATGCAAGGCATATTAGGTGTAAGTCCGACAAAAGCAGGATCGACGATGACTCCTATGATGATTGCGCTTATCACAGCAAGCATAATCGGTGGCCGCTTATTATTGAGACTTAAATTCAGAACAGTTCTAACATCTGGTATGGTGATAACAGCTATTGGATTCTTTTTAATGAGTACGATGGGTGTTGATTCTAATGAATTTACAGCATACGCCTATATGGTTATTCTCGGGTTTGGAATGGGTCTTGTTATGCCAACTTTGATGATTGCGGTGCAAAACGAGTTTCCAAAATCACAGCTCGGGGAGGTTACGTCTGCTTCTACATTCTTCCGTTCGATCGGAGGAACGATCGGGATCACGATCTTAAATGCAGTAATGAACCATTCACTCACAGATAAGATAAGTGAAGCAGCAAACGGTGCTTCGAACCCGATTCTTGGAAAAGCGCTTGAAGAGATCGGGAAGAAGACAGATGCGATGTTTGGTATCTTAATCAATCCTGATTTGTTGCCACTTCCGACTGATTTAAAAACACCTGTCATTGAAACGATTAAAGACGTGTGGTCAACTTCTTTCTCGAGTGTATTCTTAACGGGACTTATCTTTATCGGAATTGGAATTTTTGTTGCTTTATCGGTAGGGAACAGTCGTATCAAGAAAGAACCGATCGATCAAAACACGGATCATGAGGAAATTTCGTCATACCAGACAGTAACTGAATAAATAACAAAGAGCTGATATGATGATCAGCTCTTTTCAATTATATGCGCATTCATTTCTGAGCTTAACGTTGTTTATTCACCATCATATCCAGAAGTACAGAATCAGTCATACTTGATGTCTCAGCGCCTAATCTGCAGAAATTCTCAATCGTCTTTTCCACATCTTCTTCAATAAATCCGTTTGTCGAAGGAATACACAATCCGTTCGATGCTAATACCGCAGATTGAACAGCTGCACTTGAACATGTCGCCACTTTCATGGCACATCCGGCTTTTGCTCCGTCACATACCATTCCACTAACGTTGCCTAGAGTATTCTGTATAGCAGCTTTCATTTTTTCTAAATTGTCATCAAGCAAGTAGGTGATAGCTGCAGATGCACTCGCACCCGCGACGGTCACACCGCAAAGTGCAGACAATCGGCCGAATTTTGATTTCATATGAATCGATAGAAGGTGGCTCAATGTCACGGCTCGTAACATCTTTTCTTCAGTTACACCTAGTTTTTCTGCAGCCGCCACAACAGGCATCGTAACCGCGATTCCTTGATTTCCGCTGCCAGAGTTCGCCATTACCGGCATAGTCGAGCCAGCCATTCGTGCGTCAGATCCTGCAGCAGATAACGCCATACTATACGTAGCTAAGTCATCTGAAAGAATACCCTTTTTTGTTTGGTCGTATAACGTTTTACCGACTCTTAAACCATAGTCATTTGAAAGGCCTTCTTTACAGATTGCAGAATTCAATTCGACACTTCGTTTAACAAGATCCAATCGATGAAGTGGAACTTCAGTAATGAACATATATAGGTCTTCAATCGTTAACTTAGGATGAATAGCTTCTTTAGAACTGGAGGATGAACTCGGTGTTGATTGATCTACTAGCACTTTCCCGTTTTGAGAGACAAAGCTTATGTTTGTATGGTCGCCAGAGATCACAACGATCGCTTCCTCTGATGAATTTTTTACTTCGACTTCTATAAATAACTTTTCAGGACCATCTGCAGTTGCAACCGAAACCATCCCACTCTGAACGAATCCAATCGCTTTTTCTTCCTCATTAACCGTAACACCTTCAAGAACTTGAAGACCTTTTGAGGGATCTCCTGCAATTAAACCAAGAGCTGCTGTAAAGTCGATACCTGTGTGATTCATACCGGGAATTCCAACAGATAAAGCGTTCTTGATTACATTGCCGCTCGCTTTGACTGAGATCGATGTTATGGGTTCTCTTATATATTTTTTAGCAGTAGCTGATGCTAGGGCGATTGCAACTGGTTCTGTGCACCCAAGTGCAACAACGAGTTCTTTTTCAAGAAGTTTATATATGTTTTCATTAATCATGAATTTAACCTCATTCCGCTATATTCTCTTTCTTTACAATAACTGGTGTGAGAGGTAAAAAGAAAGAGGAAAATCTTATAAATTTACGAAGTAAACGCTTAAAATAATAATCATGGTATAGGTCATAAAAATGATTTAAGGAGAAAATCTAATTGAAAACAACTTTAACAAAGATTTTACTAAAATATTTTAATCGAATTGATAGAATAACCATAGAAGAAGAACTGCACAAAACGAGTTGGCACAAAGATCTTCATTATAAAGTTCGGATTAATGGCAGATTGTTTTCTGCTCGCTTTCTTCCGAATGATCGTTCACCCAACCAGGGATTTGGTGAGCTTCCTGATGAAGTTTTATTAGAACAATTAAATTTTTGTCTATTCCTTAATAAGCACGAAGTACCATTTATGAAGTTATGAACAACAGTAGATGGAGAATTGTTCACGACTGTAGAGATTGAGCATATCATATATCGATTTGTCCTTTTTGACTGGATAGAGGGTCATCACATTACAAGTTATGTTGGTATAAGTGCAGAAAAATTCGGACGAGCTGCTCGAGAATTTCAGGAGATAGCTAGTCAATACACATCAGATATTTTTAGTAAGAGGTCCCATACCGTTGGCTATACTTCATTTTATGACCAGCTCAATAATAAATTATTTAACGTTGAAATGTCGATACACCATTCACTTCAAATGAAACACTATTTAGAAATGTGTAAATTTCATTTGGAGAACGCAAAAACCAGAGAATTGGATTTTATTGTTCATTCAGATTTAAATCCGCTCAATGTGCTTTGGGATGCCGAAGTAAGAGTTAAAGGATTTGTTGATTTTGAGTCTATTGGATATACAGATCGAATGGAAGGATTAGCATGGTTAATTAAGTGGTACTCGAGAACGAATGGCATCCATTCTCGAGAAATGTCTTCTGAGGTGGCAGCAGAATTTTTGAAGGGGTATCAAATAGATAGAGATGTTCTACGATTTGAAAAAGAAAGACTATCTTCATTATTATGGCTTTCGGGCTGTTTGAATTGGAATTTTGTAAACAGAACGATACACATTTTAGAATTTGAACCTGAACGTCTGAATGAGCACCTTACTTGGTATAGGGGAAGAGGTGATTCACTTACTGACTTACTAAAAGCTAGCTTAAACAAAAACAATCTTTGATTTTTACTAAGTAGATATATATCGATTTTCTCTCTCAATAAAACCTTTTTTTACTGTTTTCCAATCTTCTTTTGTAATGGAATACAAAACGGCATTGCGAATATAGCCATTTGAGAGAATGCGTTCGTTCCTAATGAGTCCCTCTTTCACAGCACCTAATCGTTCAATTGCTTTTTGCGAGCGCTCATTTCGCTCGTCAGATTTAAATTGCACACGAATAAAATCTAAAGTTTCAAAGCAGAACGTGAGAAGCAGTTCCTTGCATGCAGCGTTTACGAATGTACGCTGATAATCTTTTCCGTACCAAGTGGAGCCTAGCTCGCACGATCGTTGAGTAGGATTTATTTCGTAAAGACGAGTAGTACCTACAATTTTCCCGTTTTTCTTGTTTACAGTAGCAAAAGGTAGAGCAAATCCTTCTTCTCGAAGCTTTATCGCATTACTGACCCAGTCATCCATTTCCTGTTGGGTGTTGATTGTACTTAACATATAAGCCCAATGGTCCGAGTGATTAATTTGAAATAGAGACATTGAGTGTTCAAATTCTAAAGGAATGAGTTTAATATCGTTACTTTCTAAAGTAGGTGGCTTTGTAAATAAAGTCTGATCCGTCATTTTTTAATTCTCCCTATAAAAAAAGATTACATATTTATGTTAATATTTAGGTATTTCATACAAAGAGGTGACTAAAATTTATGGAGTTTTTTATATTTATCATATTAATCGTGTTTATGTTTGACGCTGGTAAATTCCGAAAGCAAAATGAGACGCTTATCTTACAAAATGAAAAAATCATCTCCCTTTTAGAAGAGATAAAGGATAAGTAACCTATTCTTCTTTGTAAAGGTTAAAAAATTGATAATGATCTTTGCCGGTAATCTTTAATACGAGTTTTTTGTTTTCTTTTAGCCTGTTAATCTCCCCATCAAAAGTTACGGTTATTTGGTTAGGAAATTGGTTCATAGCAAAGGTGTATTCACCAATCTCTGTTTGCCTTTTTTCTTGACCATATGCCGTACTGAGCGTGAATGTCAGCTTCTTCGGCAGATTGTTTTTATCGTCAATATGTGTGAGCTTTAGTGAATTTGTCTTATCTACAGAGAACGCGGCTCGCCAGTAGTCATTTTCCCCAGAATAATTGATGTCGTCATGTGTTAATTGCTTCGTGCTTAAAGTTGGAGCTGAATCTTTAAAGAAGAGTGTTAGTACGGAAACAAATCCTATCAATAAAACAGCAGCTAAAATAAGCTTCTTTTTCATCCTCACCGTTCCCCTCATTCACTACATAACAGTGTATTCTTTATTTGAAGGTGAATTCCTTGTTTAAATCATCACTAAGAATGGAGGCAGATTTGTGAAAATCAGAATGTATGAAAGCAAGGATTTTCAGGCGTCAATGGACTACTGTTTACCACCAGAACAATCATTATTTACGTCTATGCCTTATGAGGTACTTGAAACGTTTCAATCTGATGCTTTTAATCAGCCTTTTGTTATTTATTTCGATCAACAACTTGTAGGTTGGTTTGCTTTATATACTGATGAGATAGGTAATATTTATACAACTAATAGAAAGGCGATCCTATTAAAATCATTTTCAATTGATGCTAGGTTTCAGAAAAGAGGGTTTGCACTGAATTCTTTGAGACTACTACCAAATATCGTGAGGCAGCATTATAAAGGTAAAAATGAAATTATACTGACCGTGCATGAAACGAACGATGCTGCTATATCTCTCTATAGAAAAGCGGAATTCCTTCATAAAGGCGAAAGCTATAATGGGGAATATGGCATAGAATTAATATTTCGTATGAGTCTTTAGACCTTTACAAAGTCTTTACCAAACTTTAACACCATTCCTTAGTAAATATTGTCATAATTTCTATACATAGACAAAAGGGGTGGCAAGTTTGAAGAAGGTCATACAACAGTGCATGGCGCAGATGAAGAGGATAACAGTTTTTAAGACAATAAATGGATTTAAGAAGATAAGGATTAAAAATCAATATAAATTTCCCAGACAAATTAAGTTTAAACTGAACCTGCAGACAAAATTATTATTAATGATGCTCTCACTGTTTGTTTTAACAATTTCCATCGTAGGAGTATTTAGCTATAACAAAGCATCAGATACAACTAGAACAATCATTGAAAATCGTTTAGAACGTGAAACAGAAACTACATATGATATTGCAAAAAATCTAAAATTTAGTTTTATAAGAGATGAAGAAATGTTTAATAAGCGGGTGGCTGAAAGTATCAATTCACAGTATGTAGGCCTTCAGCAAGATGATATAAAAGCAACTATTTTCTTATTACAAAATGACACAATGATTCCGTATAAGACGAGTGGTAAAGAGACAGTTGCTTTATCCTCGGGCAGTATGAAGAAAATCAGCGAACTAGAAAATGGTGTTCTGCACACGCATATTCAAGACAAGCCATATACACTAGCAATGAAACAGATTCAAGAGCTGAATGGAATCTATGTGATAGCTGTGGAAACAGAAAGTTACATGCAACCCGTTTATGAACTCAGAAACTTTATAACTGTTGCTGTAATCATTAGTATTCTTCTAACTACATTAGTAATTATTTTTGTTATCAGAAGCATTACTTCTCCATTAACTGCACTTAACCAAGTTATGAAACGTGTTCAAAAAGGCGATTTTGAACATAATGTCGATTATCGTTCTAGACATATTGAAATTCAGAGACTCATTGATAGCTTTAACCAGATGATGTTGTTTATTAGAAATATACATGATCAGATCCAACAAATTTCAGGGGAACTAACTGCTCAAGGCAATAAACTTGAACATACATACAGTGAGGCAAACCAATATAATGAACAACTTGTAAGAAAGATAGAGAATGTGATGACTGGGGCAAAAGAAACGGCGATAAGTTCAGAGCACAGTGTGCGACTATTCACAGATATGCAAGAAAAAGTGAATGAATTGAACAAAACAGTGATGACTGTGATGGGTGAGTTTTCATCTATGAATCATAATGCTGTTTCTGGTCAAGAAAAAGTAGAGCAGTTAGTTGGGGAGATTCATGATAATCATGAGCGTTTCGTCCAACTAAACAAAATCATTGATGAGATGGGCACATACTCGAGCCACTCTCAGAATGTCATCTCAACGATTAAAGAGATTTCCGAACAAACCAAACTGCTAGCTTTAAACGCTCGAATTGAAGCGGCGAGAGCAGGAGAGGCCGGAAGAGGTTTTGCCGTAGTTGCTGATGAGGTAGGAAAATTAGCAGACCAATCGAGTAAAGCGGCGGCAGATATCATTGCGACAGTAAACCAAATGAACCAAACAGCCTTACAAGCAATAGAGGAGTCAAGCCTTCTTGGAGAAGCAAATCTATCACATGTGCAAAAAGTGAAGGATACAACTGGATTTATCCAATTTTTAATGAATTCAGTAGTAGACAACAATGAGCGAATGAGTGAGATGAGTGTAGCTCTGCAACAGTTAAGAGTGGCATTGCCTGAGATTGAAACAGCTGCTATTCAATTTTCAAGCATTTCTCAAGAAACTTTAGCAAGTTCAGAAGAGATGTCTGTAACTTCTGTTAAACAAAATGAAAAGATCAAACAGGCGTATCTCGTTGGAGCGACGTTATCGAGTTTGTCCTATCAACTAACTCAGGAAAGTCAGTATAAGCGTGTGAGTGAAGGAAAAGAATCAGCATAATTAAGGAAAGTGACGGGGATGGTGATCCGTCACTTTTTTTAGGTTGGTAGAATGTAAGGATATGAAGAAAAAGGTCTGATATTATTTATTCATTCAAAGAATTACGAGAAATATACGATATAAGGGCTAAAAGAGAAGCAAACATACAACTCTCCGATGAATAAATACTTCATGATATACTTAATGCAACAAAGTTATCTAAAAAGTAATACATACATCCTAGATTAGGGAGGAATAGATCATGTTTAATAGTGAAGCAGAATTAGTTCTACCTGCAAAAGCATCTTTAGGTGAAGGACCTTGCTGGGACTCCGAACAAAGCGTCTTGTATTGGGTTAGCATTTTAGATAAAAAGGTAAACATCTACGATCCACGTTCTCACCAAAATAAAGAGATTCAACTAGATCAAATGGTAGGAACGGTTGTGCCAAGAGAGTCAGGCGGTTTAGTCGTAGCTCTTCAGAAAGGATTTTATTTTTTAGATCTTAATACGGAAGAACTTGCGCCTGTAGTGGACCCTGAACATGAACTTCCTGAGAATCGTTTTAATGATGGGAAGTGTGATCCGTTCGGTAGGTTTTGGGCAGGAACGATGAGTTTGAGTGAAGAAGCTAAAAAAGGCTCTCTCTATTGTTTAGATCACGATCTTCATGTAGAAAAGAAGCGAGAACATTTAACGATTTCAAATGGTTTGGCGTGGTCGCCTGATCAATCATATATGTATCTAATTGATACACCAACGAAAAAAGTAACGAGATTCCAATATGATCTTCAAACGGGTCATATTCAAAATGCAACAGACGTGATTTCTTTTCCTGAAGGAGTAGGTGCTCCAGATGGAATGACGATTGATGAAGAGGGTATGCTTTGGATTGCTCATTGGGGCGGTGCGCAAGTTTCCCGATGGAATCCAGAAACAGGCGAACAGCTATCTTCTATCCCCATTCCATCATTAAATGTTACATCATGCACGTTTGGCGGAGAAAATATGGACGAGTTGTATGTAACAACAGCTAGGAAAAATACAAGTGCAGAGAACCTAGAAAGATTTCCAGAAGCGGGCGGATTGTTTAAAGTAAGACCGGGTGTTAAAGGAATTCCAGCATATTCTTTCAAAGGGTAATAGAGAAACAAACAGTGTTATAATGATGCTGTTTTTTTTTTTTGATTAACAAAAACTTGCAATCATCGTTCGTCGTCTAATAATAAGAGAGGGGGGAATTGGTATGGAAAACATGTTAGTGGATGTGATCTCTGCAGAAGATAAAGAGCACATTTTAAACGAAGCCATGAATGATCATGGACAAGACTTGTTGCAGTTGGTTTATTCCTATGTGAACCATATAAGTGTTGCCGAAGATTTAACACAAGATATCTTTGTTAAGTGTTATAACGCTTTGCATACATATAACGGAAAATCCGAATTTAAAACATGGCTATGGCGGATTGCCATTAACCATTGTAAGGACTTTTTGAAAAGTTGGTACACCAATAAAGTTATCACCACCGACGAGGAATCTTCTTTTCATCGAACTGAGGCGGATGTCGTTGAGCATGAAGTCATTCAAAAAGAAGTAGATGAGAATTTAATCCATGCAATTATGCAACTAGAAATAAAATATAGAGAAGTTATCTATCTTTTTTATTATGAAGAGCTTCCTATTAAGGAGATCGCTTTAGTCACTGAAGTGAGTGATAATACGGTCAAAACAAGAATGCGTCGAGCTAAAGAACTATTGAAAATACGTTTGGAGGGTTAGGGATGGAGAACCGTTTAAAAAACTTAAAGAAAATCATGGACGAAAAAACTTTTTCACAAGTAAGGTTCACGGAAAAGCATCGCGAAACCATACAGAGTAAATGGAGTAATCAAGAAGATAAGGAACAGATTGTATTAAACATTTTGCAGTTGTTGAACGAAGAAAAGACAGGTTATCAGTTAGCGAACTTACTTATTGCACGCGGGGTAAAACAATTTGATGACAATGAAGGATCTCTCTATGTATTGTTGCACCGTTTAGAGAGTAAGGGAGTCGTTCAATCCGAATGGCTATCGAAAGAGAAAGCCAAGTATTATCAGTTAACAAGTAAAGGTAAAAGATTATTAAAGCAAGCTGATCATAAGGAAAAACGGTCATCAGTCATTCTGCAGCAGTTGATAGGAGGAGCGGAATGGAAAATCGCAGAAAGTCGTTTCTAAACGAAGTTACGAATCAGATTCGTTCAAAGGAAGCAAAAGAACAAGTTTCGTCTGAGTTGAATCATCATATGAAAGAAGCAAAAATGCGATGGGTAAATAAAGGTTACTCTGATGTAGAAGCCGAACAAAAAGCGATTGAGCAGATGGGGAGCCCAATCACACTAGGTATTCAGTTAAACAAGATTCATCGTCCAAGAATTGATTGGGTCTTGCTCGCGTTATTATCTTCTGTACTCTTAATAGGATTTCTACCTGTACTCTCTATGGGGTATGAAAGCAATCATTACTTTTTAATGAGAAAGATGATATTGGTTGTCTTTGGCATGATTGTGGCTTTAGGTTTGATGTTTGTTGATTATCGGAAGTTAATAAGATGGGGATGGGTGTTTTATGGGGTAGGTACTGTGTTACTACTATCTTTGCTCTTCTTTTCTAGTGGTACGATGAATGGGAAGCCATTCTTACTAATTGGAGGGCTAACGATTGAAAGTATAGCAGCACTTCCTTTCTTTATGATTGCCTGGGCGTGTTTCTTTAATCGAGATACCTTTAAAGTCTATCAATTTATACTCTTATTCTTGGTTTCGCTGTTATTATTCTTCATGATACCAAGTATCGCAACGACTTACTTGTATTTTACCATGGTCCTGTCCATGTTATGGTGGAGCAAATTTTCCAATCGGCAAAAAGGTATTTTTTCAGGCATTACGGTTGGTTCTTTACTATTAATTGGTATTTTCTCATGGCAGTATCAACCGTATTATATAAAAGATAGAATGATTGACTTTCTGAACCCTGGAAAAGTAGCTGATGGAGCAGGGTATCAGGTGCTGCAAATTCAGAAGTTAATATCCGGAGCAGGATGGTTCGGGGGAAATAAGAGTATGAAGCAGTTCATACCTGAAGCACACACGGATTTTGCATTTGTTAGCATCACGTATCACTATGGTTGGATAGCAGCCATATTTCTTATGCTTATCCTTTTATTAATACTAGCAAGAGTTGTCATTGCCATACAGCAAGTTAGAGATGATTTTGGAAAACTCATGGTCATAGGAAGCTTGTCATTATTACTTTTCCAAATAGTGAGTAATATAGGAATGGCATTTGGTTTCTTTCCTCTTACTAGCATGTCCTTACCTTTTATTAGTTACGGGTTAGTTCCTATTCTATTAAACGCTATCTTAATTGGAGTAGTGCTGAGCGTTTATCGCAGGAAGGATTTAAGCAGGCCAGCACTTTAATAAATTGTTCTAGTTGCGTTGTCGATTTTGTTAATTTCCGTTCGTTGTATACTTAAAAGAAGAAGTAATAGCTTCTGCATACAAGGAGGAAATGGCTATGCTATTCATGCTGATTGTCAAAGCTTCAAAAAATTCAGAAGGTGGTAACCGCCCTAATGAAGAACTTAATGAAGCGATGAGAACGTACAATGAAGAATTAGTAAAAGCTGGCGTTCGGGTTCTTGCTAAAGGATTACACCCAAGTTCAAATGGTATGCGAATCTCTTATCAACATCCAGGAGAAAAACCAGTGGTTACGGACGGGCCTTTTACGGAAACGAAGGAATTAATCGCTGGGTTTATTCTGATTGATGTGAGCTCTAGGGAAGAAGCCGTAGAATGGGCGATGAAGATGCCTGATCCACAAGGAAACGGAGAAGGTCAGATTGAATTAAGGCAAGTATTTGAGTGATCATCGTCACTTACTCATCTTGTAACAGAACTTCATTATTTCATGAGGTTCTTTTTTTTATAACGAAAAGTATTGATTAACATTATTTTATAAAGTATTATAGGTTAAAATTCTACGAAATGAAGGTTTTTAAATATGGATACGTTTGATAAGAAATTAATAGAACTGTTGCAGCAGAACGGAAGAATGAAATGGGCAGACTTAGCTACTCAGGTAGGTCTATCCGCTCCAGCTACCGCTGAACGCGTTAACCGTTTGATGGAAAATGGTGTGATCAAAGGATTTGGTGCAAGAATTGAAGCTGATAAGGTGGGAAGTGAACTCACAGCTTTTGTTGCGGTTTCACTGGAACGTCCAGAGCATCGCGCTCCATTCTTAGCACGTATTGAAGAGTTAATAGAAGTGATGGAATGTCATCATATCGCGGGAGAAGATGATTACTTATTAAAAATTCGATCTCGAAACACGAAGGATTTAGATCGAATTATTAGCTATGAATTAAAAGGACTATCAGGGGTTGTTCGTACCAAAACAACGATTGTGATGGATACGACAAAAGAGTCGATCGAAGTTCCTATACAACCGCATGTTTTTTCAGGTGAATAAAAGGTGCTTTCCGAACTTTTTATAAAAGGCTTAATACTGGGAATCTCAATAGCGGCTCCAGTTGGACCAATCGGTGTATTTTGCATCCAGCGCACATTAACGCAAGGTCGTGTAGTGGGAATTGTATCTGGATTGGGGGCCGCATGTGCAGATTTACTTTATGGTTTGATTGCTGGGCTTGGTCTTACGATGGTTTCTCAATTTATAATAAGCCAACAATCGTGGATTCAACTTATTGGAGGGGTGTTCCTTTTCTATTTAGGTCTTAAAATCTTAACATCTAAAGCGATACCTATTAATGGGACGCCACAAAAGAGTAGTCTTTCTTCCGCCTTTTTTACAACCTTTCTACAAACATTAACGAACCCCATGACCATACTATCTTTTGCAGCCATATTCACTGGGTTAGGGATCGTTAAACCTCACACAATAGCTACCTCTTCCATCACTTTGATAGTTGGAATTTTTTGCGGATCAGCTGCTTGGTGGATCTTTTTAACCTTTACAGTGAGTATGATGAGTAGAAGAATGAATCAGCAGCACATGATTATGATTAATGTTATCTCGGGAATTATCATATGTTTGTTCGGTATGTTTTCACTTATACGTTTAATGATTGGATAGTGAGTTTCTAATGTTATTACTAAAAAGTATCATTTTAGGTTTTTCTATATCCGCTCCAGTTGGGCCGATCGGTTTGCTTTGTATACAAAGAACACTCTCGCAAGGGAAGTCGGCGGGATTTTTAACTGGCTTTGGAGCAGTTACAGCTAACATAGTTTATGCAAGCATTGCTGTATTAGGATTTTCAGCTGTGTCATCATTATTGATCCAGTACGAGTTGTTGTTAAAAATAATAGGTACCACCTTTTTACTCTACCTAGGGGTGAAAACATTTTTAAAGAACGTACCAAATCAAGCCGCTCAGTTAGCAGGGGAGAGCAAGTTGATGATGTTTTTCTCTACGTTCTTCTTAATGATTACAAACCCCGTTACCATTTTAAATTTTACAGCAATGTTTGCAGGTCTCGGGTTTGGTGAGAGTCAGATGACGTTACACATTGCAATGCTCTTAATAAGCGGTGTGTTTATCGGTGCTACCTGCTGGTGGATGTTCTTGAGTTTAGTGGTAAGCCTGTTAACAAAAAATATTCAGCCGCACTTAGCTATCATCAATAAGGGAGCAGGATTATTAATCATGGGCTTAGCTTTAGCTAATATCTTAGCGTAACAGTCAAAAAAATAAATATTCCGAAAATTATATTTACTTTTATATCCATATGTTTTACAATACAAAAGGTAAGGAAAAAATTTCAAGATAAGGAGGCGTTGGACATGATTAAATTTTTAGACACTTCACAATCAACTTTATATTGTCCAATACACAACCTTCTTAATGAGACCTCAATCTGTTAATAAAACGTGAATCAGAGCCTCAGGATGTGTATACATTCTGGGGCCTTTTTATGTATTTTTGTACCAAAAAGTCACCCATCTATTTCTGGGTGGCTTTTTATTTTGAAGAAGCTGTATAGAAGAAAGCTTGGATGAAACAACGGCACAATATTTTAAAACTGGAGGTTAGAAAAAATGGAAGTATTGAATACGCAGATTACTGATCAGATTACGATAGTGGAATATGATCCGAGCTATGCAGCAGCAGTCGCTGAAATGTGGAATAAGAGCCAAGACGGCTGGGGCGGCGGAAACTCCATCATGACGGAAGAACAAGTATTGAAGAAAGAATCGAACTCTTCAAACATCCATTTGTATCTTGCACTCGATGGAGATAAGGTCGTCGGCTATTGCAGTCTAGGAGAATATCGAGAAGATGAGGGAGCACTTTATATCCCGCTATTGAATGTAAGAGGAGATTATCATGGTAAGAAGATTGGCAAAAAGCTTGTACTAAAAGCGCTACAAAAAGCGATTGAAATGAAGTGGCCGCGCTTGGATCTATATACATGGCCAGGGAACACGAAGGCAGTTCCACTATATAAAAAATGCGGCTTTTTCTGGGAAGATCGTGATGACACGACACATCTTATGAACTTTATGCCTTATGTGATGCAAACTGAAGCGGTTTTAGATTATTTTACGGATGGAAAATGGTACGAAAACAGTACACGGACGATTGAAACGATTCCTGATGGAAACAACGAAAATGAATTTCATTATTATGAGTATTCTTGGAATCATGAGATTCTGGGTAACTTGAAGATGGAATTTGAACGGTTTGGAAGAGGACTCCGCTTAATAGAAACTGATGATTATAAAATCTTCGCGGATGTTGAACACTTTAATCTTGTTTTTGGCTCTGAATACAAGGTCCGATACCACATGATTAATAAAACAGGTAAGCCGTTAACCGTAGAGATTCAAGGGGTGGACGATAAGAGTATTCAGTTTGCAACTTCAAAAAAAATTACGGTTCAAAAGGAAGAAGAAATTGAAATTCCTTTTATGGTAAACGCGATTACTGAAGATCAAAGTGTATGGAGAACACACCCTGCTGTTACTTCTCAATTACTGATCAATGGGAAAAAAGCGCAATTTAGAGTAGGAATTCGTCCTAAGTATCCCGTTAAGTTAAGTTGTAACACGCCGGGCAATCTTAGTTTTGTCGGTAGTTCTTCTCAACTTTATCTTAACTTTGAAAATAACTTCGATGAAAAGGTAACATTTAGCTTTGAACTTCCATCATCAGAATTCGTTACCATTCAGAATCCAAATGTTAGTGTTACATTAGCACCGAAAGGAAAGCAATCGTTATCTGTTCCTTTCACGCTAAAAAAGAATGGATTTTACTCGGCCGATGTCCCAGTCTCTGCAACCAAGACCAATGGAGATAACGTTACTTTTACGAAAAAGCTAGGTGTAGCACTACAGGGAATTGGAGCTAAATTTGCTGGAGAATGTGACGGTTTTTATCACGTATGCAACGGACAATATACAATAAAACTAGATAAGTTCAACAACTGGATCGCACCTGGGAAAGGTGAGGTTGATTACAAGTTGGCTTTCATGGTGCCTCAGCTTGGCAAACCTTTCTCAGAAGAGATTACGCGACTTCGTCCAGAGAAAATTGAACCATTGGTTGAAGATGGTTACGCAGGACTAAGAGCAACCTTCCAATCACAAGCGTTCCCAGAACTGCAGCTTGCAACTATTGTGAAGTTGTACGGTGAAGGACTTGTAGAAAGATATGATGAAATAACCAATATAAGTGATGTAGAAACAGCCGCAGAAGTATGGCTGAATACACCGATTATGTGTCCGATGTTAGACAAAGGTATCTTGCCTTATGATGGAAAGTACATTGAATTAAATGATTCGATGGGATCTGGTTTATCTTATTGGGATCCTAGTAAACTTACGGAGAACTGGCTTTTTCTTCGTGGAAATGATAACCCTAGAGGCATTGCATGGCCGAGAGAGGGAAAGGTGAATTTCTCTAGTTGGTTCATGTACTTTGAGAATAAGTTAGGCAAGTTAGCACCTCAAAAAACAGTTGCGACAAAACCAATCACCATGTCAATTGGTGCTTTCCGTGATTGGCAATCATTCAGAGAATTTGCGACGCAAAAGAAGGATAAACCAGTCAGTTTGACCAATCACATGAACGTATCGGTTAACGGGGGAAATCCTTTTGTTGATAAAGGTAAGGTTAAGGCAGTTGTGAGAGATTATAAGTCCTCGTTTTTCAATGGCTTTATTGAGATGAAACTAGAGGAAGAGATTCTGCAGAGTCACCTATTCGCTTCAGATGAAGAGCTAACACATGCCGAGTTTGATATAGAACTTCCTGAGGATAAAGGAATACATGTCTTAACTTCTAGTATGAATTTAGGTGCTGTTCATGTTACCAGACAATCAGCCGCTTTTGTGACGAACAATCAACCGGTTCAGTTAGAAAAGTCGCTAAAAGATGGTCTTGAAGTGTACACCGTAGACAATGGAGAATTGAAGATCTCAGCTTCAGCACAATTCGCACCTACATTGTTCTCTCTTCAATACAGAGATCAAGAGTGGATGGATTCCCCGTTTCCAAAACCGGCACCGAAATCATGGTGGAATCCTTGGTTCGGCGGTATCGCAGGTCTTCTAGAAGGCACGAGTCTTCATTCCTTACTAAAAGAAGAAAGCACTGTTGAATTTGTAGAAAAGAAAGATAGCAAAGGGAATGAGTGGAAAGGTCTTAAAGTATCTACACATTATAAGAAACACGAGACGTTTAAAGGTATTCAAATTCAGAAGTACTTTTTGATGATGCCAGGAGTTCCGGTGCTTTGCCATACAACGGAAATCGTCCAGAACACGAAGAGCTACTTGGATGGTAAGAACTTTTACACAGGATGTTTTTTAAATCCTGGACCAGAACCTGCTAAAAGCTGGGGAAGTTTTCAGGCTGAAAATGGGGAGTGGACCATGATTTCTGGTGCCAAAGGTGAGCAGGAAATGACCGTTGAACGCAGTGTGATTTACGGATCTGATGATCATAAGCACCTACTTCAATTTGTAGCAGACCAAAATGTCACACATGTTGATTCGTATATCAATCTAGAAGTCATTGAGCTTGGATACTCAGAAAAACTAAGCCTTGAGCACGGTGCTAAGCATTTTACGTCACCGGTGTTTTATGTATTCAATGATCAAGTGATTCCAGGTACCGCATTAGAAGATCTGAAGAAGATTAAATTCAGCTAGAAAGGGCGAACTCATGAAAATTATCGATGCTCACATGCATTTTTCAAACATTGAAAGCTTTAAACATACGGCCACAAACCTTTCTAAACTTGACTATTCTTATGAAGGAATAATTAAAGAGTACCGAGAATCTGGCGTTGTGCTTGGCATCGCGATGGGGTTAACTGAAAAAGAGCTAGAGGGTTTTCCAGACCCTCTAGCTCCAACCCCAATGGGTATCGATCTGGATACAGTCATCCCTGAAAACGTTGTGTCTTGTGCAGGCATCAATCCGTATCACTTAGGTGAGAGTGAATTGATACAGCTTGAAGAAACAGTGCAACGACCTGAAGTTGTTGGTATTAAAATCTACCTCGGTTATTACCCGTACTATGCTTATGATGAGGTGTATCAGCCGGTTTATAAGCTAGCAGCTAAATATGGCTTGCCAGTCGTATTTCACACAGGTGATACATATTCAGAGCGAGGGTTGTTGAAGTACTCTCATCCGTTGACGCTAGATGAAGTAGCGGTTATGCACCGTGACGTAAATTTCATGATGGCACATTTCGGTGATCCGTGGACGTTAGACGGAGCAGAAGTGGTTTACAAGAATCGTAATATGTACGCCGATCTGTCAGGACTAGTTGTTGGAACAAGAGAAGATATTACGAGATACAAAGATTCACCACGATTCTTCAATCACTTGCGCCATGCTTTAACGTTCACGGATAACTATAAAAAGTTTTTGTTCGGAACAGACTGGCCACTTGTGCCCATACAGCCGTATATTGACTTTATAAAAGAAATCATTCCTGAAGAATACCATGAAGATGTTTTTTACAACACAGCGGTAAAGATTTTCCCTAAGACTAAGGCGTTTTTAAAATAATATACAGTTGTGAGAGGGGTGATGCCAATGGTACGAATCTACAGTTTTTATGGTGAGCAATTTAATAGATTACAAGCCGAAAGAAGGGATCACCACTATGATATCCGGAAAAAAAGTAGAGTTAAGACCAGTTTCACTTGAAGACCATAAGCGAACATACCACTGGCGAAATGATAAAGAAACCGCTACATTTGATGCAGGCTCTGGTTATTATCGATACAGTCATGTGCCGCTTGAACAAATTGAAGCAAGCTATGAAAAAGATATACGTACGATTGATAAACGTGAAGTAGGAGAGTTCTCGATCTATACAAAAGGGGAAGACGCGCGTCATATTGGGTCAATCGGATACCGCAACCTAGATATAATCTCACGTCGGTGTGTAGTAGGAATCGGTATTGGTGAGAAAGAACTTTGGGGCAAAGGATATGGAACAGATGCTTTGAGAGCTTTGCTTCACTACCTATTTCATACGATGAATTTAAAACGTGTCCAACTAGATACATGGAGTGGTAACGAACGCGCGATCCGTGCCTATGAGAAGTGCGGTTTTGTGATTGAAGGACGACTCAGGAATGATGCTTATATCAATGGTAAATACTATGACACGATTGTTATGGGCGTTTTGAAGGAAGAGTTTGAGTATAATAAATGAGATTGTATAGGTGTTCGACTATGTAATTTGGATAAAAGGTGAGCTAAACGCTCACCTTTTATTTTTATTATTAAATGCGTTTTAAATGATATAAGAAAAGGTTTCAAATTATGGAAAAAAAGGGGATATGTTAAATAATGCATTAGAACTACAAAAAAAGCATTTATAGGTAAAATGATTTATGTATGTCATTTGTAGTGCCCGGGAAACATGACTTTGTTTTCATTTACTCGAATTACAAAATTAGGTAAAATTTCAGGGATGCTTTAATAAGGAGGCAACAAAGTTGGAAATGGAACAGCTCTCTTCAGAAATTTCATCTGTTCATACAGCAATTAGTCATCTGAATCACGCAGCTATGGTTAAACAAGAACAGTTGGAAAGATTACAACGGTGTGAAAGTCAGCTTGCTCCTCTAGAAGATGACCTTCAAAATTATTCTCGTCTAATAAAAAAGCCTGAGCTTCATTCTGAAAACTGGATGGGTAGTAATGCTCAGGAATTTGAAGGTATACGAGAAGAATCCATGGTTACACCGTTAAATGAACTTATTAATATTCAATATTCACAATTGAAAGAGTCGCTAGCAAACAAGATATCTGAACTTAAAAGTGAGATACAATCGTTACAATCACAAGTTTCAAGTCAACGAGCTAGACTTTCGCAGTTGGAAAGTCAAAGTAAGGAGTTAGCTGCCAATGGGTAAAGAAATAAAAATTGAATTTTCTACCGTTCATACAGCCATATCAAATACGAGATCAGCATTACAGACTGTAAGTACAGATCTGCCTACTGCGGAACTTGGAAGAAATAAACTTGAATCTCTTAATGAAATGCTTACATTGATGAAAAATTTAAACGATGCAGTAATAAATTATCAATCCATGTTAGGTGAACAACTTAATAAAACAGACTCCTTAATTGATACAGTTAAAAAGACAGATGAAACTGCTGCTGGATATACTCGTATAGGAGGGATGGTATGATTGCATTAGATGCCCAAAGTTTAGATACATGGGTAGATTCACTTCGGAAATATTTGAAAAATCAGCTGAACGAAATGAAAGAATTAACCAGTAAAGTAAATGAACTTGCTTCGCTAGACAGTGCGTTAACGGGTGAAGGCGGAGATGCCATTAAGCTTTTTTACCGTGAAAGTCATTATCCGCTCCTTTTATTCTATGAAACAACCGTTACACAAATCCTAACCTTTCTAGATATGTATCAGTCAGAGGAAAGAGCATTTGACTCATCCGGCTCCGCTTATGTAAATACATCCTTTTTAGATCATGACCTGACTACAGTTTTGCAAAAGTTACGAACTGATATCGTCAATCTAACTGATGAAATCAACCAAACATCTGATACAGTTTCAGATATTGTTGCCCTTCCAAATATCTCTGATTCTCAAGTAATCAATGGTATTAATAAAGGAATAGATCAAGAAAAAAAGACAAGTGAAAATTTAAATCGTTTTGATCAGCAGCAAGTCCAAGGAATTTCAGCATTATTAGGAGATGTATCTCTTCTTACTAATTATATTGAAAGCCTTACGAATGCTGTGTCATCCAGTAAGTTCTCCATGACAGAATACAATTCAGGAGATTTCAAAAAGAAAGACTGGTATAAAGATTTACATGCAACACTATTAATACGCGCAGAAGAACTATTATCTGTAGAACAGAGCGATGAATTAAAAAATAGAAAGTATTCAGATGTAGCACACAGTATACTAGAATATTTCAGTAAAATAAAAGACTCTATGGACTGGGGGGACAATCTGTTTGTTGTTTCAAGGATGGCAGTTGCTGGATACTATACCGTTCTATCAAGACAAGTAACGATCCATTATCCAAACGGTAAGCCTTCTCTTGCCGATCGATTCAAAAGAAACTATACGTTTACGGTTCGTGCGAAAGACTCATGGAAAGCTTCTTCAGGATATAAAAACCCTGTTGCAAGTATGATAAATAAAATGCAGAAAGGGTCACTTCCAACCAATCCTCTAGCACGTAAAGCAGCGGAATTTGCTAGAGGGTATTCTAATCCTGCAAGCTTTTTAAAACATATAACAGGCTTCACCAAAAATAAAACTGCAGCTGAAACTTTAGCAAAGCAAATTGGAGTTTCATCTGAAAGGGCTAAGTTCGGTGTAAAGGATGTTGCAAGCAATGTAGCTAAGGCAAAAGGATTGAGTAGAGTTGCGAGAGGAATACCTATAGTTGGAAATGGAATTACAATTGTATCAAATCTATCTGAATTTACGGATCCTAATAATGCTGATAAGTCGTTTGAAAATAAGGCTGGAAGATTTGTTACTGGAACGTTTGTAGATATAACAGCAACAGCCGTTGGAGCAAAAACTGGAGCAATGATTGGTAGTTTTGGTGGGCCAGTTGGTATAGTAGTAGGAGGAGCAGTAGGAGCAGTAGTGGGTGCTGCAATCAGTTCAAAATATGGAGACTCTATTAAAGATGCTGGTGGTAAGATGGCAGAGTCAGCTGTGAAGTTTGGAAAAAATGTAACGGATAAAGCAGGAAAAGCTTTTAAATCTATTGGATCTTGGTTTAAATAGGAGGATATTATGGATCATGTTATTACTATGACTACTGAAGAATTAGGAGTTTTATTAAGTACTGCAGACTACGATGAAGAAGCACGCATTATGATTCATGACTTCATCAAACCTAAAGGAGAAAGTGAACTAATCGCAATTTTTAATACAACGGTCAATCAACTTAGAATGAAGGGCATATGGAATGAGGAGAATCATAAAAATGAAATAAATCCTATAAGTGATGAAACTATGACCTTCTTAGAAATTTATGCAAATTGTGAATACATGATTAGAGCGACCAATGAATGGAAAAAGGCGAATTTGGTTCTTCACTATGTTGAAGAAGATACATGGCTATATCATTATATTGATGATAATGTAATACATGAGTTTGCGTTTATGAAGGAAGAGGAAATACCAAATACCTTAAAGGAATTTTACTCATATTCTTTTACAACAAATGAATATGATTATAGCTTTTATCTGACTGATAAACAATTTGATATCCTCAGCAATCCTAAAAAGCAAAAAAAGGTAGAGAAGAGCTTTACCGGAACTTCATTGGAGAAATTGTCTTTTGAAAAGTTTATTGCTGATCTAGAATCTAATAATCATATGATGGAGAATATTTCTTTATTCTCAATTGATAAGAACCGACAATTATATCTGCAAAATGCTGCTTTTTTCTTTAATTCAACAAGTGGAGTCTGGTTATCAGAATATGAACATGAGAAAGATGTTCCAGTGAAGATACATCTTGCGAATGAGGGAAAATGGGATGAAATTTTGGAAGGTGTAAAAATCTTTTCATCAGATTTTATTAAAGAGATGGTTAAACTAACATAGAGGAGAAATTATGACTGAATTATTTCGTATAGGCATAGCTGCAATATTGGGTTCTCAGGTTGCTTATTTTTTTGCAGTTATTTTATTATACAAAACCATGATGGATTGGTATGAATGGAGTACTTTTCCTGACCCAAGGAACTTGTTTGAGAAAACCGTAAATTTTTTAACTGCACTTGTGTTTGGAGTAGCATATTGGGCAGGTTTAAGAGTTAAAAATAAAAATTGGTTTATGAAGCGAGTATATCTGTTAGGTTACGTTTTTGTTTATATCATTCTTGCTGTAATTGTATATAATATATTAAATTCTATTCTTAAATATATTGAAATGAACTTTTAATTTGATGATTGAATTAATTAGATTAGCATTAATATTTGTACTAACTACACAGGGTGGATATTTTTTAGCCATCTTCTTAGCTGGTCATACCATGATTAAATGGTATGAATGGAGCATAATACCAAACCCAAACAAGAATATTTTTATCAGCATCATTAATGGTTTTACAGCAAGTTTTATTGGTATAGCTTATCGGGCTGGAAAAAGAGTGGATCATCATAATTGGATCTTGAAAAGAGTGTATCTTTTAGGGTATGCAATGTTGTTTATTATAGCTTCAGTTACTTTTTATCAAACTGTTGACTATTTTTTAAGGTTAATAGAGTACAGATAATTTTATCTGAATAAGAAGTTTAATAAGAGGTAAAGATGATAGAACTCGTTCGAATAGCCTTAGCAGGAATACTTGCTTCCCAAGCTTCATACTTTATTTTACTAATTCTCATATACCAAACCATGATGCATTGGTATGAATGGGGAACTTTCCCGGATCCTAGTAATATATTTGAGAAAACGGTGAACTTCTTAACTGCACTCGTATTTGGTGTCGCTTATTGGGCAGGTTTAAAAGTAAAAAAGCGCAAATGGTTTCTGAGACCAGTGCTACTAAGCGGTTATTTATTTCTTTATATTATCCTTGCAATGATTGCCTTTAAACTGATAAATTCTGTTCTCATTTACATCGAGAGGAATGTTTACTTGCCATGACTGAACTAGTAAGAATTGGCTTAATGGCAATATTGGGCACGCAAGGAGCTTACTTTTTAGCCATATTTTTAGCAGGAAACACAATGATTGATTGGTATGAATGGGGAACGTTTAGGAACGCGGATACCGTTTTTACTAAAACGGTGAATGTACTATCAGCTTTGTTTATGGGAATCGCTTATTGGTCAGGGAAAAGAGTTGATCATCATAATTGGTTTGTAAAAAGAATTTATCTTTTAGGATATGCATTTCTCTATACAATTGCAGGAATAATCATTTATGAATTATGTGACTATGTTTTAAGGTTCATTGAGAACCATTAAACAATGCGCTAGATGGCAACCTCCAATCAACAGGATTGGAGGTTCTTGTTTGTTATAAAAAGTTTTGACAACTTTCATAAAACTGATTATACTAATAAAAATTTAACAATTTATGGCTATGAAGAGAAAAGTAGTTAAGTAACATTATTTTCAGAGAGCTCTTGGTTGGTGTGAAAGAGCAATAATACCTTAACGAAAAAAGACTCTGAGCTTTGTACGGATGCAAAGATATCTTTGCTGATACTACAACGGGATCTCCCGTTAAAGAGATAGGGTATACGCAAGTGATTCTTTTTCATTGCCGTACCTGAAGAGGTTGATATGGTGACATATGAACAAACTGAGGTGGTACCGCGAACGCTAATAAGCTCTCGTCCTCAAGATGAATAATCTTGGGGGTGAGGGCTTTTTTGTATTTCTTTCATAAAAAATGAGGAGTGATTTAAATATGCATTGGGCATTTCGTATAGCAGAAGAACTAATAAGAAAGCACCCAGATCGAGAGACGTTTGTTTGTGCATCAGGTATCAGTCCATCGGGCTCGGTTCATATCGGGAATTTTCGAGAAGTGGTTACCACATACTTTGTTGTAAGAGCATTGCAACACCTAGGTAAGAATACACGTTTTATCTTTTCATGGGATGATTTTGATCGTTTTCGTAAAGTCCCGAAAAATATTGATCCGACTTTTGAACAATATATTGGAATGCCATACTCAGAGATCCCATGTCCATTTGGGTGCCACAGTTCTTACGCTGAGCACTTTGAAAAAGAGTTCGAACAGTCACTGAGAGAGTTCGGGATTGTTCCTGATTTTATTTATCAGAGCAAGGAGTATCAGTCAGGAAGGTATCAAAATCAGATCGTTCATGCTCTTCACAATCGCAAACAGATTTATGATATCTTAATGAACTTTAAATCTAGTGAACACAGTATGGAAGAGCGAGAGTGCTTTTATCCGATAAATGTGTATTGTGAAATTTGCAGGAAAGATACGGTAAACATTCACAGATTTCAAAATGAAAGATTAAGTTACACTTGTTCATGTGGTCATTCAAATTCTATCAAAGTAGAAGAAGCGACAAACATCAAGTTGAATTGGAAAGTGGATTGGCCGATAAGATGGCAGGCTGAAGATGTGGCGTTTGAACCGGGCGGAAGAGACCATTCTTCTGCTACGGGTAGTTATAGAGTTTCAAAGGAAATTGCGTCGCACATCTTTAACTTTCAAGCACCAGAATATGAACCGTATGATTTCATTAGTATTAAAGGGTCTGATGAGAAGATGTCGAGTTCTTCAGGCAACAATATTACACCTGGAGAGTTGTTAAACATCTATACACCAGAGGTTATTCTTTTCATGTTTGCAAAATACCAACCAAACGCACCATTCCATATTGGGTTAGATGATGACGTGATCAGGAACTACACAGAGTATGAAAGATTTGTCCAAGCAAAGCAAGGTCATTTGAAAGAAGAGATTTCAACAGCTTTGAAACTTTCTATAGTACATTCAGGGATAAGACGTGTACCTAAATTCAGCCATGTGGCGAGTATATTGCCACTTGTTAATTTTGAGGTCTCACTCGTTCGAGAAGTGTTGGAGAGAACAGGGGAGGAGTATACGTTGAAAGAGGTAGCAGGTGTATGTGAAAGAGCTGAATATTGGTTGAAAAATTGGTGTTCAGAGAAAGTGCTTAAAGTTAATGAAGAAAAAAATCGAGAACATTTCGGGATACTTCAGGATTTGGAGAAAAAATGGATTGAGGATTTTGTGCAGTTATTAAGGTCTGAGGCCGATCTTCATGGTGATGAAGAGCTGATGAGAAAAGTTTACGATATATGTCATGTAGATGATCCCAAAATAAAGAAAAGTAACCAAAAAAGATTGTTTAGCACCATATATCAACTCGTTTTAAACAGCAACAGCGGACCACGAATTCCATTATTGATTCATTCTGTTGGTAAAGAGCGGTTGATAAGGTTGCTGATATTCTGATACGAAGGTTACTGTCGTGTTTTCATGAAATACTGTCCACTTTATAAAAAATACTGTCCAGTTTTTAGATTTACTGTCTACTTTCGAACATTTACTGTCCACTTTCACAATAATACTGTCCATTCGACAAATCCACTTACCGATGTAACACAAAAAAGGTGACGTCCCACCTGGAGCGTCACCTCACCTTATCATTATTTCTTCAATTCCTGCCCCATGCCTTTCAAAAAGTGAAGACCAAAGCCGATTGCTCGATTAATATCAGGGTCCTTCAGAGACTTCACAAGATCGAACGCCCCAACCTTCTTATCGCTCTCCACAAAATCTTCCCCTTGCTTCAAGCCAGAAACAACACTATCAAGCAACTTAGCGGTAACTTCAGGATCCATTTTCGTCAAGATGCCTGCTGCACCCATCAAGTTGTTAATCATGTTCGTGACTGGTTCCCGGGTTGCTTGGCCAAGTGCGATGCTTGCAATTTTATCTTTCGCGACGAGCATGGAGTTTGCTGCTTCTAATGCGCCGATCTTGTCTAGCTCCCCAATAAAATCGAGTGCTTTAGTGAGTGCTGCATCTTTTTCAGCTAATGCTCTTTGCAGTTCAGCCAGCTTCTCTTGTTGAATCTGCTCTTCGGTTTTTACACTCTTTTTTATAACCGTAGTTGGTTGTGCCATATGAATTCCCCCCCTTACACTTCGTCCGTCAGGTGAACATAGCCCGGACGGTTCCATTTACGCTGTACTTCAACACCGTTTTGTGGATAGCGTTTTTTATTTCTTGGGTTGTTGCCAGGTAGTTTCACTTCACCTTCACGGCTGATGATTTCCATTCGTACCTTCGTCTGTTTATAGGCCGGTGTATGTGTACGATGATCGACAGCGGGACCTGTTAAAAAGTTAATTGCAGTCTCGTTGTTTACGGAGTTCATCGGAAGATACAGTTCGTTGTTTTTTACACGATCTGTAACGAGTGCGTTTAACTTCACGGCTCCAAACGGCGAGATCAACCGAACGACGGATCCATCGATCACACCGCGTTCTTCTGCAAGACTAGGTGATACTTCAACAAAAACATCAGGAACTTTATGCTGGATGCCTTTTGATTTGTTTGTCAGATTGCCTTCATGAAAATGTTCAAGCATGCGTCCGTTGTTGATATGAAGGTCGAATTCTTCTGGAAACTCTGCCGGGTGCATCCAGTCTGATAAGGCAAATCGTGCTTTTTTATCAGGGAAGTTAAAGCCATCTGTGTAAAGAAGCGGTGTGCTTTTACCACTAAAGTCTCCCCAAAGGAAGCTGCCCCAGCCTTCTAATACATCATAGTTTGCTTCTCCAAACAGGGGAGCAAGTCCCGCCATCTCTTCAAAAATTTCACTCGGATGACTGTAGTTCCAATCTGCACCCATTCGAATGGCGATCGCTTGGATGATTTCCCAGTCAGGACGAGACCCACCTGTTGTAGGTAAGGCTTGGTACAAACGCTGCACACGACGTTCCGTATTTGTAAATGTTCCTTCTTTTTCTAAAGAAGGAGCTGCAGGCAGAACGACATCCGCGTATTGTGCAGTTTTCGTTAAGAAAATGTCTTGGACCACAAAGAATTCAAGCTGACTGAGCATCTCATGAACATGGTTGGAGTTTGAATCAACGAGCGCCATGTCTTCACCGACTAAATACATCGACTTAATCTCGCCTGTTCCGATTCCCTCGACCATCTGGATGTTGTCTTTACCAGGTTTGCTATCAATCGTTACGCCGTATGCTTTTTCAAATTTTGCTCGAGCAAGATCATCTGAAATATGCTGATACCCCGGAAGCCAAGCAGGTAACGTACCCATATCGCAAGCCCCTTGAACGTTGTTGTGGCCACGAAGCGGGTAAGCACCTGCACCTGGACGACGATAGTTGCCGGTTGCTAACAGCAAGTTCGAGATGGCAGCAGAAGTGTCACTTCCACCCGTATTTTGCGTTACACCCATCCCCCAAAGTACGCATGTGCCGTCAGCGTCACGAATCATTTTCGCCACATCTATGATTGTTTCTTTAGAGAGTCCTGTGTGCTCCTCGGCATATTCTAACGTATATTTTTCAAGTACTTCTTTGAACTCGTCTAAGTAATGAACATTCTCTTCAATAAATTTCTGATCGTGCCAGCCTTGATCGATCATGTACTTCGTCACGGCCATGAGCCAAACTTGGTCTGTACCTTGCTTAGGACTCATGAAAATATCTGAGCGTTCAGCCAGTTCATGTTTACGAAGGTCCGCTACGATTAATTTTTGTCCGTGCAATTTATGGGCACGCTTAACGCGAGTGGCAAGAACGGGATGTCCTTCTGTCGGATTCGCACCAACGACGATAACAAGACCTGCTTGCGCAATATCTTGAATTGTTCCCGCGTCACCACCCATACCGACCGTACGGAACAATCCGTCGGTTGCAGGGGACTGACAATAACGAGAGCAGTTGTCAACATTGTTCGTTCCGATGATCTGACGCGCGAACTTTTGCATCAAATAGTTTTCTTCATTTGTAATTTTGGATGACGAAACAAAGCCAAGTGCGTTGCTGCCGTGCTTTTCTTTTATCGCACTCATCTTATCAGCTATTACTGTAAGTGCTTCGTCCCAAGTGGATTCTACAAAAACACCGTCTTTACGAATGAGTGGTGTAGTGAGGCGTTCTTCGCTATTTACGAAATCCCAGCCGAACTTTCCTTTGACACATGTTGAGATCGCGTTCACAGGACCTTCACTTGGTTCTACCTTTAAAATCTTTCTGCCTTTCGTCCAAACTTCGAACGAACAGCCAACTCCACAGAACGTACAAACGGTTTTTGTCTTCTTCGTACGGGTTTCACGCATAGCGGCTTCCACTTCGGAAATTGCGAAGATACCACTGTAACCAGGCTCAACTTCTTTTACAAGTTCGACCATCGGCTCAAGTAGGTCTTCTTTCAATCCTGTCATGAAACCCGCTTCGCCAAGCATTGATTTTTCCATAAGAGCGTTACACGGACAGACGGTTACACATTGCCCGCAGCTGACGCACGAGGAATCGTCGATACTTGATCCAGCATCCCATATTACGCGTGGGCGTTCTCGTTCCCAGTCTATAGATAGTGTTTCGTTTACCTGTAAGTTTTGGCACACCTCTACACACTGACCGCATGTGATGCACTGGTTGGCATCATATCGGTAAAACGGGTGAGACATATCAAGATCCACCGGTTCTTCTTTCGGTGAATAGGGAACCGTTTGATGTTCGATCTCCATCAGTTCTGCTGTGTTATGCAATTTACAGTTGCCGTTGTTGTTATCACACACCGTGCAATAGAGAAGGTGGTTTTCGAGTAAGCGATCCATTGCCTCGTTCTGCGCATCCTTCGCTCTTGTAGAAGAGCGCTGGATCGTCATACCGTCTAGTGCCATTGTTGAGCACGAGCGCATCAGCTTGCCATCGACCTCCACGATACAGGTATCACACGTTTCGATCGGATCAACTTGTGGGGTATAACATATTTGAGGGTGAGAAAGTTCGTTTTTATTTATAATATCGAGAATGGATGTGCCAGAAGGAGCTTCGTACTTGTTGCCGTCAATTGAGATTTGAATCAACTTATCCATTTTGAATCTTCCTTTCGTTTAATTAGAAACTTATTGATGGTACAAAAAAACCACCACGAAAGCACAAATTCTATAGACGTACAGAAAATGTGAGTTCATGGTGGAATAGTGTAATAGCAGGTCATACCATTAGGCCAATCCAGCATTAGATCTCTTTTATTTGAAATAAAAGGTAGATCATTATGTAATTTAGAGATGGAAGAAAAAACAGTGTGAACGATTTTCTCTACCAACTTTTCTCTTTTATTATAGCGTTTACATGATCAATAAACAACAAGACTTGTATTCTAGCTTTTCATTTTAATCACGTGCGAAAAGTAAGTACATCATGTATGATTAGTAAAAAATGGAGAAATAGTGGTGATGTTCGAATGACGAAGAAAGTGCATGACTTTAATGATATTATTCGTAAACTTCGTAAGAATTTGTTAGGAAAAGGACCTGAAAAAATACATACGGTCTTTGTGGAAAACATGGCGATCTCAACCATGTATGGAAATTTAACACCAACAGAAAAATTCATTGCCCGAACGGCTGAAGGCAAGGAGATGGTGCATGCTGCAAGGACTCGTCTCATTCAGGACGTTTACGCTACTGCCCCACCTGATGGATTAGAAGATGTGACAGGTGCAAAATTCGTTCATCTGTTCTCTGATTTTAAAGTGGATGAAGACATGGCGGTGTCTGTTTTTGTTTTTGATAAACCGATCGCATAGCGAAGGGGTGATTGTCTCATGAAACCTATTGTAACCAAGCGTAGCATTCTACAAATTAAGAACGGACTTGCAGTAGACGTAGAAGACACTGTTGTGACTGAGCTTCCTGTAACGATTAAGATCAACGGGGAAGAATTTGTTACGATGGTATGCAGCCCTGAATACATTGAAGATATGGTTGTAGGCTATCTCGCTTCTGAAGGAATCATACGAAACTATAAAGATATTAAAGACATTTGGGTGCAAGAAGACGGAAGTTTTGTGCATGTGACGACGGATCGTTTAAATCCGGTCTATCAAAATTTGCAGAATAAAAGATATATAACATCATGCTGTGGGATGAGCAGACAAGGCTTTGTTTTTGCAAATGATGCCCGAACAGCGAAATCGATGAATGACGTCAGGGTGAAAGTTACGCCAGAAGACTGCTTTCGATTGATGCGAGAGATGCAGAAGGGAGCAGGTGTTTTTCAAGAAACAGGCGGTGTGCATAACGCGGCACTTTGTGATGTGAACAGAATTGTGCTGAGCCGGATGGACATAGGTCGTCACAATGCCTTAGATAAAATCTATGGATATTGCTTGAAGAATGATATTTTCATAGGGAATAAGATTCTCGTGTTTAGTGGGCGGATTTCCTCTGAGATTTTGTTAAAAGTAGCAAAGATCGGCTGTGAAATCGTCCTCTCTAAATCAGCTCCAACAGCATTTGCTCTGCAATCAGCAGAAGAACTCGGAATTACAACCGTTGGATTTGTACGCGGAGATTCTATGAATGTGTATACACGTCCTGAGAGGATTGTTGTGGAATAATAAGTAAAAGCAGTTCCGCCAATAACAGGGGAACTGCTTTCTTGGTTTTACCAACCACGCTCTATCCAATCGTTTTGAACGACAGCTAGTCGCTTTTTCTTTCCTCGCTCACTTCCATATACATCATCAACGTACCATCCTCTGCCGTTAACAGAAGCATCAGTTTCATAGAGGAAACGAACAAACTTTGTTCCTTCCGGGAGCTCTACCTTCTCGCGATCCCATGTTTCTTCTTTTCCAGTATATGTGATCGGTAGTGTTGTCCATGTTTCATTATCACTTGAAACTTGAACGGAAGCTTTGTCACTTCCATCTTCAATACTGAACCATTGGTTAAAATGAAGAGTATCCTGATTATGACCAACTTCAAATGTTAGTCCTTTTTTCAGGTTATCGCCATATCCAGCAAACCAAGCTTTATCTCTGTGATGAAGAGGAACAGAGATTGCATCCGCTGTAAGCTGTGCGACCTTACGTCGTATCGGATTCATAGAGACTGTCGCTCGAGAGGGATGGACGCGATTTGTTAAGGTAAGTACAATCGTTTTATTCTTTGGTGAGACCACCATGGAGGTTCCGGTATATCCTGTGTGACCTAGTGTTTCTTCATTGCTGAGAGCATCCATATACCAACCTTGATTTAATTCCCAGCCTAGTCCGTGTGAGTTTGATGGAAATTGTGGCAGCTGATTTTCCGTCAATAAGCGAACTGTTTCTGGTTGAAGAATCTGTGTTTTACCATACTTACCATCCTGTAAGATCATATGTCCAAAGGTGGCGAGATCTTTAGCGGTGGAAAACACACCCGCATGTCCTGCAACACCATCTAAACTCCACGCGTTCTCATCATGCACACTTCCCCAGACCATGCCGCGGCCGATTGCTGGCTGATATTCAGTAGCAGCGATTCGGTCATGAAGATCTGCAGAAGGATTGTACATCGTATCTTTCATTCCGAGCGGTTCAGTGATGTTCTTTTTTACATATTCATCAAGGCGGTCTCCTGACAACCTTTCAACTAAAACTCCAAGTGTAATTAAATTTAAGTCACTGTATGTATACGCTGTACCAGGCTCATTCTTTAACCCGTATTTTAAAGCGATTTGCAACCGTTCTTCTCGATTCGCTCCCATGCTATATAGAGGAATCCAAGCTGTAAATCCGGAAGTATGGGTCATGATTTGCCTGATGGTTACGCCTTCTTTTCCGTTTTCGTTAAATTCCGGAATGTATTTTCCGACAGGATCATCTAGATTGAACTTCCCTTGTTCATACAGCTTCATTGCAGCTGTTGTTGTAAAGAGTTTAGAGATCGAGGCGATATCAAAAATCGTGTCTTTTCTCATCTCAACAGGATGATCCATTTCTGTGAACTGATCGTCTATATAGCGAGCGGAATAGCCATATGCATCATGCTTTGCGATACTTCCACTTCTAGCGATAAGAACGACAGCGCCAGGCATGGTTCGTTTTTCAATCTCACTTTCAATAAAAGGATCGATTTGCTCTAGTGATTCTCTTTTTAGTTTGGCACTTTCAGGTGTTCCAGGATGTAGAACAGGTGATGATTTAGAGGGCTGGTTCCAGTCACCGTGATGTGTTCGATTATTATGTTGGGAGGAGGAGCCCTCGGCAAAAATGGCCGGAGTAAAACTGGATAACAACATGGCTGTACTTAGCATGGTACAAACTAAAACACGTTTTCCGCTCATTAGTCATTCTCCTTATTCTGAATATTCTTACACTTACTTACAGTAGCAATCTGGAGAAAAAGTGTCTATCACTCAGAAGTCCCACAGCATTTTGTACTAGTTAAATTGTTCGGAAATTGTAGGGGGTCTGACCCCGGGTCAGACCCCCTACAATTTAAAGGAACTTTTCATCTTTTCTCGAATACTTACAGTGGATAAATAAGAGAGGAGACTACAGTTGTGTTGTTACAGCTCGCACCTGCTTTTATCACTTTTTTGTTAACCGTACTATTTGCGCCCCTGTTAATCATGACGTTAAAAAAACTTAAACTCACACAGCCTATTCGAGTAGAACTTCCTGCAGATCATCAAGAAAAGAAGGGAACACCCTTAATGTTAGGAAGTGTGTTTTTTGTAGGGATTTTCGTCGCACTTTATTTCACCACAAGTCCAGTCATGCTCTTTTTAGTGGCAACGTTTATACTGTTTAGTTTTATTGGTTTTCTAGATGATTTTTGGAAAGCTTCCAAACAAGATCCTGGCGGGGTATCAGGAAAGACAAAACTAAAATTTCAGTTTGCGTTCACCATCCTTCTCTTATATGTGGGCATTGATCTTTTTAACATTGATACAAGCATAAGGGTAACAGAATCTTTTAACCTTGTTTTTCCGTATATCATCTATTTAATTTTAATCACACTGTTTATTGTCGGAACGGCAAATGCCATAAATTTTACTGATGGTATGGATGGACTTCTAGGCATGGTTGCCATTCCTACATACTTCTTTTTCTTTGTAATTACTGAGTATACGGAAGTAAAAGTGTTTTGCTTAGTCATGATCGCTACAATTCTGGGATTCTTAATCTATAACCTGTATCCAGCAAAAGCATTCATGGGGGACACGGGGTCACTCGCTATTGGAGGAACCTTATCTTTTCTTGCCATCATTGAAAACGTAGAGATCCTAATTCCGATCCTTTTCATTATCTATCTCGCAGAACAGCTTTCCGTCATCATTCAAGTCGCTTATTTTAAACGAACAAAAAAGAAGCTTTTCCGTTTCACGCCAATTCATTATCATTACGGAATTAAATATGGGTGGTCAGAGAATATGATCGTAACCGTGTTTGCGATGGTTTCATGGGCGGCGTGTGCAATTTGTTTAGTGTATTATGAAGTATTTATGTAGAGAGTGACACCATTTAGTGTGTCATTCTCTTTTTGCTGTTGTGTGTTTTGGAGAGAATTCTACCCTTTATGTAAATATGGTATAGACAGGGCTGCTTATCACTTATACAGGGTGGGGTATCCATACCACTAATTCTAGAAATTTTCGGATTAATCTTTGAAATTTCGGAGTTATTCCAGCGAGTTTTACCATTAATCCGGCGAGTTTTGAACATATACCAGCGAGTCGACATCTTTCGATAAAAATAGCTAGTTGGATACCCTCGATCTCCCTAAACAAAAAAAGCCCACCGAAGTGAGCCTTTCTAACACGTATTCCTACCAGATTTCCTCAGCCCATTCTGGGTGATCAATGAATGGATTGCGGTTGTGCTGATAATCTTCATAAATAATGTTGTTACGGTTGCGCTCCCAGTTATCAACCGGATCCTCTAAATGCCATTGCAATAACACTGACATTTTACCGTGGTATGGAGCCGTTCCGTTATTTACATTGTTGTTCAATTCTAGTTGTGGTTCACCGCTGTCCCCTTCATAGCGAACCGCCATGTAAAACAGCATGCGTGCCACGTCGCCTTTCACGGCATCACGTGGTTCCCATGAGTCGCTGTCATAATAGTTGCCAAGTGCTTCAGAGTGCTGAGTACCACCGTTATCAAAATCAAGGTTTCCACGAGAACTGTTAACACTCACATCTGTTGGGCGCAAATGATGGATATCAGTTCCTGGACCCATCGCAGTTCCAAAATCACCATGTGATTTTGCCCAAACGTGCTCACGGTTCCAATCGTTCACGTTGCCACCGTTCGTTGTTTTGCTCTGTGAACGGCCCGTGTATAAAAGGATGACATTGTTGCTGTTGTTTGGATCTTGATCGGTTACTTTAAGTGCGTTCCATACGGCATCGTAAGAAAGTTCAGTATGATCATCAATAATATTGTGAAGAGCTGTTTTTAATGCTGCTCCCGTTTTTCCTTGAGCAGGATCATAATACGATTCATCAAATGCTGGTGGGTCAGTAGGATCTGTCGGTGGCGGATCTGTTGGTGTAGTACCAGATGCTTTTTCCATAGCTGTTGGATCTTTTATACCAGCATGAGAGAAGTAAGCTGACAGACTGCCGGTTACTTTAATAGATTGACCTTTTAAAGTAGGGTTTGTTTTGAGACCAAACTGTGTTCGGAAGGAAGTTGGAATCTGAACATACACCATGTTAGCTGTGTTAGTTTCAGTAGGACTGTCTGCTAAAGCAAGTGCATAATCGTTTGGATAATTGCTTGTTACCACAGTAGTTGTTGCGGTAGGTTGTCCAACAACATACCCTTGAACCGTTTTTGCAGAATTGTTCTGATTCGAGATACTTTGAGAAACTGAATAAGGACTAGTCCACGATCCATCGCCTGCAGCTTGAAGAGCAGGAATAAATGCTACCGTGCTTACCACTAAAGCAATTACAACTGAGAAAAGCGAAAGAAATTTTTTGTTATCATGCCTTTTCATCATCAACGCCTCCATCCATTTAGTTTTTACCCCTTGTAGCCTCATTTCTAGTTGTTTCACATATTTCAAAATGTTGGTGAAACAGGTTTTATTCTACAATACTTTTATTAATTTCATTTTACAGATTTGTAAAACGAGAAAACTAGCTACAAAGGGAGGAACTAATTAGCATAGAAAAACAGTTAATTGGACCTAAAAATGATTACGTTATCCATTTTCACTAACTTTTTTACTGCGTAGCACCGTAATGAAGCCATCTAATATCTCATGACTAATTCGAAATCCTTTACGTTCATAAAAGGATAGGGCGTCATCATTCCCATTGGATACATAGATAAAATAATCATTCACATCATCAAAAGAAGAGAGCCAATCCATAGACATACGAAATAGTTTAGAACCCACTCCATATTGTCTGTAATTTTCTTTTATATAAAACTGAGATAAGCAGCCGACTGTGTCATTTTGTACAGAATTCATATCAAAGAAGGTGGCGAAATCATTGCGGTACACTTCTTTAGGAGAGATGTTTGCATACACGTATCCCACGAGTTCATTTCTATCTTTAACTACAACGATGTAGTTATGCAGGGCTTTCATTACAGAGGGAACCAAGCGCGTTTCAAAGTTCATCGTGTCAAATAATTCAGGGCTGATAACAGCTTTTGCTTTTTGATACGTCATAAGTTCATTGCAGAGTTCACGACAGATCTCAATCTTATGATCAGGAATAATCTCGTAGTTTAACTTCATTTTAATCACTCCCATACGAAATACTTACGCTATAATTTTATTACAACGAAAGACGAAAACAAGTATGCAGTAATTTCTTACTAAGTCAGTAAAAACTGAGTAAAGGAGCTGTAAAATGAGTGAGGAAGGATATAAAAGAAAAGAAGATTGCCCGTTAACCTTTGCTCTAACACTAATCGGTAGTAAATGGAGACTCCCGATTATATGGGCATTGTGGAAAAATAAAAGAATTCGTTATAACGAACTGAAGCGTCAGGTAGATGGAATCACAAACATGGTTTTATCTCAGTCTTTAAAAGAGATGGAAAAACAAGGTCTGGTAGTGCGAACGCAATTCATGGAAATACCTCCTAGAGTGGAATATTCATTAACAGAAGCAGGAGAAGCTTTAATTCCAACACTAAAATCTTTGGCAGAATGGGGAAAAGAGATGCAGATAAAGGTGAAAACTCATCTCTGAGTGCCCGTTATGTAAGGGGGATAATGTCTGTGCAATTTCAAACGGAAAGGACCCAGAAACGTGTTGGTGTATGAACGTTCAGATTCCAGCTCAACTTCTTGCATTTGCTGCTTCCAATTGTGAAACGTGTATTTGCCAAACGTGTGTGGATGAATGGAATAAGAAGAGGTGCTGATGATTAAAGAATCAGCACCCAGATTTATCATTGATTAAAAGTCTTTATAAGAATTTCTTAATTGAATCATCTTGGAGAGCAGATCGTCTCCAATCTCACTTTTAAACGCTCTGTAAATGGGCTCCCAACGCTTCGCCCACTCTCTTTTTTCTTCTTTTGTAAGATAATGAATATCAATTGAAGAGTTTTTCTCAATCAATGCAAGCTGTTCTTCGTTCATCGCGAAAGATTGAGTCTGATTCCATCTAGAAGCTTTATCCAAAGCATCAGTTATGATTCTCTGCTGCTTCTTCGTAAGCTTGCTCCAAAACTCCTCATTCATGATTACGGCATATCCTAAAAATCCATGATTGCTTATGGTCAGGTGGCTTTGTACATCAAAGAATTTTTTAGAATAGATGTTAGAGATCGTGTTCTCCTCACCGTTTAATTCTTTAGATTCTAATAATCGATACGTATCGTTAAAATCTAATCCAACGGCTTTAGCACCGACTAGATCAAATTGCTTTTCAAGCACAGTACTCGGCATGATGCGCAGGTTTTGTCTCTTTAAATGATCGGGGTGCACGATAGGACCATCGTTCGTCGTAATCTGTTTAAATCCATTGATCCATAACGCAAGACCTTTCATACGTTTCTGTTCTAAGGATTGCAGCAACGTGCTACCGATGTCTCCGTTTAAAGCTTTTATTATGCTTTCAGAAGTAGGCATGGCATAAGGAAGATCAAGCACCTGCCATTTTGGTGAAAATGTGCTTAATTTTGTTGTAGCTGGTGCGATCATCTGAACATCTCCACGCTGCAGAGCTTCGAGTTCTTCTTGATCGGAATAAAGTCCACCGTTTGGAATCACTTCGATTTTAATCTGACCGTTTGATTTCTCGTTTACTCGTTTTGCAAAACGCTGCGCAGCTAGACCCTTAGGCGTATTCTCTGCTACTACGTGACTGAACTTGATGACGACTTGATCTTGAATACCTTTTTGATCATCATCATAGGGAAGTGTGCCTTCTGCCATTTTTGTATGAAAACCAATCCAGATTGATACGGCTAGACCCGCAATTAGTATCAGCGCGATCCCAATGAACGATTTCATCATGAACTACCCCAAATCCGTTACTTTTTTTAAATAGTCTAACATATTGAAACGGAAATGATACAATAGGGTCACTGAAAAGGAGGAGCTTGTAAATGACGATAAAACGATTACCCATTCGAACAAAAATCATGATCCTTACGTTTGGAATCGTGTTCTATGCTATCCTTATCGGCGGTGTCGTCATTATTGGGAAGATCCTCGATATTCAGGAAGAAGAACTGGGTAAGCGGGCAATGATTACTTCCCGGACCGTAGCACAGCTTCCTGAAGTGAAGAAATATATTCAGATAAATAAGGGCTGGAACGAGATAGAACCAGTCGTTGAAAAGATACGTGTCATTAATGAAGCGGATTATGTCGTGGTCATGGATATGGATCATATTCGTTATTCACATCCAGTTAAAGACATGATCGGAACGGTGTCTAAGGGAAGTGATGAAGGTGCAGCCTTCGCTGACCATACGTTTATTTCGAAAGCGAAGGGAGAGATGGGCACCGCCGTAAGGGCATTTGTTCCCATCAAGAACGATGAGTTGGAGCAGATTGGGGTTGTTGTAGTCGGTCATGTGATTCCAGGTTACTATGAAGTGTTTCACGATCTGACAGATGAGATGACTCTTATTCTCTTATTAGTTCTCTCGTTCGGTGTGATTGGTTCCTATCTCCTAGCTCGTCATCTTAAACAGCAGATGTTTTATTTAGAACCACATGAAATCGTCCGAATGTTCGAAGAGAGAACAGCAACGTTTCACTCTATGCATGAAGGTGTAATCGCTATTGATAAAGAGGAGTTCATCACGATCTTTAATGAAAAAGCAAAAAGCATCTTCTCAGTGAGTGGAGACGTTGTTGGAAAACAGATTCGAGAAGTGATACCAGATACGCGTCTCCCAGAAATCATAGAACTGAGTCGTCCAGTTTATAATCAAGAAATCCGTGTTAGTGGAAAAGTGATCATGAGTAATCGAGTACCAATAGAAGTGAATAACAAAATCGTTGGGGCTGTTGCTATCTTCCAGGATAGAACAGAAGTTGCGAAGATGGCGGAAGAACTAACAGGTGTAAAGGCATTTGTAGAGGCACTACGAGTTCAGAACCACGAGCACATGAACAAGCTACATACGATTGCGGGTCTTCTTCAGTTAGGCAATTTGAAAAAAGCGATGCAATATGTCTTTCAAATATCAGAAGAAAAAGGTTCACTCACTCGGTTTTTAAATCAAAGAATTAAGAACGAGAGTCTTGCAGGTCTATTGTTAAGCAAAGTGGGGCGCGGAAAAGAACTAGGTATAAAAGTGGTCATTGATAATGAGAGCTCGCTTAAAACGTTTCCTGATCAACTCGATCAGCATGATTTTGTCACAATCATTGGTAATTTGATAGAGAACGCGTATGACGCTCTAAAAGGGATTCATGAGGCTAGGATTGATGTTTCAATCGCTCAGGATTCTGAGTCATGTGCCATTTTGGTCGAAGACAACGGTTGCGGGATGAGCCAGGAAGTTCAGAACCATATGTTTGAAAGAGGATATACGACAAAAGGAAACAACGGGTCGGGAATTGGGCTGTATCTCATTTATCAGATTGTTGAAAAAGGTAATGGAGACATAGAAGTAACATCAGACGAAAACCAGGGAACTAGCATTGTGATTGTATTTCCGATGAACGATAGAGGTGAAGATGATGAGTGAGATAAAGGTTCTGTTGATAGAAGATGATCCGATGGTCTTAGAAATAAATAAAGCGTTTATAGAAAAAGTAAAGAGATTTAAGGTAATTCAGACGGCATCCAACGGAACAGAAGGAATGAAACTGATAAAAAAACATAAACCGGATCTCGTCGTACTCGATATCTACATGCCAGAGCAGAATGGTATTGAAACATTGCAACAGATTCGAGCGGAAAAAATTAAGGTAGACGTAATAATC
The DNA here is from genome assembly GCF_005503015.1 of Bacillus sp. E(2018). Taxonomy (NCBI): domain Bacteria; kingdom Bacillati; phylum Bacillota; class Bacilli; order Caryophanales; family Bacillaceae; genus Bacillus; species Bacillus sp. E(2018). The sequence goes on along the minus strand of NZ_SCOL01000001.1, from coordinate 2,024,731 downwards.
ATTACAGCTGCAAACGACTTAGAGACAGTCCGTTCTATGATGCAGAACGGTGCGTTCGATTATATTATCAAACCGTTTACTTTCGAGCGTATTGAAAAAGCATTAAGCAAATACAAAACCTTTCATTCTACAATGTCCCCATCTGGAACAACTACACAAAAAGATCTGGATAACCTTTTCTTCTCTGAAATAAGAGATGTTCCTGTTTCGATGGAGCTTCCTAAAGGGTTGAACGAACTGACTCTTAAACAGATCGCAAGCTTTATTGAAGCGCAAACAGAAGCAAAGTCAGCAGAAGAGGTAGCTGAAGGAATAGGCATCGCGCGAGTGACAGCTCGAAGGTATCTCGATTATTTAGTTAAGAGCGGCACGATTCAAATGGACATTCAGTACGGTACGGTCGGCCGACCTGTTAATCGATATGTTCTAAAAAAAATAATTGAAAATAATTGAAGACCAAAAAGACCAAAACGTCCAATAAGTTCTTAATATTCAAATAAATGAATGGAAGCGCTATCATTGTTTTTACAAATGGTAGCGTTTTTTTATTGGCTTTATAAATTGTGTGGAAATTGTCTGGGGTCTGACCCCGGGTCAGACCCCAGACAATTTAACTCTCAAAGTTCATTTTCAAACTCGAAAGGAGAAGAACAATGAAAAGGTTATTTAAGAACTTAACGTTTCAGGTTTTAACGGCGATCGCAGTAGGTGTACTTGTTGGACTCTTCTGGCCAGAATTCGGAAAACAGATGAAACCTGTAGGAGATACATTTATTAATGCCGTTAAGATGGTGATCGCTCCGATTATCTTCTTAACGATCGTACTAGGTATCGCGAAAATGGGTGACATGAAAAAGGTAGGTAAGGTCGGAGGGAAAGCCTTCATCTACTTTGAAATCGTAACGACGCTCGCTCTTGTTATTGGATTGATCGTTGTTAACGTGTTAAAGCCTGGAGCGGGCTTAGACTTTGATAAGCTTGAAAAAGGTGATGTGTCGCAATACACATCTGAAGAAGGCGGTAAGATCGATTGGATCGAGTTCGTTACACATATCGTTCCAAGCAACATGGTCGATGCCTTTGCAAAAGGGGATATTCTTCAAGTACTTTTCTTTTCTATTCTTTTTGGTGTTGGACTTACGGCACTTGGAAACAGCGGGAAGATCATTATTGAATTCTTTGAAAAGTTGCTGAACGTCTTTTTCAAGATCGTTGGCTATATCATGAAAGCAGCGCCACTTGGTGCGTTCGGTGCGATGGCGTTTACTATAGGAAACTATGGTCTAGAGTCACTCGTTCCGCTTGGTAAGTTAATGATTGCGGTGTACACAACAATGTTCTTCTTTGTTTTTATCGTCTTAAATCTAATCTGTAAAATGTATGGATTCAGTTTGTGGAAGTACTTGAAATTTATAAAAGAAGAGCTCTTGATCGTACTCGGTACAAGTTCTTCAGAATCTGTTCTCCCACGTATGATGAACAAAATGGAGAAGTTCGGATGCTCAAAGTCTGTGGTAGGTCTTGTTATACCAACGGGTTATTCTTTCAACTTAGACGGAACAAGCATCTATCTCTCGATGGCAGTCGTCTTTTTAGCTCAAGTATTTGGCATCGATCTCAGTATCACGCAGCAGTTAACGATTATCGCTGTACTGATGCTAACATCAAAAGGTGCAGCAGCCGTTACAGGCGGCGGATTCATCGTTCTTGCATCAACGCTTACAGCTATGCAAGTCATACCTGTTGAAGGGTTGGCACTACTATTAGGAGTTGACCGTTTCATGAGTGAAGCGCGTGCGATCGTAAACTTAATCGGAAACGGAATTGCAACGATCGTTGTTTCTAAAAGTGAAAATGAATTTGACGAAGGTAAAAGTGAAGAAGCCATTCAAGCAATGTATGAGAATAGAAAAATTGCAGTCTAACGGAGAAAAGAGCTTTAGTCGATACAGACTAGAGCTCTATCTTTTTGTTATGCTATTTAAAAAGCAGGAAATGGAGGAAGATACGTATGATCTGCAGCATGCTCAATCTTAAATATCCAATCATACAAGCGGGTATGGCGGGTGGTCCGACAACACCTGAATTAGTAGCAGAAGTAAGTGAAGCGGGAGCACTAGGAACACTTGGTGCAGGATATATGACGCCTCAACAAATAAAATGGGCTTTAGAAAATATTCGGCAACGCACACATTCACCCATTGCTGTAAACCTGTTTCTTCCCGAGATCCCTGAAATGAACAAAGACGCAACTCTAGCGATGCAGCAACACTTGAATACATATCGATCAAAACTTGGTATTCCTGAGGTTCATACCATTCCAGACAGGAAGAATTTATTTAATGAACAGCTCTCCACGGTGATTGAAGCAGGCGTGAAAATAGTTAGTTTTACATTTGACGCACCGTCTAAAAGATTAGTAGAGAAATTACATGCTTTAAAAATAATCGTAATCGCAACTGCAACTTCTGTTAAAGAAGCGATTCATCTTGAATCCAATGGTGTAGATCTAATCGTTGCACAAGGTTCAGAGGCAGGAGGCCATAGAGGAACATTTTTGAATGGTGAAAGTGAATCTATGATCGGTACGATGGCGCTTGTTCCACAAGTGGTAGATGTTGTTTCTTGTCCGGTTGTAGCAGCGGGAGGCATTATGGACGGGAGGGGAATGGCAGCAGCACTAACTTTAGGTGCTTCGGCCGTTCAGCTCGGTACAGCATTCCTGACGGTAAAAGAGAGCGGAGCAAATAGCATTCATAAAGAAACCATCCTAACAAGTCGTGATACTGACACGAAAATTACAAAAGTCTTTTCTGGAAAAAGTGCGAGAGGCTTTAAGAATAAGATGATGATAGACTTAGAGAGTGGCATTCCTGGCGATCTGCTTCCATATCCACTTCAGCACATCCTAACGTCTGATATTAGAAAAGAAGCGGCTAAACAAGGAAATAAAGAAATGATGTCCATGTGGTCGGGTCAAGCATCAAGTCTAGCCATAGAGAGTTCTGCTAGTGAATTAGTGAGGCGTTTAGTTGATCAATGTGACGCTGCATTTCAAAAGGCTCCATGGAGATAAAGTTATTCTAAAACGGTCTATTTTCATCCAAGTACTAATAAAATTTGTATAAGCTTATACAAATCTTATCGATTGGGGTGAAAATCATGGATTTTATGACCGATTTTGCACCGTACGTTGGGCTAGCTGTGGTTTTATATGCCATTCGTCATACGGATCGTTTTTCGAATAAATATATCCCCATTGTTGCAGTTGTCTTAGGTGTACTATATGCCTTTTGGGAAGCGGGCGCTGCTACACCAGCAGCGACATTAATCGGATTGAAATACGCACTTCTTGGAATAGGAACAGTCGCAGGTATAAAATATTCAGTAGAGAAAAACTTAAAAAAATAAGTGTTAACAGAAACAGTGCTTGAAATCTAAGCGCTGTTTTTTAGTTGTACAAAATATATATGAATATTCGACAAATGTTGTGTTGAATGTTTAACTCCTTTAACTTATGGGAAAGGGAAAATATCATAGGAAATAGTAGGAGGGTGTTGCTAAAATGAACATACGACATGACCTGGATGGTAATGTTTTAAACAGATTGCATCATAAGGATTCAAGTGCCTTAAAACAAATGGTCGATTCATATAGCACACTTTTATATCAAGTTGCCCTCCGAATAACCGGTGATAAGCGTGTCGCAGAACAAGTATTGTGCGAAGTATTTCGCGATTTATGGGAAAATCCTAATCATTACACAAAAGTAAAAGACAAATTTCTTTCCAGTTATTTGATTAAACTATGTAAATTAAAATGCGTCGACCGTGAAGAAATTCATATTACACGACTGTTATCTAAAAAGTCAAAAAATTATGTTGCGAATAATGCGACGGTTTGATATTATAAATACGCTTACAATTAATGTATGAAGTAATGGAGAAAATACATGATCTGTACTTTTTCTATTCTACTTTTGATGATGAATGAACGCTCTGCACGAGTATGTAGAGCTTTTAGGCAACATTCTACAAGGGACTTATTTGAAAAAATAAGTACTTTTGAATGTTGTCTTTTTATTTGTCTTCCATTAGGGTAAGTTTCATGAATGTTTAACTTTATTAACTTTTTAGGGGGGAAGAAAGGATGAAAAAGTCTAAAAATCGGTGGCTCATCGCTTTATCAGCAGTAGGGATACATATTTCTATTGGTTCGGTGTATGCGTGGAGCAACTTCACGAATCCACTGATCGAAAAATTTGGTTGGACAGCTTCACAAGTACAGATGACATTCAGTATCGCCATCCTATTCTTAGGATTGTCGGCTGCTTTTTTAGGACATTTTGTTGAAAAACATGGTCCAAAGAAAGCAGGTTTGCTTGCAGCCATTTTCTTTGGATTAGGAATTGCTGGATCTGGTCTTGCAGTCAATATTGGCTCGTTAACGATGCTTTATATCTTTTATGGTGTACTTGGTGGAATCGGGCTTGGAGTAGGTTATATTGCACCTGTTTCTACACTGATCAAATGGTTTCCCGATCGTCGTGGTTTAGCAACTGGACTTGCTATCATGGGATTTGGTTTCGCAGCAGCCATCAGTTCACCTATTATGGACGTACTTATTAAATCTGTTGGTATTGCAAACACATTCTACATTTTAGGAATTGCTTACTTCGCTGTAATGACATTGTCCTCTCTTTATTTGGAAAAACCAGAAGAAGGATGGCTTCCTGCTGGGTTTAAAGAGAATGTAGAGAGCGGAAAAGTGAAAATTAAACAAGACCTCTCACAACTAACAGCAAACGAAGCTGTAAAAACACGCCGTTTTTATTATTTGTGGATCATGCTTTTCATTAATGTCACTTGTGGTATTGCTATTCTTTCTGCTGCAAAACCTCTTGCAGAAGAGAGTATTGGATTAACAACAGCTGAAGCTGCGGCACTTGTAGGTGTTTTAGGATTGTTTAACGGTTTTGGCCGGATTGGATGGGCATCCATTTCGGACTATATCGGGCGACCTAATACATACACAACATTTTTTGTTTTGCAGATCGCTCTCTTTTTCATGTTGCCACAAACGTCATCATCCATTCTTTTTCAAGTGATGCTCGCCGTAATTTATACATGTTATGGAGGAGGCTTTGCATCGATACCAGCCTACATTGGTGACCTATTTGGTACGAAACAGGTGGGAGCGATTCATGGTTACATCCTAACGGCATGGGCAGCAGCAGGTCTGGCAGGTCCATTATTTGCTGCTTGGATTAAAGATACAACAGGTTCTTACGCAAACAGTCTAACATTCTTTTCTGGATTGTTTATCATTGCGCTCATCGTATCGATACTCGTCCGTTTAGATATGAAAAGACTGGCTGCGAAACAAGAAAAGTCCGTAGCCTAACCTTAAAAAATGCAGTGTCTTCAGGTAAAAGGAAGGCACTGTTTTTTTCGTTAGTGCTTACACAAAAACTCTATACCTCCCTAAAATGAGAGATTATGGTAAAATGAGAGGTGTAACTTACAATTAAAGGAGAACTTATGACACAAAAACAAGTGAAGATCGCAGAACTAAACGCAGAAAATTGGTACGAATGCTGCTTTTTAGAAGTAGCAGATGATCAAGTGAGCCATATTGAACCTAACGCAGTTTCTATCGCTCAATCAAAATTTGAACCAAGCTTAAAGCCTTACGCTATTCTTTTTGAGGATAAGACAGTTGGCTTTCTTATGTTCAACTCCATGAAAGAAGAAATAGATGGGTATTGGATCTATCGAATTATGATCGATAAAAATTATCAACAAAAAGGAATTGGAAAGGTTGCAACACAATTAATGATTGAAGAGATGAAGACATTATTAGATGCTAAAGTAATTGTAGTAGGTTATCATCCTGAAAATAAAGGCGCTCATCAATTGTATGAGAGCTTAGGATTTATTGATAAAGGTGATAGATTTGGAAAAGAAATGGCTGTCGTATTAGAGGTTTAATAATTAACTAGTATTGGCAAAAACTTCTGAAATCTTGCGTCACCCTCAAATTTTTAGTGAATCTCTTCGAATAATTAATGTTGAGTATATAAAAGTTATAAATATTTGAACTCTAATCTTCATTAGGGTTCTTTTTGTTTTGTTTTATCAAGAAAGGGAACGTTGTTACGAAGGAGTGAATGTAATAGATGAGAAGATCAGAGCGCAAGAAGTCAAACAAGAGAAATGTGGTTTTATTCAGTGCGTTAGGAGCTGTTCTTTTAGCATTATTATTCTTGCCAAAAGATGCGCTGCTCATGGGCAGTGAAGAAGAGCCTAAGAAAGAAGAAACAAATAAAGAACCAAAACATAAAGTGGTAAAACTTCAGCCTGATAACGAAAGTGCTTATGAAGACGAGGAACGTGAAGAGAAAGAAGCAAACAATCCGGAAAAATCCAAGCAACAAGAACCTTCTGAAGAGATTGGCATAGATCCTGAAAAAGAAGCCGACAAAAAGAAAAAAGCAGAAAAGGCTCAAGCAGAAAAGAAAAAACAACAAGCTTCAGGTGATAAACCTGTTTTAAATGAACCGATTGGTACTTCGCAAACTGGTCCTCATACATCAAGTTATGATGAAGGCAGCGTAGACTGGAATGAAAAACTGAAAGCGATTCGTCTTGCTACAGGACTTGATGAAAACATGACAGTGTGGAAAATTGCAAATGGTGGTGGCCCACAGAAATCTGTCGCAGAAGTAAGTCCGAACAAACAGCCAAATGAAAAATACACGGTTAACCTTGAGTGGGTCGATGAAAAAGGCTGGATGGTAAAAAGTGTTCAGAAGTAGTTTCTGCATAAGTGGACAGTAAAATGTTGAAAGTGGACAGTAAATGAAGATAAGTGGACAGTAAAACCTCAAAAGTGGACAGTAAATTTAGAAAACTGGACAGTATTTTGAAAAAACTGGACAGTAAATCTATATCTTACAAACGAAACACCACAACATTCTTAAGAAAAGCTGGCTCAGCGCGTTCAATTCGAACGATTGCTGTGCCAGCTTTTTAATATTCCTTACTTTTTTCTCGCTTTTATAAGAAAACGATGCTGTTTCACTTCTAGGTACCCATTCATTTGGATCAGATCATGAATGTGACGCAGCTTTTCCACTGAATTTTCTATTTTAAACTCGGGTACCTGCCAAGGTATCGCATCTAAGTAATAGAGCAGGGCACCAATATCATAAAAGCGCTGAACAGGAAATTCTTCTTTTGCTTCCAATATCTCAAATCCATTTTCCCGCAGTTCATTTTCAGCAAAACGTAAATTCCAATGTGAAAATTCTTCATTGATAGGATATCCAAGCAATGTATTAATCTCAGCACAATCTGAACCGCCCACTTGTTGCGTGAGAAAAATTCCACCATCCGTTAATGTGCGTTTTACTTCAAGTGGAGAAAAGGATTCGTGTTTATTAATGATAAGGTCAAACGTATGATCTTCAAAAGGAAGAAGATCGTCATCACCAATTTGAAAAACTTGCACACCAAGAGGTTCAAGATTTTCTTTAGCTATTGAGACGTTTGGCGGATATCCTTCTGTTGCACAAACTACTGCTGGAAACGGTTGGAGTTTGGACAAAAGCTCCCCTCCTCCAGTACCCATGTCAAGCATCGATGACACTTTACCGATGAGTGGGGTCACCATACTGCCATACGACCAAGAAAGCATGCCACTCGCCATTCGACCAGATTCAGTTATATATGAAAAATCCCAACCTGAGAATGGTTTCTTAACTTCCTTAATATACATTTCAAAATCTACATCACGTTTCATACGTGCACCTCCAAAAGTTTAAATTTGAAATACGAGTTTATCCGTTTTTTTTTGGAGGTCCCCTAGCGGAATAGCCGTTTTATATCTCGTGCTCGAAATGATTCATCATGTTCTCCTCATACCATAAAAATATCTGTTATGTAAAAGTTCTGCAATACAGTCCCAGTTCCTTCCTAATTATAAAAATTAGAGGGGATTTTGTCGCGTTGTCGAAAATAGGCAAAGAAGCAATAAGGAGAATAAGGGAGGGGCATTATGACACATCATGCTATGAAAATGTACGATTATCACGTTTGGGCGAACAAGGAGTTGTTCCATCGGTTATCAGAACTTGAAGATGAAGTGTATCACCAGACCGTGCAGAGTGTTTTCCCATCCATCTCATCCATCTCGAAGGTAGTTTCGCATATGTACATCGTTGATCAGCTTTGGTTTCATATCATTACGGGGACTAGTATGCAAGAAGCACTCGAGATCAAAAAAGTTGAGTCCGATACAAAGAGCATTGAAGAGATGATTGGGATGTATAATAAATTAACCCTTCAATATATGGAGTTTCTTAACAATGAAATTGATTTGGACAAGGTGCTAACACTCGATACGCCATGGGCGGGAAGAAGGGAAACGAGTATCGCTGAAATGTTGTTGCATATCACTACTCATGGCGCCTATCATCGAGGTAATATTACAGCTATGCTGCGTCAAAATGGATATAGCTCAGTTACGACTGATTTAACAAGATATTGGTATTCTGATCAATAGCTAGATACATAACATTGAATGAGGAGAAGTGAATGAAGAAAATAGGAATATACGTAAGTGTTGCAATTATCCTATTGATTGGATTGGCATACAGCGGTTTAAAGGTAAGCAGTTCGAGAGACTTTCAATTTTTTGGAGGTTTAGTAACAAGTGCTGATACTTCTGAGAAAGTAGTTGCCTTAACGTTTGATGATGGACCAACAGATCTAACAGATCAAATCTTAACGATATTAAAAGAAGAAGAAGTTAAAGCCACATTTTTTGTAACGGGAAGGGAAATGGAAGAGAACCTGAAAGAAGCAAAAGAAATCGTGTCAGAAGGGCATGAGCTCGGAAATCATTCTTATTCTCATGAGCGAATGGTATTAAAAACACCTTCTTATATTAAAGGTGAGATTGAGAAAACAGATGAGTTGATTCGCAAAGCAGGATATGAAGGGAAGATTCAGTTTCGTCCTCCATATGGAAAAAAGTTAATTGGACTGCCGTACTATTTAGATAAGCATGATCGAAAGACAATTCTTTGGAACATAGAACCAGAAACCTATCCAGAAGTAGCATCTGATTCCACCAAAATAATAAAGCATGTTACGCAAAATATTCAGCCTGGGTCAATTATTCTGTTGCATGTGATGTATGAAAGCCGCCGAGAATCAATGGAATCTGTAAAAGGAATCATTCAGGATTTGAAGAAAAAGGGGTATACCTTTAAAAAGGTATCTGAAATGGTCGAATAAAATAGAGGAGCTCACCTTTTTCTGTGGCTCCTCGAACTAAACGAGTGTTATTTGGAAACAAGTACAGGTTGATGAGCGTTAGAAACTACTTTTTGACTAACGCTTCCTAAGAAGAACTTTTTAAATCCGCTATAGCCTCGATTACCGATGACGATGAGATCGATGTTATGGCTATCCGCATATCCACAAATCGTGGTAGTTGGGTCGCCGTGCAATATGGCTGATGTTGTCTTTATATCAGGATCAACACGTCCTAAAGCTCTGTTTAGGATTTCTTCACCATGACTTTGCTCCAAAATTTCTGCTTCTCGTACTTCAACTGTCGAACTCGCAACACCGCCTGGGTGAACACCGCCATACAACGGAAGGACCATTTCATTGGTCACATAAAGCAACGTTAGCTCAGCACCCGTGTGCCGTGCAATCTCATTACCATTATGAAGAGCGGTGTAACTTCCTTCAGAGCCGTCAAAAGCAACCAGAATCTTGGTATATAACATCACGTTGATCTCCTTTCTTGCAGATTTGGCAACGTGTAATAAAATGTTACCTTATAAAATATTTACCCCTTACTACTTTATGTAAACAAAATTCAGATTTCCTGTCACAAAGCAAACGCCAGTATCGTCATGTGTGTAAAATCAGAAAGTGGTGATGATACATGAATACATTTGATGTGGCGATTGTTGGGGGCGGAATAGCGGGTTTAACTTCTGCCGTATATTTAGCACAAGCAGGAAAGTCTGTCTTAGTACTAGAGAAAGCTAGCCAATTAGGAGGTCGTGCACAGACCATCTCAAAAAACGGAGCACTGTTTAATTTAGGTGGGCATGCATTATATAGAGGAGGAGCAGCTGAGAGAATTTTAAATGAGTTAGAAATCAATGTATCTGGAGCAGTTCCTGATACCAATGGATACGCGATTTGGAATAATGAACTCTTTGAACTGCCAGGATCATTAGGTGCAATGGTCAAAACAAAACTTTTAACATGGTCTAACAAGACGGAATTGGTCAGAGTTATGTTAAAGCTTAAAACGATTGACGCTGCAACAATCCCTCGTATGAGTTTTCGAGAATGGGCTGAAAAAGAAATCAAGAATCCAATAGTACGTAACGTCTTTTACGCATTGACCAGAACATCAACATATTGTATAGATTACGATCAGCTATTAGCGAATGCAGCTATCCAACAAGTTCAACAGGGTCTGAAGGGGGTTCTGTATGTGAACAATGGATGGCAATCCATTGTAGAAAGTCTTCGCAATAAGGCTTTGACTTCTCGAGTAACCATTTATACAAACAAGAAAATTACATCTATTAATTATGGAATGAAGCATCAACTTCTCTGTTCAGATGGAGATACCCTCGAAGTTTCAAATGTAATTCTAACAACAGGACCTGAGCAATCCATGAAATTGGTGAAGAATTCAGTAGGCACACTGCTAGAGACGTGGAATCAACAAGCTTCACCCGTATATGCAGCATGCTTAGACGTAGCATTAAAAAAACTACCAAGATCAAATCAACATTTTGCGATAGGAATTGATCAGCATATTCTGTTCTCTAACCATTCTCGAGCTTGCTCGTTAAGCGATGACGGGAAGAGTGTTATTCAATTAATAAAATATTTAGGGACTAAGAATGAAGGGAGTGCAGATTGTCATAAAAAAGAGCTTGAAAGTATTCTTGATCTCATGCAGCCGGGATGGAGAAAAGAACTTGTAGCTCAGCAGTTTTTACCAAGAATGATAGTCGTACAAGACATAATCAGCATAAAAGACAATCCATATTTTGGTCCGAGTATACCTGAAATACCTGGACTATACATTGCTGGAGACGGAGCAGGACATGGAGAAATGTTGGTGGATGCAGCGTTTGCTAGCGCTAAAAGAGCTGCGAAAGCCATTATAGAGCATGAAGGAATAAACCGTTTTCGAAGGGAGGCTTAATGAATGAACGATGTCCATCCGGAGCAGTTATTTATCACATATAAATCCCTCTTGTTTTCATTAGCATATCGAATGCTAGGAAGTGTGCAAGATGCGGAAGATATCGTGCAAGATGTATACATTACTTGGAGTGAACAACCAATGGATCCTGTTCAGAATCCTAAAGCTTATCTTTGTAAAATCGTGACGAATCGCTGTATTGATCTGCTCAAATCTGCGCGTAAGCAACGAGAAACATATGTAGGACCTTGGCTTCCAGAACCACTAGTAACAGACAACAATGATGATCCGGCATCACGTTATGTGATGAAAGAATCGCTCTCTACAGCATACCTACTTTTATTAGAGCAGCTATCAGAAACAGAACGTGCTGTATTTTTGCTTCGGGAAGTCTTAGAGTATGATTATCAGTTGATTTCAGAAGTGATTGGGAAAAGTAGTTCGAACTGCAGACAGATCTTTCATCGCGCAAAAAAGGCGATAGGCAATCATACAATTGCTCAGTTGTCTCCTTCAAAAGCATCCGCACTAACTGAACAATTTGTATCAGCTGTCGTTTCAGGAAATGTCAGCAAACTATTAAGCTTGCTTGCTGTGGATGCGAAACTCCTATCAGATGGCGGTGGGAAAACAAAAGCTGCTCTTGTTCCAATCTTGGGAGCAGAACGAATCTCTCGCTTTTACATGGGAATCATGGCAAAAGCAAAGGAAGACTTTTCATTTAAATATACGATTGTTAACGGCGAACCAGGAATTGTACTATATGCAGAGCATCAAGTATTTGGAGTTCTATCTTTACAGATTCAGAATGACCTGATTCAGACTATTTATTGGGTAGTAAACCCTGACAAACTCACTCATCTTACTTAAAAGATTCTTGGAGGTACAACATGAATCCTATTTTAATAGATTTCCCAACTGAATTTACAACCGAACGACTCCTTATTCGTATGCCGAAGCCTGGAGATGGTAAAGCGATGTTTGAAGCGATTCATGCTTCACTAGACGAATTAAAACCGTGGCTTCCGTTTGCCCATTTTGAACAAACAGAGGAAGACGTAGAAGTAAATATTCGAGAAGCGCATCTGAAGTTTTTAAGCAGAGAAGATCTGCGGTTGCTCGTGTTTTTAAAAGAAAACGGAAATCTGGTTGCCTCATCAGGATTACACCGTATTAATTGGGAAATTCCAAAGTTCGAGATTGGTTATTGGATTGATACTCGCTATGCAGGAAAAGGATATATGACAGAGGCAGTTGAAGGAATTACCGAGTTTGCTGCTAATGAGCTTAAAGCACGTCGAATTGAGATTCGCTGTGATACTCAAAATAATAAAAGTGCAGCCATTCCTGAACGGTTAGGATTTACATTGGAAGGAATTCTGCGCAATGATTCATTGGAGGTTGGTTCAACAACAAAACTGCGAGATACGAGTGTTTATGCAAAGATTTTTTAATAGGGGGAGAAACCTTGGTTAAAGCAGTTTTCTTTGATCTATATGAAACATTAATTACGGAATGGAAAGATGGACGTAAAAAAGCCAAGTATTCTATTGAACCTTTAGGATTAAATAAAGATATGTTTAAAGTAGAGTGGGACGTTAGAAGAGAGCGTAGAATGAGTGGAGCGTTTCCAAATCACCAGAGTGTGTTAAGAGATATTTTAGATTCACAGGGAATTACACCAAACTTAGAAGCGATCGAGCATGTTCACCAAGGAAGGTTGGCAGCGAAAAATATTCCTTTTCAAGAGATCGATCCACAGGTGATAGAACTTCTTCAAACTTTAAAATCTAATGGGTTGAAGCTCGGTCTGATCTCAAATGCTGCTCCAGAAGAAGTGGTTGCCTGGGAAACAACTGAACTGCCAGTCTACTTTGATGAAGTAATTTTCTCCTATGAGGTACGAGTAGCGAAACCGCAAAAAGAAATCTATCAACTGGCTTGTGAAAAGCTTGGTGTAATACCACAAGAATCAGTATTTATTGGTGACGGTGGATCTGACGAATTAAGAGGTGCAACAGAAGCAGAAATGACAGCACTTCAAGCAACTTGGTTTTTGCCAACAGTGATCAGTGAGAGAACGACAGGTTATCCAAAACTCAAAAAACCACAAGACTTACTGCTTCATGAGAGCATAAAATCAATTACAATCTATTAATCTAAAGCTAGCACTAATTAATGTGCTAGCTCTTTTTGTTTTGCATCTTTATGATAATTTTCTTTTTTATTGTGATAAAAGTACATTAACACATTAAGTGTTACGGCAAAACAGATGATGAATAGAGATATTCCGATGACAACTTCTTTAACATTTAACCACTCACTTAAGAAACTAGCAAATAGGATGATAACGATAAGACTTATACTTTGAAAAAACCCTAACGTAGCTCCAACTCTTCCCATTTTGTTAGACGGAATACTTTGTTGGAAAAAAGTTTGGAATCCGGTGTTAGCAAATGATGAAAAGAAACCTAGAATAATAAAACCTATACATGCGGAAAAGAATGAATGAGAGAAGGCATAAATTCCATACCCTAAACTAAAAAGCGTGGAAGCAAAGCCAATAAGGTAGGGAACAGGAAATTTATTAGCCATTACAGCGAGAAGTAAAGATCCGGTTAAATAGCCAATTCCAGTTATACTCACAAGCAAACTATATTGGCTTTCTGTAAGCCCAATAATGGTTTGTGTGAAAACGACTTCTTGAGAATCTAGAGCTACAGCTAAGGTCATGATTAATTGAAAAAGGATGTAGGTAGCTAAAAACAATCGTTGTTTTCTTAGAAAGTCACCTACTATTCGCCAGTCATCAATCATTATGTTTAGTTTGTTAGAACGAGAAGTAGAATCTGTTTGTTTATCATATAAACTTGGTAGAAAAGAGAGAATGCATGCTGATAAAACAAAGGAAACTGCATTACACCAGATCGCAAAGTTATATGAACCAAAATGGACGAGTGCCCCAGCAATAGCCGGTCCGATAACAAGTGCACCAGTCGTTAGAACAGAAGAAATTGAATTATAGCGCAGCCGTTTTTCTTTCGGTACGAGTTGAACAGTGTAGGCTGAAGATGCTGGATTAAAGAATGAACTACAGAGGCTAACGGCAAACAAGATCGTATAAATCATCCACAATTCTGTTAAGAAGGGGATACAGGCAACGAGTAGCGCGCGCATAATATCAGTGATTATCATGATTGTTTTTTTATTTAATCGATCGATCAAACTTCCTGACCATAAGCTTGTCACGATTCCAGCTAGAGGGCCGATTAACCATAAACCAGCAACTGCTGCAACAGATTCCGTTTTTGCAAAGATAAATAAATTTAAAGAAACTAAGTAGATAAAGTCACCAATATATGAAATACCCACCGCAGATAATAATAGGGAGGGATATTTCCATTTACTCTTTGGATTTTCCATCACTCACTCTCCTGAAACGAACAATGCACCATATATTCCTTTTTAGTGTTATCATTTGTGACTTGACTTTCCCATCGTACGAAAAGCTGTTCTAACTCTAGCAGAAATTGCTTCTTCTCTTCATCATCGAGTAAAAGATTGGTTGAAACAGAGGAGGGTTTAGTAGTATCTTCTTTAAGTTCAAAACGTGTGGACTTAGAGCGATAGTATTTTTCTATGATTCCACCTTTCTTTTGTTCTTTTACAAGTTCTAAAATGCCTCCGTTAAAAAGAAGTTGGATGTGGTAATGAACGGTTCCAGTTGTTTTTCCCAGTTTATCAGCAACTTCTTTTGCCGTTAATTCCTCATCCTTCAATAAGTGGATAATTTGAATACGTGTCGCATTCGCAATTAACTTTTGTTGATCTGCTGATATGGAAAGCGAATTTGTCATTTGTTATGCCTCCTTAATCTAATTATATAAATCATTCTATTTTTTTAGAACATCTCCTTCTTTTTATTTAACAAAATTTAGGTAAAAAAGAACTACAAAGAAAATATGCCATCAGACACTATGATTTTATTTCCTATTTTTTACGCTAGTAACAACTAATTAACTTTCTGAAAATTCATATAAATAGAGTTTGAGAGGTGATATGATGTTGCAAACAAAGTAAATAAAAGGAAATTGGAGGCGTGACAATGACAAAGAAGAAGTGGGTTGCAATGGGGATTGCGGCAACATTAATCGCAGGTGCGTTCGGGCCATCAGCTATGGCTGCCACAGAGCAAGTAAAGGTGAAAGTAAGCAGTGATTCTGGAACCCCAGCTTTTCTAGCAGGTAAGTTATCTTCTAAATCAAAAGCTTCTGCACAAAAGGTACTATTCGATTATGTGAACAGTCATAAATCAATCTTCAAACTAGGGAATTCAACAGCAGAAGATTCGTTCTCCATTGTAGAGAGTACAAAAGAAGCAAACGGGAATACGGTTCTAAGACTTCAGCAAGAATACAAAGGTGTTCCGATTTGGGGTTATACGCAAGTGGCACACATTAATAAAAACGGTGAACTTACCGTGGTCTCGGGTGAAGTTGCTCCAGAAATGGACAAGCAGTCGAAATTAACGGGCGCAAAGCAGATCAGTGGAAAAAAAGCGGTGGGTATTGCAACTGCAGCACTGGGTCTAAAACCGGAATTTGAGAAAAAGCCAAAAGCCGAAAAAATCGTAATGTTGAAAGACGGTAAAGCGCATTATGCTTACCTTGTAAACTTAAACTATTTAACACCTGAACCGGGGAACTGGAACTATTTTATTGATGCACAGTCAGGCGAGGTCCTCAATCGTTATAATGATATGCACGAAGTAACAGGAACGAACACGACTGGAACAGGAAAAGGTGTGCTAGGTGATTCAAAAACACTGAACCTCACGCTATCCAGCGGAAAGTATTATATGCAAGATAATACGCGTGGAAACGGAATCTTCACTTATGATATGAAGAACCGTACGTTCCTTCCTGAATTCTTCTTGCCAGGAACGCTATACAGTGGAACGGACAACGTGTTCGACAGCTCTTACGATCAAGCAGTTGTTGACGCTCACTACTTTGCCGGATTAACCTACGATTATTATAAAAATACACACGGACGTAACTCGTATGATAATAGAGGAGCGCAAATTAAGTCGTCTGTTCACTTTAATAAAAACTACAATAATGCTTTCTGGAACGGTTCACAAATGGTATATGGCGACGGTGATGGAACAAACTTTATTGCTTTCTCAGGCGGCATTGATGTAGTTGCTCATGAATTGACGCATGCCGTAACAGATACGAGCTCTGATCTTGTCTACCAAAACGAGTCAGGTGCATTGAACGAAGCGATGTCTGATATATTTGGTACATTAGTTGAGTACTATAACGGCAAGAACCCTGATTTCGAGATCGGGGAAGATGTATACACACCTGCAGTAGCGGGAGATGCTCTTCGTTCCATGTCAGATCCGGCCAAGTACCAAGATCCTGATCACTATTCGGTTCGCTATACGGGAACTGGTGACAACGGAGGGGTTCATATCAACAGCGGAATCATCAATAAAGCAGCATACCTTCTTAGTGAGGGCGGTAGTCATTATGGCGTCTCCGTTACCGGAATCGGACGGGACAAGCTAGGCGCGATCTTCTATCGTATGAATACGGTATATTTAACGTCTTCCTCAAACTTCAGTCAGGCAAGAGCAGCAGCAGTCCAGTCTGCAACAGACCTATACGGAGCCTCATCACAAGCGGTAACGTCAGTAAACCAAGCCTTTAACGCAGTAGGCATTCAATAAATTTTAGTGAGCTAGAACCATGTTTGATGGTTCTAGCTTTTTATATGGGAAAGTAGCGAAAAATATCGAGGATTGTAGACTCGTGGATTGAGAGCTAAAACTTCTGGATTGAGAGCTAAAACTCGTGGATTGACAGCCGAAACTCCTGGATTGAGAGCCGAAATCCAGGAACTACAAGCACATCTCATGAAATTAACCATCATTAGCAGGGCTGCTGCAGTCGATATAGAATAAATAAAACGGTAACTTAGCAAAAAAGGTTAAGAACGAATGAATGTTCGTGTATATGATGGGAGTAGGGTAGGTGATGGAGATGGATTATGAAGTTTGCATTCAACGGACACTCGATTATATTGAAGAGAATTTACAGAACCGGATTACATTAGAGGAGCTTGCAGAGCTCGCTTGCTTCTCACCTTTTCATTATCATAGGGTGTTTCAATTTTTAGTCGGTGAATCTGTTATGGATTATGTGCGGAAAAGAAGACTCTCACACGCGGCAAAGCGATTGTTACAATCAGACGATAAAGTGATCGATATTGCTTTTGATCTAGGGTTTCACTATCATGAATCGTTTAACCGCGCTTTTAAAAAACAGTATGGCCGATCGCCGAGAGAGTTCCGTAATGCATCCGTTCATCCCGTTTCACTTCATCAAAGGACTTACCTGAATATGAACCGTTATACAGGAGGAATGAACATGGAAATGAAAATCATTAAAAAACCAGCTTTCCACATCATCGGGTATGACTTAAACACACGAAATACAGATGGTCAAAATAATGTAGATATTCCGAAGTTTTGGCAGAATTATATTCAAAATAAATTAGGAGAAAAGATTCCAAACCCTCTAAACAAGAACCAAGAACTAGGCTTGTGCACAGAATACAATACAACAACAGGTGAGTTTGTTTATATGATTGGAATGGAAGTGGAGAAGGGTACACCAGCTCGAGAGGGAATGTCCTATAGAAGTTTTCAAGAAATGGAGTATGCGGTATTTACAACGCCAAAAGCCACTGAGGAAAACTTCGTACAATCCATCCAACAAACATGGGTTGAAATCTTCTCCAAATGGTTCCCAGATTCAGGATATGAGCATAACGGAAAATTAGAGTTTGAGCTATATGATGAACGCTGTTATGGAGATGCAAACAAACAGATCGATATCTATATTCCACTCGTGAAGAAAGCGAAAAAAGTGAAATAAGTGGTGTGAAACCCTTTTTGCTCAATGAGCAGAAAGGGTTTTTTGAATCTAAAAAAATGGAATTTTGTGTTAAACTAATAATCTGAATATTAATGAAAATTATACAGGTAAACAAGGAAGGACATCTCAAATATGAAGTTTACGGTCAATCAAAAATTATTTAGTAAAGCTCTTTCTGATGTTGGAAGAGCCGTTTCACAAAAATCACTTATTCCCATTCTTACAGGCATACAAGTTCTAGTTAATGAACAGGGGATTACACTCATCGGAACAAACACAGATATTATTGTTAAACGCATTATCTCTAAAGACGAAGCGTCTGGAAGTATTCACAT
Organism: Bacillus sp. E(2018); assembly: GCF_005503015.1. NCBI lineage: Bacteria > Bacillati > Bacillota > Bacilli > Caryophanales > Bacillaceae > Bacillus > Bacillus sp. E(2018). The sequence goes on along the minus strand of NZ_SCOL01000001.1, from coordinate 2,006,196 downwards.
AGAACAAACAGGGAATGCAGTCGTTTCAGCACAATACTTTACAGAACTCATTCGAAAGCTTCCTGAAGTCGTTCATATCGATGTAGACGAAAAGCAAGCGGTAAAGATTAAATCCGGAGACATTCTTACTCAACTGAATGGATTTCGAGCGGACGAATATCCACAATTACCTGAAATTGATGGAACAGACTCAATCATTATGGAGGCAAATGACTTAAAAGAGGTCATCAATCAAACGGTTTTTGCTACAGCTAAAAATGAGACAAGACCAGTCCTTACAGGTGTTCATTTTATGTTTTCAAATAACCAGCTTACGGCTGTTGCGACAAATTCACAACGATTAGTTTCTATAACAAAAGAAGTTCAGGTAACGGAAGAAACTTCATATATTGTTCCAAGCTCTAGTCTGAACGAGCTTGTAAAACTAATTAAGGATTATTCAGATATCGTTAAAATTCACTTAGCAGATGGATATATCCTATTTGAAACAGATCATATTTCTTTGTATTCTCGACTGATTTCAGGCCAATATCCGAATACATCCAAACTCATTCCGAACGAACAAATTACAGTATTGACTCTAAATAGAGAGCTTCTTGAAAAAGGGATTGATCGTGCCTGTTTGTTTGCAGGTGAATGGAAGAACAACACGATCACGTTAAGTATACAAGAACATAAGTTATGCATCTCATCAGGGTCTTCAGAAATGGGTCACATTCAAGAATTTCAAGAGATTAAGGACTTAGCAGGTGACGACAATATTAAGATTTCGATCGATGGTCACTTTTTAAAGGAAGCGTTACAAACGATGAAAGATGAAGAGATCAACATAAAATTTAATGGCTCAATGAGACCGATCGTAATTGAATCCATACATAAAAAATCGAGCTATCTTCATCTCGTTTCACCAGTTCGGTCTTTTTAGGGAGTGTGTTTCATGAACTACTTAGATGGAGAATATCATCTACTTGTAAATGAGGTTAGTCATTGGATAAAAATAGAGGGAAGCGTAAATAAATCTCTACCTCTATTGATTATCCATGGAGGTCCAGGAGGCAATCATTACGTTTTTGAACGGACTGCAGGTCCAAAGCTTGCTGAGAAGCGAACGGTTATTTATTACGAACAAAGAGGTTGTGGTAGAAGCGATGCACAACACTCTGAAGACTACAGTGTAGAGTTATTAGTGAATGATTTCTCATGTCTTATGGAAAAGCTCGGAATTAAGAAAGTAGATGTATTAGGCTATTCTTTCGGAGGAGAATTAGCATTAGAGATTGCTCTCGCATTTCCAGAATTAATTAATAAAATCGTACTTTCTGCGCCCAGTTTAATGTTTTCTGATATGGTTTATGACATACAGATTCAAGGATTTAAGAAAATCAGTGATGAAGCGTTTTTACATAGAATCGAAAAACTATTAAGTCAAAATCTAACTTTAAAAGAAAAATGGGAAAGGATTTGGGCATTAGCTGACTCAGAGCTTGTTGATCGTTTTTTATTTGAAGATGTAAAGGTAGCTAAGTATAACAGACGCCTTTGGGAGAACAGTGGCTTAAGTAACACAGGGCAAATGATGAAGGCACTTCAAAGGAATCCCCCGTCTACCCCCCTTGAAAAACGATTAAAACAAATAAAGCATCTTACGCTTATCTTAACAGGTGTGCATGATCGAAATACGGGCATGAAGATATCAAAAATTATGAAACAAGAGCTGCCAAATAGTGAGTTGCATGTATTCTTAAAAAGCGCTCATTTTCCGGAGCTAGAAGAAGAGTATGAATTTGTAGCAACAACATTAGATTTTTTAAGGTAAGGGGTTCGCCATGGTTGAAATAGTAGATAATTTCAAAATAGATAAACAATTGATTCAGGAATTTTTTAAAAAACATTGGGGAAGTCCGGAAATGGTGATTTCGAGTGGGGCGTATAAATGTGATGAACTGGAGGGTTTCGTTGCTTTAAATGAGGCAGGACAAATAGTAGGTCTACTAACATATGTCGTACATAATAACGTCTGTGAGATCATTTCTTTAGACAGCATTTTAGAAAACATAGGAATTGGTTCGGAGCTTCTAAACAAAGTTGAAAAAAGGGCACAAGTTCTAAAAGTTCAACTTTTAAAGGTAACGACCACTAACGACAATATTAAAGCTCTGAGTTTTTATCAAAAAAGGGGTTATCATTTAAAAGAAATCCTTTCAAATGAAGTTGAAAAGGCTAGGGATCTAAAACCTGAAATTCCTTCTGTCGCAGAAAATGGTATTCCTATTCGTGATGAAATCGTTTTGAATAAAGTCCTTGAAAAGAGTGCAAAAGGAATTCAAAATCACGACAAAATTACATATGTTGCAAATGACCTTGAATTGTGTGCTTCACACTTTCTCTCGTTAGTGAATGCTGTGTGGCCGGGTGAGTACCACGAACTGTTTACAAAAGAGGCTTTACATAAAACATTGAACATCACAGCATGGGATCAGGAAAAACTCGTTGGCTGTGTTCGTATTCTTACAGATGGCTATTTCTTCGGAACCATTCCTGAAATTCTTGTAAGACCAGACTATCAAGGAAAGAAGATAGGTAAGCATCTAATGGAAATGGCTTTTGAACATAGTCCAACGTCTTTATTCATAGGAGCTCAGCCAGGTAAAGAACAATTCTTTGAAAGGTTAGGTTTTACAAAATCCATTCAATCTTTCCAAAAGAAATAACAAAGAAAATAGGTGCAATCATGCAAAAGGTACTTCCAAACGTTCAACTTAGAGATCTTGTGATCGAGGATGCTGAAGATCGTTATCTGTGGTGTTTAGACAAAGAGGTGACAAAGCATCTTAACATGCCTGACAGATATCCTCCTTTTAGTATAGAAGAAACAAGAAATTGGATCTTACAGTGTATTGAAAAGAAGAATGGATATGAGCAGAAAGCAATCATCAGTGAGCGGGGTAAACACATCGGTTGGGTGGATCTAAAGAATATAGATCGTTTGAATCAACATGCAGAATTAGGTATAGCCATTGGAGATAAAAGTTATTGGGGAAAAGGCTATGGTGTTGCAGCTATGCATGAGATGTTAATGTTCGGCTTTTGTGAACTCTCTCTTAATAAGATCTGGCTAAGAGTAGAGATCGATAATGAAAGAGCCATTGCTTCTTATAAAAAAGCGGGATATATAGAAGAAGGGATTCTAAGACAAGACCGTTTACGAAACGGGATGTTTGTTGATCGATTGCGAATGAGTATGATAAAAGAAGAATATTTTGCAGATAGTTTGTCGCAAAAGTAAAGAATGTATACATAATATACACCTGTAAAATTTTATAAGTTAATTGGAATAATTACTCATTTTAAGGTAAACCTAATGACATACAAAGAACAGGTTTGCCACTTGTTTCACAGAGGACGATACTCAAAAGGTCGTCCTATTTTTATTAGCAAATACTACCTTTTGCTGTAACGCATAAGAAACATTCAATGTGGAATTATAATCTTAATTCAACAAGGAGGTGAAACAAAATGGCTAACACAAACCAATTAGTAGTACCTGGTGCACAACAAGCTATCGACCAAATGAAGTATGAAATCGCTTCTGAGTTCGGTGTAAACCTTGGACCAGACAGCACTTCTCGTGCTAACGGATCTGTAGGTGGAGAAATCACAAAACGTCTAGTAGCTCAAGCTCTTGGCGGAAAGCGCTAATTAATTAAATATCATGGCTTGGCTATCTGTTCATCGCAGATAGCCTTTTTATTTTTTACTTACTGAACTTTTCTGTTTGACATTTATGATCAAGTATTTTATATTAGTTGACGTATCAATTATTGAGCTATCAATTACCTAAGGAGGGGGATGCTGTTGTCCAACTCATATATAGATGATGAGAAAATCATTACCCGTTTGTATGAGATCCATCGAAGAACGGTTCCTAAGTTTGAGAGCTGTACAGGCATTAGTCAGACGCGCTTAGAGCTATTACATGAACTATATGAAGTTGAAGAAATCAGCCAGAGAGCTCTTCAAAAGAAAGTAAACATTGATCATGCAGCTGTAACGAGGCATCTGAAACAACTTGAAGATAAAGGTATGGTAATCAGAAGGAAAGATCCTAAAGATCAACGTTTTACGTATGTATCTCTTTCAGAGGAAGGCCGTTTGAAAATCATTCATTACCGGGAAGAGAAAGAACGCTTCATTTCTGGTGTATTACATGATTTTTCTGAGGCAGAGAGAAAAAATTTGCTGGAGATGTTAACACGTATTCAGCACAATATTGAATGTTTTGAGTAATTAAGGACTTAAACAACTCAGAAACTTTACACATAAAGGAGAATGCAATATGCAACAAACTAAAATCAATGACTTTAACGAAATTATCACTGGACGCCGTTCTATCCGTAACTATGATCCATCAGTAAAAATCTCTAGAGAAGAAATGAAAGAAATCTTAACAGAGGCTTCTCTTGCTCCATCTTCTGTTAACCTACAGCCTTGGCGTTTTATGGTGATTGATACTCCTGAAGGAAAAGAAACGCTAGCGCCACTTGCTAAGTTCAACCAAAAGCAAGTAGAAACTTCATCTGCTGTCATTGCTGTATTTGCAGATAACAACAGCTTAGATTATCTAGAAAAGATCTATGACAAAGCAGTAGACGAAGGGCATATGCCTCAAGAAGTTAGAAATCAGCAAGTTCCTGCTATTCGTGGACTTTTAGAACAAATGACTCCAGAACAATTCAAAGACATGAACTTAATCGATGCAGGACTTGTTTCGATGCAACTCATGCTTGTTGCTCGTGCACACGGATATGACACGAATCCGATCGGTGGATATGAAAAAGCTGAAATTGCTGAAGCGTTTGGTCTAGATAAAGAGCGTTATTTCCCAGTTATGTTGCTATCTATCGGAAAAGCAGCTGATGCAGGATATCAATCTGTTCGTCTATCAGTAGAAGAAACAACAGAGTGGAGATAAGGAAAGGGGAATAAATAAATGATTATTATTCACGCAGGTTTAACAGTTCAAAAGGATAAAGAAGAAGCATTTTTAGCTGAGGTGAAAACGTTAGTAGAGGCTTCACGTGCTGAAAGTGGTAACATTCAATACGATCTTAAAAAAGATACAGAAAAAGAAGCAACGTATATGATGGTAGAAGTTTGGGAGAACCAAGAAGCGGTTCAAAATCATAACACAAGTGAGCACTTTGTGGCGTTCGGTCAAAAAGCAGCAAGCTTTATGGCTGCTCCAACGGATGTAAAAGTGTATGCAGGTGAACAAGTAAAATAATGATGAAAGGAAGGCGCATTAAAAATGTGCCTTCCTTTTTTGTGGTCCTATTCCGCTTTCGTATACTTACGTTCTTGCTCAGCGATTAGTTCGTCATCCTCCGCATTATCTCGAGTAACTTTTTGCGTAAGGATCGCACCTACAGCGACTAAGATCATTACGGCGATGTAATAGCCTTTTTCGTTGAGTTGCAGATTGTCCGCATTGTAAAGTCCGATACAAAACATGGTTACTCCAGCGATGAACGTGAAATAAGCCAAAACGGTAAATGCAGGTGTGTTTCTTCTTCTATGACGTTGCATATGTAAACCTCCTTCAATCTCTTTTAAACGGATAAACAAATATATGCCAAAAGCTATCTTCATTATAATCAATAAATGGTTTTATTTCCTTATTTTTCTTGTTTTGATTATTTTATCTGTTGTAAAAAAGGAATTAAATAATCGACCGAAGTGCTACGATTACCTTGTATAAAAGTTTCCAGTGAATCAGGTACTCGAGATGAATACCAAGCTCCTCAGTCATTTCTCGTAGAATCTCCTTTTAAAGCTATCTTAGTGACATAAAAGAAGCAGGTTCTAGCGTTTCGGATTCAATAATGATTGCAGTAAGACCACTCTGTGTAAATGTTTCGTGAAATTCGTCTTTGATCCAAAAAGCAGCTTCACCCGTGTGAATTTTATGCATGATTTTATCCTCACCACAAACTTCCCCTTCCCCATTCACCACAAGAAGGAGCTGAGGAATTACGGCTTGATGATAGCCAATAACTCCTCCAGCATCTAGATGAACACATCCAATATGTGTTGGTTTCTCCGTTTTTATAATTCTAGACATTACAAAATCAGAATTAAATTTAGAAATTTGTGTTCCTGATTCTTTAGTAAATTGAAAAATTTCCATGTGATTTCTCCATTCTCTAAAACATATACGGTCCTACAATAAGCGATAAAAAGAAAGTATTTAATACAACAAAATAACTAATGGCCGTAAGTTTACTCCAGTCTTGCTTTCTCCCATACCAAACTGCTGCACCACTAAGAAGAGCCAGCACGACAGGAATAACGAAGGAACTCCCTGAAAAAGCCAAGTAATCAGGAGCGTACATGTAATAATTGGTGTTAAACAATTTCTGAATAAAGATAAATTGAACTCCGAGAAACAGGGCTAGAATGGTGTACAAAATGCGCTTATCTTCATCTTCCATCCATTTAATCTTTACTATGTAGATGACTAATGTAAAAAGGACGGCAGGTGTGATCCAATATACTGAACTCATCGCAAAAATTAATCCTTGAAAAAGGGACAATACAGTTGCTGAAACAGCTTCCTTAAGATCTATCTTTGTTATTTTTAGACTCTTTTCAATAACATCAGGATTCTTAGATGCTCCACTAAATGTATACTCCTTGTAACCCACTAAGTTGAGCCATATAACTGAATCTTCGCCAATCCAGTAAGGGTGAAGGGACTGATAGTTTGTTGTACTCCGCAGCTCCGTTTTCCAAACATCTTCATTAGCTTGTGCTTCGTACACATTAACGGCTTCCTTTTCGTTAGACTTTAATGCGCGCGTAGTAAACATTACTTTTGCCTGTCCATTCTCATCAACGCCATATTGTATAAATTTTGGATTTTCAAGCTTCGTTCCTTTATTGTCTATAAATGTCATGATAGAAAAATCCCAATCAGAACTTGCATTCAATTGGTTGGTTCCTTGATAGATCTTATATGACTTACCTCCAGAGTTATTTTTAAACAGAGAATAATAAACCGTCACATCATTTCCATCCTCAATAAAGTAAAAGCCGAAATGGTTGTCATAGATCGGTTCTTCTTTGTCTAGAATAACGTGTTCCTTATAGCTGTTCTTATTATCAGGTTTATAAAAAGTAACCTTCACTTGTTTAGATGTTGGTTTAGAAGATTTGAGAACACTGATGAATGAATCTGATGTGTCATTTAGAACAATGGAATAGATTTGTTCAGGCACTTTCTTTAAAGATTGAACACTCCATGAACTCTTATCGAGTGTCAAAATTTCGTTTTCTTTAAAATAAATGATGTTGTTTGAATTAGAATCCATACCTCTAACGTCTTGATCAAGAACAATTTCTTTCTCACCATCATAGTGAATCAGCTGCTTGTCCCTGACGAATACAAACTGATCACCTTTTACCCAGAAATTTTGAGGACTTGGGATAGAGAGAGGTATCGTAATTTTATCTTTTACCTCTAATTTGTCAGTAACTTGAAAACTCAAAACTTCATTTTCTTTTGGAACATATACACGTTGCATTCCGTTTTGTTCTTGAAAAACCGGCTTAACTTCACCAATCTTTTCTGTTTGTAATGGCAATGACCGGCTCCAACCATCAATGGGTAGTTTTTGTTCCGTCTTTAAATTTTCTAAAGTGAACGCAATAAAAACAACCAAGAAGAATAGAAGTGGAATAACAAAAGGCTTCATTTTTTTCATTGTATTTCCCCCTTATTCCAAAATTCGACTAAAGACATATTTTTCCTTTTTTAATTTAAGTATACAATAGGTAAAAGAAGCAAGGGAGGATTCCATTTTGGAAATAAAGAATATATTTACAAACTTACCAACGTTAGAAACAGGGCGTCTTCTATTAAGAAAATTAACTTTGGAGGATGCACAAGATATGTTCCTCTATGGATCGGATGCTGAAGTGTCACGCTATGTAACTTGGGACGTGCACCAAACGTTAGAGGATACAAAGGATTTCATCAGGTTCGTGAAAAGTAAATATGGAAAAGGTGAATTAGCCCCTTGGGGAATTGTTTTAAAAGAAACCAACAAATTAATCGGTACGATCGACTTTGTCTCATGGCAGATCAATCATAAAACCGCTGAGATCGGTTATGTAATCGCGAAGAACTATTGGGGTCAGGGAATTGCGACTGAAGCGGGTAAGGAAATTCTGAATTACGGTTTTAAGAACATGAATTTAGTACGAATTCAGGCAAGATGTTTTATAGAGAACGGTGGATCTGAAGGAGTTATGAAAAAGCTAGGAATGAAATATGAAGGTACGTTAAGAAAAGCGATGTTTACAAAAGGAGAGCATCGAGATCTAAAGGTGTACGCGGTTTTAAATGAAGAGTTTGAAGTGAAGCATAACCATTAAAATGAGCAACACTAAAAAATAGATTAACTAGTAAGATCTTCTACCCACTTCTTAATTACTATATTTTACTTTTATTAACTATTTTAACAAATAACCTAGTTAAAATGATGGGCTTTCTTATGCTCTATGTCCGTCCTTAAGTATGATTGAATTTTCTGACAATAAAGATACAATTACCTTATATATACATAGGAGGTGTAGTGTTATGAAAAGATGTAAGAAATGGCTATCTTCTGCACTCGTACTATCTACAGTTGCAGGGATAGCCTTTTCGACAATGGAATCTGGTGCAACGCCCCAAATCGCTGAAGCTTCATCTCTTAAAATACAGCCAGAAGAATCTGTTTCTCTCGTTCAGTTGGCTGTTCCAAACACAAAAGAAGCGATGAAGAGGATTGAAGAACTCGGTATCGATCTGACGCACAGGATGCATGTTCATAATGGACGAATTGAGGTAGATGCGGTCGTAACACCATCTGAAGTTACGATGCTAAAGCTCTATGGAATTAACGTAAAAGAAACGCTCATCACAGAAAGTCAACTCAACCAGCGCGCAACAGAAAGAAAAATGGCAGTTAAGCAAGAACAAAAGCTAACAGCTGCTGAAGAAACAGTTACAATCCTCAGAGCAAATCACTTCACGAATCAATCAGACACTTTCCTTTACGTTGAAGCCAAATCCACATCTGGTGCAGTAACGAGCACGATTCTTACTGCTAAATGGACAGAGAATGGAGAAGAAAAAACGGCAACATTACAACAGATTCAAGATGCTGGAGAGTACCTGTATCATTCCTTAATGCTGCCAGTTACAGCGATACCAAAAGATATAACTATCGAAAGCTCGCTCGGAGGTTCAGCTACGTCTTCAGTAACCGAATGGCTAGGTGAGGGAAAGCCGGACAAGCCTGGTAAACATTATGTAAAGAACTTTGTTGATCATTATATGGACCCCACAGAAATCAACGCGAGAATTGAAAACTTGGTAAAAGAATATCCAGAGCTCGCTGAAATAGTGGAGATGCCGAACAAGACGAACGGTTACCGCAGACAAGCTCAAGCGACAATAGGAACGTTGCAAAACACAGCTGTTGTTGTGACGTCAAGAGATTGGGGACATGAAGGCGGAAATGCAATCAGCGTTGAATTGAAAAAGGCATCTGCTTCAGGTGCTCCTCTTTCTGTTGGTACGAGCGGAAGCAAAATCATCGTTACGCTGGCAACAGATGCTGCAGGTAACGCGAAAAGTACAGCAAAGGAAGTTGTAGATCTTTTGAATGCAGAAGTTAGTAATCTTGTCTCTGCTACGACCTATCGTGGCAATGCGGGTAATGGAATTGTAGAGCCTGGGGTTTCCAACCTATCAGATAATTTAAAAGCACCAGCTTCTGTATCGCGTGATCCATTTACTGTTAAAGCGATTCGTATCGGGAAACACCGAGATGGCTCAAAGCCTGGGGTACTCGGTTACTCACAAGAACACGCTCGTGAATGGGTAACACCACTGGTTTCCGTTGAGACTGCTGAACGACTGTTACGAAACTATTCGCATGATAAAGAGACCAAGAAACTGGTTGATAATCTTGATATCTTTATTGTTCCGTCCATGAATCCAGATGGAGGGCACTATAGTTTTTATGACTTTAATTCACAGCGTAAGAACATGACGAATCATTGCTCACCCACTCAATCTGATAATGGATACCGCAATTCTTGGGGCGTTGATTTGAATCGAAACCATGATGTGGGTTCTGCTTTTGATGGGTATGTTGGAGCATCAACAACGAATTGTTTAAGTGGCACATATGCGGGACCTAGCGAGCATTCTGAACCAGAAAGCCGAAATCTAGTGTGGTTAACGGATGAGAATCCAAACATTAGATTTGCTATGAACATTCATAGCTATGGCGGTTATTTCATGTGGTCACCAGGTGCGTATACGCCAGAACGTGAAACATTGCCTCGTCCATCTGCTGGTGAAGAAGCTTATTATTGGCAAGCATCAGATCATATTCTAAAAGAGATCAAAAAGCATCGTGGAACGGTTATTCTTCCGAGTCGAACAGGACCGATTCCAGATGTTCTTTATTCCGCTGCAGGAAACTCAGCAGATCACCTCTGGTATGAAAAAGGAATCTATGCATGGAATTTTGAAGTAGGTGCTGATCTTTGGAACAAAGAAACAAAACGTTGGGAACTGGTTGGTTTTCAGCCACCGTTTGAAGAAGGGCATGAGGAAGCCATGGAGTTCTCAAACGGATTGTTAGGACTTATTGATGTGGCGTATCAATATTCAAAAGATAAGAAAGCGCCAAAATCAAGTATTACCCCAAATGGTGGAAGACACGAAGATAAAGTTGAAGTCAGCTTCAAAACGAGTGAGCCTGCTACGATTTACTACACGTTAGATGGCAGCCGTCCAACGTTTAATTCTCAAAAGTTAGCATTGAGTGGTACACGTGAAGGACCAGAAACGTTAACGTTTGAAAAGACAACAACGTTAAACTGGTTCTCGGTCGATGCGAGTAAAAATGTAGAGAATCAATACGAACCTGGAAACAACAAGAAGTACAACACGAAGACTTTCTTTATTAAATAATGGATGAAAGGAAGAGGCAGAAGGCTTCTTCCTTTTGTTTTTTATCGTTTTGATGCAAGCGTTGACATTTATGATTTACGACCATATACTAACAATTGTAAGTAGAAGTCATTTTGGAAAGGAACGGTACTACGCTGATGTGGAAAACTCTTATTTTCTTAGGCTAACTCAAATAATGAGACCTGGAGAATAGGATAAGTCTGCCCATTTGCGTATACACGTACCATAACCTTATGATTTCACACAAAGAACTTCATGTTCTTGTGTTTCTTTGGATACGTGTCTTTACCATATTGTGCGAACTCACCAACCTCTCTGGGCCTCCAGGGAGGTTTTTTTATGGCCTCTCAACGAATAAAAAGGAGGTGTGCTGCATGACGACAGTATTACAAGTTAAACGATTGCAGAAAAAATTTGGTGATAAAGAAATTTTAAAAGACATTTCATTTGATATCATGCAAGGTGAAAAAATTGGACTAGTAGGATGGAATGGCAGTGGGAAAACAACGCTCGTTAACATTCTTATGAAATGTATCAATCACGATCATGGATCAATTACGACCTGGCCGGAAAATCTGCACATGGGGTATTTACCACAATCAACAGATTATGTGTTAGATGTTGAACGGGAATTGATGGAAACAGGTGAAGATTTGCTGCGAACGAGTAAGAAGTTAGGACTTCAAAAACATTTGCTTCAAAAAAATGAATTACAACATTTAAGTGGTGGAGAACGACTCAAGGTATCTATCGCTAAAATATGGGCAAATAATCCGGAGTTCTTAATTTTAGATGAACCGACAAATCATTTAGATCTAAAAGGAATCAATTGGCTTACAGAAGAGGTTCAAAACTATAGCGGTGCAGCCATTATCATCTCTCACGATCGATACTTTCTTGATCAATCGGTAGAGAAAATTTTTGAACTAGAAGACGGAATTCTCACCGTTTACGAAGGAAACTATTCAGCATATAGAAAAGAGAAACAGCGCAGATTCCAACAACAACAAAGAGATTATGAGAAACAACAAAGAAAAATACAAATGATTCAGCAGCAAGTGAACACGTTAAAAACGTGGTCTGATAAAGCTCACAGGGAAGCAGGTAAGGGAGGAACGGCAGCTGAGAACAGACAGATGGGGCTCAAAGAATATGAAAGGATGAAAGCGAAGAAAAAAGATAACCAGATTAAGTCAAAATTGAAGCGTTTGAATCTAGAACTCTCAAAGACAGGGATCGATAAGCCGAAAGAAGAAAGTGACGTTTTCTTTCAATTTGATTCCACAGGAAAGAGAGGGAAAAGACTCATTGAAGCACGTGATTTAGCGAAACAATACGGAGATCGTATCCTCTTTAAGGAAAGTCACTTTTATATCAAACACGGAGAAAGAATAGCATTACAGGGTCCGAACGGTTCGGGGAAGACAACATTTATTAAGATGTTACTTGGGGAAGAGTCTGTAACGAAGGGGTCTATTTGGAAGAGTGAATCTATGAATATTGCTTATCTTTCTCAAGATGTGAGCGACCTTCCTGAAGAAAAAACGGTTTATGAATACTTTGATTTACACGAGAAGTATCAGTTAACTCAGGCAAGAACAATCTTTGCTAACATGGGGATCGAGGACCGAAAACTTTCGAAGCCAATCCGTCACTTGAGTTTAGGAGAGCGGACGCGCGTTAAACTGGTCCTGATGATATTGCAGGAATACGATGTGCTTATTTTGGATGAACCGACAAATCATTTGGATCTACCGAGTCGAGAGCAGTTGGAGGAAACCTTGTCGCAGTTTTCAGGTACGCTTATCATCGTCTCGCACGACCGCTTTTTCGTTGAAAAGCTGTGTGATAAATTGCTAGTTATTGAGGATCAGCAGCTCAAGAGGATGGAGGTTGGACTTAGTGAACTCGAAAACCGGAGTAAAAGATCTACAGTTGAAGGTGCTCAGCAGCTGGCTGAGGAATTAGTTTTGGTAGAGAACAAGATTACGGAAATGATCGGGAAAATTAGTTTTTGTAAAACGGGGACTGATGAGTATAAAAAGGTTGATCAGGAGTTAGAAATGTTAATGAGTAAAAAGCGCCAGCTCATACAAAAAATATCTCTGTAAACATAGTCAGGTGGGGTATCCACCTGGCTTCATTCTATTAGATGAGCCTAAGAATTGATAATCACATAAATTCTTGAAGGAATCACATAAAAAACAGATTCAATCATATAAAAGAACGGTCTCATCACATAAAAAACATATATAATCACATAATTCTAAATTTTTAATAAATAACCATTGAAATTTCAGATAACTCGTTTATACTCTCTTAAAAAGGAGAGTGACAACCATGAGATTTGTAGAGAAAGTAAGTAAGGCAGCAGGCAACACCTTTGCCATTTGGGTGATTCTTTTCGCCATTCTAGCATTTTTGATTCCAGGAGGCTTCACATGGATCGCTCCCTATATTCCTCTCTTATTAGGAATTATCATGTTCGGGATGGGGCTAACCCTGTCTTTGAATGATTTTAAGGAAGTGTTTCAAGCTCCAAAGAGTGTTTTCATTGGCGTGGCAGCTCAGTATACGGTTATGCCGCTCTTGGCTTTTGGATTAGCTACGGTATTTCAATTACAGCCAGAAGTAGCAGTAGGGGTGATTTTAGTAGGTTGCTGTCCCGGTGGAACGGCATCAAACGTGATGACTTTTTTAGCAAAAGGTAACACCGCCTTATCCGTTGCGGTAACATCGGTGGCAACATTACTCGCCCCGATCTTAACACCAGCCCTTACACTGCTGTTTGCGAGCAAATGGCTCTCAGTTTCAGCGAGCAGCTTGCTTCTGTCGATCGTGCAGATCGTACTCGTTCCTATATGTTTAGGGCTTATCGTAAAATTATTATTTCGTAAACATGTTGAAAAAAGCGTTGCTGCATTACCACTAGTATCTGTAGTTGGAATCGTAGCTGTAGCATCAGCTGTTGTAGCCGCCAACGCAAAACAAATTGCAGAGACAGGATTATTAATCATATCTATCGTGGTTCTTCACAATGTGCTAGGACTTTTAATCGGTTTTCTAATCGCGAAAGGTCTGAAGCTGGATTTTGCAGATCAAAAAGCCATTTCCATTGAAGTCGGGATGCAGAATTCTGGTTTAGGCGCGGCCCTTGCAGTGGCTCATTTTTCACCATTGTCTGCCGTGCCAAGTGCAATCTTTAGTGTGTGGCACAACATATCAGGACCATTGCTTGCAACATGGTGGGGGAAAAGAGCGGAACGTGATGCCGCGCAAATGAGAACTCACTCTGCATCATCTAAAGTACTTTGACAGGTAGAGAAGCAAACCTTTATACATTGAAAGGTTTGCTTTTTCTCTTTATAATTTCTCTTTTGAAAAACCATGTTAGAAAATCTTACATGGGTGTAGAATCTACGCCAGAACTGTATAGAATGAAAGAAACAGTTCAGTAGGGGGCGTTCAGATGGAAGATATCGTGTTTTCATTAAACAGTGTTTGGCTTATTTTAGGTGCACTTCTTGTTATTTTAATGCAAGGTGGGTTTATCTTACTTGAAGCGGGATCGACACGAATGAAAAATGCAGGACATATTGCAGGCAAGACTGTCTTTACATTTGGTTTAGCATCAATCGTATTTTGGGCAGTCGGATATGGATTTATTTTTGGTGGTAACTCTAACTTTTTTATCGGCTTGTCAGATTTCTTCTATTCTGGTGATCAAGCGGAAGGGATGGCCTATTCAACAGCAGCATTCTTCATGTTTCAACTTGCGTTTGCAGGCATCTCGTTAACGATTGCGTTCGGAGGATTTGCTGAACGAGCAAAATTATCTGCTTATCTCGTGTTTGCAATTCTTTTCTCAGTTGCAGTCTATCCGGTTGTTGCTCATTGGATCTGGGGCGGAGGATGGTTAGCGGAACATGGCAAGCAAGATTTTGCTGGATCGACAGTCGTTCATTTAACAGGTGCGATGGCAGCCTTTGCCGCGACATTGCTCTTGAAACCGCGTATTGGAAAGTTTAATAAGAATGGTACGTCTAACAACATTTTCGGTCACAACCAAGTATATACAGCATTAGGAGTTATCGTTCTTTGGGTAGGATGGTTTGGTTTTAATGGCGGGAGTACCTTTGTTGTTGATGATGGATTCTTCGGATTTGTTGCGTTAAATACTAATCTTGCAGCTGGTGCAGGTGCGGTAGCTGCACTTATTATCTCTTGGATGGTTTTGGGTAAATCTGATATTCCGACGATCTTAAATGGTGCGTTAGCAGGACTTGTTGCGATTACAGCTTCTTGTGCGTTCGTTGAAACGTGGGCAGCCGTTCTAATTGGGTTTGTTGCAGGAATCTTAGTATTCTATTCAGTGAAATTTTTCGATAGATTAAAAATAGATGATCCGATCTATGCGTTGAGCGTTCATGGAGCTGCAGGAGTTTGGGGAACGTTATCTACAGGGTTATTCGCGACACCAGAACTTGCTACGGTTGGGAAGCCTGGTTTGTTCTATGGCGGTGGATTCTCGCAGCTTGGCGTTCAAGCGATGGGGGTATCTGTGTCAGCGTTGTACGCTTTTGTTGTTTCATTCGTTCTTTTATATGCTATGAAAAAAGTAATGAAAGGTCTTCGCGTTTCAGAAGAAGAAGAAATTATCGGTCTGGATGTTAGTGAACACGGAAACTATGGCTATCCAGAGGCGTTCATCGCAAACGAAGAAAAAAATAGAATCGCAAATTAATAGAGAATAAAAGCATTGGGGGCTATTCCTCAATGCTTTTATCACATAGGATGTGTGAATATGCCTTATTCAAACTTGAAAAAATGGCGTGATGAAAAATGGATGGAGCATCAAGCTTCGTCACAAGCTTTAAATGAATTTCATGATGAAATGATGAAAAAAGTATTTGAAGTTGCTTTACAAAAACATGTCGCAAAATGTGGCTCTGTTCCTTGCCGATACGCCTGGTTTGTGATGGGGAGTGCAGGTAGATTCGAACAAGCAATCATCTCAGATCAAGATCATGGTCTGATCTATGAGAAAAACAGTGATGAAACGAAACGATATTTTCTTTCGTTTGGAAAAGAGTTAGCGGATGGTTTGAATGAAGTAGGTTATCCGTATTGCGATGGAAATGTGATGAGTTCTAATCCTGTTTGGAGTAAGTCCGTAATAGAGTGGGAAGAGCAACTTTCAAAGTGGCTTACTGAAGAAAGCTTTGAGAGCATACGTTTTCTTCTTATCTTTTATGATGCACGAGTGATCTTAGGTGAAGATGCGTATTGTAAAAATCTTAAAAAACTCATACATGATTATGTGAAGAGGAATCCCCATCTTTTAGAACGGCTGTTAGAAAATACACAGCATGTAAAAAAAGCTGTAGGTTTCTTTCATCAATTTTTACCAGAATCTCATGGTTCACATGCAGGAAGTATCGATTTGAAGCAATCGGGGTTCTTTCCTTATGTTAATAATGTGCGCTTACTTGCTATGAAAGAGAGTCTAGAGGCTACCTCTACACTTACAAGACTAAGAGAACTGAATAACCTGTCAAACTATACGGAAGATCTTGATTGGTGCGCAAGCGAATTTGAAAAACTCCTTCAATACAGGCTGCAATATCATAAAAAAACAACCGATAACTATGACGACATTCACTACTTAAACATAAAAGAACTCAGTAAAGATGAAAGAAGAGATATGAAGCATATCCTATTAAACGGTCAAAAGCTGCAGAATTACACGCAGTCGGTCATTAAGGGAACGACTGAAACATGAGGATGAATCCGCTTATTCAATTTATGAAGCAAGTCCAAGGGAAAGTAAACTCAAGTGTTTATGCGTCATTACAAGGGCAATCAAGTCCTCAGCATGTTGCGTTTTTAAGGCAGCTTCAAAAGGAATTAAAAGTGGAGGAGAGTTTAACGATTCCTTTTACTGATTTGAATGTTGTGGTGTTCGATCTTGAAACTACTGGTTTTTTCCCTGAACAAGGTAACCAGATTCTATCGGTCGGTGCGGTGAAAGTAAAAGGCGGAGAAGTGCAGTATGAAGAAACCTTTTATTCACTCGCGCAATGTACAGGTGAGCTTTCTCCTGAGATTAAAGAACTTACAGGAATAGAAGAAAGTGATCTTCATCATGCTCCTCCATTAGCGAAAGTGCTAGTAGATTTTTATGAATTTGCTCGAGGACATGTTCTCGTGGCTCACCATGCAAGTCATGAAAAGAAGTTTCTTCAACACTATAATTGGAAATTATTTCGAACTCAGTTCAAACATCGAATCGTGGATACTTCATTTTTACTAAAGATTGCTGAACCTGAAACTAATCTTGTTCGGTTGGAAGATTGTTGTGAACATTGCAACATACCAGTAGCAAACCGGCATCATGCATTAGGAGATGCTAAGATGACCGCAGAGCTTTGGAGTATTTATGTAGCACGTGTTCAGGAGTTAGGAATAAAAAATTTGCGAGAGGTCTATGAGCGGCTCTCCAGATAAAACAGCTGGCACCATTCGAATGGGGAGCCAGCTGTTTTTAATTTCTCATATTAAATTGAGCGTTAATCTGTCCACGAATCATTTTGTTGCGTTCAGCACGTTTCTGCTTTTTCGTAAATTCCTTTTTAATCTCAAATGTTTGAACACCATCTTCAATTTGATCGGCAATTTCCATAAGACGTTCTACATCCGAAAAAGAGTACTTGCGCGTTCCTTTGCTCGTTCGTTCAGGGAAGATGAGTTTTCTTTCTTCATAGTAGCGAATCTTACGTTCCGATAGACCAGTTAGTTCACTGATGATACCTATGGACATGACTTTTTTATCTTTATAAGACGATTTATCAACAGACATGATGATCTCTCCCTTGTTTAAGAAGCCCTAACTAGACAATTCTAAATATTGTTATTTATTATATCATATAGATGTTAGGTTTTCTTACACATAATCTATTCATTTGTATTTTTGTTTGTGAACACATTTTAGTTAAAGCAGTAACAAAGGTGATAGCTGAAAAGCATTTGGTAATAGATAGGTATAAAAGAAGTTGAAAAAATATTCAGACATATGACATAATTAGCAATGTTATATTGAAAGCGTTTTAATTGAAGAAGAAGGAGGAGCTGAAATTGAACAATGAATTAAAATTAAACACTGAACTGAATGCTTTTGCTGGAGCAGGTAACAATCCTTTACCGCCTCAAACGATGGGTCAAAAATTAAAAATGATCGGTCCAGGTTTTGTAGTAGCAGCAACTGGTGTTGGTACAGCGGATTTAGTAACTGCCATTGTAATCGGTACCTCATTCGGAATGACTTTTGTATGGGCAATCGTAATCGGTTCTATTTTAAAGTATTTTTTAAACGAAGGGGTTGGACGCTGGTACCTTGCGACAGGACAAACCATTCTGCAAGGCTGGCATTCACTCGGGAAATGGGCGACTGGATACTTTGGTGTTTATTCGGTTATCTGGGGTTACATTTACGGAGCTACGGCAGCTATGACATGCGGGTTAGGTATGCATGCGATGCTTCCGATCATGCCGATATGGGCTTGGGCGATCATTCATTCTTTATTAGGTTTTGCCCTAGTTTGGACAGGTCGTTACTTGCTTTTTGAAAGAATAATGACAGTATTGATCGGTGTTATGTTTATCACGATCATAGGAACATCATTGCTCTTTTTACCTACGATTGGAGAATTTGCTGGTGGATTTGTACCTAAGATGCCAGACGGGTCTCTCATGTTAGCACTTGGATTGATAGGAGGAGTAGGCGGGACGATCACTATGGCTTCTTATGGATATTGGCTTAGAGAAAAGAATTGGAAAGGAAAAGACTTTGTACCCATTATGAGGCTTGATACAAAAGCTGCATATGTGATTACGGGGCTTTTCACGATGGCGGCCCTTGTAATCGGAGCAAAGTTCTTATTCGGAACAGATGTAAAGTTAGAAGGAGACCAAGGGCTTCTTAATCTGGCTGAACTTTTAGGGCAAGAATTCGGAACACCGTTGCGCTGGTTATTCTTAATCGCTTTCTGGTCGGCTGCTTTTACTTCACTTCTTGGCGTTTGGAACGGAGTGCCGTACCTGTTTGCGGACTTTTTAAGAACCATCAAGACAAAGAAAGAAGACTTACATTCAGTTAAGCCGGTTACAGAAAAAGATAAGTCGTATCGTGCTTATTTAGCATGGCTGACATTCCCACCGATGCTGATCTTCTTTTTTGGAAAGCCGGTTCAGCTGATTATTATATATGGTGTGTTAGGTGCATTGTTCATGCCGTTTCTTGCAATCTCACTCATTATCTTATTGAATTCTAAAAAAGTGGATGCGGAATATCGCAACAAGTGGTTAACCAACGCAGTCTTGATCGGATGTCTACTCATGTTTGCCTTTTTAGGATTAAATGAGCTACAAAAACTGTTTTAAATAGTACAAGACGCAAAAAGCCCACTAAATGGTGGGCTTATTGTATTTCAAATCATAATCTTATCTCACCATCTGCTTGACAAGCTCACGATTGCGTTCTTTAAACACCTCATTGTGTGAGGAAACCATCGCAACTTTTTGTGCATCGGGTTGGATGAACTGTTTTGCTTTATTCACTGCGTTTGCAGCATCTTGAAAAGCACCAGAGATTAAATTTAACTTTCCGTCATGTTTAAGGATATCCCCAGCTGCGTACAATCCTGGAATAGAAGATTCACTGTTAGCGTTTCCTGCAATATAAAAGTTGTCTGCGAGTTCAATATTTAACCCACTGTTTCCTAAAAGAGATGTATCTTGTTCATAGCCATGGTTGATGATGACTTCATCGATAGGGAGGTAAGAAATTTCACCTGTTTCGTGATTTGTTAACTCAATCTGTTCAATAACTTCATGGTTAGGACACGCGAATAATTTTGAGATCGAAGTGTTGAAAATGCAATCGGCACAGCTGTTCATCAATTGTGTAACTTGTGCTTCATGTCCAGCGAGATTTCCTTTTCGATAAGTCAGGTACACTTTTTTTGCGATTGGTACTAATTCGTTCGCCCAATCGATCGCCGTGTTTCCGCCACCTGATATGACTACAGTCTTATCTTTAAAATGCTGAAGGGATTTAACGGTATAGTTTAAGTTTGACACTTCAAACCGTTCAGCTCCTTCAATATCTAATCGCTGAGGGTTTAAGATACCGCTTCCAACGGCAACGATAACAGTTTTAGAAAAATGCTGCTCACCGGAAGATCCCTGCAAAATAAAATTACCATTCTCATCTTGTGAAATTGATTCTACTTTTTCATTCAGTACTACTTCAGGATTAAACGTAAGTCCTTGCTCAACAAGTTTTTCAATAAGTTTTGCACCTGGAAGAGGTGTATGTCCTCCAACATCCCAAATCATCTTTTCTGGATAGACATGTATCTTACCGCCTAACTGCGGTTGAAACTCTATAATTTTAGTCTTCATTTCTCGAAGACCACTGTAAAAAGCTGAATAAAGGCCTGCTGGACCTCCGCCGATAATGGTTATATCAAAAGTGTTTTGTTGATCCATAATATTCGCTCCTTTTTGGAACATTTAACATTGATTATCATTCTCAATTAGTAGTATACAATCTTATAAAACACTTTACAATCAGGAAATTGAAAGGGGAAGTAAGAAAGGGGATTTGCTAAGATTGTAGAAGGTTAAGATATAGAAGCTTTCACTTCAAAATTTCATATAAAAAAAGGAGCTTATTATGTACGAGCAAAAAACTAAAGAAACTGAGCAGAGTGTTGTTGAGTTTATTGAGAATGTTGATAGTCCAAAAAAGAGAGAAGATGCTTATAAGTTGTTAGATATCTTTTCGGAAACGACTGGTTTTGAAGCGAAGATGTGGGGACCGAGTATTATCGGATTCGGCTCCTATCATTACAAATACAAGACAGGGCATGAAGGGGATGCACCACTTGTTGGCTTCTCACCAAGAAAAGCTAAGATCAGTCTGTATTTTGCTCCAGGAGATCCGGAACGTGCTGAGCTGCTTGAACACTTCGGCAAACATACAACGGGTGCCGCTTGTGTATACATTAATAAACTAGCTGATGTAGATGAGGATATCTTAGTAAAACTGATTAATAAGTCAATTGAGTTTTTATTGAAAACATATCCTCAAGAATAATTTCATAAGTGCGTGCTCTCGGGTTCCTTATTTTTAAAGGAGGTGAGCCGATTATGAAAAAACGTAGCAAGTTTAAGGGAATTGAAATGGCGATCGGAATTGCTTTTGGTCTAAGTTCTAAATAGAAAGATAGTTGAAAAGGAGCCCAACACTGGACTCCTTCTTTTAATTAATGTTTTTTGTGACAGCCGCAGCTTTTTTTCTTCTTTTTCTTGCAACGCTTACATTTTAGATAGATATAGCTTGAAGAAGACTCACATTTGTCTTTTTTCCAACAACCCATTTAAATCACCCCATTATTTTCACAACACCTTTGTTTGGTGCTGGTAATACATCATATGCAGAAAAAGGACAAGTTGATTAGACATCAAGAGGATTAAAAGCGTACATTTTTTAATAATTTAGCAATATGTAATGTTTTGTAAAACATGCTATCATAAAGCAAAACAATAGGAGTTGATTGAAAATTGAAACAGGAAATAATGGATCGTTTTATTACATACGTAAAAGTAGATACACAATCTGATAGAAGTAGTGACACGACTCCATCAACAGAGGGTCAGTGGACGCTAGCGAACATGCTTGTTGAAGAGTTAAAAGAAATAGGCATGGAAGAAGTGACGGTAGACGAAAACGGCTATGTTATGGCAACCCTACCATCGAATTCACATAAAGAAATTCCGGTCATTGGTTTTCTTGCACACGTGGATACAGCTACAGATTTTACAGGAACAAATGTTAAACCGCAGATCGTTGAAAACTATGATGGAGAAACGATTATCTTAAACGAAGACTTACATATCGAATTGTCTCCAAAAGACTTTCCTAGTTTAAAAGATTATAAGGGGCATACATTAATCACAACAGACGGCACAACATTGCTCGGTGCAGATAATAAGGCAGGCATCGCTGAAATCATGACGGCGATGAAGTATTTGAGCGAACATCCAGAGATTAAGCATGGAAAAATAAGAGTGGCTTTCACTCCCGATGAAGAGATTGGACGCGGTCCTCATAAGTTTGATGTGGCAGCGTTTGGAGCAAAGTATGCCTATACGATGGATGGTGGCCCTTTAGGTGAATTGGAGTATGAGAGTTTTAACGCTGCCAGTGCAAGAATTCGTATTTTAGGAAAGAACATCCATCCCGGATCAGCAAAGAATAAGATGGTTAATGCTGCGAAAATTGCGATGGAATTGAACGGAAAACTTCCTGTGGATGAGTCACCAGAACATACGGAAGGCTACGAAGGATTCTATCATTTAACGGGTCTAAGGGGTGATGTAGAACAAACGGACATGTCTTACATCATCCGAGACCATGACAAGGAACTTTTTCAAAAGAGAAAAGATAGAATGCAAGAAATCGTGGATGAACTGCGTGAAAAGTATGGACAAGATAAGATTCAATTAGAAATGAACGACACGTATTATAATATGAAAGAAAAGATTGAACCGGTAAAAGAGATTGTTGATCTCGCTTCTCAAGCGATGGAGAAGCTAAATATCAAACCAAACATTAAACCAATCCGAGGGGGGACAGACGGATCTCAACTATCCTTTATGGGCCTTCCGACTCCAAACATCTTTACGGGCGGAGAAAACTACCACGGCCGTCATGAATATATCTCGGTTGATAATATGGTCAAAGCGACTCACGTCATCATTGAACTTGTGCAGTTGTTTGAGCAGGAAGGGTAACCTATAAAGCTAACCAACTTTGTTTTGGTTAGCTTTTATCTTTCACTAGGGGGAGTAAAGATGTTAGCGCAAGGTGTTGTCATTCATGATGGAAAGGTGCTATTAGTAAAACAAAAAGTAAAACGCGGGGACATTGTATGGAACTATCCGGGTGGGGGAGTTGAACCTGGCGAGACTTTCGAACAAGCATGTATACGAGAAGTGTTGGAAGAAACGGGCTATACCGTAAGAATAATAAAACCACTGATACAAAGAAAAGAAAAACAAGCATTTCTTTGTGAACTAATCTCAGGAACGCTTACTATCGAGGACGATGAAGACATCCTTGATGTACGATGGATTGATCTAAAAGATGATCGTTATTTTGATGATGTTTCGAGACCTGTGGTTGAAATGATGATCAATAACAGGGAGGTTGTGTAAATGAGCTATCCCATTCGTGTTAGAGCAGGTGCTTTAATAATTGAAAACGATGCTATCCTGTTAATTGAGTTTCATGATGAGAATGGACTTCATTACAATTTACCGGCAGGTGGTGTTGAAGCAAATGAATCTGTAAAAGAAGCGGCAAAACGCGAAGCGAGAGAAGACGCAGCAATAGAGGTAAATGTTGGTCCACTCGCATTCACATATGAGTATGCACCACACCTGATTGATAATAGATACGGAACAACACATTCACTAGGACTTATATTTGAGTGCACCCGTATTGGTGAATCCGAACCAAAATTACCCGATAAGCCAGATGCAAATCAAACTGGAGTGAAATGGATTCCGATAGAGAAGTTAGAACAAATCATTTTATATCCTAAAGTACAAAGACATATCCAAGCGTATGTAAATCACAAAGCATACAATTCTTTTATTGAAGAACATACTCTTGAGAAATACCAAAGGAATAATTATTACATTTATAAGATTCTGAAAAAGCTGTCATTGCTAACAAAAAAACTTTATAATAATACATATATAAATAAACTAATCAGTCGTTTTTAAACAATCAATTTAAGGAGGATTCACATGGAGTCATATTTTTTTGAACGTAATCGCACTAGATTAAAAGAATTGGTGCCGAATGAATCTTTAACCATTCTTTTTGCAGGAAAAGCTCCGCAAAAATCAGCAGATGAACAGTATCCATTCACACCAAACCGAAATTTTTACTATCTATCTGGGATTTCTGAACAGAACGTGATCCTCGTGCTAAAAAAGAGCGGTGGAAAATTTGAAGAAACACTTTTTATTGAAAAAGCTGATCCAGTCATGGAAAAGTGGGTCGGGAAAACCGTATCTAAAGAGGAAGCAGAGCACCAATCTGGGATAAAAGATATCAAATATGTAGATAGCTTTGAGTCGTTTGTTGCCAGTCAGTTCTTTACAAATCAAGCTCAGCACGTTTGTATAGATTTAGAACGAAGGGGATGGACTGGTGCGCCGTCGGAAACATCGCAATTCGCAAAACATATTGTAGAACATTATCCGCATGTGACAATTCACAACGTTTATCATCAGATCACAGAACTGCGTGTATTTAAAACGACAGAAGAGATTCAAAAGATTAAAGAAGCGATCTCTATTACGAAAGAAGGCATCTATAATGTGCTGAAACATGCGAAAGCTGGAATGAAAGAAAATCAGCTCGAAGCACATTTTGACTTTACCTTAAAATCAAACGGTGTTCGTGATTTCGCGTTTAAAACGATTACGGCTAGCGGAAAAAATGCTACGATTCTTCATTACGAGCATAACAGCGCACAAACGAATCCTGGTGAGCTCGTCCTTCTCGATTTAGGAGCACAAAAGGATTATTACAACGCGGATATCAGTTACACGTTCCCTGTAGATGGGAAGTTTACAGATCGTCAGAAAGTTCTCTACAACATCGTACTAAAGGCGCTAAAAGAAACGACGGCTATCATTAAACCAGGTCTTGAATTTGCAGAACTCAATATTCATACGAAAAAAGTGTTAGCAGCAGAGTGCAGACGTATCGGATTAATCCAAAATGATGATGAGATCTCTAAGTATTATTATCATGGTGTGAGCCATTTCCTTGGGCTTGATACACATGATGTGGGTTCTTACAAAGACCGCATTTTAGAGCCTGGAATGGTGATTACAATTGAGCCTGGGCTTTATATCGAGGAAGAAGCGATCGGTATTCGAATTGAGGATGACATCTTAGTAACAGAAGATGGATTCGAGAACTTATCCAAAGATATTTTCCGTGAAGTAGAGGAAATTGAAGAGTTTATGGCTACTCAAGGTGTTCATGCGGTAAAAGCTTAATAGGTTTTGAAAAAAGAGGTTCTTTGTCAAAGGCCTCTTTTTTTACGCTCTTTTCTAAAAGATTGTTGCTTTAAACTCCTTGTCACCCTTGCTAATTGATTGTAGTGGAAGGTGCGTGCCTACCACCTGAAATGCATCTCGTAAGGCAAGCGATAAGGAAGCTTACTCCGCTAGCATTACCTTGTAGACGCAGGAGCAAGGAGTATAATGCCGTGCAGCTGAGACACTTAAGAGTGAAACGTACGAATGTGGCTCAGCGCCTGCCCCGTGGAAAGCGAGCAGCCTGGAACGGAAATCAACACTTTCAAATGCAACAAAGTTTGCGAAAACAGCCTTTTTTTATCATTTTTCTTGAGATTCATAGCTTTCAATACATACATAAAAAAATATACAAAATTTCTTCAATATTTGTACGTGAGTTGGACAAAAAAAGGGAAACAATAAATTACCAATAAAAAGAATGAACCAAACGAAGAGAAGTAACGTTAGCTTAGTGGAGGGTGAGTATACGATGAAAAAAATGAGAATGTTGGTTTGGGTAGTGCTGTTATTATTCGTGTCAGCATGTTCCCCATCAACGGATGCAGCAAAAGAATCTAATACCATATTAAAAAAAGATTGGCGAGAAATTGAAGAGACCACTAAGAACAAGACAGTCAGAATGTACATGTGGGGTGGAGACACAGGGATCAATCGTTATATGGATGATTGGGTCGCTCCGCGGTTAAAGAAAGAATACAACATTACATTGAAACGAGTACCGATGGATGCTCCTGAATTCTTAAAAAAGCTATCGAATGAAAAAAGAGCAGGGAAAGATGATGGAAATATCGATATCATCTGGATCAATGGTG
Organism: Bacillus sp. E(2018); assembly: GCF_005503015.1. Lineage (NCBI taxonomy): Bacteria > Bacillati > Bacillota > Bacilli > Caryophanales > Bacillaceae > Bacillus > Bacillus sp. E(2018). Next base: position 1,980,159 of record NZ_SCOL01000001.1, on the reverse strand, counting down.
AGAATTTCAAGAATGCAAAAGACAATGGACTGTTGTTTGGTCCTTTTGTTGCTAAAATGCCAAACTACAAAAAATATGTGGATGCTAAATCATTAGATATACAATATGACTTTGGAACAAAAACAGAGGGCTTAGAAGCGCCTTGGGGAAAAGTGCAGTTCGTTTATCAATATGATGAAAAAAAGGTGCCAAATCCACCTCAATCATTTGAAGAATTAGCTCAATGGGTAAAAGAAAATCCAGGGAGATTTACTTACCCAGACCCAACGGATTTCACAGGAAATGCATTTGTTCGTCAACTATTTTATGAATCTAGTGGAAACGTAAAAAACATTTTGGACAGTGGGTATGATGAGGATTTTGCCCAGAAAAATAGTGTGAAGATGTGGGGTTATTTGAACGAGATCAAACCTTATTTATGGAGAGAGGGGAAGACATATCCGAATAATTTAACAGAACTTGATCGTTTGTACAGCAAAGGTGAAGTATATATAACGATGGGTTATAACGAGGCACGAGCTGAGAAATTAATGAAACAAAGTGTGTTCCCCGCATCAACAAGATCGTTCGTTATGAAATCAGGTTCTTTAGGAAATGCTCACTTTTTAGGGATTCCTTTTAATAGTCCCAACAAAGAAGGTGCGATGACAGCTATTAATTTTATGCTATCTCCCGAAGCTCAGCTAACAAAGTTAGACTCGGAATTTTGGGGTGAAAATATGTCACTTGATCCGGCACGACTTTCTGCAGAAGATCAAAAGAAACTTCAAACCATCAAACGTGGAAAATCGGTTTTGCCTGCTGAAACACTAAAAAAATATTTGCAGCCAGAAGTAGATTCAGAGTATGTTGCTTGGCTGAAGGAGAATTGGGTTAATGAAGTGGTTCAGAACAAGTAATCCATATGTACTTATGGCTCCGGCTGTTCTAATAACCATTCTTCTCCTCGGCTATGGAATAGTAATGGCGTTTCTAGAGAGTATCAAGTATTACAATCAACCAACCTTAAATGTATATCGAGAGCTGTTTAGTGATGAAATCTTTATCACATCTATCCTATACAGTCTCCGAATTGCTTTTATATCAACGGTTCTTTCCATTCTAATCGGGCTGATCATCGTTAGATCACTATATCCGATGCTAAAAAGTAAGTTTCCGAAGCTAATCGCTTGGATGCCTATGGTCTTTCCTCATTTTGTCTGGGGATATATGCTGTTTCTACTATTTTCCCAAACCGGTTATTTTTCTTCGTTATTAAATGGAATGGGACTACTTGACCGGCCGGATGAGTTTCCTATTCTATTCAAAGATTCTTTTGGAATAGGTATCATCTTCACTTACGTGTGGAAAGAGGTGCCTTTTGTCATTCTGATGCTTCTTCCAGTATATGAACAGCTATCGAACGCTCAAAAAGAGCTTGTGTATACCCTTGGAGGAAGAAGGTGGGACGTATTCTGGCATGTTGAGAGACCGTACGTTTTTCCTGTCATGTTAGAAACGTTTTTTATCATCTTTGCTTTTGTTGTTTCCGCTTATGAAGTTCCTGCACTCCTAGGAGCAACATACCCTAAGATGATTCCTGTCATCAGCTATGACTGGTTCTTTGGATCAGATTGGACAAAACAACCGTACGCTTTTGCTGCAATGTTTCTTTTGACCCTATTTATTGTTCTTGTTGTGTTTTTAACATACGTGTTCACAAGGAAAGGAAGGATCCACTTAGCTCAAAGCTCTGGGTCATTTCACGATTTACAGACAGAAAATAGTAAGTATTCAAGAGTCGTATTTTTTACTATGTTAGGGCTCACGTTGCTGCCTATATTAATACTAGTGTTGACCAGTTTTGTCCAAAGGTGGGAATATGGAGAGCTCTTTCCAAGCTCATTAACGACCCGAGGCTGGCACGAAATGTTATGGCATAGCTCAAAATTTACAGAGGCGATCTATACTTCGTTAGGTATTAGCTTGCTAGTATTATTGCTGAATCTATTGATTGGACTTCCGGCTGCGAAAGGCTTGGCGTTTCATATCTTCCAAGGTAAAAGTGTGGTAGAGACGTTATTATTGTCTCCTATCTTAATACCTTCTATTGTAATTGCGCTTGGTGTACATCTAACTTTTATTAAACTTGGAATTGCTAATCATTGGACAGGAGTAGTCATTGTCCATCTATTACCAACTCTTCCTTACACGATAAAAGTGTTGCGCGCAGGATTTGAGCGAGTCGGAAAAAGACAGGAAGAAATTGCGGTTTCTCTTGGTGCTGGTGCATGGGCGGTATTCCGAAATGTTTATTTGCCGCAGCTGATTCCGAGTATCCGAAGTGTTGTTTTTCTTGTTACTGTGATTTCACTCGGACAGTATTTTTTAACAGCACTTATCGGCGGTGGAGAAGTTAACACGATGGCAATCATATTCTTTCCTTATTTTCAAACAACAAATGACGCAGTGATCGCAAGTTTTTCGATTTTGTTTGCATTGATACCTATAGCGGTGTGGCTTTTAATGGAAGGTGCTTTAAGACTAATTATTCCAAAACAACCGAGGTGAAGAATGGAATCTCATTTTATCGAATTAAGTGATATCAGAAAAGTTTACAAGGATAAAGAAGTACTGAACTTGAATCAACTGAGTGTAAGAAAGGGAGAGATTATTTCCGTAGTCGGTCCTTCGGGTACTGGGAAATCTACTTTACTCCGACTGATTGCCGGATTAGAGAAGACAGACAGTGGAGAGATTGTGATCGATGGTGAACATTTAACAAACGTACCTCCACAACAAAGGCCGGTAGTATATATGTTTCAAGAATCACTTCTGTTTCCGCATATGAACGTTTTAGAAAATGTAGCTTTCGGGTTAAAGATGGCAAAAGTCAGTAAAAATAAGAGATATGATAAAAGTAAAGAAATGATGAAAAGAGTGGGTTTAGAAGGTTTAGAATCCCATTTTCCTCATGAGATTTCTGGCGGTCAGAAACAACGTGCAGCTTTGGCAAGGTCTCTGATCGTACATCCTAAAGTTCTATTATTGGACGAACCTTTCTCAAGTCTAGATACAGAACTTCGAAAAGAGACGAGGAGATGGATCAAACATCTATTAAAATCGGAAAACATAACCGTTTTGTTCGTAACGCATGATTTGGAGGAAGCGATGGCTCTTGGGGATCGTGTAGCCGTGTTAAATGAGGGTAAGCTCCAACAACTCGATAGTCCACATGTTTTATATGAATCTCCCGTTAATTCGTTTGTAGCTTCGTTTCTTCAAGGGGGAATTTGGACAGAAGAGCGCTTCATCCCCGTAAGCCGTCTTAAGATGGGAAGAAATGAAGATCAGAGTGGAAGAAAAGCTGAAGTGATCGAAACGTATTATCAAGACGGGAAGTTTCATAGTGTCTTATCTATTGAACATTCAGAGGCTGTTATTACATTAACATCTCCAGAAAAGGTGAATATAGGTGAGCAAGTAAAGGTCTACGAGGGATAAGTGGTTTTAAGATTGGAGAAATAAGAGATGAAGAAGACGGTTTTCTCTATTATATTTTTTGTTTTTTTGGTTGTTTCACTCATTGTTTTGAATCAAACGGTTCTAGACGTTACTCCACAATCAGTTCGTAGATGGATCTTAACAATGGGAGCTGTTGCACCTTTCGTATACGTTTTATTGTATTCCATCAGACCTTTTGTTTTGTTTCCTGCTTCTGTTCTTTCTTTGACAGGGGGGTTAGCATTCGGACCGGTTTGGGGGTTTGTTCTTACTCTTATAGGAGCTACGACTGGAGCTCTCCTTGCTTTTATTACAGCAAGAAAGATAGGAGCTCGTCGAATTGAATCTAGATGGGGAAGGAAACTGAGCAAATTACAGAACATGCTAGAAAAGAATGGATTTTTAGTTATCATCCTTCTTCGGCTTATTCCGATTTTTCATTTTGATCTGATTAGTTATGCAGCGGGGATGTCTAAAGTCAAAGGCATCCAATTCTTTTTCGGGACATTAATAGGCATTGTTCCAGGAACATTTGCTTATACGTTCCTAGGAGCGAGCACGACAGCTGATACTTCAACCATCCTTTATATCGCAATTATTCTATTCATTATCATTACAGTTCTTCCCGTACTATATAAAAACCAGATCAAACGATACTTATCGGTGGAAGATCAGAAGTGAGGAGAAGTAAATGCTAGATACTCATGCAAGAAAGTATGTGCAGCCGACTATTCTGAGTACGGCAAAACTATTATTGAAAGTGGGACTCAGTGCGAATCAAGTTACTTGGATCGCTTTTATCATTGGGGCTTCATCTGGTGTGTGGATCTATCTTGATTGGCCGATCCTTGCTGTATGTGTTCTATGGTTTTCAGGATTTCTCGATGCAGTTGATGGTACGATGGCACGACTTACAAAACCTTCTCCATGGGGAACTGTATTAGATATTACGTTTGATCGGATTGTTGAGATTAGTGTGATCATTGGATTAGCGATAGCTTTTCCTAATTCTCAGCTTCCACTTTTGCTCTTATCCGTGTCAATTATTGTATCAATGACAATCTTTCTAACAGTAGGAGCAGTGAGTGAGAAGCAAGGTATGAAGTCATTCTACTATCAAGCAGGGTTAGCTGAACGGACAGAAGGGTTTATCTTGTTCAGTCTTATGATCATATTCTCTGAATATTTGACCCTCATAACATTACTATTTTTTGTGATTGAACTTTATACAGCTTTGCAAAGATTGCTTGAAGCTAAGAAAATCTTGCAACACAAGGAGAGAGAGATGTGAAGAAGTATGATGTTGTTATTATCGGTGGAGGTGCTGGTGGGCTTACGATAGCTTCTGGAGCTAGCTCTCTTGGAGCGAAAGTAGCTCTAATTGAAAAAGAACGGCATCTAGGTGGTGATTGTCTTCACGTTGGCTGCGTACCTTCAAAAGCTTTTATACAAGCTTCCAAGGATATTTATACTGCCAGAAGCAAAGGGAGGGAACTTGGTCTAGATGTTTCTGGATCTGTTGATTTAGGAAAGGTAAATGAACGTGTACAGCAATCCATAATTGCGATTCAAAAGCATGATAGTGATGAACGGTTTACGTCACTAGGTGTCGATCTCTATAAGGGAGCGGGAACATTCACTTCGGCAAACACTGTGAGAGTTGATGATCAAGAGATATACGGGAAAAGGATTGTTATTGCTACTGGCTCACGACCTCTTATACCGCCGATAGAAGGTTTAAATGATGCAGGATTTTGGACGAACGAAAACTTATTTAAGCAAAAAGAATTGCCAGAGAACCTTCTTGTAGTTGGCGGTGGCGCCATAGGGCTAGAACTATCGCAAGCTCTATCACGTTTAGGTTCCAAAGTGACAATTGTTGAAAAGGGAAAGAAACTCCTATCAACAGAGGATGAAAGCATCCAAAAAGCTGCGGTTTACATATTGGAGAAGGAGTTAACGATTCATTTAAATTCAGAAGTAAAAAAAGTACAGATAACATCAAACGGAAGAAAAAGTGTCACGATTCACAAAGGTAATGAGCATTATACAGAGGAATATGATCAGATTCTTTTGGCTGTCGGCAGAAAACCGAATAGTGAACGTTTGAATCTGAATGCTGCGGGGGTATTTCAGGATGAGAGAGGATTCATCCCAACAAATGAAAAGTTGCAGACGAATGTACCTCATATCTTTGCAATCGGAGACATTAACGGCAAATTCGCTTTTACACATGTAGCTGGGGAAGAAGGGAAAGTTGTCGTTCAGAATGCAATACTTGGTGTACCTAAGAAAATGAACTACGATCACATCCCTTGGAACATTTATATCCAACCTGAGATCTTTCATGTAGGCATGACGGAACAACAAGCGAGAAAGTTTGGAATTAAGTTTTCGGTTTATGAAGTTCCTTTAACAGATGTTGATCGGTTTATCTCAGATCAAGAAGCGGACGGGTTAATAAAAATTATTACCGACCAGAATGGTAAGATCATAGGTGCGCATGCAATAGGGAATGGTAGTGGTGATTGGATGCAGGCAGTTGTTTTTGCAATGAAAAAAGGGAGAAAGATAGGAGACCTTTCACAGATGATCTATCCATATCCCAATCATGCAGCCGCCATCCAACGAACCGCTGATCTATACTGGAGGAGCAAGTTGTTTAGCGGAACAATACCAAAACTAACAAAAAAGTACATTAGTTGGTTTAGATAGAATAAAACGAGCAGAAAATGTTCTGCTCGTTTTATTCTTGAGAACATAACCTAGCGGATTGAACTAAAGATGTTTGTTCATAAATTTACGATCGATTCTATTCTTTAAGCTCCAAGCCCATTTTCCATAAATAACGAGGTCGCCATAAGTAAATAAACCATGTTTTTCACCGGTCGAAAGAATAGAAACGAACTTTTTTTGTGGTTTGAAAGGTACTAGTGGTCTTCCTGTGATCAAACGCTTGATATTTTTCCATAAGAAAGGCCCTTGTCTAACTGCATAGACACCATTCTTTGGAAGATTAGGATAACCCGCCAAAGACACACAATCACCAGCTCCAAACACATAAGGATAATCAGCGTTCTGTAGTGTGTCATCAACGAGTAAATACCCATTTGCATCAGTAGAAAGCAATGCTTGTTGAAATAGAGAGCTTGCTTTTGGTCCGGTTACGGGCATGATAGCTGAATATTTTATCTCTGTATCCTTATCAGTAATGATGATGCTGTTCTTCAATTTCTCTATCTGTTCATTTTCGTAGTATACGAGATTATGATATTTAGCAATTTCTCGAATTTTCTCTGTCGCTTTGTTTCCATAAGAATGAAGAAGTGGCGATGAACTGATCAAGGTTACCGGATTCTTCAAACTTTGCTTTTTACGCCAAGCGGATGTCGAAAATGCCAGCTCTACTCCAGCAGAACCTCCTCCGATGATAACTGGGCTTTCGCTTGAACGAAATTCTTTGATCTGCTCTGTAAAGCGGTAGTTTGGTTTAATGTTTAATCCAACATTTTGGGTTAAGTCTGATGCAACTCCAGAACCAATATCGAAAGAAACCACATCAAAAGAATAGATTCCGCCTGAAAAACCCAACAACACTTTCTGCATGGGGTCAAAAGAGATGATGGTGTCCTCTATAAACGAGACAGAAGCTCGAGTGCATAACGATTCTAAATCGATCCTAATTTCATCTTCATCATATAGGCCTTCTGTAAATCCCGAAAACATTCCTGAATAATATTGAAATTTTGACGATGTAATAAGTGTAACTTGTAAATCGCTAATTTCTTCATGTAAAAGACTGCGTAGTATGGAAAGATGAGCATGTCCACCACCGATTAATAAAAGCTTTGTCAAAATGAACACTCCAGTTATATTGATGAGTAACTTTCTTAATCATATAAGTACGATGTGGATAGTGCGAATGATTTGTATGTTTAAAGATAAAAAAAATAAATGTAACAAATAAGTTGGAAATTATGTTAGTTTTTGGATGTATTATATGGTACTTTACTAGATGGTGATAAAAATGATAATTGTTAAACAGCTTTTTGCTAATCTTGCAATCTTAGTCGCACTATTATTTCTGTATACCCAAATTAAGAAAGATCCACCACTTAGAATGAGTTCTTCGATAAAGAAGAAGCTCACGACAGGAGTGGCGGGGGGATTGTTCAGTAATATCCTCATGCAGTACAGCATTCCAATCGGTACAACGTTGATCGATCTCCGACATATTCCGATTATTCTACTAGCCTATTTCGGTGGAGCAGTGCCGGCATTAGTAGGAATGGTCTTAGTCATCGCAGGGCGATTTCTAATAGGGATTAATATTTCTTCTTATACGTCTAGTCTCTTAATGTTAGCGGTTACCTTGTTTTCAATCGTAATAGCAAGAACAAACTTAAGCCATCAGATAAAAAAATGGTCCATGCTCACTTTTGCTAATCTACTAACAACTCTTTTATTTTTCTATCTGATTGAGGACCAACAGTTGCTGCTATACTTAATTCCTGGATATTGGTTCGTGTCCTTTCTCTCCGGTTATGTAGCGTTTCAGGTACTACAAATTTTATTTAAGAGTCAGATGATGTTTGATAAGTATAAGGCTGAGTCAACGATTGATCCATTGACAGGGCTGAATAATGTTAGGAAATTTGATGAAGTATTTAACCGTTGTATGGCAGATCTTGAAAAGAAGAAAAAGCTATCCCTACTTTATATCGATATTGATTTCTTTAAGAAAATCAATGATACATATGGACACTCAGAAGGTGATGTTGTTTTAAAAGATTTAGGGTTAATCCTTAGATCATGTGCACGGCCAACAGACATTGTGAGTAGGAACGGCGGAGAAGAATTTACAGTATTGCTCGTAGACAGTACATTGGATCAATCAAAAAAAATCGCGGAGAGAATTAGGTCAACGGTCGAACAGCATGCCTTCCTCTTAAACAGTGGAACAGAAGTGAACATCACAGTTTCTGTTGGGTTATCTAACTTCCCAGAAACAACAACGAATGGAAGTATGATGATTAAAGACGCAGACAAAGCATTATATGAAGCGAAGAGAACAGGGAGAAATAGAGTTTGTATTGCCAAACAATAGAAGATATACAGAAAGGAACGAGGATTAAGTCGTTCCTTTTTTTTCTAGAATGAAACAGAGTTGTTATTGTTATTAATTCCAGGTGGACCGATGGCGACGACGCTAATATTTCTGCAATCAATAATAAAAGTCCGTGTAATTCCTAAATCGTCTACATAAGAAAAGTAAGCGCAACAGGAATTCGGATCAAACTTCAACAGTTGAAATATAGTGGAGCCTTCTTGCAACTCTCCTGTAAGTTGAATAGGGTCACGTGTTCCTTTATTTAAAAGAAATATAGATGGATTCACACTGGTATCACAATTCGTGGAAAGTTTCTCTGCTAATTCCTTTAATACACAACATGCACATCCACTGCATTTTGAATGGTTTGAACAGCCACAGTTTTTTAGCATAAGTGCTCCTCCTTTCTATTGAAGCGGTACAATTCCACTAATCTCGTGACAGTCAACTGCGACTTGCAATGTAACAGTGTTTTGTTCAATTCTTATTTCAAAGAATGCGCAGCAACTTTCTGGATCAAACCTAAGAAATCGAAAAGGTATTGGTGTTTCGCCGACAGGTTGATTTTGACCTTTAGGAAGAATGTAGAAAAACTGATTATTTGCTGTACATCCATCTGTACATTCTTCATTTAATCTTCGGAAAATTTCACATATGCAGCCATCGCATTGATTCAAATCATTCTCTTTTTCATGCTGAGATGGATGATGTTGTGAGAATAAACTATTTTTAGAATGCTTCATCATCAGATCCTCCCCTAAGTTATTCTCGAGTATAGTGTATGCATAGGCAGCAGCGGAGTGACAAAGCAAACTGAATAGTAAGGATTAAAAGATCTCTGGAGATGAATTTATAGAATGATTGATCGATTTGTTCCTTTTTTTCGTATTCTTTATATGTTGATTTACACAAGATTTGAGAGCTAAATAATCCTTACAAAAGAAGCGGAGGAAAGTTGCATGAACATTAAACTTTTATTCCAGAAAAACATAAGTTTTGGTAAGAAGTTAATCCGCCTACACCATGTTAACGCTCTCCTTTTTCTAGTATTGAGTGTAACAGGCTTTGTATTATTTTCCTCTTCATTCCGCTCAACACTTCCAACATTCAGAGTCTGGATAAAAGATATCCATGTTTGGATCGGTATCCTTTTTTGTTTACCACTCCTTTTTTATATACCTAAAATGCGAAAACACCTTAATACTTTAAGTAAAAAGAAAGAACACCGTGTGAACCTTTATGTTGTACTTAGTATTGTAACGGTACTAATCATTACCGGACTGCAGCTTACTTTTCATCGCCAATTTTCACCGGTTGTAAGTTCTGTATCTTTGTTTTTTCATGATGCTGCCACATGGTTTGGCGTTCCTTACGCCACTTATCACAGCATAACGCGAAGCAAGTGGTTTAAACGATTAACTGCAAGCAAGACTGTCGCTCAGCCTCAGGAAGAACCAATGATGATTAGTGAAGAGAATCCGATCTATAGAAGACGGACATTTTTAAAACTTTTAAGTGGAAGTATTATTGCACTAGCGTTCCTGCCTTCATTCTTAAAATGGATTAGACCATTTTTGCCTGAGAATACAGGAACCAGTGAGCAGGCTTTACCGGATGGAAACAACTTAAATCCGCTGCCAAGTCCAAGTCCAAAGTCTGCCCCTCCTGTTGGTGGTGGGCGAAGAGGGGAATTTCGTTATTACACCGTGACGGAGATTCCTGTGATCAATAATGATAATTTCAGCTTAGCGATTGATGGATTTGTAGAAAGAAAACAAAAGTGGAATTGGAATCAGTTTGTGAACGTACACCGTGACGTGCAAGTCAGCGATTTTCATTGTGTGACAGGATGGAGTGTATATGATGTTACATGGGAAGGGATTCCGCTCAAGAAATTGTTACAAGAAGCAGGTGTTAAGGATAAAGCAAAATATGTGAAGTTTTACTCGGCTGATGGCGTGTACACAGATACGCTTACGATTGAGCAGGCGATGATGGATGACATTATGGTCGCTGTATTGATCGATGGTAAATTGATTTCACAGAACAACGGTGGTCCAGTCCGGTTGATCGTACCTAAAATGTATGCATACAAATCCGTGAAGTGGCTGAATCGAATTGAGTTAATTGAAAAGGAACACGTTGGATATTGGGAAAAAAGAGGATATGACAAGAATGCTTGGGTGAAATCAATTTAAAATGCTGGCTGCTAGCAAGATTTAGCCACTTTTTAAGAGGTGTATTATAAATGTGGACAAATACGTTTACATTGTACATATCGCGCGAACATTCTGGCTCTGAAATTTTAACATCCTTGATTAATTTCACGGTAACTTCTCATATATACACGGATAGAGTTAATAATTTCACGGATAACCTTCTTAATTTCAAGTATAAAATATTTTATCCGATTTTCGACAAATCCCTCTTCTTTTCAATGAAAATGAGTATTAAAATGAATGATAACAAATGGTGATGAAGGGGCTAATGGGAATGGAGATTGTTGAAATACGGAATGTTGACGAATGTACAGACGAACTGTCTGATCTATTAATAAAAGTAGTTGATGAAGGAGCATCCATCGGTTTTTTGCCTCCGCTAAAAAAACAAGAAGCTGATGATTTTTGGAAAAGCTGTGTGAGCCCTGATATCATGTTTTGGGTGGCAAAAATAGATGGTGCGATCGCAGCGACTATTCAGCTTCACTTGTGTAAAAAACCAAACGGTACTCATCGAGCTGAGGTAGCTAAGCTCATGACACACCCAGCGTTCAGACAAAAAGGAATCGGGCGAAAACTGCTGCTTCACGCAGAACAAAGAGCAAAAGAAATTGGGCTGTCATTGCTTGTCTTAGATACAAGAGAAGGTGATCCGTCAAATCTACTTTATCAATCATGTGGTTTTCAAGAGGCGGGAAGAATACCCTTTTTTGCTAAGAATGATAAAGGTGGATTAGATACGACCGTATTGTACTATAAAACGATTTGACTCATAACTTTTAGCCGTCACTTGAGAAGATATTGCTTTTCGAGTACGGCTTTTTTTGTTCTTAATGTTGAATAACGTGTGATGATAAATAGCAAGTTCAATCTTGATTCCTTCCAAATAAGGGGTAAGTTAACGAATTCGCCATAAAATTGTTACGAAAGTATGAAAACCCTTATTTTTCCTATGAATTAATTACCGTTAATTTACAATTAAATTGAAGAATATGGTGAAGGAAGGGAGATGTATTTATGGATCGCCAACTATTAATCTCAATTGTCATAGTCATCATTTTATTTGAGAGTTTGTTTATTTACTTATTTCTTATGTATAAGAAAGGAAACATAGATCAGAACCCTCTATTATTGCTCATTAAAAAGGAGTGGAACATCTTATACCATGCTTTCTTTAAATGGAGTACAAAAAACCGTATGATGATTCAGAATGATAGTTACCTCTTTCATAAAAACTCCAGCTATTTTTATCTATTTCTAGCATTAATACACGAACAGATCATTGAGATGATTGTGTTTCATATATACCTTAAAAAAGAAGAACCTAACATAGCTCTTATTATGCTAGTTTTACATATTTACAGTGTTATCTACATGCTAGGTGATTATAACTTAATGAGAAATACCCCTTTTCGTATTACCAAAGAAAAAGTAAGGATGAAAATTGGTGCTAGACGATCTCTGTATTTCGATTTAAGCGAGATTGACTATATACAGCCTGCTTCAATCAAATACAGCAAAAGTGGAAGTATCATAAATGAAAAGAGAGTATTCCATGCTACGGCTTTCCCAAGAATACTTACGATTATTTTTGGGATTAGCGACGAGCTGAAATATGAGATTGTTTTTAAGGATCCAGTACATGCAAGAGGTTACTTTGGACAAAAACAAGTGATTAATAAAGTGCATCTTTATTTTGACCATGCGGGAGATTTTGTAGAGTCACTTCAAAATAGAAAGGTGAAAATAGAAGGCGCAGTTAAGAGTAGTATATAAAATCGTTACGCTATTAACTTTTGGAAAACTTCTAAACTTCTAGAAAAACAATATAGTACGTCTCTCTTATGTATAATGGTAATAATTCTAGCTTGAGGAGTGATGAAGGTAATGAACGTAGCTCTACTCAGTAAATGGCACGTGCATGCGGTTGATTACGCACGAGAAGCAACGGAAAATGAAGCGATCACTATAAAAACGGTTTGGGATGAAAACGAAGAGAGGGGTACCCAGTGGGCGGAAGAGTTAGGGGTATCGTTTGAGGCAGACCTTCAGACAGTACTAGCTGATTCCAGCATTGATGGAGTAATCGTTACTACAGCCACTAACCGTCATAAAGAGGTAATTATTGCTGCTGCGAACCATGGAAAACATATTTTCACTGAAAAAGTTCTCGCTTTCACGGTCAAAGAGTGTGAAGAAATCTTAGAGGCCGTTGACAGAAATAACGTACAGTTAATGGTCAACCTGCCAAGGCTGACAGAAAGCTTTTACCTTTATGCCCAACAAGCTGCGGACAAAGGATTACTTGGAGATCTTACATACATTAGATGCCGTGTTGCACATAATGGGTCAGTACCTTCAGAAGAAAACCCAAAAGGATGGTTGCCACAGCACTTTTATAATAAAGAAGAATGTGGCGGAGGTGCTCTGATCGACCTTGGAGCACACCCAATCTATTTAACGAACCGGCTAGGTGGGAAAGTAAAAGCAGTAACCGGCAAACTAAATGAATTATACAAATTAGGTGTGGATGATAACGCTGTTGTTATGGTGGAGTATGACTCAGGTGCTATGGGTATGATCGAGACAGGCTTTTTATCTTATGGAAGTCCACAGCAACTCGAACTTTACGGCACAGAAGGTACACTAATGATCGAGGGGCAGCATGTAAGGATTAAAAGTAAGTACTTTAACACAGAGGATTGGGTAAATCCGGAACTACCTCATTCACTTTCTTCTAATATGGAGCAATGGGTTGAGGCAATTGAAAAAGGTTTGAAGTCGATCGTATCAAGAGATGATATTTTAAATCTAACCGCAGTTAATGAAGCTGCAGCGATTTCGAGTAAAGAAGGTCGTCTAGTACAGTTATCAGAATTAACTTCAAAACAAAATATTTAAAGTGAATAAAAGGAATCCAGCCTCTTTGTGCAGAATGTATGTTCGTAAACAGTTCTGTATGAGGAGGTTTTTGTATGAATCAAAAAACAATTCTATTGAGTCAGATGGCAGCTAACCATAATGAACCAAACTGGTTTGTTCCAATTGAACGAGCACTTGAAGGACTAACACTTGAACAAGCGAGTGAAAAATCGGGGAACAGCAACTCTATACTGGAAATCGTCAACCACTTAATCTTTTGGAACGAACGCTATTTAGAGCGGTTTAAAGGAAATTCACCCGATCGAAAAATTAAGAGTAACGATGAAACGTTTGAAAATGAAAACAATAGAGATTGGGAGACAGCTAAAAATCAGTTGTTTTCTGTACTTAAGGATTGGACTGCTGCACTAAAAGAGGCTGATGAAAGCATTTTTGAGATTTCTGCGCATGAAGATCGACACGATCCTTGGTATTCTGTTCTTGCTAATATTAATATTCATAATGCGTATCATATTGGCCAAATCATTGAGATCAGAAAATCAAAAGGAAACTGGGATTCTTCTAAAGGTGTTCACTAAAAGGAGGGCGAGAATGTGGAGAATTTAAAGTTTGTATATGTTACATAAATCGAGGCTACATCTGAAAAAGTGTGGGATGCTCTAACAAACGGGGATCTAACAGAGCAGTACTTTTTTGGCAGCCGAGTGCATTCGGAATGGAAAGAAGGATCACGTATCACATATTCACGAGGCAAAAAAGTCACTGATTGGGGTGAGATCTTAACCTATGAGCCTCAAAAGAAACTGTCCTTTACATGGATCAACAAGTGGGATGAGGAAGATAGGGAAAAGCCTACTATTGCTACATTTCTACTTAAAGAATTGAACGGCACAGTGAGGTTGACACTGCGTCACGAAAATTTGGAGGATGCAGATCTCGTAGAGGATGAAGATACCTTCGTAGGATTTAACAACGGATGGCCAGCGATTTTGAGCAACTTGAAAACAATGCTTGAAACAGGACGAACGTTACCACCAGTTATCTCTTAAATGTGTTTCATAAAAGGGAGATTTCCTCTCCCTTTTTCACGTGCTAAACCATTCACCCTTTAGCGCTGCGATGTAACGTTCAGCAGAACGCTGCACGATCTGATCAGCATCTTTTTTAATGTGGCGATTGAACGCGTTATATAATTCGTTAAACGGAAGTGAGTCTACTTTTTTTGCCATTCTCTCTACCGTGTTTGCGGGCAGCGGGATAATATTAGGATAACTATACATAAAGCTTACCCATTTACGATCTGGAACTACTTGAATAACATCACCAGTCAAAAGAACACCAGCAGCTCCACCTTTTTTCCAATGAAGCACAGCGGCACCCTTATAATGACCTCCGAGGCGATGAAGAACTAGTCCATCAGCGATCATCTTCTCTTCACCACTCCAATAAATAATCTTGTCACTTTCTTGTTGAACCCATTCCTTGTCGTCTTCATGAATGTAGATTGGGCAATTAAAAGTTTCTGCCCAGCGTACTTGAGTGGAATAATAGTGTGGATGTGATAAAGCGATCGCATCAATACCGCCCATCTCATGAATATGGTCAATGGTTTCTTGATCAAGGAAAGGAATACAATCCCATAACAATCTAAAATGGTTCTCCTCAACTAAAAAAGCAGATTGGCTGATCGCAAAATCGGGTTCTGTTTTTATACTAAAAAGGCCAGATTGTTCGCTCATAATTTTATTTCTGTATTTACCAGAGCAAATCATATCATCTAATGTTGTCCACTCTTGACCGTTAGGATTTATGTATTGCCTTTCTTCTTTACAGATCACACATTCTTCTAGTGGAGTAGAAGATTTAGGATATTGAGTTCCGCATGTTGTACATAAAAATTCTTCCACTTTGTTATGCCCCCTTCTAAAATACTACAAGCTAAGTCTAGCAAAGAATTTATGGAAAGTATTGTTAAACGACTTAACAGTTAATAGGTCTCAGTTTTAAAAATTGGGAGAAGGGAATTAGTAAACAAAACATAAAGGAGGTGGCTAGCATGTCTGTTTATGACCAGATCAGCTCGTGCTGTAGCAGGATCGAGAAAGCAGACACAAAGGAAGACGTATTACGCGAAGTAGATAAGCTGGACAACTACGCCTCTTATCTAAACGCAGATAAAGCAAAAAGACTTCACATTTACTGTGATAACATTCGTAAACTTAATGTTGATGTTAAAAATGAAACGGTCAATCAAGCAGGATTTATCCGAAATTTATTTGCCTAACATAAAGATCCCTCATGATGCTATCATGAGGGATTTATACGTTACTCGTATCTAGTTTCCTGGAGTGCAGCTTGTGTTTCATGCAGGTGTCTTAAATATTCTTTAGCATGGTGAAGCTGTTTTTTTTCATCTTCTGACATTCCTTCACCTGCATTATGTACCGATTGCTGAGCAGTTTCTAGACATAACTTCGCAGTCTGAAAACAGGAAGGTGTTTGATTCGCCTGTGCTTCAATCATGGCCTCATCGGCGTGTTTTACATGTTGTAATGCTTCTTGAACCTTAGGGCTTAACTGATCCATTTGTATAAACTCCTATTCACTATAAGAATTGTAGGTCTGATTAAGATTTCTTTCGAATAAGATGAAGACAGGCATGAGTTGTCCATCTTATACGTGGAGGTCTTCGATGATTTTATTTGTTAAATACGTACTGTTAGGTTTATCTCTTGCTGCTCCGATCGGTCCGGTTAATGCTGCACAGATGGACCGCGGAATTAAATACGGATTCTGGCAAGCTTGGATGGTCGGATTAGGTGCAACTATTGCAGACGCACTGTATATGATTATGGTTTACATGGGGCTTGTCAGCTATATCAATACACCATTTATCAAAACATTTCTCTGGCTTTTTGGAAGCTTTGTTCTACTCTATACAGGAATTGAGACGTTTAAAAAAGCAACAGCAAAAAAAACGAGCACCCAACAAGATTACACCGTACATAACAGCAGAAGTTTTATGGCGGGTTTTCTTATGTCACTTACCAATCCTCTCACTATCTTATTTTGGTTAGGAATATACGGTTCTATACTCGCAGAAACAGCAACGAAATATTCGATAGAAAGTTTACTTCTCTACAGTGCAGCGATATTTTCTGGCATTTTAATATGGGATTTCACGATGGCAATCGTATCAAGCAGTTTTCGTAAGCTGCTGGCTGACCGCATATTAGAATGGATATCAAAGTTATCAGGATTGTCGCTGATCGGATTTGGTTTTTATTTTGGTTATAAAGGTATCTCGTTTCTTTTATCGTGAAACAGCTTTTAGAATTTTTAAAAGCTGTTTTTTCTTTACCCTATGAATATTCAACCGCTTAAGATAAACAATAATATCTGTAAAGCAGGAGGGTATTATTGTGAAGAAAACCAATTGTAGTGCACCGGTTCAACCTAATCTAGATCAATCAGAAGCAAAAAACATGGCTTGGTGGCAGCTTTCACTTGTTGGAGTAGGATGTACCATTGGAACAGGCTATTTTTTAGGGTCCACAATCGGCATTCAGCTGACCGGTCCTTCAATCGTCTTTTCCTTTTTATTGGCAGCTATGGGAACATACATCGTGTTTCAGTTATTAGCCAAGATGACAGCATCAGATCCTCAAAAGGGATCGTTTTGCTATTATGCCAGTCATGCCTATGGAAGATGGGCGGGTTTTAGCTGTGGCTGGAACTATTGGGTTTCAAGTATTTTGATCATGGGCAGCCAGCTTACTGCGCTCTCCATTCTCTCGCAATTTTGGTTGCCGCATGTTCCACTTTGGATCTTTGCAGCTTTTTATGCCGTTTTAGCTATTATTGTAGTATTAGCGGGAACGAAGAAATTTGATCAAGTTGAAAACTTATTGGCTGTCATAAAAATAGCAGCTATTGTGATGTTCATTATTTTAGCGATAGCAGGACTTATTGGTTTTGTAGATGGAAAGAACTATGATCTTGATATACCGAATTCGTTCAATGGATTTTTTACAGGAGGGCTTAAAGGTTTTTGGTCGTCCCTCATTTATGCGTTTTATGCATTTGGCGGAATAGAAGTGATCGGTATGATGGCGATGCAACTGAAAAAGACAGAAGATGCTTCAAAAGCGGGTACGATCATGCTTTTTATCCTTACCATAATCTATGTCTTATCGATCGGACTTGCTGTTACAACTGTTGCTTTAGAATCATTTGATCACAAAGAAAGTCCATTTGTTACGGCGATGGAAAGGTATCATTTAGGTTTCTTTCCGCATGTATTTAATGGAGCGATCATTATAGCTGGATTCTCAGCAATGGCAGCAGCACTCTTTGGAGTGACGAACCTGTTAAGAACGCTTGCTGAAGATGGAGATGCGCCGAAAATCTTTGCAAAAACAATAAAGTTTAAAAATCTGCCACTTCCCGCGATGGGTTTAGGAGCAGGAGGACTTTTAGCTAGTATTATCACAGCTCTTCTTCTCCCAGGCCAGATCTATGAGTACATCACAACAGCAGCTGGAATATTACTTCTATTCAACTGGTTATTTATCATCCTTTCATCACTGAAAATCTTAAAACAATCCATTTTAGTTAAGCTGATGTCAATCGTGGCAATCGTGTTGATCACTTTAGCCGTTACGGGTACCTGGTTTGAAGAAACCATCCGTCCAGGTCTATATGTTAGTGTCGGCATTTCCGTGCTAATAGGTATTGTTGCATTTATTATTCAGAAGAAGCGTAATTCTCAACAAAAAAATTTGGTTTAATTCTTTTACTGCTAAAACATAACTTTTGGGCAACACCTAAATATTTGAAGGATCATAAGTCTTTCTGCTCATATTCATTAAAAAAATGATCTGATTCGACATCCTCTTCGTTAGCTTAGTGCAAGACAAAAAAATTACAGGAGTGTGATGAATCATGATGAAGAAATTTGCAAGTACAGGACTAGCTTTCGGATTGCTATTAGGTGGAGGTACTGCGGCCTTTGCTCACGATGACAGCACCACTGTAGACCTTAGTACGAAGCTCAACGCTGCGATTGAAAATAACGAAACCGTTACTTCAGGTGAATTTGCAGCTTGGGCAGAAGCAAATCATTGGGAGATGTCAGATCTTCAAGCGTGGGCAAAAGCAGAAGGAATGACAGAAGCTGAGATTCAAGATTGGGCAGAAGATAATGGTTGGAGTGATGAGGACAGAGCTTCCTTAAACTTGAACTTAGATGCCAGCCTGGATCTAGATAACATTCTCGATGGTAATGACCATGACCAATGGGAAGAAGATGAACATGATGACGAAGGAATCTTAGATGATATCCTTGGTGATCTATTATAAAACAAATAATAGAAAAAGCCGTTCCCAATGGGAGCGGCTTTTTTATGAGCAGCAAGTATAAGACAATTGGATAAGTACGCCTAAGCTCTATATCAACCAGTACAAATAAAGTTTCGAATTTGAGAGAATCCGTATCGTACGCGCTGGCGGCGACCACCGACCCATATATAGCCGGTTACGCTGTTTTGGCGAATAGCTACAGGGAAGAACCAAAAGTCACGGCCGAACTGACCTGGACTTCGAAGACCTAAAAGCCCCCAGTTTCCTAAACAATTGCACAATCGAGCACGTATTTGAGGAGGCTGGAAAGTTTGAGTGAAAAAAGGTTGTGGGATCTGGCTTTGTGCAAATTGTTGGGGCGGTGGTGAAAATGGACCTGCTTCATCTTCTTCCATCTGACGCTCCACATAATTTGATTCGTCCAAGGAGTGCTGATGTTGATGATTATATGGATGATTATTCATAGGATAATTGTTCATAAAGGCGTTTCCTCCTTCCGCAAAACAGTTTGTTCGATATATGAATATGATAGTCGTTTCTTTTGAGTAGCTTGTTCGTTGTACATAATAGTAAAATCATAAAGAAATGGGCGAAATAATGGAGGTTTAATCAATCATATGAGAGCAATGATAATTGAACGCTATGGAAAGGACGTAGCACTCCAAGAAACAGAAATGGATAAACCCGAATTAGGAGAGCAGGATCTTTTAGTCCGAATACATGCTGCAAGTATTAATCCAATTGATTTTAAAATAAGAGACGGTAAAGTGAAAATGCTGTTATCCTACAAAATGCCATTAATTCTTGGAAATGATTTTTCAGGAACCGTAGAACAGGTTGGGAGTAAAGTGACTAAATTTCAACCAGGAGACAAAGTGTTTGGCAGACCAAGAAAGAGCCGGATCGGAACTTTCGCCGAATATATCTCAGTTCATGAAGAAGATGTGGCCATCGCACCAAGTAACATTTCATTAGTGGAGAGTGCTTCACTTCCTTTAGTTGGACTAACAACCTGGCAAGCTTTTCATGAGGTTATTCAATTGAAAGCAGGACAAAAGATTTTAATCCATGCCGGTGCGGGTGGGGTAGGAACATTTGCTATCCAACTTGCAAAAGAAATGGGTGCTTATGTAGCAACTACAGCGAGTGAGAAAGGATACGATCTTGTAAAGTCGTTAGGAGCTGACGAAGTCATCAACTACAAAGAACAAGATTTTGAGAAGGTTCTTAAAGGGTATGATGCAGTCTTTGATACGTTAGGTGGCATTTCTTTAGAGAAGTCATTTGAAGTGTTAAAACCTGGTGGGAAAATTGTTTCTGTTTCAGCGGTTCCTAACAAGGCATTTGCAGAAGAAAACAGATTGGGTTTTCTTAAAAAAGTGATCTTTTCTATTGTGAGTAGCAAGTTAACAAAACTAGAAAAAAAACATAACGTTCACTACCATTTTCTATTTATGAAACCAAGCGGAGAACAGTTAAGCAGGATTGCTGATTTAGTAGAAAAAGAAGATATCCTACCCGTAATCGATAAAGTTTTTTCATTTGAAGAAGCACAAAAAGCAATTGAATATGTAGAAACGGGAAGAGCGAAAGGGAAAGTAGTCATTAAAGTGGAACCACCTCTAATTGCGAAAGATTGAAGGAACTCTAATAACTTTGTGGAAGTTTAGTTAGCAATAGAAAAATATAAAAAGTAGGATGAGTTCAGATGATTAAATATCCATTAATAAAAGAAAAAGCAATGATTGGAGTAACTGCTCCTTCATCAGGTGTTCAATCAGCTCTTCATGACATGTTTAAGCAAGCCTGTCTTCGAATGGAGAAGAGAGGATATGGAGTAACGTGTGGTGAAACGGTTTGGACGCAAAATAAAGCGAAGTCTGCACCAGCAAAAACGCGAGCTGCTGAATTTAATGAGATGGTAAGAGACCCAAAGATCGATGTAATCATCCCTCCTTGGGGTGGTGAGCTGTTAATCGAAATGTTAGAACATGTTGATTTCACGAATTTACCGAACAAGTGGATTTTAGGTTATTCAGACACAAGTACTCTCCTTCTTGCTATTACTTTGAAAACAGGAATCGCGACAGCTCATGGGACAAATTTCGTCGATTTAAGAGGAGAGCACTCTGATGAAACAACAGCTATGTGGGAAAAAGTTCTCTCAACAAGTGAAGGAGATACCGTTCTTCAGAAGTCTTCTGGAAAATTTCAAAAAGAATGGAAACACGACGCACCAACACCTTATGTGTTTCATCTCACTGACGATACAGAGTGGAAAATGATTTCTGGTAAATCTGAAAAGGTTTCTGGACGTCTGCTAGGCGGTTGTATTGATACGATTCGTCATCTGATAGGAACACCTTATGGGGACGTCGCACAATTTCAACAACAGAAGATTAATGGCGAACCGATTTTATGGTACTTAGAAAACTGTGAAATGAACACTACTGATCTAAGAAGATCTCTCGTTCAAATGAAGTTAGCGGGCTGGTTTGAAAATTGTTCTGGTATTCTTTTTGGCCGAAGTCCTGCAAACGAGCCAGTTAATGATTACACAGTGGAAGACGTGTATAGAGAAACGGCTGAGGAATTGAATATTCCAATTATCTACGATGTGGATTGTGGACATGTACCACCTCAGATTACATTTGTTAACGGGGCTTATGCAGAAGTTGAAGTCGATAAAGGCAAAGGGACGGTTTTACAGTATTTTCGTTAATTTTAATACATTATATTTTTAAAGCAATCAGAAGTTGTTCCCTTATTGAAGGAGACAGCTTTTTTTCTGGCGAAAAACAGAGCTAAATGCTAAATTGTAATTTTTTCAAAAATATGGTTTAAGCTTAAATCTTAAGTGGTACATAACCTATACAAACGCATTACATTTATTGTGCATTCGTTTGTATACCATTTGTGAGGAGAGATGAAATGAAAAAGTTTTTTGGGTCTGCACTTGCCGCGGTTATGATGTTTGCTATGATGGCAACGGGGGTTTTTGCTGAGTCTAATGATGCGATGGTTCGTATTGTACATGCTTCGCCTGATGCACCAGCAGTAGATGTTTATGTCGATGGAAAACCAGTAGTCGAGGGTGCGGAGTTTAAGGCAGCAACAGATTACATGCCATTGCCAGCTGGCGAACATAAAGTGGAAATCTTTGCAGCGGGTACTAAAGATAATGCTGTAATCTCACAAAATTTGACCGTTGAAGCAGGTAAAGCTTATACAGTAGCTGCAGCAAACATGCTAGAAATGATTGAGTTAGTGGTCGCAGAAGATTCTATGCAGGCAACTGAAGGAAAAGCGAAAGTTCGTATCGGTCATCTTTCTCCTGATGCACCGACTGTGGATGTAGGATTGATCGGTGGAGACGCTCTGTTTAGCGGTGCTACATTTAAAGCGTTCACAGATTATAAAGAACTCGATCCAAATACGTATGATTTAGAGATTCGTACTCCTGACGGTAAGCAAGTGTTGGACCTTTCTGGAACAAAGCTCGAAGCAAATATGGTGTACAGCGTATATGCAATCAATACAGCCGATAAAATCGAAGTACTTTTATTGCAAGACTCAATGGTTATGCCATCTGAAATGCCTAAAACAGGTATGGGTGGAGCATCTGAAGAGTCATCAGCAAACTATACAGCTGGAATCATCGCAGTAGCTGGATTAAGTGCACTAACGTATATCCTATACCGCAAACGTATAGCTCAATAAAATGAGTAAACATCTATTATTATTTACAACTATTTTCCTGCTGAGCAGCTGCTCAGCAGGAAATAACTATGAAAGTGACGATATACAAGAATATAGTCAGAGGAAGATTCAAGTTTCACCTCAAGAAGAACCAGATACAAAATCAGGTCAACAAACTGATTCTATGGTGAACATGAATAACGATGATAAAAAAAACGATATGCCAAATAAGACCGAATCCATTGGTATTGTCCCAACAAAACTTGAGATTCCAACTTTAAAAGTGAACGCTTCTGTAGATGGACAGGGGCTAAACAAAGACGGACAGATGGAAGTGCCAAATAACGGAGAAGATGTTGGCTGGTATGAGTTGGGTGCTAAGCCGGGAGCAAATGGGAATGCTGTTATCGCTGGTCACGTTGATGATTATAGGGGACCTGCTGTCTTTTTTTATTTAAAGAACTTGAAAGCAGGCGACCTCATTCACGTTTATGGAAAAGAAAATGAAAAAGTTTCTTTTCAAGTGGAAAAG
Source organism: Bacillus sp. E(2018) (assembly GCF_005503015.1). NCBI lineage: Bacteria > Bacillati > Bacillota > Bacilli > Caryophanales > Bacillaceae > Bacillus > Bacillus sp. E(2018). Next base: position 1,956,872 of record NZ_SCOL01000001.1, on the reverse strand, counting down.
GTCGTTGCCTATAAAAAAGACGAAGCACCTCTGCGTGTGATATTTGGACCTAGTCAGCAGCCTAGGTTGAACCTTATTACTTGTACAGGTGTATATAATAGGAAAAACAATGAACATGAGAAACGGTTGGTCGTTTATGCGAAACGAATCAAACTATAAAAAGAGCAGAGACCATCTATTGAAGATGATTCTGCTCTTTATTTTTTTCCTATTACATCTATTTAACGCTCATTTTCTTAATCAATCTCCATTTAACATGCCGAATACGCCTTTAGCTATGCTTCCTTCATCGCTCGATCCGCCTCTATGCGGAGCAGCAGCAAATACACGACTTGCTAAGCGGCTGAACGGAAGTGATTGAATCCAAACCGTTCCCGGTCCTCTTAATGTGGCAAAGAACAAGCCCTCACCACCAAAAAGTGCTGTTTTCACACCTTTTACCATCTCGATATTATAATCGACACCGCTTGTCATCGCGACCAAGCAACCTGTATCTACACGCAGTACTTCTCCAGGTGCCAATTCTCTTTTATGAATGGTTCCGCCAGCATGAACGAATGCCATCCCATCGCCTTCAAGCTTCTGCATGATAAAGCCTTCACCACCGAAGAAACCTGCGCCAATTTTACGTTGAAATTCTATTCCGACTGTTACACCTTTTGCAGCGGCTAAAAACGCATCTTTTTGGCAGATCACTTTACCGCCGAGCTCACTTAAGTCCATCGGAATGATTTTCCCAGGATAAGGAGAGGCGAATGAAACATGTTTCTTACCACGCTCTTCATTCGTAAATGTTGTCATGAACAGACTTTCACCTGTCAGAACGCGTTTACCTGCATTAAAGAGTTTACCCATTAAACCACTTCCGCCTGATGCACCTGAACCGTCCCCGAAGATAGTCTCCATCTCGATGCCGTCTTCCATCATCATTAAAGCACCAGCTTCAGCGATCACCGTTTCTTTTGGATCTAACTCTACTTCAACGAACTGCATGTCATCGCCGTAAATTTTATAATCGATCTCGTGGTTGTTCATGTTCTATTCCCCCATTAATGTTTAATCTGTGTTTCCTGAAACCATTTCAAAATTTGAAGATTTACCGTTTTTGAATAATTTTATGGTTTCATAGGTTTTGTTTAATTCTACCTCATACAATAGTTGGTTTTTTAAGTTCTCATTTTCATAATCAGCAACCGTCTCTACTTCATAAAAGACTTTAAGCGTGGCACCGTCATCTTTTACCTTAAAATTAGAGAATGTGATTGCAGGTTGATTTTGTAAGATGTTTACTCCATTTAGCAATAGGTAGATTCTTTCGTTTTGATCTTGATAAAGATGGATGCCATTTTGCTTCTTAGCAGTCTCGAAGAAAGACTGTACCTCTGAATTAGCTTCTTGAAATGAAATAAGATCTGTTCGCAGTTTTGAATCATCCACACACCCAGTTAACAAAATGAGTAAACCAGTCAGCACGGTCATCTTCTTCATCGAAGGCTCCTTGAGATTACTGAAATAGAATGCACAAGTAATTACGCGTTAACAATCTTTTAGTTTCAATTAGTGTTAAAAATTTTTGTCACACCGGTTAAGGCTAGGAAATGAAAACGTAAGTGAGATAATCTAACAGCTTTGTTGAATGAAAGATTCATTGAGATATAGTAAAAAGAGGGGGTAGGGCGAAGGAGTGGCTACACTATGTCTTTTGAAAATACACCATATAAAGATAAGAAGGTTATTTCAATAGGTATTGTAAGTGAGTTAACAGGATTGTCATTCAGACAGATTCGTTATTACGAAGAAAGAAAATTGATTTTCCCAGAACGTACTGAAAAAGGGACGAGGAAATATTCATTTTCGGATATTGAGAAGCTGGTTGAGATTGCAAATAAACGAGAAGACGGAGTACAAACACATGAAATTAGAACTGAGATGAAGAAGGGAAAAGAAAAACAATCAGAAAAGAATTTGCTTAAAGGGATGCTTCGTGGCCAATTTAATGCTCATTTTAAGAGCAATCATGATCAAACATCATAAAAAGGCAGTCTCGGATGACTACCTCTTTTTGTTTCCTACTAATCTCATTGTAATTAATCTTTCTAGTATCTTCCATGGGAGGATGCTTTTTAGCCGTATCGTTAATCTCACACCTTTGCCAATCGGATAACGGAGCTTAGGAGTTTTTGTGGAGATAGCAAGCTTAGTTACAAGTTTTGCGACATCGATAGGATTCCCATGATCTACTTTGCTGTTTTGCATGTTTTTTAAAAGTGCATCCATATAAAAGGAATAAGGAGACTGAGAATCGATCGTCAAGTTGTCAATCGAAGACCAAATGTTTGTTTGATAAGATCCAGGTTCTATAAGAACGACATCTATTCCGAACGGTCGCAGTTCTAAACGCAAACTTTCGCTGTATCCTTCCAACGCGTGCTTTGATGCCGTATAAGGTGATAGACCAGGAAAACCAAACTTTCCAGAGATGCTGCTCATATTAATGATGCGTCCTCGCTTGTTTTTACGCATGAAGGGAAGGACGGATTGGGTAACTGCCATAACACCAAATACATTTGTCTCAAACTGCAGACGATATTCATTGATTGATAGTTCTTCTGAAAAACCGCCAAGTGCAAACCCCGCATTATTTACTAAAACATCAATGGTAGGAAGCTCTTTGATGAAGTCTTTAAATGTTTGAATAGATTCTGTTGATGTTACGTCCAGAACATGAAGATAAATCTGGTCACTTACCTTGTTTTCGTCTGCCAACTTTAATAGAGCTTCCGCACGACTTACATTTCGCATCGTACTCACTACATTGAAACCGGCCTTTGCAAGTTCAATTGCACAATACATACCAAACCCGCTAGAAGTGCCGGTTACAATGGCTGTTTTTCTGTTCATTTCATTCTCCTCATAAAAAAGTTCGTTAAGTTATGTACTAAACGTAAACGAACTTATCCAAGCAATCAACTATTTATAAGGATTGTGAGGCTTCTTATCTCGATAGTTATAAATGACATAAACAAAACTTGAGTAAGATCCAACTGCAGCAACTCCATAGATGATTCCCATTACGATACCAGTCCAAAGACTATGCGGATGTGCAATTAAAACAGATATGATTAAGCCTAGCATACAGGCGATCGTTGGTATCCAAGCAGAGATATAAGGAAAGAAGATCTTGAGGATTTCAATCATGATGATGATGGCGGGTATAGCAATCAATGCATCCCAAAAGTTAGTAAGAATGAACGGGAACTCCAAATAGATGCCTCCTTACCCTTATTTGCCCTTTATATACTCTATACAGAATACGGCTAATCTTTCCTTCTATTTGTCCACAATGCACAAAAATTTGCTTCCTTCATTCTTAAAACGTCGTTATTTTTCAAATATTACAATGTGTAATTTATCATACATTCTGCAGAAAATTGTTAAACCGCTGTAATTCCTTCACAATGTCTTTGTCATCTACACCTGTTAGTATGGGACAGGTCAGATTAAATAAGAAAAGGGGATGTTACTTTGAAAAAAGCAGCAGCAGGATTAGCAATAGCAGGTGTAGTGGCGTTCAATCCAATAGTGGGGGAAGCCGCTCTTGGTGATCAAACGCTGAAACCTGGGACGCAGCATTCAGATGTACAAGACCTCCAACAAACATTAGACAAAAAAGGATATTTTTCATATAGCAAAACAACCGATTATTATGGTGATTATACAACAGATGCGGTGAAGAAATTTCAAGCAGATAAAGGAATCTCAGTGGATGGTATCGCAGGTGATGAAACATTTAAATCGCTAGGAATTGATGCTTCAGAAAGTAACTCTTCAATCGTTGAAGTGGCTAAAAAATATGAAGGAACACCTTATAAGTGGGGTGGAGAATCACCAGACGGATTTGATTGCAGCGGATACTTACAATATATCTTTAATGAAGCGGAAAATGTTGAGTTGCCTCGTACCGTCGATGATATTTACGCAGAAGGAACAAAAGTCGATTCACCAGCTGTAGGAGATATCGTATTCTTCAATCTCGAAGGTGATGGACCGAGTCATGCAGGAGTATATATCGGAAACGACCAATTTGTACACGCTTCTTCTTCAAAAGGCGTAACAACAGCGGAACTGAACAGCTCTTACTGGTCAGAAAACTATATTGGAGCAAAAAGCTACGAATAAAACGACTAAACAAAAACACCTCAATTCTTTGAGGTGTTTTTGTTGTGTTTCTGATTTTTTTTACTCGTCTTCTTCAACTTCACCAGAACGATTTGTTTGTTGAGGAAGCGTATCCCAGAAACTAGCATCCGTTGTGTTGATTGACCCGTCTGAGATGGCACGAACCGCAGCATCTAATGTTATAACCGTCTGTTTGATCAAATAGCCATTACTCTTTTGCCCAAGCGCATAATCTTCTCTATAATGATCAGACATTCCGCGCATTTCAAAAAGGAGAGTAGAAATGTCATAACGAACAGCAGCACCGTTGCGACCGATGTTTTCACCAGAACCGCCATCGTACTTTCCGATATGTCCCCATCCCGTATGATGAATGGCATTAAATACAACAGCACCTAATCGTTTAGACTTCTCAACGACTTCTGGCTTCACTTTTGCATTAGTAGGATAAAGCATAGATCCCGAAACAAGTTGGCCATCCGTTTCACTTAGCGTTCCTTGGTGATGTAAATCTATCATGTAATCAATGTTATATTTAGCAAACACATTTTCATGCAGTACACGAGCTTCACGCTCCATTTCACTTGTTGGCTTATCATGTTCGCGGTTCAAGTCAACTTCATTGGCATTATAACGAGTCAGGTGGCGGTCACCATCCGCTAAGTAATCTTCAAGAGAAAAGTTTACATCACCCATCGCCCCATCAGCATTAAGCATCGGTATGACTAACACATTTACATTGTTCAACACACCTTTTGTTTTATTCGTACCGAGATGTTTCATAAACTCTAACGCACCTTCAGTTGTAAGTTGCTCGTTACCGTGTTGTTGAGTTAAGAAAAGAATGGTGGGATTACTTGGATTAGATATGTACTTCGCCATATAGATATCTCGACCTTTTACCGTTTGACCGATTACTTCAAGTTTCATAGCATCTTGTTTAGCATCTAGTGTTTTTAACGTATCAACAAGTTCTTCATAAGTATGTAGAATAGACGTTTGTATAGAACCATTTCCTGTACCTGGACCATTTCCAACAGCTTGTGCAGGTGAAGTAGCTGCATTTAGAGCACTAAAAGCCAACATGCCAGTCAACGTCACCGAAAGAATTTTTCTTTTTGCTTTCAATGTAATACCTCCGTAATTTGAATTTTTAAAAAATGATATACAATAAGTTTACAGTATGATGAATTGGAAATTAATAGAGGGTACTACCTATCTTAAAGAATTCAGCTGAGGATATAGTTGTGGAAATTTAAAAACTAAGGAGGTAATAAGTAGGAAGAAGTAATTGGCTATACAAAAAAGGAGAGATATTTTATCTCCCCGTAACTTGTTCCTTCAATTGTCTTTGAGTAGGTTGAACTGGTTGCTCTTTCTGTTGGCTTCCACCAAACTTAAACACGATTACTCCGCCGATAATAACGAGGACTCCTAAAAGCTGCTGAGAAGTAAACGGAATTTTCTCTACACCGAACAAGCCAAGTGAATCCCACATGAGAGCTGAGCCGAGCTGTGACGTAAGAACGATAGAAATGGCGAATGTTGGACCAAGTAGTTTTGTGCCTTGAACTAGACATACAACAACACCTACTCCGATCAATCCACTGAACCAAAACCAAGTTTCCATATTCTTAAGAACAAATAATTCTTTTCCTTCAAAAACAACACCTAGTGTCATAGATGCTAGAAAGCCCAAACCCAGCACAAGTGCCGTAGTCGACCATGTTCCGGCATGGTCATTGACTCGTGTATTAAAAATATTTTGCAGACCAACAAGTACGCCTGCCAGAATAGCAAAGAGTAAACCGATAAGCATAATGAACGCTCCTTTATTTTTCGTATATATTCCGATGATTCGCTAGTTCGCTTAAGCCTTCTCGATTCTTCACTTCAATAAAACCTTTATGCCGTTCCACTAGCCCTTCTTTAGAAAGATGTTGGATGACACGGTTCAAGTGTCGATAACTTGTGCCGATTAGGTTAGCGGCATCTATAAGATGACTCGTACTAAGTTTGCCACTATACAAAGCATCTCCTTCGTCAAAACAAACCGACAGAAGATAGCTCGCAAAACGAACTTCAACCGGATATAGTAGATTAAAACTTAAAGAACTTGATTTTACGTAAAACTTCTTAGTGATCACGTTTAACAGAAATTTTAAGAGCGGCGTATGATCGCTCGCAAACTTTTTTAACCAGCGATGATGAATCGCAATCATATGCACTTCAGAGACCGCCTCAACCGTATTGATAAAGTCCGTACCTTGCACATATTCAATATCTCCGACAACATCCAAAGGTGTTTTAAATGAAAGAATGAGTGTTCTGCCTTCAGGTGATGTGTTGAAAATTTTAAGTTTTCCCTTTACTAACAAGTATAGATGGTTATAAGGATCACCTTGTGTACAGATCAATTCACCATGATTATAACTATATAAAGTTAGGTAAGGTAGAAGTTCATCATTTAAGATTGGTTTAATCTCAAAAGTCCCCAAATAGTGTTGAAGCAGCTCAGTATCGTGAATTTCTCTCATTTTCCAATCACCTCATCTCATTCTCCTTTAAAATTTCAAAATAACAACTCCAGCGATCATCATCGCGATCCCAATAAATTGTGGAACCTTCATCTCTTTTTTCAATACGCCAAACCAGCCTTTTCCGTCGATTAAAAATGTGATTGCTAGCTGCGATATTAAGATTACAGCAATCGTTAGCGTTACGCCTATAGAGTGGATGCCGTAAATATTGCCATAGATTACGACTGCCGCAAATGACCCTCCAGTTAGATAAATAGGTCGCACTTTCTTAAATTGTTTCCATTTTTGATCCTTTACGATCAATACAATGAGAACGGCTGCAATAAAGCCAGTCAATTGAGTAATCGTTGCTGCCTGCCATGACCCTATGTTTTGACTGATTCTTGCATTCGAAACCCCTTGCAGAGTAATAAAGGCGCCGGCTAAAAAAGCAAACACTATTCCTTTCATGTCATCACTTCCCAATTAAAAATTCTATAACCATTAAAGAATAGAAGTGAATCTATTGGGAAGGACATATGTCCTAAAACTTTAAAATGTATGTTACACACATGATAATTACATGATGAAATGTTCCTTTTCCTTTCCACTTTTACATATTTCGTTTAAAATAAAAAGCTGCACGACAATCTCTATGAAAGAGGTAAGAATATGAAACGTCTAAAGAATTTATCAAATAAAAATAATAAAAACAATGAACAATCAGCAGAATTTAAGAATCGTGAAAGCTGGTTAAAGATTATTATCATCGGTGCTTTCGCTCTATTGATCTTTTATAAGATAGCAACAGCACCATTCGTATTCCGCTTTTCAGACTTTATTTCGGTATTTAGTTCGTTGTTCGCTATAACCATCTCACTCATTTATTTTAACAAGGTCAGCAAGTTAGAGAAGATGATTGAATCTTTCACGTCCAAAGAGAGAGCTGCTCAGTCGTTTGAGACAACCTCAGCAGTTGCTGTTGTCGAGGAAGAGCCTGAACAAGAGCAACTTGAGCTTTTTGAGGAAAAGGAAGAACAGCTCAAAGTACCTGTTTCTGAAGTAGAAGAAGTAGAAGCAACAGAAGAAGATGAAAAAGAACAAGAAGCAAAAGAAGAAGTAATAGATGAAGAAGAAATCTGGGAAACGCAGCGTATAAAAGAAGAAGAGCTAGCCAAGATCGAGATGGATAAAACTCAGATCTATAATGAACTGTTTTCTCGAGCACAGTTAAGCAAGGAAGAAATGACATACTTTAACGAGAAGATCAGAGAAAAAGAAACAGAAAGCTTTAACACAAAACAAGAATTAAATCAGTTTAAAGATCGAATTCAAAATGTGTTTAAGAAAACACCTCAATTTTTCCAAAAAAGAGATTCTCGAATTGAAGGAATCGTTCGTATGATGAACCCGGTTACACTTAAGAACGCATCACTTGAAGACCTGAATCAACGTATGGATCAAGTGATTGACGTTATTCCTGAAGAAACACTTAATTCATTAATAAGAGACGGGTTATTAGATGACACATATCACCTGACACGCTCTGGTTATCGAGAATTCATTCATGTAAGTAAAACATTTCAATAATATCTGATAGAAAAATGGTGTGCCTCTGGATAAGGGCACACCATTTTGTTTACTTGTAAGTTTCAGACAGAATATAAAATTTGTTCTTGCTGAACGTAACAAAGGAATTAAGAATAAATAATTTCACGGTAACCTTCATTTATTTCACGGTAATTATCCATATATTCACTGAAAAAATCATTTAAACGATTTTCGACAAACCTACTGTACCTCACCCATCAACTATTACAGACACATTTATTTCGCAAAGAGATGGTTGCCGATCTTCGTAACGGAGGATCTTGAGAAAATCCAGGTGTCTGTTGCGAGTTCAGGGTTGTAATAATAGACGGATCCGTAAGTGGGATCCCAACCTTTCATCGCATCAAGCACTGCACGATAAGCATAACTGGAAGGCTGTAGATGATATTGACCATCATGCACAGCGGTAAAGGCGTTCGTTTGATGAATAACATCACTTACATTTTTGGGGAATTCAGGATCTTCTAGACGATTAAGTATAACAGCTGCTATGGAAACTTTGCCTAAGTAAGATTCGCCGCGTGCCTCTCCATGAACAACACGAGCCATCTGTTCAACATCTTGTAACATTAAAAAGGTAGAGGGGCCGGCAACTCCATCTGCTGAAAGATTTGTTTCATACTGAAAATTAGCAACAGCTCTTTCTGTAATAGGACCATAATATCCCGTAACAGATCCATAGAATAACCCAAGTGCCTTTAGTTTTTCTTGTAGGATGGATACCTCATAACCTTGACTTCCTTTAGTTAAAAGTCCATGACCCTGAACCTTCGTTGGAACGAATAAAAAAGTCACAACCATAAAAAAGAGTGCCAACTTACTAAGTAGGTTCTTCATCGTAAAACTCCCTTCTCTTCATGATTTCTATATATTATCAATAAAGGATGAATTAGACATGAAGCGCATTCTCTATTTTTGGGCAGGTGAACTTACACCTCAAAAGTAGGGGATTATGACATTTCTTGTTACAAAATGACTAACTCGTTAATAAGGGAGTTTCATTTTAAAAAAGAAAGGGGATATAAATGGATTGGATAAGAAATCTTCTTACATAAAAATAAACCCATTTAACACGTGTTAAAAGGATAGAATCAATCATTCACAAAGAGAGGTATCAGGAAAAAAACCTGGATACTTATTGTAAAGTTCATTATATTCAATTGGAAATTGCTTGCTTAAAAAATGGATATAACAGAGGATTCTATGGTTTTGAATATATCGCCTATTCTTGAAATTAAGCTGGTATTCCTGTCCGATAGGGAGGTTTAAAAGGGGCTTATTCTTAAAAAAGAGAGGAGTCATACAATTTGAGATGGCATCGTGTATATTAACAACACGAATGCTGTTTTTTACTTCTTTATAAAACTTTTTTGTGAAATTTTCATCAGCGATTGGTAAACTTGCAAAACTATAGAGAATGGGATTCTGAAAGTTTGTGTTAACGGCAGCATCTAACGTAAACAAAGCGGCTAGACTTCCGCCAAGACTATGACCTGTTACAAGTAGTTTTTTATCAGCTGAATAGTACTGGTTTATATCTTCTAAAAGAGAATCTCGAAATGTACTGTAAATTTTAGTGATCCCACGGTGGGTTAAACCACTATTCATCACATAGGTATAAGGAACCTGAGAAACATCCAGATATGAACTTACATTATCCATGGTCTTCGTTCCCCGAAAAGAAACTACTAAGGAATCCTCTGACTCAGCAATAAACCCAAATGTTTCACCAGAATCGGTAATAATCTCTCGTTTCATCTCGTAATGCTTTGGTAATTCAATCGTACAAAGATCGTGAACGATATAAGCTTTGTAAGACATCACTGCCAAGAACAGAGCCATTTCTGCATTGAACACAAATAATTCTTTTGTTTTTTTCATATCTATCACATCCTTCACTCATCCGATTTAATAGTATATGAAAGAAGGTGTGGACAAGTATAGACGTGTACACTGAGAGATTTAACTATTTTCTATAATGTTTATTGAAAAGGGAATTAGATACATACTAATTGAACGTATATCATCAGTAGAGAGAGGAGTTTGGAGATGACAAAAACAGTGCTTAGTTTCATATTTGTAATCGGATTCGCTCTCATTCATTTGAGTTCAAAGTACTTAAGTTTTATCAAAGATTCCCCTCGCAGTAAATTTTTGTCTTTTGCAGGAGGAGTAGCTGTTGCCTATGTTTTTCTACATCTCATTCCTGATTTGGATCACTATCAACAAAAGGTAGGAGAACGGCTTAACCATGGAATCGGTCACTACTTGGAAGACCATATCTATTTAATTGCTTTGCTCGGTCTTGCTCTTTTTTATGGACTTGAGCGGCTAGTGAAAAATTCTAAAAAGAAACAACAACGCTCGCAGTCAAACTCTGAAGAAATTGCTGTTTCCTCAAGTGTCTTCTGGGTACATATGGCATCATTCTTTCTGTACAATGCGGTTATTGGTTATTTGCTCATAAGAGAAGAGTACGAAACAAAATGGGGAATGTTCTTCTTCTTTTTGGCATTGAGCATTCACTTTGTTGCTAATGATCATGGTCTGAGGAAGGATCACAAACAAAAATATGACAAGTATGGAAGAGTATTGCTTACAGTCGCTATTATTATTGGTTGGGGTATCGGAGCTATCACGGTTCTTCATGAATTAATCGTATCTATACTTGTTGCTCTGTTAGCTGGAGGTATCATATTAAACGTTCTAAAAGAAGAACTACCAGACGATCAGGAAAGCAGTTTTATAGCTTTCATCACTGGATTAGCAGGTTTTTCAATACTCATGATGTTGGTCTGAAAATTTTAGTCGTTAATTTTTTGAAAGAGCTCGTTTAAATTTGCAAAGATTAGTTTTTCTGTTGAAGTTAATGGTGACAGGGATGTGGAAATGATTTCGTTTTTCTTAATCAACAACCTGTTAATTTCTTGGGATCCGGTCTCGGTTAATGATACGTATACTTTTCTTCGATCGGATTCTGTATATTGCCGATTCACCATTTCTTTTTTTGCAAGCCTATCAATAATGATAGAAGTTGAAGCTGGGGTGGTATCTATTTTTTCAGCTAGTTGTGTAATGGTTTGCGTAGGGTTTTCAAGCAGATAGATCATCGTTTCGATTTGAAGATAATTTAATTTCTCGTCATGAAGAAATGAATCTTTAAAGTTTTTAACATATTTGACCAGTTCATCTATCTCATAGTTGTCATTATTAGTCATTATCATTCTCCTAAGTATTAAAGTAAATGAAAAGACGACACTTCTTAATTAAGTGCCGTCTCATAAAAGTTTTAGATCTATCTTTAATCCTTAACATTGTTAACTTATGTGCCTACTGTAACATAGGTGTAAGCGTTGTTCAATTTGAAATAAATGGATGATCACTTTAGACGTTCGTTAATTACCTGTGAAGATTCAATTTCTTCATTTTTATATTTCAAAAGGAGAAAGGAGATGCCAATCCCGATAATGGTTAAAAGGAGAGTCACTCCGTAAATAGCATGAACCCCAGAAGCTATAATTTCTTGAAGTTGACCCAATTGGTTAGTTGGTAGTTCACCACCATGTTCAAAAGAAGCATTAAGATCAAGATTCTGTCCTGCATTTTCAGCCTTAGAGATCGTGATTAAATTAAAAATTGTACCGAACACAGCAGATCCGAGTGTTTGGCTGAATGTGTTTGTAAACGTATTGGACGCCACAGCTACCCCGCGCTTATTAGATGGTACAGAAGCTTGGATAATCAGCATATATATCGGTGTGATAAGTCCCATGCCAAGCCCTAGAACACCAGACGCCACATAGATGAGGTAGGTTGGAGAATGAGCATCTAACAGATAGAAAAGAAGGGAGGCTGCACTTACGACGCTAATCCCAAGAGTAATAATCCAATTGTCCTTTAACCGTCCGACTAAGTTCCCCGCAGCGAGGGAACCGAGTGTCCACATCACTGGAAGTGGCATGAGAACAAAACCAGCTTGTGTAGCGGTTTTCCCCATTACACCTTGACTCCAGATCGGTAAATAAATCGTAATACAGATGACAACAGCCCCAGAGATCAACGTGAGTGAGTTGACGATCAGCACACTCTTATTAGTAAAAAGGTTAAGAGGGATGAGTGGTTCAGGTGACCTTTTTTCAATATAAACAAAGAGCGCATAAAGCACGATTGCCGTTGCAAAGAGCCCAATAAGGATAGGATTGCTCCAATCTTGTGTTTGGCTTCCTGTTAAAAGGGCATAGAGAAAGGCAATCGTACCAAGAGAAAACGTAACAGCTCCCCAGTAATCAATATAAGGTTTTCCTTTTGTAAGATTTTCTTTGTAATTCGCTGCGAGCATGAAGAAAGCAAGAAGTCCAAACGGTATGTTTAAGAAAAAAATATATCGCCAGGACAGTGTATCAACAAGAAATCCACCTGCTAGAGGTCCTAAAACACCAGCAACTCCCCACACGGCTGAGATCCAACCTTGTGCTTTCGCTCTTTCTTTTGCTTCAGCATACAGATCTCCGATGATTGTCATGGTTATCGGCATAACTGCACCAGCACCAAGACCTTGAATAGCTCGATAGAAAATTAGCTGTTCCATGGACATGGCAATTCCGCATAGAGCAGAGCCGATCAAAAATAGAATAATTCCCGCAAGAATAACCTTTTTTCGGCCGAATAAGTCAGCAAGCTTCCCATAGATTGGCGTGGATACTGCAGTGGCCAGCATATAAACCGCGTATACCCAACTTACAAGTTCAATACCGGAAAGATCGCTCGTTATACGAGGAATAGCAGTACTCACAATCGTACCTTCCATCGCAGCGAGAACTGTAACGAGCAATAAAGCAGTCATAATTTGTTTTCTCATATATGTCCTCCTTGGCATTAAAGACAAGCCGAAATCATAAATAGTTCACCTAGTTAAATGAATAGTAAAAAAAGAATATAACCAAAAAATTAGTTTATCACGTCATTGGAGGATTAGCTATCTTGAGGTATTGTAAGGGACAGAGTAGTAGGAGGGCTGAAACCGGACAGATTATCCACCAGTTTCGATAGATTACTCTTTAGATTGGACAGATTATCCTCTGGATCAGACAGATAACGCTTTAGAATAGACAAATTATGACTGAAAGCAGTGAACGGTTGATCTCATTTGTTATACTTTTAATAGGTGATGCTCATGTTTTTAAAAAGAATTACGCTATTGCGTGATGAAATTAAATCGTTTAAAGAATATCCGTTCACAATTCCTACAATCAGCAAATTTGATGAGATACATCTCGAAAAGAACGTAACTTTTTTTGTGGGAGAGAATGGTACTGGGAAGTCTACATTATTAGAAGCCATTGCGGACAAGTGTGACTTTCATACAGCAGGTGGGAGTCGCAATAATATGTACGATGTGCATGCTTCAGAATCAGAGCTAGGAAATTATATTCGGCTTTCATGGTTGCCGAAAATATCGAACGGGTTCTTTTTACGTGCGGAATCGTTCTACAGCTTTGCCACTCATCTTGAAGAAGTAGACACGACTGGATTCCGTGATTATGGAGGGCGCTCCCTTCACGAACAATCTCATGGAGAATCCTTTCTTTCTCTGTTTTTGAATCGGTTTAAAGGGAAAGCGATCTATTTACTAGATGAACCAGAGGCGGCTCTTTCACCTTCAAGACAACTTACTTTTTTGAAGATTATACATGATCTAACAACTCAAGGTGATACGCAGTTTATTATTGCGACTCATTCTCCAATCTTATTAGGTTATCCGAATGCAGATATTCTAAGTTTCGATGATGGGAAGATATCTACCATAGATTATGAATCTACAGATCATTTTCAAGTAACCAAGTACTTTTTAAATAATAGAGAAAAGATGATGGACGAGCTGCTTAAAGACGAAGATTAATAATGCATTGAGTTTTAAAAAAGATAGCGATGGAGCAAAGAGAACTAACATTTATGTATCTAGTTCTCTATTTGTCGTTAAGCCAAAAGGATCATAGATCATTACAAAAGTAGAGAAGGGGATCTCATCACTCGTAATCTCTTCCACGAGTGAAAAGCCTAAGTGCTCATAGATTCTCACATTTTGCAGTGTTTCTGTTTGAAGCAAACAAAAAGTTCTTTTCTGTTTTGTTTCTTCAACTGCAGCACTCATCATAGTGGTCATGTGCCCTTGATGCCGGTGAAGTGGATCTACGCAAACCGAATCGACCAACAGAAAGTTTTCATAGTTTTTCTTATAATAGTTAAGTTTGCTGTTGGATGGTTGTAAACGACTGGCTTTTCTCAAAAAATCTACCTTAGATAGTTGTATGAAAACACCGGGCAGACGAAATGCGCATGATAGAACAGCAAGTATTAATTTTCCTATCTTTGTTTTCTCTCCGTGCTGAGATACACAAAAGAGCCCCTCCACTTTATCAGACGTTACATACAATGAGCCGTTAGATTGCAGAATACGAAGGACCATAGGGAAGACGGAACGTAAAATTCTTCGTCTTTTATTTGGAATTGGAAAAAAGTACACAAACATCGGATTATCTATAAACGAATTCGTTAAGACTTCACTTGCTTTTTTGAGGTGTTTTTTTTGCAGTTTTTTTAAGTGATCATACATGAAGTAAACTCCCTTCAATGATGAAATTCAACAATATGTCTGCCAGCTTAGCATCACTCAAATGAATATCATTTACTGGGAAAAAACGAACTTCTATGTTAAGTTATGTGAATATTCTAAAAAGGTGGTTGAAAGATGGTTAATTATGACGGAAAAGTATTTGTGTCGGTTCAAAACTCTTCGAACGGTGAAGTATCCTCACAAACAACGTTTCACTACAAACAAGAGGGAAACATTGTGACTGCTTCCTACGGGGGTGGAGAAATCTTAAAAGGCACGTTAATCGGAATAGCTAATGAAGATGGCAGCTTGAACTTCAGATACAATCATGTGAACACGTCTGATGAAATAAGAGGTGGAGCGTGCATTTCCCAGCCAGAGATATTACCTGATGGAAGATTAAGACTGCATGAACAATGGAGATGGGCTGAGGGAAGCTCTGGAGAATCCATAATTGAAGAAGTAAAATAACGACCTGATCTATGTACTTGAAATCCCATTCTAATGGGATTTTTTTAAGTGTTTTTTCATTCTATCACCGTAACAAAACGCGAAAATAATAATTAAATGTTGATAAAAGTGATCCAAACTGAAAAACCTCCCGTTATCTAGGTAAGAAAGTTAGCTAACTTCAAAAATTTCTAGAGACAAGGGAGAGAACTTATTATGAATCTAAAAAAATTAATCGTACCTGCATTAAGCGTATCCTTACTTATTCCTACTGCTGGAAATGTACAAGCAGCTGAGAAACCAACGGTGAACACACCAGCTTCTCAGTTAAGAGCTGACTTGGATTATCTATTATCTGAACACTTTGTCTTAGCTGTTACAGCTATGACTAAATCATACGATGGAGCGAAAGATGCTGAAGCAGCAAACAAAGCTCTTGATCAGAACGCTCTTGATATGACGCCTGCGATCGCATCTGTCTATGGAGAAGAAGGCGCAGCTGAATTCGAGAGAATCTTTAGAGAACACAATAACTACACAGATGATCTTGTGAACGCAGCGAAGGAAAAAGATAAAAATGCTCGTGCAGATGCTGAAAAAGAAGTAGCTGAATTCGTTGAAGAATTCTCAACGTTCTTAAGTACAGCAACAGAAGGTAAACTTCCAAAAGAAGCTGCTGCAGAAGCAGTTAAAGTGCACGAAGCTCAAGTATTAGAAGTGTTTGATAATTATGTAGAAGGCGACTTTAAAGAAGCTAACGAAACATTTCGTGAAGGTTATAAACATATGTACGTAATCAGTGATGCTTTATCAGGAGCAATCACTACACAGATGCCTGAGAAATTTGAGAATACGAAATCCGATACTCCTGCAGCAGATCTTCGTTCAGCACTAAACAGTTTAGCTGCAGAACACTTTGCACTAGCTGCAACAGGCATGCAAAAAGGATTTGACCAGAAAAAAGACTATGATTTTGTAAGCTGGGCAGAAGATGCTCATACAGCTGATTTTAAAGCTGCTATCGCTTCAATCTATGGTGAAGAAGGAGCAGCTCAGTTTGAAAAGGTATGGCAAGGAAACCATATCAACGCACAAGCTGAAATCGTTGCAGCAACACTAGAAGGTGATGAGGCAAAGGCGAAAGAAGCAAAGGCAAAACTTGATCAGTTTGCGATGGATTTCGGCGCATTCTTAGGAGCAGCGACGGCTGAAAACATGCCAGCTGCTGATGCTGAAAAAGCAATTAAAGCACATGAAGACTTAGTGAGACAAACATTTGATCAATACGTTGCAGGAGATTACGATGCATCATACGCTTCATTCCGTGAAGGGTACAAATATATGTTTGGTGTAGGTCAAGCATTGGGTGGTGCGATTGTAACTCAAATGCCAGACAAGTTTGCAGGAAGTGAAATGCCATCAGATATGCCGAAAACAGGATTCGGTGGAGCAAGTGATTCAACATCTACATCTGCGATTGCTTTAACTGGGCTAGGATCACTATTAGCAGTCTCAGCTCTGTTCTTATTCAGAAGAAAGTCTACGAACCAATAATAAAACCACATAAGAAGAGGGGGGAAACCTCTCTTCTTTTTTTATAAAAGAGGTGCATTGTTCACATGAAAAAAATCATCTTTCTCTCCATCAGCAGTCTGCTTTGTTTTGTCCTGGCAGCTTACAATTATGGAATCTTTCCATCTCAAGCATCTCCATTACAAAAAGAATCCCAAACCGGAGAGCTTAAAAAATCCAAGTTGGAAGAAACAACAGAAGCATCTGAAGCAAATAAGAGCCCTTTAACAAAAGAGTTCACGCTTTTAAAGTCCGAAGTAAAAAAACTGACTGAAGCTCAGGCGAGAGAATCTGCGGAAAATAAAGGTATCATCCCAGCTCAAATTGAGATTCCTTCAATCAATGTTAAAGCACCTATTGAACAGGTAGGGATTTTAGAAAACGGACAAATGGGGGTACCAGAAGATATCAATAGCGTAGGTTGGTTCGAACCGGGGACGAAACCTGGTGGAAGGGGAAGTTCAGTTTTGGCAGGACATGTTGATAGCAAAACGGGGCCGGCTATTTTCTTTAATCTTAAGAATCTAAAGCAGGGTGATGAAATCATAGTAACGGATAAAAATGGGGCAGCACTTACTTTTGTGGTTAAAAAACAAAAAAGTTATCAAAGAAACTCAGCTCCAATTGATGAGATCTTTCAAACTTCTAGTGGTCAAAATTTGAATCTAATTACTTGCTCTGGCGTTTTTGATCGAGAAGAAGGAACACATGAAGAAAGGCTTGTTGTATTTGCTGAGTTACAGCAAGAAAAAGTTAAAGAACCAGTTACACCTCCTGAAGCACCTGAAAATGTGGAAGTGAACGGAAGCTTTGTAACTTGGCACGCCGTTCGTAAGGATAACATTGTGGGTTACCGAATTTATAGAAGTGAACAAAAAGACGGAGAATACGAACAAGTTGGAAGTATTTCTGCTCACGAAAGAAAGAATTATACAGATCAAAATGCAGAAAAGTATTATTACTATGTAACATCGATTGATACTTTAGGAAAAGAATCGAAACCTTCTAATATCTCTAAGGTTAAATGAATCTATTAAACTTTTGGCACTGCAACATTTTGTAGTGCTTTTTTTGTGTTGACTCTTTTCTAATCTAAAAAGAAGTATTAAGGTACCAATTTGGAGCTTTATTTATTATATATTGACTCGTTTTATAGAGTGATGATAGTATATAAAAATCAAATCGTAATAATTACGATTTACAAAAACGTGTATGGAGGTACGAGTGAAAGAGAGATTTCAACTACTACTATCTTTGAAAGTCACCGAGTATGAGATCAATGAACTTTCAAAGTTTGCCAAAGAATGTGATGAGTGTTACGAGTTATTAAAAGTAAAATTGGATAGTCTTCATCATTTTATGACAGACCCTACTAACCTGCACCGATGGCAGGAATGGGGAGAAGACAAGGATATTATGTCACTGTCTGAAAAGCTCCGGGAAGCTTCTGTACAAGCGCTCTGTGACATGGAAAAATACCAAAGTGTGCGTACATGTAACCATCAATTGAATGCAAGTGAATACATAACTACACTCTCTCAAACTGTGAAACATGAATTGGATGAATTACATATCAATGATAAATCTAAGGTATTATTTATAGGTTCTGGAGCGTTTCCTATTTCTGCTCTCACGATCGCGAGTGAGAAGAATACCGAAGTTTATTGTATAGACATTGATGATGAAGCGGTGGAGATGGGGAGAAAAGTTTCAGAGATTACAGGTTTGCAAGGAAAGGTGAGATTTTCTAACTCGGTCCGCAATGACGTACACTTTGCCAAAAAAACTACTCATGTATTAATCGCTTCTCTAGTCAGAAATAAACAGGAAGTACTGAATGAACTAAAAGATATATTACAGCCTCATACAAAGGTGATTCTCAGATACGGAAATGGTTTAAAATCAATTTTTAACTATCCGTTAGAAATGAAGGTAACGAAAGACTGGGAACTGCAGAGCGTTAAACGAACAGACGGTATCTATGACACGATGGTCTTAGAGAAGGTAGATGCATGAATGTAAGTAAAGGAAGTGAGGGAATCGTGAGTACGAAAAGTTTAAAAGATCTTGGGAATACCCTAATAGCTGGCGTTGGACCAGCTGCTATTCAAACAGCTGTCCAGCTTTGCACTGCTGGTTTTAGTGAAAGAATAGGATTGTATAATCGGCCAGGTGCTCGTGCAGAACGGATTAAAAGAGAACTGAATCAAAATCATTTTGAAGTCAATCTTACTATTCAGGGTAAAGAGGAAGAATTGACAACAAAGGTAGAATGTTTTTTTGATGACGTATCTCAACTATCCGATGAATGGGATACGGTTATTCTTGCAACCCCCTGTACGAGCTATGCAAACGTAATAGAGTTACTTCAGACTGCAGGATTAAAGCGCGTAAGAACCATAGTTCTTCTAGCTCCAAATATTGGCTCAAACGATCTTGTGAAAAATCTGCTGTTACAAGAAAAAGTTGAAGTAATTAGCATGTCAACCTATTTTGCTGCAACTAAATCACTTGGTTCTGCTATAAAAGCTCACACGAAAGCATATAAAAAACGTATTTATCTAGGTTCATCAAATAGTAAAAGCCGTATGGTAAATACACTGCAAGAATTTTTAAAATCAATGAATATTGAAGGGGAGATCGTCGATCACCCTCTCGATGCAGAATGCAGAAATATAACAACATATGTGCATCCTGCATTTTTCTTAAATAAATTTACATTAAATGAAATATTCGACCTTCATACTAGTGGTAAGAAATATATGTATAAGTTGTTTCCAGAAGGTCCTATCACACCACAAAGAATAAAAACAATGGTGAGGCTCTGGAAAGAGATTTCTACATTAATGAATGCATTGGGAGCAAAATCGATCAATTTATTGCAGTTTTTAAATGACGATAATTATCCAGTACCAACAGAATGCATCCAAAGAGAGGACATTGATAATTTTTCAGAATATGAGGAGGTCAAACAGGAGTATCTGCTCTATATACGCTATGCTTCTATTCTCATCGACCCATTTTCAAATCCTGATCATGAAGGAAGATATTTTGAATTCTCTGCAGTTCCCTTTAAAAAAGCGGTAGAAGAAGATATGGAAGTGTGGTCTATCCCGAGGATACCGTTTGAAGATTATCAAAAATTGATCGTAATCTATGGACTTGCAGAGAATTTAAAAATTCCAATGCCTGAGATGAAAAGACTCATCAAAAATTTCGAATCAGAGTGTAAGCAGATTGAATCTCTGTTAGGAATAAAAGAGTCATTAATAGGAGCAAGAAGAGAATCTTCCTTGCAAGAAGTAACAAACATCATGAAGGAAAGAAAGAGGCGATTACAATGAAAAACGGTGTTTGGCTCGCCATTTTGTCTTCCTTTATTTTCAGTATTATGAACGCTCTCGTTAAGGCAGTAAGTCTAAATATCCCTTATTCAGAAAGTGTATTCTTTAGAAGTTTGATAGGCACAATCATCATCTTTATTATTATGAAAAAGAAAAAGGTAGCCTTTTCAAAAACGGGTGTACCAATGCTTATGGTTCGAGGAGTCTTTGGAGCGTTGT
Source organism: Bacillus sp. E(2018) (assembly GCF_005503015.1). Taxonomy (NCBI): domain Bacteria; kingdom Bacillati; phylum Bacillota; class Bacilli; order Caryophanales; family Bacillaceae; genus Bacillus; species Bacillus sp. E(2018). The sequence goes on along the minus strand of NZ_SCOL01000001.1, from coordinate 1,936,365 downwards.
ATCTATTAGCCTATTTTTATACAATCGCTAAAATTCCGTTAGCAGATGCGAGTATTCTGGCTCATCTGTCTCCCATTTTTGCCGTAGTATTAGCAGGTTTGTTTTTAAAAGAAAAGCTAACGAAAACGCTTCTTTATATTCTTCCTGTCGTGTTAGCAGGGGCGTTTTTGCTTGTAAAACCACAGGAGTTCTCGTCTTATTCTATGTATGCGCTAATTGGTGTAGGAAGTGCTTTTTTCGCAGCTTGTGCAGCCACTTCTATTCGTTATTTAAGCAGCAGACATCATGCTTATGAGATCGTATTTTATTTTCTCGCTACAGCAACGTTGGTTAGTATACCTTTAATGTGGAACCAATTTGTGATACCTTCACCATTAGACCTGTTTTATCTGATCTGTATCGGAGTTGTGTCTTTAGTAGGACAGTTATTCTTAACAAGTGCATTCACGCATGAAAATGTTATCGTTGTAGAGGTTACCCGTTACATTGGAATCGTCTTTAATGCCTTTTGGGGCTTTTTATTCTGGTCTGAAATTCCAGATGGTCAAACAATTCTAGGAGGTATGTTAATTATTGCATCATGCATCTTCTTATCTCGTAGACGATCATTGGAAGCAAAGGTTGATAAACTAAGATTAAATAAAGTCGCGATGAATACAAACGCTAAAAGTTAAGGAGAAAACGCTCGGTTAAGAGCGTTTTCTTTTGTTAACTTGCCATCTTTTCTTGACTCGTGTTGAGTGATTTTCTTCTAAACACATACGTTGCACTTATCAATAAATAAATGCCTAGGGTTACACTAGTGATTATAATTGACGTGGTGAGTACAATGCCGATTAATATAGCAAGTAAAGACAGAATCGCAACCCAAGTTGTATAAGGAAACCACCTTACATAATACCCGGAAAGCTCATTATTCTGTTTTCTTGATTTTAAATGAGCAAAGGCGATGATCAACCATATGAACAATACGGTGTAGCCAAGTGATCCCATAAGATAGTTAAAGGTTTTGTCGCCTGCAAAAATAGAAATTAGTACACCTGCATACAGGGAAGCTGTACACATCAGAATTGCGATAAAAGGAACCTTTTTAGATGAAAGCCGAGCGAAAATTTGAGGGACACGACCGTCAACGGCTTGTGTATATAACACTCGGGATGAACCATATAATCCTGAGTTCATGGATGAGATGATAGCAAGTAAAATCACTCCGTTCATCACATGATCTGCACCAGGAATTCCAATCATCTGAAACACCATGACAAAAGGACTTTCGTTCACGCCGTTTACTTGGTCCCAAGGAATTAATCCAACAATGATAAAGAACGGAAACAAGTAAAAGGCTATGATACGAGTTAATGTACTGCGAACAGCTTTTGGAACTACTTTTTCTGGATTCTTCGTTTCAGCTAAGGTTACACCGATAATCTCCGTCCCACCATACGAATAGATAACGACTAACATAGCTGTCATAAGACCGGCTGAACCGTTCGGGAAAAATCCACCATGATGAGTTAAGTTCGTGAAACTTGGTGCAACATGGTCACCAAACGATACGAATAACAGCAAAAGACCTGAAAGAATAAAGATAACAATCACACTGATCTTTATAAGCGCTAACCAATATTCCGTCTCAGCAAATATTTTAACCGATAACAGATTTACAATCGTAACGGCGATTGAAACCAAAAAGGCTAGCATCCAAATTGGCGTATCCGGGAACCAATATTGAAGAAAAATCGCTGCTACTACAGCTTCGGCAGCAATGTTTAGCACCCACATCTTCCAATAGATCCAATCAAGAAAATAAGCGGGGAACATTCCTAAAACCGATTGGACAAGGTCGCGGAACGTTCGGGCACCACTGTTTTGAACGGCCATCTCTGCTAAACCTTGCATCACAAACAATAAGATGATTCCACCGATCAAATAGGCTAGAACAACCGAGGGACCTGCTGAATCTATAGCGGCACTGCTGCCCTTAAAAAGTCCAGCTCCGATACTGCCTCCAAGAGCCATCATCATAATATGACGAGAAGTCATCGTTCGTTGTAAGTTCTCTGTAGTTTTTTTCATCTTTATAACCTCTCTTAAAGTGATGTTAGAACCTATAAAACAAATAACAAAAAAAGGCTTACCATCTCTTATCTCAGTTGTGAGAAAAGAGACGATAAGCCTTTGGCTGACCGCGGTACCACTCTTGTTGATTCGTCATAGAATCCTGCTTGTAGAACCTGTTAACGAAGGTTAGTCGTCAAAACATAGAGAACGCGTTCTTTTTGTCTTGCTGCTCCAGGGCGAGTTCAAAGTTTTCATAGACTGCGTTCCACCAACCCGCAGCTCTCTAGACTACAAAATGACTTTTACTACTCCCGTTCGTTGCGTTTATCAAAAATGATTATTCAGAATAATATGGATTACTATAAAGGCTATATCTTGGGCTTGTCAACATATAAATTTTTAATATAACGGCACAAGCTAGTTTGAAAACGGTATCATTCATGCGCGTTCTGAAATTATTTCATACTGTTAATAACATGTCTTGAGGTGAAAAATGGTAGATAAAAAAAGGGTGCAGGAGGTTATGAATTCCCCCAGCACCGCAATTTATTTCTTTATAGCCAGCTTTTGAAAATAATATTTTCCTACATGGTTCACTTGCGCATTAAAATCATTTCTTCCGTTTTCTTTAAAAGATGGGCCACAACTAGAAGTAGTTACTTGAATAACGGAATACTTAATATCTTCACCGTTTCTGCCTGTAAATCCACCGTTCGATCCAAGACTGATACACTGGTCGTTTATTTCTTTTCGTTTTCCGTTTTTATCAACATAATAATATTTATCATTCACAACCCCATAGATCATGTCCTTGGTTGAGGTGAATGAAACACCATACTGACTGATCTCCGTATCCTTTAACACATCTAAAGTCTTTTCTTTAACAGGAATAACCGTATAATCATCCTCTTTTTTTAACGCGGGTTCGTCAGGCATGTTATAGAACGTAAAGATAGAGCCCTCAAAACCTTCGGGAATTAAAAAGATATTGTTCGTAGTCTCTTGTTTATTAAAATTACAGCCTGCTAAAAACAATATAGATATCGCAACAAACATATATTTTTTCAATTGCATTCACTCTTTCAATTCATTTTCTTTATTGTATCATTGTATCCAAAATTCCAATAACAACTAACAGCCTTTCCACAGAATTGTAACGAGTTAAACAAATTTTTCCAAAAAAACACCTTAATTATTCCTTCTTTTTGTATAATGAAAAAAAGATAGTTTAGAAAATGGGGGATAAAGATAATGGCGACATTGTTCCAGAGCAACACAAAAGTGGAAGGAACCGAATTGATAGCACTATTAACTTCCATAAATAACAAAGAAAAGACATGGGAAGATGTAGATCAGGAAGTTGTTTTGGATGCGATGATCCTCCATATTGGGTCACCGAATAGTGATCTGCGAGAGATGGTTTACCGATTGTTTTATATGTCAATTATCCACGATCAGCTCGAAGCTCAGACTATAAGAAAACTTCTTGATTATAGTGTGAAGCACCTTTTATTTAAAGGAATAGGCGAAAGTGGGACAGATTCTGTTTTTACGCGAGCTTTCACAACGATAGTGATCGCTGTGATTATCAGTAAAGATAATGATATGGACTTTCTTCCAAAAGACACCCTCACTGAAGTGAAAAATGAAATCAAGAAGTACATAGAGTTGGAACGAGATGTTAGAGGGTATGTACCCGTAAAAGGTTGGGCACACAGTATCGCTCATGTGGCGGACACGTGCGAAGAACTGATTAAGAGTGAAAAAATTGCAGAAGTTGAATACTTTCCTATCATTGAAGTTCTTTTGAAAAAATATTGTACGACTCCGACTGGTTTTTTGCATGGCGAAGATGATCGCGTTGTTATAGCTGTTCTTGCTATGATAAAAAAAGAGGTAGGATTAGAAGAATTAAAGCTATTTGTAGAAGGCATTCCCGGTCTTTTGAAATCTCAAAAAGAAGAGTTGTCATCTGAAAAGTACTGGTATGTAATGGCTAACTGTAGCTCCTTATTAAAAAGTCTCTACTTTGGTGTTAGTGATGACCCGTTATGTGATTCACTACAAGAAACAATTCGAAAGAGCTTATCGAAAATGTAAAGAATTTAAAGGAGGCAGGCTTATTCTTACGAGCACTTAGCCTCCTTTTATTATGCTAGATCTCCGTGCTCCGTTCCCCAATCATGCATTTGCTTTAAGATGGGCAGTAGCGTTGCGCCAAATGCAGTCAATGTATACTCAACTCTTGGTGGAACGGTGTTGTATGATTTACGATTAATAAATCCGTCTTCCTCGAGCTCCTTTAATTGCTGAGAAAGGACTTTATGTGTCACACCTGGCAACAGATTTCTTAATTCGTTGTACCGCAATGTGCCATCCATACCTAGGTGCCACAAAATAACTGTTTTCCATTTACCACCGATCTTTTGCAATGTATATTCAATCGAGCATTTTAATTTACCATCATCATGTGTTGATATCTTCATGCGCATTAACCGTCCTTTCTTACCTCAAGGATAGTATGTCACTTTAAAGTGCGTTCTTACATACGAGAAGTGTGTCTGGGTATAATGATTCCTGTAAACAACAATCAAAGGAGGAATACGATTATGCCAATCTATCCAAGAACATTCTCTCATATTGGTTTATCCGTGCCAAATTTAGAAGAGGCTATAAAATTTTATACAGAGGTATTCGGGTGGTATGTTATCATGGAGCCTTCTGATGTAGAAAATGACGATTCACCGATCGGGCAAATGTGCCGTGATGTATTCGGTGATGACTGGGAAACTTTCCGAATTGCTCATCTAGCTACAGGTGACAAGATCGGAGTTGAGTTGTTCGAGTTTCCTCATAATGAGAAGCCCGAGAACAATTTCGAGTACTGGAAGACAGGGTTGTTCCACTTCTGCATCCAGGATCCGGATATTGAAGGAATTGTAGCTAAAATTAAAGAGTATGGCGGCAAACAGCGCATGCCAATTCGTGAATATTATCCGAACGAAAAGCCTTACAAGATGGTGTATGTAGAAGATCCGTTCGGCAACATTTTTGAAATTTATACGCATAGTTATGAGCTTACCTACTCTCAAGGAGCTTATTAATATACAAGAGAACCGCTGACTATTTTTGTTCAGCGGTTTTTTCATTGCACAGAAAATCAATGAAAAGAAAAGACTACTATTTATTTTTTTCCTTCTGTAAGCTTGATTTAATGAGATTACGTAATGGAGTGAAGAAAATGACAAAGAAAATCAAGGTAGATCTGCCTAAAATTCAGGGAGATTTAGAAGAAGCAAGATTTCGGGATTTGTATTTGGAGGAAGATCCTTATCTTCACGACTGCTCGATAACTGGAGCATTTTTAGAGAATGAAGAAATCGACAAACTCATTCTATCCAAAGTGAAATTTAATAATGTGACACTAATCCACTCCAGTTTTTATAAAGTGGACATGACCGATATTATATTTGAAAACTGTGATCTTTCCAACACAAATTTTAAAGAAGGTATCCTTTATCGCGTTCATTTTAAAGAATGTAAGCTGATGGGTGTAGACTTCGAAAAGGCGAATCTTAGAAATGTAACGTTTGAGAACTGCATGTTAGACATGAGTGAGTTTGTAGAAACAGATCTTAAACCCGTTTTGTTCCATCAATCTTCGCTTAAGAATGCTAACTTTTATGAAACAAAACTTAATAAAGTGAAATTTGAGGCGTGTAATATCGAGGAAATCGATTTTACAGAAACGGCATTAAACGGGATTGATATTAGTACTTGTAAATTCAATAACATTAATGTGGACATCACAAGTTTAAAGGGATGCACAGTATCTCGAGAACAGGCAATCGTGTTTTCAACATTGTTAGGATTAAAGGTAAAAGAGGAGTAAAGTTAATACTAACGGACGATTGGATAATTATGTATCGTGAGTATGAGCGTTGGTGTTCCAAGTATGATCCACGTTTGGCAGACACAAAAACGTATGAATCTAAACAGAAATTAAGAAGAGAATTCTAGTGCAAAATAAAGCTCATTACCCATCTAAAGGGAAATGAGTTTTTTTCGTTTTATCCTTTTTAATAAATGAAAAAGATGGTGTAGCTGGTATTACCTCAATGGGCTTTGTATGATCTCTAAAGCTTTTTTGTTTAGAGAATAGGTAAGCCTTCTCCAATCCTGAAAGTATAAATGTACATGCGATTATGGTTAATGTGAAAAAAAGAATGGGGACAAGTGGAATCCAAGGATGCGACATAAACGATGGATAATACATCCCTAGTAAACCCGTCCATTCATGAGTAACAGAATCAATATCTCCCCCATGAAAGACAATAGTTCCCCCAAAAAATACTTGTAGTACTCCTAAGTGTATTAAGATGACAAGAACTTGAATGAATTGCTGCAGAAACAAGATGATAAGTATGGGATTGAGATGGGGGGCAATATGTTTTCTTAGAAGATGAGGATAACGGCCACCTAATATTTTTGCAGAACGCACAAATTCTTCATGGAGTAATAATTTTATTTCATTTCCTAAATAAAAAGTAATCGTTGGAACGGCGAATATGATTAAGATCATCATCTGAAAGCCAACCCTTAGATAAAAGGGTTCTGGTGTAGTACCGTTAGTAAAAGTTAGGACGTGTTGCAAGAGGAAATAGGAAATCATAGTCATTGGAATAACTGAAAAACTATCAAAAAAAGACTCAAAGCATCGGAAAAGTGGTTTGTTACATTTAGCAAGGGTTATCGCTAGTAATAAGCCGATAAAAATACGCATAAAAGTGATAAGTAGTCCAGCCCCTATTGTCCACTTTGCGCCTTCAATTATGAGATGAAGCAAATCGTACCCTTTACGGTCTGTTCCTAATAAGAATTCAGCTGAAGGTGCAAACGGTGCAGCACTCACTGTGCCATTTTCATCAAAAAGTAAGGATACTCTTCTGATCTCACCATCATAGATAACTGAATTTCCAATACTTAATAGAACAAGAGTTACTAAATACAGAAGAGCAGTTACAGCTCTTTTTTGGCGTATGAAATAATACCACATATTAGTCGACCTCTTTTAAAAGATGTGACGTAAATAGTCTGAACAGCTGGAAATAAATAAAAATAGGTACGTAGATGAGTAATAATGCAACTGTAAAAGTTTCAATACTGTTATAGTCTTTTACAAAAATGAATATCCCAATAGAGTTAAAAAAATATTCAATAATATAAAGGTTGGATAACATAAGCTATATGTTGGTTTTTGTAAAAAAGAAGAAGCGAAGTAAGACGTTTCTTAACACATGTTTGAAAAATACAGTGAAATGACTTAAACCTTTACCACTTGCTAGTGATACATAAGGCTTTTCATACTCTTCTTCTGTACGAAAAAGTAAAATTTTCGTAAACATAATGGTTGTAGGAATACTTAAACAGATAATCGGAAGTGCTCTTATCTTTTGATCACCAGCTGCTGCAACTTCCACAACGAGTATTCCGGTCTTTTTAAACAACCAAACGATAAACAACTGTAAGATCATAATGATTAAAATATCTGGTAAAGATTCAAGGTATATAAGGCTCTGCTTAATTTTGTGAACAATTTTAGGATCAAGGCAGGTAAGAAAATAAACGATAAGTACCGCTAGTATTAATGAGATGATGAATGAGCTAGCAAATATAGTGATAGATTCTTTGTATCGGATTAAGATTTCAGGAAATAACGGACGTACAACTTTATAATAGGAATACGTTAAAGTAGAAGGTTCAAGTAAACTTGCAACTAGGTTTTTGAATGATTGGAAATATTGTGTGATATTTAACGAAAGCCCATTAAAAAGGGCCGGTGTAGCACCTAATGCTATAATTCCTGCTAATGACAAGAATAGTTGAATACTTGTGGATAAAGAATGTTTGACCCCGCTCATTACTTTATTCATCTTGGCAAGCTCCATTCAATGCCGATTGATCCTGCAGGTTTGTGTGCGATAAGTATGTAGTTATTTGCATTCCCGTTATCATAAGCAGCCGGGTTTTCTCTATAAATCGAAAGATATACAGTCACATCTTTCATGTCCCACACGCTTTTTCGATGTGGGTAAAGCTTTTGATATAGTCTTGAGTATGTTGTTAACACTTCTTCTACATCCTTTTTATAATCACTTCTTTCACGCTTGTCTGAAATCATCACTTCCATGGAGAAGGAATCTTCACTTTGTTGAAGGTTATAAATTTCATCGGTCAATCCTTTTTGTTTAGCCAAATTTTCAGCTTTTGTTAAAAACGGTATAGACATATAACTTGTTGACGAATGATTTCCTGTTTTTGAAACGAGAAGTGGAATACTAGTTGTCACGAAAAGTAAGACTAGCGCCGTAATCATAAGGTCTTTCGCAAAATAGAACGAAGGTTTCACGGTTTTTTTTTCTTTCATACTAAGTAAAATCCCTCTTTCCATTTGCGAGGTAAGTTTGATATGTCTATATAATCGTTGATCCATATGTTTTTTTAGTTGTTGTAGTTTATCTTCCAAATGTAGATCCCCCCGTTTTCTCTAATCTACTTTTAAGAAGTTGTCGGGCTTGATAGAGTCTTGACTTAACTGTTGTAGATTTTAGCTTCAGAATTTGTTCAATTTCTTGCAGTGATAACTCCTCGTAATAAAATAAGAGAATAACTTCTCTATACTTAGGCTTTAGTTTCAGAATTTCTTGAATAAGTTGCTCTGTTTCATCTTGGATAATTAACTTTAACTCTATCGATTTTTCATTAGAGGCTGTGAAAGATAGCATCTGAGAAAGCCTCGATTGCTTGTAATGCCAGCTCTTTAAATAATCTTTGCACTTGTTTATTGCAATTCGATAGATCCAGCTTTTAATCGCTTGTTTCTCACGTAGATTATCCATCTGTAAGTAAACCGTTAACATCGTATCTTGAAGAATGTCCTCAGACTTTGCTTGATCTTTAACATAGGAATAACAAAGTCGTAAGATGCTTTCTCCATACTGTTTTATAATGCGTTTTAATTGTTCTTCACGGTAATCATATGTTTGATTCTGTAATGGATTTGGTTTCATCTGCATCCCTCATAGAAAAAGTCATTTAACTATAGACGATTCATTTTAATAAAGGTTGGATTTTTTCCTAACCCATAACCTTTTCTAATATTTATTTGAAAAACCTTTTTTATCCAATTAGAAGGTACAATCCTCCTTTAAGAGGAATATGAAAAGAAGATGATAATAGGGAGCTGGTTTTCAATGAGTGGGATTTGAAGCTTTAAGGAATTTCAATAAAAAGAGGGATGGAGAACTGCCGTTACTAAGGAAAAAATTAATGAGAACTATAGAACAAGATCTAGTGGCAGATAACAATGTTTTAGCAGTTTTTTATGGTGGGTCGATCGGAAAAGGAAACACAGATCTCTATTCAGATATTGATCTTCGTGTTATCGTGCAAGACGCCGTTTTTGAGAAGTTTCGAGAGAATAAAAAGAAAAGAGCGGCCAATTGGGGGGAAGTTCTTTTCTATGAAGATTTTCCTTGGACAAACTATACTATCGCTCATTATGACTTCTTTATTAAAGTAGACTCTTTTTACTACAAGAAGATAGATCTTCAACCTTCAATTTGGATGCAGCATTTAAAAATAGTTTACGATCCTGAAGGTCATGTAAACTCCATAAGGCAACAATCACTTCAGCTATCCTACTCACCAACAATAGAAGAAGTAGAGATCTGGCGTACTAAATTCTTTGCATACGTTCATGAGTTCTATAGGCGAATCATGCGAAGTGAACTTTCATACGCAAAACAATGCTTAGAAAACATGATCTATTCTATGGTGTCTGGATGGTATATGAATGCAGGTCTGCAACCGAATACGTTTGGAGATTGGTCAAAGGTGGAAGGAACCAGAAGTCCACTCGTTGAAGCACAGCGCATGCTTCTATCTGCATGGCGCTACAACGATACTGAAGAAGACATGTTAGAAGTTTTAAAGAATATTCTACCTGAATTTCAAAAGTTACATAAAGAGTTATGTAAAGTGGTCGAAATTACGTATGAACAGAATTGGGAAGAAGAGATTTTCAAGAAAGTTCTCCTTGATTATTAATTTGCATGAGGTGGTGAGTGTATGGAATATGGAGCGTCAGGACTAGCGTTAATGGGTTTATTTACATTTTTAATACCAATAGGAGTAGGAATCTTTGTGTTGGTTATGCTGTATCAAATGAATCAATCGCTAAAAAGAATAGCGAATCGACTAGATGAGAAATAATAGTGAAACAAAAGATAGCTGTCCCTGTGTGGACAGCTATCTGTATTTATATCGCTTTTCTATGATTATCCTCTAAAGAAGTATGCTTTTTGAATTTAGGTATCTTTAAGTAGACGACCAAGCGTGCAAGATATTCAATGGGACCGATGGGCAGATGTTTTAAATAAAAGGAACTAAGGAATGCTTGAGTTCCGAAGATAATAACACCTACTACAGTGGCCAGAATTACACCAAGATCACCAAACCAACCTAAACCATAGCCGTAAAATAGAAATGTACAAATCATAGATTGCATGAGGTAGTTTGTTAATGATAGTTTTCCCATACTTTCAAAACCACTTAAAAAGCGTTTGAACTTCTGATGGTTGTACATGTAAACGAACAGACTGATATAACCGATCGCAAGCATACTTCCTCCGATCATACTCATATCTAAACGATAATCCCACTGCTTGCTGAGGAGAGGAGTAGCTTTTAGTAAGAGACCGATTGGTATAAATAAACCACTTAGGATTGTGAACTGTTTGATCTTAGAAGACGTGTTTTGCAGCCATTTTCGATGTGCTGCATACATACCAATCAGAAACATCGGACTAAGAACAAAAGGAGTTAAGAATAACATGAAGGCGGCTTCACCACCACTCATATCAAGCATTTCGTCATCAAGACTGTGTGCTCTTATTTCTGAGTACGTTCCTGATCCATAGATCTCTTGTGTTTGTTTCATGTATAAATCTATCTTATCAGCACGAATCATTTTGATTTCTTCTGCCTCAAACAGAGAGCCAATGAAGAGAAGAGAGAATAGTAGAACAGCCCAAATCAATAGTGTCTTTGGTTTGCGATTTACCATGACCAAAAGCAGAAGACCCATAAGCCCATATACAAAAAGAATATCTCCTTCCCATAAATACGTACTATGCAAGATCCCAAGAGTCATCAGTAAAGCAAATCTTCTGAACAGATGCCACTTTACGCGTTTGTTATTTTCCTTTAACTTGTTACGCATAAGAATGAGAGAGTACCCAAAGATGAACATGAAGATGGGAAGGAATGCGCCTTCAATCACCACTTTTGTGAAGTAGTAAGCATATGTATCAACGGTTGATAATTGATAATAATGAATTTCATCCTTTCCAAAGATTCCGAACTGGAAAATGAGTAGGTTTGCTAAAAGAATCCCTAATAAACTAAATCCCCTAATACTATCGATGATGTTAATTCTCTGTTTGACCAATGACATGTTAATAATCCCCTTTATCTACATAATTACCAATACCTAACAAATGCGTCGACGACATAACTATAACAGCGCATTTTATAAAATTCAACAATTATTTATTGTTTTACGATAAAAAAATAATGATTATTGAGATTTTGTCCTTCTTTTATGGTATGTTAAATTTATGAAATTAAAGAAGAGGAGCAGAAAGATGAAGTGGAAAATTTTTTATAAATATGGAGCGAAATTATGCTCAGTTCTTTTTTATGTTATTGGTCTTATTGGTATTTTTACCTTGGTATATCATTTGTCTTATTTAATGAGTCCAACAGGGGAATTGGTAAAGTCTTTCGGTGCATTTGATCCTGTGTATAGCAACTTAACGTTAGTTTTTGATCAGCAACCTTTACTGTATAAGGATGAAGAATTCATCGTCCTCTCATTGGTGACCTCTATCATTATGTTTGTTTTTGCATTAATTTTCTTAAGACTCATGAGGAAATTATTACAGAATTTACACCAAGAGAGTTTATTTATGATGGAGAACGTTAAGGTTTTATTCAAGATGGGTATCACCATTCTTGTACTTGGGTCAGCTTTTACCTTTATGGACGAGCTTTTAATGACCAAAGCACTTAAGGAAATCCATGTAACGAACGCTTCTGTAACATATACAGGACTAGCTTATGTTGATACGTTTTTCACAGGGATTTTCGTAATGATTCTAGCCTCTGCACTAAAGGTTGCCGTAGAGGCAGTAGAAGAAAATAAACACACAATCTAAAGGTGGAGTAGGGATTGCAATGATTAGAATAAAATTAGATGTTATGATGGCACAGCGAAAAATGTCATTGAACCGATTGTCTGAACTGGTTGATATCACCCCTGCTAATCTTTCTGTACTTAAAAATGAAAAAGGAAAAGCGATTCGTTTTTCAACACTTGATGCCTTGTGTAAAGTACTAGAATGTCAGCCAGGCGATCTCATCGAATATATCGAAGACTAAAATAGAGGGAGAGAGGATTTTTACATGAAAAAAGTAGCTGTTAGCTGGAGCGGCGGAAAAGACAGCTGCTTAGCTCTATATCGATTGCTTCAAGAAAAGCATGAAGTTGTATGCTTGATATCCATGGTTTCTGAAGAAGATGTACGAAATCATGCCCATGGTATTCCATTAGAAATATTACAATTACAAGCAGATGCGATCGACCTTCCTTTAATTATGGTGGATTCAGCTGGGGAGTATGAAGTTTCTTTGGTAAAGTCTTTAACTTCTATAAAAGAACGGTTTGGGATAGCTGCGATCGCATTCGGCAGTTTGTATATGGAAGAAGACCGGAAATGGAATGAACAGGTTGCGGAAAAAGCAGGTCTGGATGCTCTTTTTCCCGTATGGATCTTAGAAGAACAAGCCTCGGAACTATTGGAAGAATTTATTTCATTAGGTTTTCAGTCGATTGTTTGTCGAGCTTCAGCAGATATATTGGACTCGACTTGGACAGGTCGCGAGTTGAATACAAGTTTTTGTGAGGATATTGAAGTTACCAAGAGCTGCTCTATGGGTGAACATGGAGAATATCATACATTTGTTGTAGACGGACCAATCTTCGGAAAAAGGCTTGAGATTGTTCACTCAGATGTTATCTTAAATTCAGGATTATGGTCGCTCGACATACATTCATGCAGGTTCATAGATAAGGATACGGAGGCTGTTATGAAATGAACATTCACTTTAGAAAGATGTTAAAACCTGAAGAAAACGTAGTAGAAGCTTTAAATCGTTGGGAGAACGACACAAAGCTTGTTCCATTAACACGACCGAATAAGGATAGAGTAGAACTCGAAAGTAAACGAATCATCACGATGGAAGACTTGTATCAACGTTTAGAGTTTCACGAGATTTATTTGATCTTTGTAGATGATCAATTAGTAGGTGAGATGAACTATATGGTCGATCCTCCTCACCTTCTTAAGAGAACGGAAGGAACGGCATGGTTAGGTATTACAATAGGTGAATCGGTTGGAAGAGGTAAAGGAATTGGTTACCAAGCGTTGTCGTACTTAGAGAATGAAATGAAAAGAAATGGTTTGAAACGCATCGAGCTTGGTGTATTTGAATTCAACACCACCGCACAAAAGCTTTATCAAAAACTAGGATACTCAGAAATTGGTAGGGTCGAGGGTTTCACGTATTATCAAGATCGAATGTGGGCGGACATTCGAATGGAGAAATTAATTAAATAATAATGACTCATAACTGTCCATTCGGGCAGTTTTTTTGATTTAAAGGGATTTTTTGGATTTTTATTGAATTGAGATAGCAAAAGAGATAGGAAAAGAGGATTAACATGAAAATTATTGATACTGTTTCATTTTTTCTGCAAAACTATCAGCCAACGATCTCGTTTTTGAAAGAATATTATAAAAGGTACCCGTCTGTCTTTCATGAATATTTTTCTTACCATTGCAAAGATACAGAGGAAAGACATGATTTATCAATTAAAAAATATCAGGACTCTTGGTCGTCTATACAATGCGTTCACGATTTAATAAATCCGCTCATTCAGGATGTTGTTCAAAAGTATGAAGAGGAATATAGAGTACAATTTCCTGTTGAAGTTAACCTTATCGTTGGTAGTTATGGCTCAAATGCATATACTCACAGACAGATTATACCTAATGTTACGTTCGCATTAGAAAAACTGTCACCAGAACCAGAGCATTTAAGAACCATTGTTGCTCATGAATTTGGGCACGCCACACAGAATATTTTGACTGATAAAGAAGGAATGAAATGGGAGAGAATGAATTGGAACAGTCCCATGACTTGGTTGAATCAAGAAGGCGCAGCAACTCACTTTTCCAGAAAAATTGTAGGCGGTCTCCATCCCTCTGTTTACTTTTCCTTTAATAATCATGGATATGAGTGGTTTGAGTTTGCTAAAAAAAACGAAGATGAATTCTTACTGGCGTTTGCAAAAGATTACACCTCATTGTCTGCCCAAACTATTTTTTCAGAATGGTTCTCCATTAATGGTGGTAAGAAATTTGGTCACAGCAGACTTGGCTATTATATAGCTGATCTGTTCTTTCAAGACCAAGTTATAAAACTGGGCGAGCGAGATGCGATAACGGCTTGGAAAGATGATAATTTCATAAGGAATGCTGAGGTGTGGTTATCTCAAAGAACTGGATTAAATAAGAATAGCATGGAGCTGTTGTGATGAACATCAAACAAGAAAAACCACAAATAATGGTAGTAGGTACTTTTCACATGAGGTATACACCGGACCTTCAACGAATGGAGTTTGATGATCTGTTAGCTGATTCAAGACAACAAGAAATATTGAAAGTGGTGGAACAATTAAAGAAATTTAAGCCAACAAAGGTGGCATTAGAGGTAGTAAAGAGTGAAGAAAATAAATTGAATCAGGAGTTTATTCATTTCAAAGAGGGTGAACTAAAACTAGCAATTGACGAAGTACATCAGCTTGGGTTCCGTATCGCCTCAGATCTACAACATGAAAAAGTACATGCTGTGGACTGGATGGATACGGTAGGAAATAGAGGGGTGGGTCAGGTTTTTGAGTGGGCTGAAAAGAATCAACCTGAGTTTTTTCGTTACATAAATGATACCTATCGTTCTAGTCAGCAGCTTTCAATAGGTAGCGAGAGCATCTATGAAATAATCAGATCACAAAACCAAACTTCCTTTATTGAGAAGGAACACGAGATGTATATGGCAATAGCAAGAATTGGTTCATCCGAAGAATATATTGGCATCGATTGGATGAGATGGTGGTATCAACGAAATCTAATCCTTTATTACAATTTAGCTAAGATTACATCGATATCAGATTGTACCCTATTAATAATTGGTGCGGCTCATGTACATTTAGTTACGCAATTTTTAAATGAGAGTAGGTTGTATGAGGTTGTAAATCCTCTAGACTATCTTACATAGAGTGGGGCAAGATTATCTTTAATTCTTGTTCTCTAGCCATAAAAGCGTAAAGGGCTTTGATAGTCTAATAGAAAATAAGAACATACACTTCTATAACTATTCCAAGAACTAGTGAGAGTATTGTTTTATTCATACATGAATCGACCCCCATTCACATGAATGTTAACGAGTAACATATACATTATAGTACCATTATATTCCATTTAGGAGGAGCTTATGAACTCAGGTGCTGTGTTCGGTATCGTATTGACTCTAAGTCTTTTTGTGTTTAACTATTTTCCTTATACTTTGAGGGAAAAGTACAGAATACCTTATTGGGTTTCAGGTATCATCATTTGTTTTTTAGGACCGTTGGTTGCAATGTGGGTAGGCTCATATTTAGGAGAGGAAGCTCATCGCGAAGGAAGTGATGGGTTCGGAGCAGGACTTGCAGGAGCAATTATAGCTCTAGTCCTTATTGGAAACGGTGCTCTCTATATTATAGGGAGTGTGGTTTCTGGAATAGAGCGATATGTTACGCGACAAAAGAAAGACAAGACGCATAATTAGAGGTTCAAAAAGGATTATAATGCAGATAAGGAGGAAGGATATGAAGGTATTCATTTCCAATCTTTTATTAGGCTTACTGTTTGGTCTCATTGTCGGAAGTGCTTATAATCAACAAGGCATTTGCATAATGTTAGGTGGCATTCTCGGTGTGTTCATTTCTATATATTTACAACTATATGGTATTCAAAAATATTTATTAAAAAGATTTATTAATCATCCAGAAAAAAATTAGGAGTAAAAAATTCATGGAAAATATTTTACAAGAAGTAAGTAATCGTATAAGAAGAGTAGAACATCCATTGATAATAGGGATCTCTGGACACGGTGCTGCAGGAAAAACAACATTTGCTTCTAAACTTATACATATGATTGGGCAGGAAAAAGTAAATTCTATTAATACGGATCCTTATATCGTCCGTTCTGAGCTAAGAAAATGCACAACAGTAGATTACGTGTATCACAATAAAAACCATTCTTATAAAATGACAGCATGTCATCCACTTGCTCATCATATTTGGTCTTTAGAGCGAGATATAAAAATGATAAGGGATAGGTTAAATCTATACACGATCGGGACTCATTTAACAGAGAGTATTTTGGTTTCCTCAGGAAAACAGATAACAATAGTTGAGGGAATGAGTGTAGCATTTTGTGATCCTGCACTGTTTGATCTTAAGATCTATTTATATACAGACGGTGATACTGAGTTAAGTAGGAGAGGGGTACGTGATGTTTCGGAACGAGGGACCAACATTGATCATTTGTTACATTCACACGAGGAACGAAGAATTCAGTATGAAGTATTCATGCATCCCAAACATCAACACTTTGATTATGTTGTAAAGAATTCAAATGAAGAGTATGTGCTGGAAACAGGAGTATGGCCATTTATAAGTTAAAAACACTGCAAATCGCAGTGTTTTATTTATTTATTTATTTATTTATACGTTTCAATGTGTATTGATCTGATACAACGAATTCCTCATCTATGAGTATATAGGGATGCGTTTTCAGTAAGCTGGTTTGAAGATGTTCTGGCATTTTTTCACCCTCATATGCACATATAAGTGGGAATGCAAGCTCATTTACGACTCCGTCCACGATTCTCTCTAGGTCTTCGATAAGATGAAGAGGATCTTCCATTGTCCCCCATTCAACATGTGCCCATGAACGAAAAGACTTGTTGTTATCTACATAAGGTTTAACAGTTTTGAAAAAGTAATCTACAATGGCAGGTGGATGATAACTGCCGCTTGAATAGTAAAAGTCAAAATTATTTACATGATGGACAAGCTCCAATTGATCAGGTTTTAGTCTAATGGCCAACTCTTGTTTAAGCATGCGATAGATGCGTTCGTTTTCAATCACTACAACACACTCTCCTAATGAGGTGCCGTCTTGAATAAAATTCACAATTTTTTCTGT
Source organism: Bacillus sp. E(2018) (assembly GCF_005503015.1). NCBI lineage: Bacteria > Bacillati > Bacillota > Bacilli > Caryophanales > Bacillaceae > Bacillus > Bacillus sp. E(2018). The sequence continues at coordinate 1,918,869 of NZ_SCOL01000001.1, read as the reverse complement.
GTATTCTTTCATTCCATTATAAGAATAAAGCACATGAACATTCCTTTTTTGTTCGATTAACTCTTTCATTTTCACTTTCAAGTTATCACCACTCTCAGGTATCAATTTTTATTAGTTTACCTGTTTTACAGAATTAAAGCTAAAGGGAAGTATCAGAACGTTAACTTTACTTTATTACAGGTTACTGTGAAGGTTTTACTCAATAGCTTTTGGGCTACTATAAGGGATGGAGAAGTTAAATATAAAATTCAATAAAGGGTTAAATTGCTGCAAGAAATTTAAGACAGAAGGAATGATTTTATGAAAGCCGTTCAAGTGACAGGTTATGGTGATATAAATAAATTAGAAGTTGTTGATATCAACATACCGGAGCCAGGAGAAAATGAAGTTTTAATTCAGGTGAAGGCATGTGGTATTAATAATACGGAAATTTGGATGAGAGAAGGAGCATACGGTACAGGTTCTAAATCAGGTTGGCGACCAGAAGGGGTTCAATTTCCGAGAATACCAGGCTCAGATATTACAGGTACAGTTGTGAAAACAGGGAAACAAGTTGCATCTTCTATGATAGGAAAGGACGTTGTTTTGTTTCCTTTTACATCAAGTGGACAAGATGGATACGAACATATCTCTGATGATATGTCATTTATAGGGTCTGAGTATGACGGAGGGTATGCTGAATATGTAGTATGGCCAGCACATCTTTGCTTTGATATGCCTTTACAGAGTTTCACAGAAAGTTCCGTTTTCTCCGTAAGTGGTTTAACTGCGTGGCACATGGTCGAACAGATTCAGGTTCAACCGAATGAAACCGTCCTAGTAACGGGTGCCAACGGTGGTGTAGGCTCACTGAATCTACAGATTGCTGCAAATGTTTTTGGAGCTAAAGTAATTGCAGTGGTAGGCGACCTTACGTTAGAGGAAAAACTAAAAGAACTCGGAGCAACACATGTAGTCTCATATAAATCGAAGGACCTTGCGCATGAAATCCAACAAATCAACGGGGGTCCGATTGACTCTGTTTTAGATGTGGTTGGAGACGCGTTGTTTTCTACTTCTCTCCAAGTATTAAAAAACGGAGGCAAGTTCTGTACTTCAGGATCTGCCGGCGGACAAAAAACAGAGCTTGATTTTAGAACTTTATATTTAAAACACATAACACTATACGGTTCTGTTTTAGGAACAAAGGCAGAATTTGCTCGAATGCTAGATGCAATTTCTCAAGGTAAAATTAAACCCGTTATAGATCGAACGTTTCCTCTTCAAGAGGCAAGAGAAGCTCAAACATATTTTAAGAAAGCAGGAAAGTTAGGGAAAATTGTATTAATTCCTTAGTAAATATTTAGTTTAAAATAAAAGAAATGGCTACCAAATTAGGACTCTCTAGTTTTGGTCGCCATTTTTTCATTTAACTTGAGATTTTAACTCGATCTTTCAAATCATGATCTTTATTTTGAATCAAGGTATAGATTAAGTAATACATTCCTGGCACTGCAATTATCACACCGATAAAAAAGTATGTCATACGAGTACTTATGCCTAAGTAACTGTTAGAAGCGAATAAGATTCCGAGTGGCATGGTGATCCGAAGAAAAAGTAACCTCACTGCGCTTAATTGTGATAATCGATCTCGAGGAGCATTTCGTTGAAAAAGAGCAGAGCTTTGGGCATTGAACATCGGAAATAAGAGTCCTCCTAAAAATTCGCATCCCCAAGCGATATAAACAGAAGGAGCGAAGTACAATGCGATAAAAGACAACCCACCTCCAACAAGGCCAACATACATGGTTTTATTGTTCTTAGGTAACTTTGTAAGAAGCAGCATGCCAAGCGCATATCCAATCGGAAACATTCCCGCAAAAATCGCATATTCCCAAGCTTCCCCGGTCAAATCTTCTCTAATAAAAGGCACGTTTACTACCAAAGTGGCTCCTACTGCAAATTGTACAGATGATGATAACAGAGTTAGTCTTAGTAGCTGTGGAAATTGAAGGAAAGTACGATACCCAATTTTTGTTTCTTCCCACCAGAACTTTTTTGACCATGTCGCTACTCTTTTTTTGCTTACTTGAGGAATTAGAGAAAGCGATATGGAGCTCAGTAAAAACATAAGGCTAGATAACCCGTAAATGGTATACAGAGGACTGACTAAAAGAAGTAAAGATGTAACACCTGGTGCGATAAAACTCATGAGGCGTATGGTTCCATCGAGTAAGCTGTTGGCAGAAACTAATTCTTTTTCTTCACAAAGATCTGGTAATAAAGCAAAAGAAAGACTAGCGTATATCGGTTGCAATAGACCCAATACACATTGCAGAATCACTAATCCAGCGATCGTACCTATTTCTGAACCGCTTATGTATCCGATCAAAGGCAGAATATAAGCAACAGAACGGAATCGTTGAATATTTAAAAGCATTTTTTCTTTAATAACGTGGTTTAGGAATGGAGCGCTGATACCTTGCAGAATTAAGGATGGAATAAAATAAAGAAGCCAAAGTGCTCCCATCCACTCTTTAGACCCTGTTATCTCATACAGAAGAAGGCCATTTATGATTCCACCGGCAGCGCCTCCAAATTCGGAAATGATCTCGCCGATCCAGAGGGCTTTAAATGGTCTAGATAATGAGTTATTCTTCATTTGTGTCTTCTCCCAAATAGTGTTGAAGTTGGTTGGAGAACGAACGAATATAGTGTGTATTAGCGGAATATATACCTTTTTCAACCTTAACAAATTTAGCAGCTTTTAAAAGTGATAGCTGGTGGTGCAGGGTGGTTTTTGATACGTTAAACTGTGTGGTTAATTCTTGAAGAGAGAGTGGTCCTCTCATTAGTTGATACAATAATTTTAATCGAAGATCGTCACCGAGTGCCTTATGCCCCCGTACAAGCTCATTTGTAGGAGAACCTGGCTCTAATAACGCTTCATCACTCAATGGATAAAAGATGAGCTTTGTATCTGATGTTTTTTGTTCAAGTATCCATGGTCTATAAGAGACATGTGGAATTAGTTTTATGTTCCAAACAGAAGGTTCTGGAACATATTTTGCTCCTCTTGTAATACGTTCAATTTCTTCTGATGGTTTTTGTTGATCAAGAAGACCATGCTGTTTCTTTTCAAATGAGAGAGCTTGCATCCATTTTTCCCAATCCGTATTTTTACTTTGCCAGTTATACCATTCCGAAAGTGTTTCAGTTAGTAAAGAGTGCAGTTCATCACGGTTCATATGCTCAAGTGTTCGTACATATCCCTCCAAAAAGTCGTGTTCTTTAAATAGAGATGCGTATTGATCAAAGGCATTAGATTGTTCATAACTTTTTGCGGCCTCATTTCTGTGCGACTCACATGAACGATTTTTGTAAGGTAAAAGCGTTTCATAAAAAACGTCAGATGGTAACTCAGAAACTTTTAATGAAAATTCTGTAATCGTAGAAGCTGAAATTTTGTTCTGCAGCATAATCATGCCATACCACAAGTTTGTTTTTTGTATGGTTTCTAAATTCTTTCTTAAAGACGCTGACATTAGAGACTCTTGCTGTGTCCACTGCTCATCCTGTTCAAATGTGTGACGCAATTTTTCGTATGTATAACCTGCAATTCCTAGAGCTAGTTCCCATACCATTGAACTCTCAATCGATAGGGATACAGTTTCATGAGAATGAGGAGAATGGATATTTTTCATTTCTACCTCCAAAAGGAATAAATTCTATTTTTTATTCTAATTCAATAAAAATTAAAATTCAACATATTTAGAATTTTTAATTCGAAATGAATTGAAATTTTTTAAAAATCAATAATAACCTCTATTTTCCGTACCTATGTGCTAAAATTAGGAAAAAAGGGGTCAAAGGTTATGTTTGTTTATAAAATTGACGAGGAGCTATCTCTTCGTATGTTTAATGAAAAAGATGCTACAGAGTTCTTCCAACTAACGATTCAATCTAAAGAGTATCTAAAGGAATGGCTAGGCTGGTTAGACTATACGAATGAAGAAGAAGATTCCCTTGCTTTCATAAAAGCGACCTTAAAAGGGGTAATTGAAACAGGGGGTTATCCAAAGACAACAGCAATTATCTATAAAGGAAACATTGCTGGAATTATCGGGTTTAACGAAATAAATAGGTTACATAAGATCGGTGTTATGGGATATTGGCTCGGTCAACAGTTTCAAGGAAAAGGAATTATGATGAGAGCGTGTAAAGCATATATTGCATATGGCTTTAATGAACTCGATCTTAATCGAATTGAAATACGAGTAGCTGAAGAAAATAAAAAAAGCCGTGCGATTCCTGAGAAGCTAGGATTTCAGGAAGAAGGCAAGATTCGCCAAGCAGAATGGCTTTATGATCATTATGTTGATCATGTGATATATGGTCTATTAGCTGAAGAATGGAAACAAAATAACTAGGATGTTTAGGTAAGCTGACAGGAAAAGGTTTTACAGACCTTTTTGCTGTCGGCTTTTTTTGATATTACGTAATTGTTACTTGAAAGTGCCTATCGTACTTCAAAGTGCGTACTTTTATTTTTTGGTAAAGAGCGTATGATTTTAAATCATAAAGGAATCTTTTCTCATAGGAGGGCACGACCAACAATGAATCCATTCAAATATCATCGTTCTTACAATCGAATGTATAGTGAGGGTGAATTAACACTTGGACTACACATCCCTCTTGAAAATTATAGATTTGCTACTCCGACGATGGAACAGCAAGTTGAATTGTCGCAGTTAGCTGAAAAATTAGGTTTCACAAGTTTATGGTTTCGTGATGTTCTGTTGGAAGATCCGAATTTTGGAGATCCAGCGGTAGGTCAGATTTACGATATGATGATCTATATGACATATTTAGCAAGTCAGACGAAGGAAATTGCACTAGGAACAGCAGCTGCTGTACTACCATTAAGGCATCCGTTGCGTGTTGCTAAAGAAATCGCAACTCTGGATCAATTGTTCCCAGAACGTGTGTTGCTTGGCGTATCATCAGGTGATAGACGTGCAGATTTCTCTGCTTTAGGTGTCTCGCACGAAACACGAGGGCAAGCGTTTGTGGAGGCTTTTCAATATCTTAACCAGGTCCTTTATAACGAATACCCAGAAATCCATTCATCCCGGGGAGCCCTGCAGGGAGCTAATCTTGTACCTAAGCCAACAAAACGAATTCCGACATTTATTACAGGCTATGCACAACAGGAAATGGAGTGGTTTGCAGAGCATGGAGATGGGTGGATGTACTATCCTCGCAGCCCTAAGTATCAAGAAGTAACAATAAAAAGGTGGAGAGAGTTAGTTGAGCGCTATCATCCTAATACGTTCAAACCATTCACTCAACCCATGCACCTTGATCTAGCAGAAGATCCTAACGAAGCTCCACAACCGATTCGTTTAGGATTTAGAATCGGCCGCAATCCATTGATCGAGCTGTTGCAAGTGTATAAAGAGTCTGGAGTAAACCACTTGTTCTTTGCACTCTTCGATAGTGAAAGACCAGCTAAAGAAGTTATACAAGAACTAGGTGAAGAAGTGATACCGCATTTTCCAGCTTTAAAACTTTAAAACTTTAAAACTTTAAAAAGGTAACAAAAAAGCCAAGCTAGCTGCTAGACGCAGAAGCTTGGCTTTTCTTTAGTATAGAACGTCTTGAAGAAACTTTTCTAAAGAGTCAACATTTGAAATTCTTTTATTGCACTCATGACTGTCCGTACAAATGTAATTTCCGATCGCTTTATAATAGTCGGAAGAAGCGTTTGCTGGTTTAGATCTTGTTATCGCTGAGAATAATGCAACATCTGTAATTCCGTTACACAAAAAACAGATACCCTTGTTTGAAGGTGTATATCTACCTTGCACACCAACTAGCTTACCGTCTAAGTGATACACGATAAACATTTTATTCGTACCAATATCAACCCAGCCAAGATAACTGACCTTTTGAAAATCAATCGTATTTAAATTAGGTACTTTCAGCTTCTTCACTTTCGGAAACAATTTAATGATCTGCTTATTAGTAGTGGTTGAAAATTCCTCAAGAAATGGTTCTAAGGATTGCAAGTATTTCTGAAACTCTTCTGATTTGCGTAAAGGTTCTAACCCCGCTATTAAATCTTTTTGTGATTCATCCAGCTCAGAAAAGGATTCAAGAATTTTTGATTGAGCGCTGTGTTGAACAGCTTCAATTACTTTTGGATCAGCACCGTTATTACATGCACGCTGTAGTTGTAAAACCTGTTTTTTTATGAGGTTGTACTGATGATTTCTAATGAATGGTTTACTCATTTTGTTCAGCTCCTTATTTTTTGTGAAAAAAGAAAACAAGGTGCAAAGCCATCATTAGAAACGAAGTCATACGCTCGGGCGACTGACGTTACCGATGTCTGCCCATACAAAGAATCGCCCCTAATTGTAGGCTTTGCATGAGCTGATTATGATTCCGGCAAAATGATTTGCCATTTTTACCGACCTCCATTCACCAATATTATAAGAAGAGTACGTCATTTGTGCAAACATAAAAAGGCTGACCCGATTCTAGACATCGGTCAGCCTTTTCTTCAATTCATGTTTCTTAAAAAGTACCATACCAAGTTAGTAAAAGTTTGCGCTTGAGAAGAAATTGGTGATTCTTCAAAACTTTTTTGAAATGGCTTCAATAATGGTTGAAGAACTATTTTACGAATACGCTCACGTTGAAGTTCACTCATGATCGCATCAAAAAGGTCTTGCTGTTCTTCGTTAAACGTATAATCCTGTTGCAGCTGATCAGCAAGTGAAAGAATGTCCTCTATTTTAACTTGTTTTTTATTTGCATTTGTACGAAGTAAATCAATAGCTGAAAGAGGAATGAGAACAGATTCGTTCATCATCATCTTCGGTACGATCAACTCAATATAAGAGAGAAGTGTATCAACGACATGCTCTAATGAGTAAGTTGTATTCGTTATTCGCATCGTAAATAACATATGATGCATCATTCCAAAGAATAGGATAGTGGCTTCAAACACATGCTCCCGCACTTCATCCCCTAAGATCTCGATAAAACGATTAGAAAGCCATTCCATCTCATATAACCGATGCTGCATAACGAGTTTTTTTAAGTCGGCTTCATTGGATGAAAGAATCGCTTCAAAAAGTGGCTGAAGGTTTCTTTCCTGATTCAAACGCATAATGATCACAATTTGTTCGATGAAAACGTCCCGATCACCTGTGTCCCTACCGATCTGAACGGCAATTCGCTGCTGACTGGCATCATACCGCAGAAATTCTAATATGTCTGCGATACAGTCACTCTTTGATGAGAAATAGTTATAGAACGTACCTTTTGAAATATTTGCTTTATCTATGATTTCCTGTATAGATGTCTGCTGGATGCCTTTTTCTATAAAAAGCTTTAATGCGGTGTCAGCGACTTTTCTTTTTCTGTTATTCATGCGTTCCTCCTAAGTCCAACCCTTACGACTAGTATAAATTTCTTCAGTTGGAAACACAACGTTTTTAGACTTAAGGTACAAAAGTGTTGATATTATTATACTCAGGGTATAAACTTAATAAAGTTAAGTAATTATTTTATAAAGAGGAGAAATGACATGGGGAATACAGATTCCACTTTACAACATAAAAAACCGCCCTATTTGATGCTTGCGATCTTGTTCGTTGGAGCGTTCGTAGCTTTTTTAAACAACTCATTGCTGAACGTAGCATTACCAACCATCATGGTGGATTTAAATGTAAAAGACTATTCGACCGTTCAATGGCTGGTCACCGGCTTCATGCTTGTGAGCGGTGTTTTAATACCAGCTTCAGCGTTTTTAATCACTCGATTTTCTAATCGGATGTTATTTATTACAGCAATGGTCATCTTTACAATCGGTACAGCATTATCAGCCTTTGCACCTAACTTTGGTGTGTTATTAACAGGACGTATGGTGCAAGCTGTCGGTTCATCTGTAATGGGACCAATCTTAATGAACGTCATGCTCGTTAGTTTTCCACGTGAAAAACGAGGCATTGCGATGGGGATTTTTGGGTTGGTCATGATTACAGCTCCTGCGATCGGACCAACATTGTCAGGGTATATCGTAGAATACTATGACTGGCGTCTCCTTTTTGAAATGATTCTGCCTCTAGCTATCCTCAGCTTACTATTTGCTGTATGGAAGCTTGAGAACGTGATGAAGCAGAACAAAAATGTATCATTAGATTACCTTTCTCTTGTGTTGTCTAGCATCGGTTTTGGAGGAATTCTATACGGCTGTAGTACAGCAAGTTCAGACGGATGGACAGATACAGTTGTTCTATCAACACTAATTATTGGTGGAATTGCATTGGTTATATTCATCCTACGACAACTAAAATTAGATGAACCATTATTGAACATTCGAGTGTATAAGTATCCAATGTTTGCACTTGCATCCGTTATTGCGATTGTAAATGCGGTTGCTATGTTCTCAGGCATGATTTTAACACCAGCTTACGTGCAAAGCGTTCGAGGAATTTCACCACTTGATTCTGGACTGATGATGCTGCCGGGAGCAATCATTATGGGAATCATGTCACCTATTACTGGTAAACTTTTTGATAAATTCGGACCGCGTGCTTTAGCGGTAGTCGGACTTTCTATCACAGCAGTCTCGACTTATATGCTCGCTCATCTGCAAGCTGATTCGTCTTATTCTTATATCATCATGATCTATTCTATGCGTATGTTTGGATTGTCGATGGTCATGATGCCGATTATGACGAATGGTCTTAATCAGCTTCCAACGAGCCTAAATCCGCACGGTACAGCCGTTAATAATACAGCACAGCAAGTATCCGGTTCGATCGGTACAGCGATACTAGTCACGATTATGAACACTGTTACAAAAACAGAAGCAGAAAGCTTAATGAGTGGAGTAGATCCAGCGACGATTACCGAAGCCTCAACCGCTGCATTAACACAGCAAGCTCTTCTGTCAGGAATTCAATACTCATTCTTAGTTGCATTCGGAATTAACATCGTTGCTTTAGTGCTAGCCTTTTTCGTCAAACGCGTCGATACAAGTGCTGAAGCAGTAAATAAGATTGAAAAAGAAAACAAAACATCAACTAAATCAGTTACAGCTTAAAATTTTTCTACTAAAACCGACACTATGGGTACGATTAAGACCCAATTTAGTGTCGGTTTTTTCTTTAAGGATTAGGTTCAGAATGAAGTAGCTGAGTACGCCTGTAACATTAATCAGTAAATGTACAGGTGAAGGTGCCTTGGTCTCAGGTGAATAGGTAAACATTATCAGTGAAAGTGAAGTGTTTACCGGTGCTCACAATAATTCTTAGGTGATTACACTCCTTTTATCGGAGAACGTGTAACAAATATAAAAACACGTACCGTAAAACACTTTAGATCTACTAATCATGTGTAGTATCTATATGTATTTGGGTAAAGTAATAAGCAGATTGATTTACATCGTCTAAAAATAGGAGTAAGGTCATAACTAATCTTTTGTAAGTGAAAAGGAGTGTTAATAGAGATGAATAAAATGAACACCGATTTTTCAAATATATATATTAACGGCGAATGGAGAAAAGGAAGCAGCGATAGCTTGATGAAGAACACAAATCCATTCACGGAAGAAGAGCTTGTTACGATTCAAGCTGCGACGAAAGAAGACTTGGACGAAGCTTATGAAGCGGCGAAAATTGCTCAAGCTGAATGGGCAAACGAACTTCCACAAAACAAGCGTGCTGTTTTAGAAAAAGTAGCTGAAGTTATGCAAGAGAATGAGGAGCTTATTATTGATTGGATCATCAAAGAATCAGGCTCAACGTATATGAAAGCTATCTCAGAATTTCGAGCTTCTATTAATATTTTAAAAGAATCTACAACATACCCTTATCGAATGGAAGGAAAAATTCTTCCTTCACAAACGGCAGGCAAAGAAAACAGAGTGTACCGTAATCCGTTAGGGGTAATTGGAATAATTAGTCCTTGGAATTTCCCGTTCCATCTGGCTATTCGATCCATCGCACCTGCCATAGCGACTGGAAATGCTGTAGTGATCAAACCAGCTACTGACACACCAGTAACAGGTGGATTAGTCTTTGCAAGCATCTTTGAAGCGGCTGGACTTCCAAAAGGTTTGATCAACGTAATCGTAGGGCGTGGTTCAGAAATTGGAGATGAGATCGTCACACATCCAACTCCGCGTCTGATTTCGTTTACAGGTTCAACAGAAGTCGGAAGACACATCGGTGAACTTGCTGGTAAGAACTTAAAGAAATCTGCTCTTGAATTAGGCGGGAATAACGTATTTATCGCGTTAAAAGAAGCAGACATTGATCAAGCCGTAGATTCAGCCTTGTTTGGAAAGTTTTATCACCAAGGGCAAATATGTATGGCGATCAATCGTATTTTTGTTCATCAAGACATTTATGAAGAATTTGCAGAAGCCTTTGTTCAGCGAGCAAGCAATCTGAAATTTGGAGATCCGTCTAAAAAAAATACGAATGTTGGTCCATTAATCAATAGAGACCAAGTTGATCGAATTTTAAAGGACATTGAAGCAAGTGTTTCACAAGGTGCTAAGATTCGCGTTGGTGGAGATGCCGACGGAAATGTACTAGAACCTACAGTGATAACAGATGTTAATAATGAGATGCCTTTAGCGAAGAATGAAATCTTTGGACCAGTAGCTATTCTTATTCCGTTTGAAAAAGATGAAGACGTTGTTCAAATGGCAAATGCTTACCCGTATGGACTGAGCGGAGCCGTTCATTCTAAAAACATTGAACATGCAACAGACATAGCTCATGCTATTCATACAGGTATGATTCACATCAATGACCAATCTGTTAACGATGAACCACATATGCCATTTGGTGGAGAAAAAGATTCAGGACTTGGCCGATTTAATGGAGAGTGGGTGTTAGAAGAATTCACTACTCTAAAATGGTTATCTGTGCAGCGCACTCCAAGAAATTATGGACCATTCATCAGCCAATTAAAATAAATAAGTATAAAAAGCATCCGGATGCCATCATTCGGATGCTTTCTTAATATGAAGCAATCTTATGATGTTTTTCGAAATGAGTAAAAACTCAACTTATTTTTACCCGTTTTCTTTGAAACGTATAATGCCTCATCTGCATATTCAAGTATGGTTTGTGGGGAAACGTCCTGAGCTATCCATTTAGCTGATCCCATGCTGCACCCAATTTTTATTGAATGTTCCTGAATAAGAAATGGTCGGTTAAGAGTTTCTATGAGGAAGTGTGAGATCTCCGTTATTTCATTTAAATAATTCTCCTGAATAGGGAGTACAACTACAAATTCATCTCCACCTAAACGTGCTGCAAAATGTTCCTTCTTAATTAATGAAGTAATGATACGCTTACCAACTTCTATTAAAAGTAGATCTCCAGCATGATGTCCGTGTGTATCATTGATTGATTTAAAACCGTCCAGATCGATATAAAGCACCCCATAGCTGCCATTAGAAGAATTAAAGCGAACTGAATTCATGTATTCCAAAAGAGCTAACCGATTCGGCATACTTGTCAGAAAGTCCGTATGTGCCATGTTCTCCATCTTGTCTAACTGTTTTTCTGTTTGCTTTAAAGATGAGATTAAGCTTCTAAAAGAAGAACTTAGAACTTCTATATCTTTGATTCCGCGCAACAAAGGAATCTCTACGATCTCACCATCTTTCAACTTGTCAGCAGAGATAGCCAAGTCAAAAAGAGGACGAGAAACTCTCTTTGTGATAAACCATCCAATAACAGCCATAAGTAGAGAAATTACAATACCACAGACTAAAATGAATGTTTGCAGATATTGGACGGATGCATAAGCCGCTTGTTCTGATTGACGAATGACAACCGTCCAGCCTAGTCCGGGATAATTCTGATATCCGTCACCAAAAGCATAGCCTGTTACATACTCTTTTCCATCTGGCCAACGCACAAAATTCCACTCGTTTCTCTTTCCTTTATTATCGAGATCACTTATCTTAATTTTTTTTCCTAAATCATTCTTATGACCTAGGAGTACCGTATCTTCTTTACTGATTATGTATACTTCCACATCCTTTTTTTGCTCTTTTATGGGCTTTAGAATTGCGGATTCTACTTCTTTAGACCACTCCCAGCTGAGATGGGCGGCTAACACACCTTGGAAAACGCCGTTTTTATCTGTTAATGGTGTACTGATATCGACTAATTGTAAAGGTGAACCATCCTTGGTTGGAATCAGTTTGGATAGCAAAAGGGCATCATGTACATCACCGATAAAAGGCTGTTCAGTTGCTTTTTGAAATACGGGACGAGCAGATATATCTTTGTTGATAAGAAGTTTCTTCGTGGAAGCTTGAATGACTCCCTTTTGATTCGTTATTCCAACCCATGAGAAGGAGGGAATTTTATTTTGAAGCTGATCGATCAGAAATTGTGCTTCATTTATTCTTCTCGGGTCTTTCAGCACTTCCTGTTCACTTAAAACTTGTAGTTCCTGGTATCTCGACCACATGAAAGAATCAAGGTTGTGAGATAGTTGAAAGGCTGAAGAAGCTAGGGAATTACCTATTTCTTTTTCTAATAATTCGCTGGATTTATCACTGATAAAGATACTAAGAAATAATGATGTGGTTAGTATGATCAATGAGATGCTCACGGACAGATACGTTTGAATTTTGATAGACATAGAAATGACTCCTATAATAAAAATTTATTTCATAAAGAACCAATTGTTATATCGGAAACAACTATAGAAATGATTAGGAATGAATGAAATAAACGATGGAACAAAGTTCTCAAACGAGAATTTTGAAAGCTGATTATGCTACACTACGAGGACAAGTCATATACATTAAAGGTGATGAAGAGATGCTAATTAATGATAAGATACGACAAGATTTGTTTGCAGAAGTAGAAGGAATTAATGACGAAAATCTAAATACAAAACCGTCAGAAAACGAATGGTCCATTAAGCAAATTCTAGAACATCTATATTTAATGGAAGGCGGCATTGCAAAAAACATTAAACATCAACTCCAAAATGGTAAAGTGGTGAACGCAGACAAGAAGCCGATTGAAGCAACTATCAATAGAGATATTAAGGTAGATGCTCCAGAATTTGCAGTCCCAACTTCAGAATTTGCTTCTATTGAAGAAATAAAGATGAAATTGGCAGCGACTCATCAACATTTATTAGACATCGATAACACGGCTGATGAAAAGGATTTAGAAGCGAAAGGTTTTCCTCATCCAATCTTCGGCGATATTAGTCTAAAGCAATGGATTCCATTTGTTGCTTATCATGAACAACGCCATATCCTTCAAATAAAAGAAGTGAAAGAAAAGTTAGATCTCTAAAAAACAAAACCAAAACATTCGTACATTCTTCAACAAGGAGAATGTACTTTTTTTGAACGAAAAAGGCATAAAAAGAATGAAATCTACGGAATAGGTGCAATACTGATTGAAAGAATGATTAAAGGAGGACTGAAGATGTTGTTGAAAGACAAAATCGCAGTCGTTTATGGAGCGGGTGGTGCGATAGGTGGTGCTGTTGCACGTGCCTTTGCTGAAGAGGGAGCTTCTGTATTTTTAGCTGGAAGATCGCTTGATTCTTTGCAGATTGTTGCAAATGATATAACAAATGCTGGAGGCACAGCGAAAGTAACGAAAGTAGATGCTCTTAATCAAAATGAAATAGAAATACACCTGAATCGAATCGTAAAGCATGCGGGAAAGATAGATATTTCCTTTAACGCGATTGGAATTCGAGGAGATCTTCAAGGAACGGCGCTCACCAATATGACACAAGAAGACTTTATAACTCCCATTTTAACGGGTGTCCGAACTCATTTTCTCACTAGTACTGAAGCAGCAAAGCATATGATCAAGCAGAATTCAGGAGTAATCTTAACTCTTTCTGCATCATCGGCAGCATTGTCAGGCAGAGACCATACTTATCATTACTCGGGAGGTTTTGCCACAGCTTGTTCAGCCATCGAAGGATTTACACGTAGCTTAGCCGGTGAGCTCGGTACAAAAGGGATTCGTGTCGTTTCTTTGAGATCAGATGCTATACCAGAAACATGGAAACCAGACTTTCCTGAGGTGAGACAGTATATGGAGGAAGGAACAGCGTTAGGACGCCTTCCAAAGTTGAAAGAAGTCGCTGATACAGCGGTGTTTATTGCATCGGATCGAGCGAGTGCCATAACAGGGACAATTATCAATGTAACGTGCGGTTCGACAATGGATTAAACATTTATTGGAACTTTATGTTAAAATAAGAGTTATTAAATGATGAATGTTAAAGGAGCGTTAAAGAATGTCTCATACTAACTGTGTAACATGGTCTCACGAGTAAACAAAGGTGTTTATTCATGAAGTAACTCTATTATTTAGTCTATTTTCTATGAATGAATCTTTGTTTACTTCCTTCTAATTGATCATTACTAGAATGGAGAGATAACATGATACATTTAAACCCATTAACCGAACAAGAATTTCAGGATTATCTGGCATTTATGATTTCAGATTACGCTTGTGAAATCACTAAGAACTTCAACCTAACGTTACAGTCTGCCTTAGAAGAATCAGAAATGATGATGTCTGATCTTTGGAAAGATGGATTGTTAACTGAAGGTCAGTATTTGTACAACATTCAAGATTCCAAAACCTATGAAAAAGTAGGAATTCTCTGGTATGGATTGATGCCGGAGATTAATCAAGCCTTTTTGTACCATATTTTCATAGACGACCTTCATAGAAGAAAAGGATACGGGAAGAAAACGTTAGAAATACTTCAAAGTATGTTAAAGCAATCAGGAATAGAGTCTATTGGATTAAGTGTCTTTGGAAGAAATGAAGTGGCTTATCAGTTGTATAAGAAGCTAGGTTATAAAAACACAAGTATTTCGATGGAATTTGTTCTGTAAAACAATTTTAAGTATATTAAAGTGGCTTAGGGTGAAGTAAACTCTAGGCTTTTTTGTGTTTTTTGAAAGGATACTTACCTCACAAACAGGAATTATATTCCAAAAGTAGAATATAGAAAAGTAAGAGGTGATCGTATGAAGAAGATACTAAGCTTGTTACTTTTAATTATCTTGGCGGCTTGCAGCGATCAAGGAGCTGTCGACAAGCTGAATGAGAATTATCCGAATGTGAAGAAAGAGATGGAGCGGTTGCCAAAAGAGGTGCAACAAAAGATGGCAGCTCCAGAAAAACTTCCTTTTCAGTCAAAAGACGTCCAATTAACATATGCTGTAGATCCTGCGGGAGATCCAAAAGGGGATATCTTACATACTGAATTTACTTATGGTAATGAAAAAGGTTCCGTCCTTCGTGTAACCACGTTCCAAAATAAAAACGCAAATTTCAATGATGAAGGTGAGAAGAAGACAACAAAATTGAAAGATGGCACTGAGGTTATTATAGAAAGAGAATCATCTGACGTTAAATCCATTCGTTGGAGTAAAGATGATATATATTATGGGATGATGTTAATGGGTTCTGAATTTAAGATGGATGATCTGTTGAAATCAGCAAATTCGATGGACTATTAGGAGCGGATTGGTATGAGAGAGA
Source organism: Bacillus sp. E(2018) (assembly GCF_005503015.1). NCBI lineage: Bacteria > Bacillati > Bacillota > Bacilli > Caryophanales > Bacillaceae > Bacillus > Bacillus sp. E(2018). The sequence goes on along the minus strand of NZ_SCOL01000001.1, from coordinate 1,903,297 downwards.
AATTTAGCTCGATTTCATTACTAGTAAGTGCTTTTACAGTCGCGTTCTTTTTACTTATACACACCTATGCCATTGCTTTCGGATACTGGCGGTTGATCGTGTGGGGAGGAGTGCTCACTGCTATTTATTTTGCATTTCGATCTCCTAAGAACCTTGGTTTTCGAGGTCTGGCCATAGCTGTATCATTCATTCTTGTGGTTCCTCTTTTGCTGATGGAGATGGTCGGATTAGCATGGCGTTATGGTGGATTTGGGAATTAACTAAGAAAGCTGTTAAAACGTGTTACAAATAATCATATGTAAATATTTAAATTTGGGGGACTAAATGATCTTACATACAGAAGTTGTAGGAGCAGGGGAACCAGTGATTTTCCTGCATACAGGGTTACAAACAGGTAGTACAGATTTTGAATATCAAAGTGAATATTTTAAACACGACTTTAAAGTCTATAAACCTGATTTGAGAGGTCATGGAAAATCTTTTACAAATGATTATTCTAATTTTTTTCAAGACTCTGCAAATGATCTGCTAGAAACAATAGAACATTTCAAAATAGAAAAGGCACATATAGTAGGTTGTTCTCTAGGTGCATTAGTAGGTTTAATATTCTCACAAAGTTATCCTCATAAAGTTCAATCTTTGACCATTTCAGGAATTCTACCAGAAAAGCCTAATAACTGGTCAGAAGCACATGAAAAAGACGTAGAACATCAAGCGAAAATTTTAGAAAATCAAGAAATAATTGATTATTTTAATACTCTTCATGGTACTGGTTGGAAGCAATTTATTTATATGGGTAGAAATGTAGATTGGTATCCTTTTAAAGAAACTAGTGAATTGAAAATGATTCATCTGCCCATTTTATTTGTAGTTGGAGAAGGAAATGTTAATGAAACGAAGGGCGCACTTCTCTATCCGAAGTTTAATAAATATGTACATGTCTCTATTATTCCTTTTGCAGCTCATTTGGTTCATTCAGAACAACCAGAAATATACACAAAGATTATAGAAGTCTTCCTAAATAAACATAGAATTAGCTAGTTAAGGCTATTGATTACCGAAACTTTCCATCTACTAATACGTAATAATAGTAGGACAAAAAAATAGGGGTGGAGAACAATGATTGAGGTTAGTGTAAAAAAGATAGATAACAACTTTATTATTCGATGGCAGCTATTGAGGGTGGAGATTCCTGCCGATGATATTCTTAATGTAGGTTTAGACGATACATATGGTGGAGACGATAAGGAAGCTATCCGTATCGGTTTCCCGTATGGTATGACAGATCGGGTCTTTATTGAGACAAAAAAACAAACCTATATTCTGTTTACTTCTAATCCGTCAGCTATTATGAAAAAACTAAGTGCTTAAACCAGTATAATTTTAAAACCAAGATAATCTAAACAAAGCTCGGATTAATTTAATCCAAGCTTTGTTTATTTCTTATATCTTAAATTTTTCAGTCATTTTCTTTAAGTGTTCTGTCATCTCTTTTAATAAAGAGATCGATTCTGACATTTTCGTAATCTGATTGTTTTGCCTAGCAGTTATGGAGGCTACATTTTTAGTGCCTGCAGCAGCTAGTTCAGCGATTTTTGCGGTTTCTACTGCTGAGGCAGAGACTTCTTCAGATGAAGCAGACATTTCTTCAGTCGTAGTAGAGACCTCTTGGATTTGTGAAGATACGCCTTCTATAGAGGATAAAATAATTGCGAATACTTCTTCAGTTTGAATCATGTCTTGCATACCTTTATCTACTTCCTCTAGAACGATTGACATCCCATCTGCTGTTTGATTGGTATCCTTATCAATTTGTTGTATTAACTTGCTAATCGTTTCTGTAGACTTAGTCGACTGATCTGCTAACTTTCGAACTTCTTCAGCTACAACAGCAAATCCTTTACCTGCATCTCCTGCATGAGCAGCTTCAATCGCGGCATTTAATGCAAGAAGGTTGGTTTGAGATGCGATTCCCGATATGATTTCAATAATCTTAGAAATTTCAACAGAATGTGATTTTAAAGTCAAGATAGACGAAGAAGACTGATTGACTGAAGCGGATATACTCTTCATCTGGCTAATGGCTTTTTGCATGGATTCGTTTCCTTGCTTTGCTTTGTCTAAAGTTACTTGTGAAAGGCTTGAAGAATTAGAAGCGGATGCAGCAATATGCTGGACACCTGAAGTCATTTCCTCTAAAACATTCACACTTTCTCGAAGTGTAACGTGCTGAGCCATAGAATCATTTGAAACTTGATCCATCATACTAGCAATTTCTTCACTCGCTGTTTTTGTTTCATTTGCACTTATGTTTAAAGAAATTGTTGTTTCATTTAATTTGACTCCCATTTGGTTAATCGAATGAATGATGTCCCTTAAATTTCTGAGCATATTGTTAAACGATGAGGCGAGTCTTCCTATTTCATCTTCTCGATTCAAATCAACAATGACACTTAGATCTCCGTTTCCAACTTGCTCAGACTTTTTTGATAGCAGTTGAATCGGTCTAGTAATGGAGACTGTCACATAATAGATGATAATCAAGCCAAATACTAGAATTACAGCCACAATTGCAATCATCTCCCATTGATTTTCAGATATGGCTGTATAGACACTTGTGACGTCTTGATCAGATCCAATAATCCCCATCACTTCACCAGATGTAGATTTTATTGGGATATAAATGGAAACCATTCCGCCATATTCTTCTGTAAAGCTGATATCGGTAGTTGTTGTTCCTTCATCGAACGCTCTTTTCATTTCGGGATAATTATCTACTCCTTTTTCTATCTCTCCTAGATCGGAGGCATCTTCAGACCCTTTTGGCATACCGTCCACTACATAGGAATAGACGTACTCCTCATTTGTTTTTTCTCTCTTCATCGTGTACAGATATGCGAGTCCGTTCAACTCTCTCTGTTCGTTAAGTTCGTTGCGTAAGGTCCAGTAATAGTCTGTTTTCCCTGAATCTAATATAGTTTCATACTTTTCAGGGTCTAATAAGTCTGCAGAACGTTTTACTGTTTTGAGAGCCTGATTGCTAACCGTCTCTTCAATTAGATTTTTCGTTGAATTGATCGACAAAAATCCGATCAAAATTCCCATTAGAACAATTAAACCTGAGAAAATAATCAACATTTTTAACTTTATACTTTTTCTCAACTTGTTCGCTCCTTATTTATACAAATGATTCTTTCTTGCAACAACGTGTATATCGGTATAAAATAGGGAATTTTTACTAAATAATAGAGTGAGTATATACTATTTTTTTGTCCGAGAATTAAAATCTTTAAAACAAGGAAAGCTCTCTCTAATATGTTATGGTGGAAATAGAAACTGAGGATTCAATTAAATAAAAGAAGGTGTGCTTCTCATGACGAAAGTAACAGGTTGGAATTTAGATAACAGTTATGCTGAACTACCAGATAAATTTTTCTCAATCATTGACCCAAACCCAGTAGTTTCACCAAAATTAGTTGTGCTTAATGAATCGGTTGCTATCTCTCTTGGATTGAACGTACAATTCCTTAAAAATGAAGATGCTGTAAACGTATTTGCGGGCAACAAGCTTCCAGAAAGGGGTTCATCCTTAGCTCAAGCATATGCAGGACATCAGTTTGGTTATTTTAATATGTTAGGTGATGGACGAGCATTAATGGTGGGAGAGCAGATCACTCCTGATGGGAAACGTTTTGACATTCAATTAAAAGGATCAGGAAGAACTCCTTATTCAAGAGGTGGAGACGGACGAGCAGCATTAGGTCCGATGCTTCGAGAATATTTAATAAGTGAAGCGATGCACGCTTTAGGAATTCCAACGACTCGAAGTCTTGCAGTTGTAACGACTGGTGAATCAATCATGCGTGAAACGGCTCTGCCAGGTGCTATCATGACACGTGTAGCAGCAAGCCATTTGCGAGTAGGGACGTTTGAATTCGCATCAAAATGGGGAACACTCGATGAATTGAAAGAGTTAGCAGATTATAGTTTAAAGCGTCATTATCCAGAAGTGAAAAGTGAGGGAAATCAATATCTGACTTTGCTCAAAAAAGTGATTGAACAACAAGCATATTTAATTTCGAAGTGGCAACTCGTTGGTTTCATCCACGGCGTTATGAACACCGACAATATGACAATCAGCGGAGAAACAATCGATTATGGCCCGTGTGCGTTCATGGACAATTATGATCCACTGACTGTTTTCAGTTCAATCGATAGAGAGGGCAGATATGCTTACGCTAACCAGCCTCGTATTGCAGGTTGGAATCTTGCTCGATTCGCTGAAACATTATTGCCACTCTTACACGATGAACAAGAAAAGGCAGTTGAATTGGCACAAGAAGTTTTATATGGATTCTCTGACCTGTATCATGCGAACTATTTTAGAGGCATGCGGGCAAAACTTGGTCTATATAATGAAGAAAAAGAAGATCAAGCCCTTATAGAAGAACTTCTTACTCTTATGTCTCAGCATAAGGCTGACTATACCAATACATTCCGTTCTTTAACATTAGGTGGAAACGAGTGTTCTGCACTTTTTGAAGCCGAGGACTTTAAGACGTGGCTTAATAAATGGGAAGAAAGAAAAGCTAGACAGTCAGAGTCGAAAGAAGAATCTATGCAGTTGATGCGAAACAACAATCCAGCTGTCATTCCAAGAAATCATAGGGTGGAAGAAGCTATTCAAGCAGCTGAAAACGGTGATTACAGCGTGCTAGAAAAACTTCATAATGTTTTATCAGTACCATACGATTACTCAACGAAACAAGAAGGATACACGACATTACCACCTGAAACAGAAGGACCCTATCGAACTTTTTGTGGTACGTAACAACATAAAAACAGTTGAAGAACATATAGATAAAAAGCTGCTCATAATGGGTAGCTTTTTCTGATATCCATAATATCCCATGGAAAATGAGGAAGGTATGTTTCGTTGACTTTTTAGTTCATAAGGTGTACTATTTTTTATATTGTTTTTACGATAAGTATTGAAAACGAACTTGATTTAAACTAGAATGATAGATTGGTTACTGAAATTTTAGAGGTGAGAGAATGATTAACCCAAAACAATTAATAAACAAACATATGGGATTTTTCCTGCTTACAGTTGTTTTAGTTTGGATAAAATCTTATGCCGCTTATAAAACGGAATTTAACTTGGGAGTCGAAGGTGGATTTCAAGAATTCATCTTGTTTATCAATCCAATTGGCTCAGCACTCTTATTTGTAGGATTTGCCTTGTTTGCAAAAGGTAGAAAATCATACGTTTGGATGATTATGATCAATACTGCGATGACTCTAATGTTATTTGCAAATATGCTTTATTATCGCTTTTTCACAGATTTTATCACGCTGCCAACATTAACGCAGACGAAGAATGCAGGAACGATCGGAAATAGTATTGGAGCTCTTTTCAATCCGTATGACATCCTTTTCTTCCTAGATATCGTAGTATTATTAGTATTAGTTTTAACTAAGAAAATTAATCCAGAACCAATCAGAGTAAAACGTAAAAGTATCTTAACGGTTGGTCTAGCTGCAGTTATTGCATTATCTGCAAATTTATTATTAGCTGAAATGGATCGTCCGCAGCTGTTGACTAGAACATTTGACCGAAACTATATCGTAAAATATTTAGGAATGTATAATTACACGCTCTATGACGCGGTATTAAGTTCGAAGTCATCTGCTCAGCGTGCACTTGCAGATACAGATGATGTTACAGAAGTGGAGAACTATGTGAAAGCTAATTATGCTGAACCGAATCCTGAATATTTCGGAAAAGCAAAAGGCATGAACGTCATCTATCTGCACTTAGAGTCTCTACAGAACTTTGCGATCAATTACAAATTGAACGGACAAGAAGTAACGCCTTTCTTAAACTCGTTAACACAAGATAAAAACACGTTGTATTTTAACAACTTTTATCATCAAACATCACAAGGTAAAACAGCTGATGCTGAGTTTATGATCGAGAACTCGTTATATGGATTACCGCAAGGAACAGCGTTTACTACAAAAGGTGAGAACACTTATCAAGCTGCACCAGCCATTATGGAACAACAAGGCTATTCGACAGCTGTGTTCCATGGTAACTACAAGTCGTTCTGGAATCGAGATGTGATCTATAAGCGCTTTGGTTATCAAAAGTTCTTTGATGCAGAACATTATGATATGAACGAAGAAGACGTAGAAAACTATGGTCTAAAAGATAAACCGTTCTTTGAAGAATCTATGCCGATGCTGAAATCGTTAAAACAGCCGTTCTATTCTAAATTCATTACACTATCAAACCATTTCCCTTATCCGATTACAGAAGAGGAAGCTACAATCGAGCCTCACACAACAGGAGATGGAACGGTAGACCGTTATTTCCAAACGGCAAGATATATGGACGAAGCTCTTCAACAGTTCTTTACTGACTTAAAAGAGGCTGGACTATACGATAATACGATGGTCGTTATGTATGGTGACCATTATGGAATCGCTGAAACGCGTAATAAATCAATGGCAAAAGTACTCGGAAAAGAGATTACGCCTTTTGAAAACACACAACTTCAAAAGGTACCATTATTTATTCATGCACCAGGATTAAAGGGTGGAACCATAGATAAAGTTGGTGGTCAGATCGATATTCGTCCAACGCTTATGCATTTGTTAGGAATGGATACGAAAGAATACATTCAATTCGGTACTGATCTATTATCTAAGAATCATGATCAAGTACTTCCGTTGCGTAACGGTGATTTTGTTTCACCTACCGTAACTGGAATTGATGGAAAGTATTACGACTCTAAAACTGGTGAGCCTGTTAAGGAAACAAAAGAAATCAAAGCCATCGAAAAAGAAGCAGAGACAAAGTTGGATCTATCTGACCGTACCGTTTATGGAGACTTGCTCCGATTCCACAAAGTCAAAGGATTCAAGCCAGTTGATCCTTCTAAATACGATTACAACATCAAAGAAGAAGAGAAACCTAAAAACGACACAAATGAGTAACTTAAAAAGCCGTCCACATGTGGACGGCTTTTTGCTTTTAAGAGACAAAAAACTCAACATGTATGAATGTTGAGCTTCGTTCGTTGATCAGCCTTAAATTTCTTCTAGTTTTTCACCTAACAGCTGTATATCACGTACTAACTTTTTCTTGTGCTTTTCACATTTGGAGCATTTATATTCTTCAAATAAGAGACCTAATTTTTTTATGATTTTTATCGCGATTTGTTCATCACACATCTTTTAAAACATCCTAATCTAGTTATATTATCCTATACAAAAGCGTAGCACATGATGACTAGCTAGGAAACCTTATGCTGTAAACTTTTTATTACATTTTATAAATATATTAAGAAAAACCTTTAAAAGGTGGTGGTGGATAGCGCTAGAAGAACTTGAACATCCATAATTTATAATTAATCTTTTATTGAGATGCCATTTATTAATAAGTGATCCCAAGTATCATTATGTGTAATGGGATCTATTTTTACAGGTACATAAATGACACACACATGCTTCATACCCCAATTTACTTCTGTTAGTTGTCCTACCTTGTCTGTAGGATGAATCATTAGAATGTTAAAATCACCTTTTACACATGTGGATAAAACCGTTTCTAATTCAGCAGTTTCTTTTTTCAATTGCTCTTCATCGATATCAATAACCGACCACCTAATAAATAATAAAGAAGAGCTCTTTCTAAACCATTCGTACATTCTCTGCACTCGTTGCTTGATGGTACGTCTAAAGTTTAGATAATTTAACATCCAATGTTGTTCTGGAATGATAGGGAAATCATGTACAGATATAACGTTATATTTGTGATCCTTAATGAAGTGAGAATGAGAACCTGTAGTAACACCTTGATCATCTAGCACATAACCAGGTTTGTAAGAATGAATCTTTTCCATATTTCTAAACTTCATGTACCTCTTAAACCTGGTCCTTAAAAGCTCATTTATTCCAGCTAAAGAATGCGAGCAAACCCAATCCAAGGGAAAAGCTACCTTCCTTAAGGAATGTCTTCTCAGATGAATGCCAGGACCGCATTCACTCCCGAGACTGATTACGGCATTATATGATCTCTTTAAGTCCTGTAATCTCATTTGGTCACCTCTTTGTTTCAATAATTCTGTAAAAAAACAACCTTCGCACAGAAGGTTGTTTCTTTCGTTAATCGCTTACCGCAACCCCGGAGAAGCTTTCTGGTCCTACTCGGACAACGCCAACTAAACTTACTGAAATATAAGCTGAGTATGTTTGTTGAATATCAGCAGGAGGATTAAAGTCAAGCGCGTTGAAGGCAAAAGTCTGTGGTCCTAAAATGTTTAAGTCCATATTTTCGCTAGCCGAATAAACTAGAGGAGAGTTAGGGCTTGTACCCCGCACGACTTGAATCGTAATGGTAGTGACGGCAGGAAGTAATGGCAGCTGCAGCGAAACGGCACCTTGTAAGAGAACCCTAATATTAGGGCCAGCACCTACTGTACCTAAACCGATTCTTCCAAATAATTGGGGAGCACCAGCTACAGTAATCGGTTGGGCAATCGAGTTAGAATAACTTGCATTTTGACTTGTTCTTAAGTCAAGAAATTTAGCCAAGAAATCACCTCCCCTCTCTTTCAATATATGGTTTTTGCTAAAAGTGGCTTGTACTACAGTGCAAAAAAAACAAAAATTTAAACGAGGTATAGAAAATAATTCAATCGTGGTGAAAGGAATTCTCTATTTATGCGTCTAATACATGAAAGGCTCTAGTAGAGGGAGTGAAGCGATGAAAAAAGAAGAACAAATTAAGCAGTGGTTTACTTTGTATCACAATGATATCTATAACTTTCTCATTTATTATTTAGGAACAAAAGACGTTGAAGATATGGTTCAAGAAGCATTTGTTAAAGGGTTTAAATATATAGATCAATTTGAACAGCGTGCTGATCCAAAAACATGGCTTATTTCTATTGCAAGAAATATTGCGATTGATCATATGCGGAAAACAAAAAGACAATATGCTTTTGTTAATCAGCTAAGAAGTATTTTTCCTGAAAAAAGTAAACTTCCTCAAGATTGGGTTTTGGAGGACGAACGAAAAAAGGACTTATATAAAACAATTAACGAGTTGAAGACTTCCTATAGAGATGTAGTGATTTTAAGGGGAATTTTAGATTTTACCCCTGAAGAAACTTCTCACATTTTGAAATGGAAAATAGACAAAGTAAACCTTACTTATTATCGCTCTATTCAATCTTTAAGAAAGAAGCTTACGTCTGAAAAGTGGAGTGATTACATTGAAACGATTAACCAATGAAGAAGTAATGCTGGAACTGAAGAACTTTAAATCGTACAAGATGAACAGCGATCAAAAACAATCGATCGAAAACGAATTGAACCGGTTAACTTCTGAAAAAAGACCACCTTTTTATCATATCTTTCGTTTTTCCAAACCGCTCTTAAGCATGATTGTTCTGCTTTTTCTTTTAGTAAGTGGAAGTTATTTCGCAATGAATCAAGCAGAAGAAAAAACTATGAAATATACAACTGGATCCGGAATTTTCTTGCATGGTGATGAAACTTTTCAAATGAAGAAAAGTGATGATTTTATTTTAAAAAGAAACAAAGATGGTTCTGTGTTCTTTATGGCTGACGGTAAAAAAGTTGGTGGAATTGAACCGTTAACAGAAGATGAAAAACTTAAAAATATTCAGACTCAGAATACGTTTATCAGTCAAGATTTAGAAGGATTTCGGTACACTGGAACATACGGTCTAGATCATCAAAAAACGATGGATGTTGTACAAATTCATCAGTATTACTTTAACTCTCCACATAGTAAGTTGAATTATCATGTTTATTTTTATACTCCATTTTTTAATGAAGATACGGCAGCAGATTTTGCTCATTCATTTAAAATCTATCATAATGATAAATTGCTTCAAGGTAGTAATGAGGATTGGACATTATCAACCGAATTTGCAACTCCGACCTTCCAAGTCTTATTAGGAGAAAAAGATAAAATAGGGATTGCGGGACCTCCATTGATAGCAGGGAAAACAGATAAGTTTCTATGGCATTTTTTCGGGGGAGCTAACGAAGTCAGCATCATAACAAGAGGTGACTTTAAGGTTATAGCTACTAACAAGGAAAGCGGTGAACATGAAAGAGCTCTTGTTCAAAATTCTGGTTTGGTTTGGTCGTATAAATTTCAAAAAGAGAGTCCGTTAAGTCCTATAGAAGAAGTCGGGTCCATTCATTCTATTCCAGTCAATATGAAGTTTAGCAAGTCTGGGATTTATCGATTGGACACGTATTTCGGAGGAAAAAGATTCGGCAGTATCGTTGTGGAAGTCAAATAAGTCAAACTTTTTAGTGAAAAAAGGTTGGTGTAACACCTTAATCGTTGTATACTGATATGAAAAACTAAAGGCAGGCGTTATCACAGTCATGAAAGTTGCATACTTAGGTCCACAGGGAAGTTTCTCAGAAGAAGCTGCCTTTCGTTATTTTGCAGATCAGAAAAATGAATGGCATAAATGTGATTCTATCGTTGATGTACTTGAAGCAGTAGAAGAGGGGATAGCAGATAAAGGAATCGTACCGATTGAAAATTCAATTGAAGGCACGATTAACATTACAGCAGACGGATTGTTAAGACATGATCTTTTTGTAGAAGCAGAAATTATTTTCCCAGTCTCCCTACACCTTCTTGCATTAAAAGGAGCTCATTTAGAAGAGGTACGTGAAGTATGGTCAATCGTTCCAGCTCTGGCGCAGTGCCGAGATTTCATTCGAGAAGCAAAAGTAAAGAGTAAGCATTACGATAGCACTTCAGCAGCTGCACAAGCTGTTAACAATCAAGAAAGAAAAGATGTTGCAGCAATTGCATCTAAATATGCTGCAGAGGTCTTTGATCTCGATATTATTAAGAGTGGAATTCAAGATAACAGCAATAATCATACTCGCTTTGTTGTGATCAGCAAGGAGAATACAGAAATTAATCCTAAGAATTCAAAAACGATGTTGTTGATTTCACCAACATCAGATTATTCGGGTGTCCTTTCATCTATTTTGAACGTATTCACAGCATTATCTATCAACTTAACGTGGATTGAATCAAGGCCAACGAAAAAGCAGCTAGGAACATATCATTTTTTTGTAGAAGCTCAAAATGGCCTTCATGAAGAGAAAATGAACAAAGCTATTACGATATTAGAGGCCTTCGGACATGATGTACGTGTATTGGGAAGCTACAGAACAACAAAGTTATAAAGGCGAAAGAGCTCCGAGAAATAGGGGAGCTCTGTTTATTTGGCCACTTATTTTGTTTTCAACAATAATACAATGCAAAAAAGCATTGCGCTCCCTACGACGAGCCAGGTGTAAATCAATGATAGTCCGAGCCCTAAAGGCGTACTAAGATTATCCTGAGGACTATTCAAACCTGCAATAATAAGGGGGAGTGCTCCCATTAGGTAAAGGAATAGAGTCGTACATACGTTTTTAGAAGTGCGTTTTCTTAGAAAAAGTATAAGTACAAACGAGGTGAATAAAAACAGTTCACTGACGATAATAACGCTTTCCATTACATATCCTCCTTAACAAGTTAACGGTGCTAATAGATGATGATATACTTAATTGTAAATATATAGTATGAGTGTTAGGGGGAATTTTGGTGTACTTATCACATCCTATTCTGAAAACGTGGAAGAAGTTCGATTCTTTTCCTATGGAAACCTTAACGAAGGCTTGGTACTTCCATAAAGGTACGGAAAAGAAGCAAAGAGACGTCACGTTGATGAAAGAACATAGAATGCAATATGGGAATACAGGAAACTGCTTTGATCTTGCAATTTGGTTGTTAGATGCATTCAAACAGGATGGAGTAACGGCATTTCCAATCGGTTCAAAGTTTCATTCTGATGAAGCACATGTTGCAGTTGTGGCGTTAGATGAAAATGGTAACCGATATCTGTGTGATCTTGGCGATCAGTGGCTGCAACCCATCCTCGTTGAAACGAAAGGCGAAGATTATACGAACGAAAAGTTAAAAGGGTTCTTTCCTGCAGCTGAGATTCAAGTTCAGGCAAGGAGTCAAAACCATGTCGAAATTCTATATCATAGACCAAATGGCAAGGTTTCAAAACAGTTGTTTGATCTAACACCTATCGAGAGGAATATGTTCTTACAAGGAGCAGAATACTCGCAGAATCACGTTTATCCAAAACCTCTCTTTGAATGCAGAGTGCCTTATATGAATGAGACTGCACATTGGGAGTTCTTTGATTGGGAGAGCTTTTTAAGTACGAGTGAAGGCTTACTTAAAGGTGATCAAACACATTCAATCGAACATTGGGTGAACTTGATTCATAAGAAAAGCGGTTACCAAAAAGAATTTTTATATGAAGCTTTGAGCAAATACAGTTAGGCCTTTTCTAAAGGAAGTGAACATAAATGAAAATTCATTCATTAATAAGTAAGTCTGTTCTGCTCGTTTTAATTATCGTTACAGGGTTGTATTGTGTCGCGGATATCCTATTTGATCTTTCTTTTAATTCCTTTATTAATCGTACGACTAACATCATAGAGGCTTTATTTTTTCTTTTTTTATTGATCTACGTAAGTGTAGATTGTAATAAGTGATAGAAAGTGGTTAATTTATCATCATCCTATCACCCATAGATCATGGGAATATCTTCTAATTCTTCTTATGATGGAGTAGGATATATTAATCTATTCTATCGGAGGTTTTAACGATGATCATGCCAACTCATATTGTAGCGGTGGCAGGCTATGTGGAAGATGGGAAAGGAAATGTATTATTAGTAAAAACAATACATAACGGCTGGGTTTTTCCTGGTGGACAGGTGGAAGCGGGAGAAAACTTAATCGACGCATTGGTTCGTGAAACAAAGGAAGAGAGTGGTATTGATATTACGGTTTCACATTTATCTGGTGTATACTCCAACACGGCTCAGTATTTGTGGCATGATGGAGTCACAAACGTACCAACGAAAGTCATGTTTGATTTTGTTTGTAAGCCAGTAGGCGGGGAACTAGGGGTGTCAGATGAAACGACAGACAGCCGTTGGGTGCCAAGAGAAGATGTGTTGGGTATGTTAACAGGTGACGCATATCTGACGCGGTATAGTGATTATTTAAACAATACAGGAAAAGTAATCTATAAGGAATATGTGACCAAACCAAGTTTTGAGTTAAAGGTTGAGAGAAACGTTTGATTTCCTAGTTATAGAGAGTTTCAAATGCTACTTGTATTACAATCAAAAAGGAGCAAGCTCATAGAGTTTGCTCCTTTAAAATTACTCTGTTATTTCTTAGGGATTTCACACCCGTCATCGTCACAGCTCATTCCATCTTCATTGTTTAGAATCGTGATTTTGTTTTCAGCTATGATTTTGTTCAAAGCTTGTACAAATACATCAGTCGGTTGTGCACCAGTAAGCGCATATTTTTTGTCGATGAGATAAAAAGGTACACCTGTTACTCCATAAGCTTTTGCTGTTTCTTCATCAGATCTAACCTCATCAGCCATCTCATCGCTTGAAAGCATCTGTAATACAGCTTCTCTATTTAAACCAACATCTTGTGCAAGATCTGCTAAAGTTTCATGATCTCCAATATGTTTGGATTCTGTGAAAAAGGCGTATAAAATGCGTTCTGTCATCTCCTGCATCTTACCTTCTTTTTTAGCAAGCATCGTCAAACGGTGAGCATCAAAGGTATTGGTTAAAATCATTGTATCCATGTGATATTCTAGTCCAGATTCCTTCGCCATTTGAATCACGTTTTGCGTGTTTGCTTTAGCAGCGTCTAAACTCATGCCATATTTTTTAGATAATTTTTCATAGATGTTTTCGTTAACGTCACGTTCCATCGTAGGATCCAGTTCGAAGCAGCGATACGTTACTTCAACGGGATGATCAATCTTTTTAATAGCGTCCTCCAGACGCTTTTTGCCAATATAGCAGAATGGTCAAGCAAAGTCTGTCCACATTTCGATGTGCAACATTGTAATCCCCCCAATTTATTGTTTCATCCATAGTATATAAGGATTTGTTTATTTTTACACGTTGTTTGATCGGTCAGCTGGATAAACTAGTCCAACCTGTTTTCTAGCCTCGTCCATAATCTTCATCACAGCAAGTGAATTTGCATGTGAATTCACTTTTGACTCAAGCTCACCTCGCTCGATAAGTTCAATAAACTCTTTTGCTTCGTAATACATCTTCGGTTTGTCTTGTTCAACCGTGATGTTCTCTGTACGACCATCGCGATAGCGAATCTCGATCTTCGTCATGTCCTGTATATGGTCGATCAGAATACTTCCGTTCTCTCCTTGAATCTCTGATGGGACATAAGAGTTAGAAATCTTGGAGTACATCACAACGCCTTCACTCTCACCATAATTTAAAAGAATACTTCCTTCACCATCGACGCCAGATTCAAGCAGGTAGGCGTTTGCTTTAACTTCTTGAGGTTCACCAAATAGAACGACCATCGGGTATAAGCAATAAATACCGATGTCCATCAAAGCCCCATTTGAGAACTCAGGTTTGAAAGCGTTAAGGATCGTGCCCTCTTTATATTTATCGTAACGAGAAGAGTACTGACAGGAATTAGCAAAATAACGGCGGACTTTACCGATCTTATGAAGGTTCTCTTGAATGATTCTAAAGTTCGGCATCACGGTTGAACGCATGGCTTCCATAAGTAGCACATTGTTTTCCTTAGCGACTGCTATCATCTTTTCTACTTCTTTTGCATTCGATGCCATAGGCTTTTCACAGATTACATGCTTTCCATGATTCATGAGCGTAATCGCATACTCTGCGTGAAATGCGTTCGGGCTAGCAATATACACCGCATCAATTTCATTACTACCAGCCATCTTTTCTAAATCAGTAAACGTATGTATTGCACCATGCTTCTCAGCAAATTCTTTTGCTTTTTCTTCTGTACGTGAATAGACAGCATTAAGTTTAAAACCATTTACTTCTCTTGCAGCAGCAATAAAGCTCTCTGTGATCCAATTCGTACCAATAACTCCAAATTTCAAGTTGATTCATCCTTTCACAATCGGGAGCATAGCCCGATGCTTTTCCTAGTATGTATTCTACTCCTATAGTCATGATTTAGACAAATAATGAGGACTGTCGCACTATTTTTGCAGAAAAAGGTTTCTTGATATAACTTCCAGGGTAAATAGAAGTTAAAACCTGGTAAGGAGGGATGAGTTATGCTTACTATGACCAATCATAACCAGCAAACGATAAAGCCTTTAGATATGCCAGTATCACGATACGTGCTTAAAGAACAATCAGTAGCAGATCAAGAGAAACGCAAGCCTGAATTTGAATTAACGTCGTTGAATCCAAAATAAAAGAAGCCATACATGAAGAAAGCGAAGATCTTAGGGAATCTTCGCTTTTTTTGTTTGATTTTAAAATATCACGTTAGAACAGACAATGAGATTCCAATTCCATTTACAATCCCATGAATGATAATCGCTGGAATAATAGAACCTGTCTTCTCATACACCCAGCAAAAAACCAGGCCAGAAGCAAAGTTTACAGGTAGAGTATTATACGTCGGGATATGAACGATCATGAAAATAAACGAGCTGAAAATCATTGCTTTTCTAACACCCCATCTTCTGAACCACGTATACAAAAAACCACGGTAAAAAATTTCTTCATAAATAGGGGAAACAACTGCTGCTGACAAAAAGCCAATCACAAAGGTAAATGGTGTAAGGTCAGATTTAAGACTGTCTGTTTTAGCATTATTTGTTCCGATTGAAAGTACATCCATCATTATGACAAGAGCAATACTTATGAAAATGAGAAGAATCGTCCATAGCAAAATCGTCTTCCACATATTTTTTCTAAGTGGATTAAGACCAACTGCTCCCCACCCTAAATGATTTGGTTTAAGAGCGATCCAATAAACTGCTGTCGTAAATACGATCGCCATGCAAAAGCCAGTTAATGTCCCCGCGTATAAAGTATTATCCAACCAGCGTATAAACTGATCATAAAGTAGGTTCTCCAATAGAATAGGTACACCAACCAAACAAAGACTTAATAACAGAATGAGTTCGCGATTGTTCCATTTTCTCTCTGTAGTCACTTTCATCTTATTGTTCCTCCTGATTAACTTGTTATAATATGTTAATTGTAAGCGGTGACGTAACGTAACCTGCAAGAGAAAAAGGAGAAATAATTATGAGCTTATTTTCAACAGGAGAGGTTTCAAAACAATATGCTGTTTCTGTAAGGACACTCCGCTATTACGACCAAATCGGTCTGCTTTTACCGAGTATCAAGAGTGGGAGCGGAACAAGAATGTATACGAAAGAAGATCTGCAACTATTAGAAAAAATTACACTCTTGAAATCTTTGTCTCTACCTTTAACAGAAATTAAAAAAATAATAGGTGAAGTAACGATAAAAGATATTCTTTTAGCTCAGAAGAAAGATGTACAGACCCAGCTGAATCAGCTTCAGTCAGCGTATGAAAAAATAAATACACTTCTACATATCCTAGAGCTTCAGGGGGAGTTGGATTGGGAGCATATCCTTTCCCTTGTTCAAGCAAATGAAGATACAAAGATCGCTGAGAAAAATCAAAACTGGGAAAAGTTCTTCTCTGATCATGAGAGACAGATGCTTCAAACGTCGCTACCAAAACTTGAGGATGCAAGTACAGCAAAATGGGTGAACATCATAAAACGAATAGAGATCTGTTTGGAAAACAACAGGGAACCATCGTCCCACGAAGGTCATTTGATCGCTTCAGATGTATTACTCTTATCGCATGAAATGTTTCAGGGAGACACCGAGTTAGAGGAAAAATTCTGGAATGCTAGAAAATCAGAAACTTCCTCACAATCATTAAATCTATATCCTGTTAGCAACGAAGTCTTAGAATTTTTGGATAGAGCGATTATTAGTTATCAGACCATTAACGCATGACCAAAGTTTTATAAAAATGTAAAACTTTGGTTTAATAACTCGTGGATAAAGGGTATCAAGAAATAGACTCCAAAATTATCCATGAGGTGAAAGAAAATATGAAAAAGTTATTGGTGATGGTAGTAGCGCTAAGTGTAATCGTTTTAGGCGGTTGTAACATGTTGATTGAGGATGATTTTAATGCGTATCTGGATGACCGCAATAAACTTATAAAAAAAGATATGGAATTATCTAAACAAGTGGAAACTGACTTTGAAAAAATGTTACAAGACCCTACTGCGAAAAAAGAACTAGAGACCACAATTGCCGATTATGAAGCATTGGCAAAAGAAGCTGAAGGAATAAGCTTGAATGATTTAGACGATTTAAAGAAATCACAAGATCTTTTTGTGAAAAATATAAAGACTAGAGCAGAAGCAATGAAATTAAGTTTAACTGCAATAGAAGAACAAGATGTAGAATTAGATGAAAAGTCGTATACAATGCTTGAGGAAGCAGAAAAAATGAGCGAAAAAAGTCAGAGTGAATTAGAGAAGTTTGCGGAAGACAACAACTTTACATTAGAAGAAACAGATTTAAAATAATTGGGTTTGAGGAGCTGAACATACTCAGCTCTTTTTTAATTCTGTAATAAATTCTGGAAATAAAAAGGGTATTACAGGTAGACTAGAGAATGTGTAGGGTGGTCTTGATGGATTGTAAGGTAAGGTTAAGTTAAGGGGCTGTACTAATGAACGTTCATATAATGTTTGGAGAATCTTCGGCGGGCGCGATGAAATGGATGCTAAGTAAGGAAAAACGCCAGGAACATGTAATCGGATTTCCTGATTCGTTTGCGATAGGACCTATTCATGAACTGGAAACTGAAAAGGGCACAGAAGGCCGGATTCAATGGTTCAAAGACAATTTGTCAATTGGTGACATGGCAGAATATTATTCAAACGAATATGAATCTAGTTTTAGGCAAGCACTTCAGGAAATTGGTAATATTCCTAAAGATGTGCCAATTACAATCTGGACAGCTGACAATGCGCCTGAACAAACGGGTTTGAGATTTGTGATGAAGTTACTAGAAGATCGAGAAAACAATATCCTTGTGGTTAATACCAATGAATGTTTTAACAAATATTGCAAACCCCCTGATGTCTTCTATACATCCCTGCACACGAGTGAAGTTTCTCCAGATCATCTCAAGATCATTTTAGAGAAAACGGATAGTTACGATCCTCTCTCATTGGATGGTAAGAAAAAAATTGTTGAAGAATGGAAGACTTTGAGTGCATCAGAAGAAGTCTTAAGACTTTGGGAAGACAATTCAATAAAAAGCGTTAGTGTTGATCATTTAGATGCTTTCATCATTCATTCCGCAAGACGTTTGGAGTGGAAATATGGAGAAGACTATAAGGAATGCTCACGTCTCGTCGGTGATATAATAGGCCATCTTGAACAATATGTGGGGGATGCGTTTATCTTTAACCGAATTCATTTTTTGATCGAGCAAGGAAAACTTGAATATGAAGGTACATTAGGCAACATGAGGAAATTAAGAGTGAAGCTTGCCAAAAAGGATCTTACATAAGAAACGGAGAGAATAATTGATGAATCAAATTGTGGAAACAAATGTGAAATTAATAGGTGACAATATTTTTATAAGATTATTGACCGTTGAGGATGCAGAGGATATGGTGAATCTTCAATTAGAGAACAGAAAATTCTTTAGTCAGTTTGCAATGGAACGCAGCGATGATTTTTACTCCCTTGAAAATCAGCAGAAACGAATTCAGATGTTAGTAGAGAATGCTAAACAAGATTTAGATTACTATTTTGGTATTTTTACAAAAGATGGAGAGATTTTGATCGGAACAATCAATCTGTTCGCAGTGATGCGCGGTTCGATTCAAAGTGCCTTTGTCGGTTACTTTTTAGATGAAAAGCACAATGGAAAAGGCTATATGACAGAAGCTGTACGTTTGATCGTAAAATACGCATTTGATGAACTTAAACTTCATCGAGTAGAAGCGGGTGTGATGCCGCATAACATTGGTTCTATTCGAGTGTTAGAAAAAGCTGGTTTTGAGAAAGAAGGACTAGCACGTAAAAACGTGAAGATTAATGGAAAGTGGGAAGACCATCAACAAATGGCTATCATCAATCCTGCTGATTGATGATGAGATGGCGGGTTGTGCTTTTACTTATGATGAGTTTAGCTGGCTGCAACGAGAATGAAAAGCTGATCCGTGTTGATTATCAACTAAGTGAGATGCGAACGGGTGATGATGGAATCATAACAGATGAGGATCAAGTGAAATCAATTGGTACACAATTAGAAAGAGTGAATTGGGAAAATGCAAAAGTGGAGATAGCAAGAAAAGAAGATTTGACGTTAACCCTTTTCTATCTGTATGATCCGAACATGCCTGAGAGATTGGAAGAATATAAAATTTGGTTTCATAATGATATGGATGCGGAAATCGTGGGCTTAAATGAACATAAGTACGGGAAGCTGAATAGGGAAGATGCTTATAAGTTGAAGGATGCGGTCAAGTGATGATGAAGTCTAGGTGATAAGTTCTAGTCCTGCGGGATATTCCGGTGTATGGAAGATTTAGTTAGGATACATGATCTGGTGCTGCAAAAAAGCATTTTCTAAATAACCGGAGCTCAAAATATAAAGAATCAAATAATTTCTTAGGAAAATCACATAAAAATTTGCACTCATCACATAAAAAATGGGGATTATCACATAAAAAATGGCCGACATCACATAATTTTATAATCCAGAACTCCTAGTACTGCCTAAGGAACTACCCCCACCGCCGGTAATGTAGTATAATTCAAATTACTGCTTGAAATAAGCACAAGAACGGTCATGGAGTGATTAGAATGAGTAAAGCAAAAGGCAAGAAAAGCGGCGTAGGACAAGGAACTGGGAAAAAGGGATGGAACCGTTGGAAATCCAGCAGTAAGAAAAAAGGTCCAAAGCCTTATGTGAGTAAAGGTAAGAATAAACCAGAGAACGAAAGTGGAACAGAAAACAATTAACAAAATAGAACAGCCAAATGCTGTGAAATGAGCCACCTGACTGCTAAAGTTAGGTGGTTTTTATTTTGGAATAAATCACTCAAAACTACCATAAGATGAACTATTCATTGGTAAATGGGAGGGACGAGCTTTGGCTACACAAAATACGAATTACACCATTTCAGAAGACTTGATCATAAAATACAACAAGCTTAATGAGAAGAAAAAAGAGCTAGAGAAAGAATTAGACGAACTAAAAAAAGTCTTTCATATTTATTTTGATCACCTAGTCGGTCAAAACGAGAAAGGCGAAGTGACGGTAAACAACTACAAACTGCAGCGCCAGATCCGAAAATCTGAAAAGCTTCATGAAGAAAAGACAGTGAATCGACTTACTGAGTTAAATATGACAGACCTCATTCTTCAAGTACCAAAACCGGATGAAGAAAAAGTAAAGTCTGCCATCCTATTAGGGTTATTAAGTGAAGGTGATTTGGAAGGGTGTCTGATTAAGAGTGCTTCACAGGCAATTGTTGTTAAAACACTTAAGACATAAAAGGTAAAAAGCAGCTCCCAAAAGGGAACTGCTTTTCTTATTCTGCTTTTTGCAGTATGCCTACAGCTTTTGAATTTTTAATTTTCTGCAGGATACCTTGAATAGAAGTGTATTCGTCATAAAGGAAGACGAGTGTATCACCAGGTTCTGAGCATTCCCAAGCCTGTATCAATGCTTCAGCTTCCTTAGGATATACGGAAACGGATGTAATACCTTCAGCTTCTTTTACACCCATATACAGGTGATGAACCGTTTCTCCAGGAATCCGGCCTCTTAGGTTCACATCTTCTTTGATGATAAAAATATCAGAGTGAGATCCAAAGATTCGGCCCATCTCTTGAATCGTTTTATCTTGTCTGTCACCAGCTGCTGAACCAACTGTTATCACTCGGCCACTTTTCAGGTGATCTACCGTTTCAAAGAGTGCCTTCAAACCAGCAGGGTTATGCGCATAATCTACTACAATTGTACGATCATGAATGTTTAATACATTAAAGCGTCCTCTGTTTTGATTTTCCGATGAAAGAAAAGTGATCACTTTGCTTCTTAATTCAGACAAAGGTCTTCCTAAAGAATGAGCAGCTGCGAGAGCGCCAAGGACATTCGCGATGTTGTGTCGGGCAGCGCCATTAATCGTAATCGGAATGTGTGTTACAGGAAGGAACCTTTCTGCTTTGCCGTTCTCGTTAAATACAACCCAGTCATCTTCTAGATACCAAACTTTAAGTCCTTGATTTAACTGATCTTGAATAACTGGATTCATTACCGATAAAGAGAAGAAAATTACTTCGCCATTTGTATGATTCGCCATATCTACACATCGTGAATCGTCAGCGTTCAATACACATGTACCTTCAGGAAGAACAACTTCAGCAACTGTTTGCTTCAGTTTTTTCAAATCTTCTAATGTTTCTACGCCATTCAACCCAAGATGATCTTCACTTACGTTGGTTACGATTCCAACGTCACAATAGCGAAATGCAAGGCCTTCGCGCAACATTCCACCGCGAGCCGTCTCGAGCACCGCGATATCTACAGAAGGATGAGCCAGAACTTTACGCGCACTTCTTGGTCCGCTGCAATCTCCAGCGTCCAATTGCTGATCTCCAACCCAAACACCATCTGAACACGTATATCCAACCGTTGTGTTTTCCTTCTGTAAAAGATGCGAAACAAGTCGGGTGGTCGTTGTTTTGCCGTTTGTACCTGTTACTGCAACAACAGGTACCGCAGCTTCCTCACGAGAAGCAAACAGATAGTCGACGATGGCTCCTCCCGCATCTCTGCTTTTTCCTTGTGATGGATGGAGATGCATGCGGATGCCAGGAGCTGCATTCACTTCAAGAATGGCAGCTTCACCTTCAACAAAGGGAACCGTGACATCTGGTGACAAAATATCAATTCCTGCAATATCAAGACCAACTGCTGCTGCAGCTTTAATCGCCATGTTGCGATATTCAGGATGAACGTCTTCTGTCACATCGATTGCCGAACCTCCTGTAGACAGGTTCGCGTTTCCTAAAACTTCTATAGATTCTCCTTTGTTTAATACAGATTGAAGAGAGTAACCACTCTTCTCAAGATGAACGACCGTACGTTCATCTAAAGGAATCTTGCTCATCGCTTTTTCATGACCATCACCGCGCAATGGATTTAAGTTTTCTTCATCAATAAGTTCAGCTATCGTCTGGTAGCCATCACCGATTACGAATGGCGGGAGACGAAGACTTGCTGCAACTAACTCGTTATTTACAACGAAAAAACGGTAATCGTTGCCTGCATAATATCGCTCTAGAATATATGAAGTACCTTCGCTGAACACACAGCGGAAAGCAGCAATTAAGTCTGTATCATTTTGAATATTTGTTATGATGTTCTGGCCCTGTCTGCCATTAAGCGGTTTAATGACAAGCGGATAATCAATTTTCTCAGCAGATTGCAGCAACTCATATTCATTGGAAACTACATCACCTTTAGGAACTGGGAGGCCAGCACCTCTTACTAATGTTTTGGTCATATCTTTATCACAAGAATTTTCTACTGCTAAATAAGATGTTTGGGAAGAGATGGTCGCCTGGACGGATTTTTGCTTTTTACCCGTTCCAATTCTTAAGTAGCTGTTTTCTCCGATACGTTCTACTGGAATCTTTCGCTTTCGTGCAGCTTCATAAATTGCTTCCGTACTCGGACCTAGTTTATGTAGATGGTACAGGTCAGAGGTATGGGTGATGTAAGAGTCAGCACTAATTTGTTTTCCTTCTAAGATAGCGGTTACAATTTCAAGAGCTGCTTCGAATGCATAGAATCCTGATTTTGGTTCTGCATAATCATACGTTACAAAGTAAATCCCTTTTCGTTCACTTGTAATCGTTTTCCCACGTTTAACTGAGATACCGGCAAGATGTTGGATTTCAAGTGCGATATGCTCTAAGATATGTCCGATCCACGTTCCTTCATGAAGGCGTTCCACGAATCCGCCTGCATAACCCCTTGAACAAGTATGTGTGTGAAGGGAAGGGATGACTGTTAATAATGTATCTACAAAACCTGGTAAAGTGTTGGAGGGTTTTTCCTCAAATTCTTCTATATCAAGCTCAATCCATATAGTAGGTTTAAAGCTGTAAAGGTTTGGTCCCGTTAAGTAATTCACGCGGTTGATTTTCATTAAGACGTTCTCTCCTTAAGTGATGATTAATTCTCGTTTGTATAAGTCAAAAACAGCACCCGCTCCAAGTGTATGGAAACGGATATCGGAAATCGTCATATTTCCTTTATTCTCAGCAATATCTACATAAGTTGATGTTTTGCCATCAAATATGCTCACGTTGTATTCACCGATTACCTCAAATTGCTTACCGTCGTTATGAACCCAGATAGCGGTGTTTTCATCGATACCGATGCCAATGATCTGAGGATTTAACGCGATAGCACGCATGAGACGACTAAACCGGTCACGCTGAGAAAAGTGCTGATCAATAATTACGTCTTCTAAAAATCCAAAGCCTGAACCTAACTCAAGTATAGAAACATCTTCTTTTTCAAACAGTTTTGATGAGATAATCATTAATCTGCTCATAACAGCAGCACCAGCACTCGTTCCACCGATGATCAAACCGTCTTGCCATTCTCGAAAAAGGTGTTTATAAAAGGATGTTCCACCTAAAATACTTGTCAGTCTTAGTTGGTCGCCTCCTGTCATGAAAAGACCAGACAGAGAAGAAAGCTGTTCAGGTAAATCAGGGTCTTCCGCTTTTTCGCGGGAATCTAAATGGAAAAGCAGTGGCTTAGTACCATGTAATGTTTGAAACAGTTGATAATATTCACTGCCTACTTCTTCCGGATAGCCGGATGCTGTTGTCAGGATTCCTATTGGACCTTGACGATTTTTACATAGTGCAGAGAATCTAGATAAGATTATTTTCTTTTCGCTCTTGTCCTCATTGCCACCAATGATCAGCAGATCACCTTTTGCCATCTTTCATCAGCCTCTTATTCATTAAGTAGTAGGAAAAACAGGTCGAAATAATCGTCCATTTCGCCCTGTTATGTATTCCACGATCCGCTAGCATTCAAACCTATTTGAGGAATTATTTAACTATTTATTTAAATAGTTAAAATTTTTGTAAAATTATATAGATTCTTGTCAAAACAATTAGTATAATTTACCTATTGGGAGTATTTTACTTTCTATTTTTCTAAGGGGAGGAGTTATGGGTCATTTAACAATATAAAGGGAGGATGTATAAATGGAAAAAACATTACTTCTTCGATCCTACGAAATTAACACGAGCACAATGGCACTCTTACCGTTTTATAACGAATATGGAGAGGTTCAAACCGAAATTTTAGAAAGCGAAAAAAACGAAAGAGTTTCACTCAGCCCCATAAAAATTATTAACGAGAGCTGTTTGTTTTTTGGATCTAGCTATGAAGGCAGGCGTGAAGCAGTTCGTCGGTCTATGGGCTATGTGAGTTTATCCCCGATCATGATCAACCTCGAACTAGGCATTTTCTTTTTTCCTGTAGAATCTCCTAAGAATGAAACGTGCATCTGGTTATCCCAATCGCATGTTCAACGAATAGATTCCATAGATTCTGACACGTGCAGTGTCCACTTTAAAAATACCGCTAATTTAATTTTACCCCAATCTAAATATGCATTAGAGGCGAAATTGTTCCGAACTGCACAATACAGATATATCCTTAGCGAACGAGTAAATGAACGAATGATGAGATATTGAATAAAGTAGAATAATAGATACGAACACGCCCGATGCAAACTTGTACGGGCGTGTTTTGATTGGTTCAATGTCCCACACGAATTTGTAACTTTTTTCCTTATTATTCGTAAAAGATTTTGAGGAGGAGATATCATGAAACATTTTATTAGTTGTATCGTTACCGTTTTCTTATTGTTTGTTATTAACTATGTGGTTGCAAATCTATTAGGAGTGACGTTTATTGATACTTCATTATTTGTTGGTTTGATTTTTGCTCTCACGATTCGATTTTTCACTTCAAAAGGTGGACTTTCATCAAACATGGTTCGCATGCAGGCGCAAGCTATGACAGGAATCAAGATTGAAGAAGAAAAAGCAACGTTCAAACCGAGTTATCCTTATTATACGGCTGTTATTTATACCCTCGTTTCTTTCATCTCCATATTAATTTATTACAAAGATTATTTTATTTAGTAGATAGTTGATTTTTGAAGGGAAAATGGCAACAATGGATATTGAACTTCTTTTGAAGAATTTAAACAGGAGTGTGTCCATACATTGAATCTGCGTTTTGGTCGTTTATCATTATGGTTTTGTATAGCGGGAATTCTACTTGCTGGCTGGCCGTTCATCGTTCGAGATGATGTAGCTCAACAAGTTGCTATCTTTCTTTTTAGTGGAATCATGTTGTATTTTATCGGTGTCATCTTTAGCGTTATAGCAATTGTGAAGAAAGAAGCTGGAAAAGCTAAGTTTTTTGGGTTGTTTTTTATCTTGTTCATGGCTTTGATCTCTATATTCGGTCTGCTGTTATTATCGTTTGGAGTCGGTGGAAAATGAGAGGCTATTGAATAATAATGAGAAAAGCCTTTCCCGAGGGAGAGGCTTTTCTATATTTAAGCTTGTTTTCTTCCTTCTTCTACATCATCAATTGCTACATCTTCATCAAATGGTGTATCAAATTCAGTTGAGATTGGTGCAGTGAATAAGGAAATTCCTATTATACTAACCAATCCAGCAGACATTCCATAAAGAATAGGATTTGTTGCTGTAAGTCCTTCGATAAATAACCCTGCAAGTACAACTACTGTAGAAATTAAAATGGCATAGAATCCTGAATTAGGAGTCGCTCGTTTCCAAAAGAACGTCATAACGAGCGGGATGAAGATCGCTCCAGATAGAATTGCATAAGCTACATCAAGAGCAACGAGTACATCTTGAATCCATATGGAAAAAGTAATAGCGATTAAGCCGATAACAAGTGTTGTGAGTCTTGATGCTTTAATCATTTGTTTGTCAGTAGGAGATTTCAAGAAATATTGTTTTAAAATGTCGTTCGTAATTAGAGTAGAAGACGCTAGTAACGAACCTGATGCCGTTGACATAAGTGCTGAACACACACTTGCAAGTACAAGACCTAATATTCCTGTAGGTAAAATGGTAAGTGCCATCTCTGCAAACGTGTTCTGTGGATTATCCAAGGCAGGTAGCACTATGAATGCACACATTCCGATAATGCTTCCAGCAATCGCGTATGCAAAACTATAAACTCCTGCAAAAATCGATCCATTTCTAGCTATCTTACTAGATTTTGCTGTGAAGACACGTTGCCAGATGTCTTGTGATACAACCATACCGAGCGCAAACAACAAAAAGTATTGGAAGATCTGCTGATAACCGATCCCTGTGAAATCTAAGTGAGATTCAGGAAGTTTTGTTAATAGATTTCCTATACCATCTACCTCTGAAAGACTCATAGGAACCATAATGAAGAAGATACCAACCGTCATTACGATGAATTGAATAATATCCGTGACTGTAACACTCCACATTCCACCAAGGATTGTGTAGAAGAGAACGATACCTCCGCCTACTAACATAGAAGTCGTTAAGCTCCAGCCTAAGAGCACATTAATAATCGTCCCCATCCCGATCACTTGGGTAACTGCGATCATCAAAGTATATATAGAAGCCACTATGGCACTTAACAGACGTGTTTCGGATTTGTACCGTTTTCCTAATAATTCACTAATCGTTGTGACTTTTAGTGAATCAATCTTTTTAATAAATATAGTACCTAAAAGAATAATGCCTAAACCAATCATAGATACAAACCAAATACCGGAAATTCCGAATTGATAACCTAGCTTTGTCGTTCCGATCGTAGCTGCACCGCCTAAGATGACGGCAGACAAACAACCAAGATACATAAACATACCAAGGTTGCGTCCTGCTAATGTGAAATCTTCAGAAGTCTTCGCTTTAGTAGAGCCAATGATCCCTGCTCCAATCAATACGGCAAAATACAAAAGAATAATAACTGTATCAAAAGTTTGCATAATAAAAAACCTCCTTTTTAGTGTAATTCTTTAACTAAGCGTTTACGCGTTTTGGTAATTATTTGATAATTGAGCATGAACCTCAACCAAATACTCTGTAAGTGACTCTTCAAGGACAGCAAGACCTTGATCGATTTGATCTTGGTTGATCGTAAGAGGAGGAATCATTCTGATAACCTCACCATGATTACCGCAAAGATAAAAAAGAACGCCTTTTTCTAAACACTTGTCTAGAATATTTATGAGTGCTTGACCATCTGGTTTGCCTGTAAAAGGATCGATAATTTCAATTCCAATCATAAGTCCTACTGAACGAATGCTCCCGATTAACGGAGTACGCTCTTGAAGTTCTTTCAATTTTGCACATGCATAATTTCCCATGTTTTTTGAGTTTTCGATTAGTTTTTCTTTAGTTAGGACTTCAATTGTAGCGAGCGCCGCTTCGCAAGCGATCGGATTTCCACCAAATGTTGTCCCGTGACTGCCGAGAGGCCATTGCTGCATGAGTTCTTTAGAAGCAACTGTGGCACTTAGTGGCAATCCAGAAGCAATACCTTTTGCGATAGCCATGATGTCTGGCGTAACTCCGAACGTTTGAGCAGCGAACCATTCACCTGTTCTTCCGAATCCCGTCTGAACTTCATCGAAAATCAGCAAGATGCCATGTCTGTCACAAACTTCTCTGATCTTCTTCAGCCAGCCACTCGGTGGAACGATATAGCCTCCTTCACCTAGAACAGGTTCTACAATCATACAGGCGACTTCTTCAGGTGTTACTTGATGATTAAACAGTGTTTCAAAATCTTTCTCAAGCTTCTCGATGACATAGTTTTCTGGATCTAATCCACTCGGTGCGCTCTTTACATCTGCATAGGGAACTTGATAAGCAAGGCCGTTCGGCTGAAGAAACTTACGATATTTACTTTTGGATGTTGTCACGCTCAACGCACCTAGAGATCGACCATGAAAGCATCCGGTAAAAGAAATCACATACGGTCTTTTTGTGACATGCTTGGCGAGTTTCAGAGCCCCTTCAATTGCTTCTGTTCCGCTGTTGGCGAAAAAGAAACAATCCAAATCACCTGGCAGAACAAGAGCTAGTTCCTTTGACAGCTTCAAGATTGACTCATACATGATGACTCCAGATGGTCCATGCATGAGGTGATCTGCTGCATCTTTGATAGCTTGGACCACTTTTGGATGACGATGTCCGGTATTTGCCGTTGCGATACCAGAAGTGAAATCAAGATATTGCTTTCCATCCAATCCATAATAGTAGCAGCCCTCTGCTTTTACGACGGGTAGGTTCGGATGATCTTTTGCCATACTTGGCGCTAATAGGTTTGGCATTTCGCTAACAAGGTTGCTCCAGTTGTTTATTGACACGTGTATTACCTCCTAGATATTCCATACTCATGTTGTATAAATAATTTCTATATAGAATATCCATGCAAGGATCATGCCAAAAAACTAAATTATCTGATATTTTTTCATTTTTCTTACGATTGAAGGCTGACTAGTGCCGAGTGCTTCTGCCATCCGTATGGTCGTTCTATATTTCTTTCTAGCTGCTAATAAAATCTGTTTCTCTCTATCATCCAACATCTGTTTAAGTGTTTGTTCGGTATGAATAGACGGAGAGGGAATTGATGCACCTTCTTTTACATGATCCGGAAGGTGCTCGTCCGTAATAAGAGTGGTAGGAGAGAGTACCACTAATCGTTCCATGATGTTGATCAGTTCCCGTACATTTCCTCTCCATTCATAATGCAGAAGATGATGAATGACAGCTTCATCTAATCTTTTATTCTTGTTATATTTTTCTTCGAATTGCTGTAAGAGCATATGTATAAGTGGTACGATATCTTCGGTTCTCTTCCTGAGTGGGGGAATCGTTACAGGTACTACGTTTAAACGAAAATAGAGATCTTCGCGAAACTGTTTCTCATGGATCGCCTTCTGCAGATCTTTGTTCGTAGCTGAGATCAAACGGAAATCTACTTTGATTGGTTTCGTTCCTCCAACACGATAAAACTGTTTTTCTTGTATGACTTTTAAAACCTTAACTTGGTGCTGAAGGGGAAGTTCACCGATCTCATCTAAAAAAAGTGTGCCTCCGTTCGATAGTTCAATAAGGCCGACTTTCCCTTTTTGATGCGCACCTGTAAAAGCGCCAGGTTCATAACCGAATAATTCTGCTTCAAATAATGAATCTGGAATAGCACCACAGTTAACCTCAATAAATGGCCCTTTTGAACGAT
Organism: Bacillus sp. E(2018); assembly: GCF_005503015.1. Classification (NCBI taxonomy): domain Bacteria; kingdom Bacillati; phylum Bacillota; class Bacilli; order Caryophanales; family Bacillaceae; genus Bacillus; species Bacillus sp. E(2018). The sequence goes on along the minus strand of NZ_SCOL01000001.1, from coordinate 1,873,915 downwards.
GACTTCGATTGTGGATAAATTTAGCTAACAATGATTTCCCGACACCAGATTCTCCTAAGATGAGTGCATTCACATCTACTTCAGACAACTGAAGTGCTGTTGAAACTGCTTTTTTCATATCTTCACTTTTAGCGATGATTCCAGCATCATGAAGTTGTTTGCTTCTTAATAGACCTAGCTCTGTTTTTACGCGTTGCATCTCTTCTTCCATAGCAAACAAAAACTCTTTATATTGAGCGAGTTCTGTAATGTCGTGTGAATAGCTCACAATTCTATATAGTTCGCCTTGTTCGTTATATACAGGAATCCCTGTAACAAGCAGTTTTTTTCCTTTATTTGTTGTTTGTACAAACGTGATTTTTTTATTTTCTTTTACAACCATTGGTGTGAGAATCGGTGTGAATAACCCTTGAGCTTCTAAATCATATACAGATTTTCCTATCAAGCTGTCTGATTCAACTCCGTAAATCTTTCCTGTAGCCTCACTCACCTTAAGAATAATACCTTCTACATTAGTTACTAATATGTCGTCTTTTAAAGAATGAAGAATCTGTTCATTTTCATTCCAATCTTTTGATTGAATCAAGATAATCAGTCCCTTGGCAACAGAATAAGCTATTCATTTCTGAATAATTATTTATTTATGAATAATTATACGACTACTTATTTTGATTAGATATAGGAACAAAGAATTTTTTTAAAAAAGAAATTAGGAGGTAATACGGCCCTAAGAAGTGAAAAGGGGTAAAAAGTGAGGATACAAATTAAAAAAAGGGCCATTCGTATTGGCCCTTTTAGTCTTTCTTTATAAAAGTTCAGTTTTTAATTCAACGTCAATGTTACCGCTTGTTGCTTTAGAATAAGGACAAACACCGTGAGCAGTCTTTACTAATTCCTCAGCTTCTTCTTGTGATACTCCATTAACCCCAACGTTTAGAACTACAGCAAGCTTAAACCCGCCATCGGTATCTTTCCCTATAGAAACTTCAGCCGTCACTTTTGATTCAATTCGTTTTTTGCTTTGACGTGCAACTAAGTTTAGTGCTGAATCAAAGCAAGCTGCATATCCTGCTGCAAATAGTTGCTCAGGGTTTGTTGCGTTCTCGCTTCCTGATCCACCAAGCGCTTTTGGCATAGCTAATTCATGATTTAAAACACCATTATCACTCTTAACCGTACCTGCTCTTCCACCTTCAGCTGTTGCTTTTGCTGTGTATAATGCTTCCATTTAAAACACTCCTTTGTTTGTGTAAAATTAAATTGTGTACAACTGAATAACTCGTAACCATCATAACGTATCCTTTTTGTAGAGTCAAACAATTTAATTGTGTAAAACTAAATTGTGTTATAATGCAAGTACCCTTTACAAAAAGAAAGGAAACATCATGAAAAGTGAAACCTTAAAATTAGAAAATCAAATATGTTTTAAAATTTATACAGCGGAACGTGAGATCATAAAGCTTTATCGAGAGTTGTTAAAAGAACTCAACGTCACATATCCACAATACTTAGTTTTGCTTCTTTTATGGGAAAAACATTCATTATCTGTAAAAGAATTAGGGCAAAGATTATTTTTAGATTCAGGGACCCTTACTCCCATGTTAAAGCGCATGGAGATGAATGGTCTCGTTGAGAGAAAAAGATCAGAACAAGATGAGCGAAGTGTGATCGTGTCTGTAACGGAAAAAGGAAATGCTTTAAAAGAAAAAGCAGAGTGTATTCCAAATCAGCTTGTTGAAAATATTCCGATGGGGAAAGAGGAACTCTCAACATTGAATGAAACGTTGACAAGTATGTTAGAGCAGTTGCAGAATCAATCCAAATGATAGAAGAAAAGACGCTTAGAGTTATTCTAAGCGTCTTTTTTTCTTAACAAGACTCCTTTACAGGAGGGCAGTACTCTAGGTTTTCGGTGTCAATGTGAACGCGGTATGTAAATAAAAATACCTTGGCTGTAAAAGCCAAGGTATAAAGGTTAGTTATTGTTATTTGCTTCATCATCACGCATCAGCCAACCCTCAAAGTGGCGCTTGACGTAATTTTCCGCATCTTGATAGCTTTCAAATGTTTCTTCAACTGGATGAGTCTTATGAGTGATCACCCATGTTTGGTTATCTTCAGAATAAATCTTCGATACTTCACGGTGATTGTTCACATATAAGCTGCCATCAGGATTTTCCTTCACGTTGTGCTCGTTCTTTGGTGCATCGATTCGTCTAGGCTGTTCATGGAATGCTGCAACAACAAACTTTTCAAATGCTTCAGAAGTCATGTTTCCACCAGAAGCTTTAGGGTGCCCGCCGCCACCATACTGCTTCGCATAAATGGAGCAATCCACTTCGTCATGAATGGTACGAAGACCGATTCGTTTGTTTGAGATATTTAGGATCACGATCAAGTCTAAATGAGGATTTTCACGATTGATCTCGTTTCCAAGCTCAGAGTGATAGCGTTCAGCATGTAGAATCCCAATCTTATACGTTTTCTCTTCAGATCCCTCGCCTAAAGACCAAGTATCCCAGATTTCGACCATCTGACGTTGTTTCTTTTTGATGTAATCTGCGATGTTTTCTTCTTCTAGATCGAGAATCGTTGTTTCTGTTTCTGAGAACTGAAAAGAATCACCTTTTAAACGATCCATGATCTGATCTTCAAATTTATCAGGAGGAAGGATAAAGAATAAGTCGTTCAAACGCTTAGCTTCAACCTTCTTATCAAACCATTCCCACGTATCATATAAACGGACAAGCTCTACATATTCATTGAGTGCACCTGTTGGTTTAAGCTTATTGTTCTCGATCAAATATTCGTAGAAAAGGGATGTGGCACATGTTAAACGGTCATCATCATAACGAACTTGAACATGTCCCCAGTCAAAGCCATTGAAATGTAGCGCCGTTGCATGGTGATCGATCAGCTTAACTTTTCCGCCAGCATTCGAGCGTTCATCAAGCCTCATCATTAATTCTTCATTGACCGCAATATCGGTAATGATAATTTCTGTTTTTCTCTCTTTCGGATTATCGAGCAGCATCTCTACACGATCGTTAATCGTTCCGTGTGAACAATACGAAATTTTACAATTGTCTCCAAATGCTAGTTGTGCTAAATAACCGCACGATTTTCCGTCTAAATCATTGTGTGAAAATAAATGAATCATGTCAGTATCCTCTCTATTATGCTCTCTGTCTAGAGTATCGTCATAAAGCATAAAGTTCAACCTTTAAAAAAATTTACTATATCGTAGCATCGCTTTTATTCAAAGTATGATCATATTTCACCGTTATCAATAGAGAGAATATGCATAATCCCTCATATGAAAAGCTATAAAAATACATTTACAATGAATGGAATTAGGTGGAAAATGATTAAGTGGTTAATTATGTAAAATGGAGGTCTTGATGTGAAGGAATTTCTGAAAGTGTTTCAGAATAAAAACTTCAGAAAGTTGTTTTTTGCTGGTTTTACTTCAATGATGGGAAGTATCATTGGTGTTACAGCTTTTATGTTTTATTTGCTAGATAAGTTCGGTGAACAGCCGTTTTATGCAACCCTTGCCGAATTGATGTATTCTCTACCAACACTAGCTGTTTTCTTTCTTGTAGGAGTGTTAGCTGATCGTATGGATCGTCAGAAGATCGCCCTCTATTGTGATTGGATTTGCGCAGTGTTGTGCCTCTTGTTGATGGGTGCGATTTGGCTGGATTGGATGCCTCTGATCTTTGTGATTCTATTCTTAAGGAGTGCAGTGGGGAAATTCTTTCATCCAGCTGACCAAGCAATGGTACAGGGGGTACTTTCAAAAGAGGAATACGCAATTGCAGCTGGTTTAAATCAAATGGTAGGTAGTTTGTTTATGCTTTTTGGTAACATGATTGCTATTTTTATTTATTGGAGTGTAGGAATACAAGGAGCCATTGCATTTGATCTTGTTACATATATTATTTCAGCATTGCTAATTTTGAGTATGAAAGTAAATGAAGATGTTCGTCTCCCAAACGGACAACACACGTTTAAAGATATCCGAGTCACGATGGTATGGAAGGATTTTGTAGCAGGCTTTCTTTATATTAAACAATCTAAACTTTTGCTCTCATTAATCTTTGGTTTTTTCTTGTTTGGCATAGTAAATGGTGGATTGTCAGTTATGCCGGCATTTATCATGAAATACAAACTAGCACCTGATAATTATGAACAAATGATGATGTGGATGGGTGTTGTGTTTGGTGTATCTATACTGTCAGGCAGTGTTTTATGTTCAATGCTCGCTAAAAAGATTAGACTTTCGTATGCGATAGTTCTCGGTCTATTCGTTAGTGGGTTATCTCTTGGTTTATGTGCAATCGCATCAAATGTATGGTCATTCTTTGTTCTGACGGGATTGGCCGGGTTTAGCATTCCATTAATTAATATTGGCATCGGAGGATGGTTACCAAAAATCGTAGACTCTAAAATGATGGGACGTGTCCAGGGATGGATCTCCCCGATCAATATGTTGTCTCATACGATGACTCTTGGTTTAATCGCAGTGCTTTTCCCGAAAATCTTAACTGTGGAAATGCTATTTTGTGTAGTTGGAGGATGTCTGATTGTGGTTGGACTTTTCTACATGATAACTCTACCTAAGTATGATAAGGATGAAGAAGAAATTAAAAAAGAGCTGCAATTAGAAAAAGTACCAGTTTAAAGGTGGAGATTATGACGAAGCCCTTTTATAATGAAAAGCGGAGGGGAAGTCATGGCAACATTTCAAAACGTACTATTCTGGATCTTTTTAATCTTACCAATCATTCTTTTCTTTGTAGCAATTGCAAGAACTTCATGGGTTTTAATGCTTGTAAACCTGTTTTTAGCTCTACCGATTATTTGGTTTGTAAGCTGGGTTACAGAAAGTTATGGAGCTGTCTTCGTGGTATTTGCTATTCATCTTTTTACAGGCGTATGGCTCTGGACAAAAAGACAGAGATTGGATTTTAGATCTTTTTAACAATGCTAAGCAAAGATATATTTGCTTAGTTTTTTTTATGAAGTTTTTTTGATTTGAAGTTAAAACTTTATAATTATCACTCTGAATTAAAAGAATATTAAAACTATTTTTTTCTTTGAAAAATAACGTAAATGAAAGAAATAATTAGAAATTTATTGCTTTGTTTATTTATTATTAAAAAATCAGCTGTTTTTTGTATGTTTTCTAACGAAACAATAAAATTTTGGGGTTTTTACTTCGTTTACAACAAACGAAACCAGGAGTAATATATTGCTTATCGTAAAACTTTAAATTTTTTCCATGACCGCTGAATCCTGAATTGGAACGGAGGAACCATCGGCAGTTCTTCACTGCCTGGGGTGAAACTTACTTAAGTCGGGCGACTTCTGCCGTCCGAACCCGTCAGCTAACTTCGTAAGCGTGGTAGGAGAGGGAAGGTGAACATTAAAAAAGAGAAATAATACAACTTTACAAATTATGATTATTATATCATGCGTCTTTATCGCTTAATTCCTACCCATAGGAAGCGGGGGAACCAACCGCAGTCCATCGTGTCTGCATGGGGTGAATCTCGAGAGATCGAGTAGGGCTACTCTCAAGCCCGAATCCGTCAGCTAACTCCGTAAGCGTACAGAGAGAGGCAACAAATTTCGTGTATTCACACGCTTATTCAAGTATGTGTAGAAGCCGCGAGAAGAGTTCCTCTTCCGCAGGCTTCTTTTTTGTTGCCTTTTTTATGAAATGGAGGATGGAACGATGGGAAAATCATCCGGAAACGTGCTCATTATGTTTCCTGATCAAGTGTCAGATGTATTTATTTCAAAACTAAGATTATGTGACGACTATCAATCTCTTGTTCTCTGTGTTCCTAACCGAGATGAAGCAGACAGACTCTCACAAGTAGGTTTTCAACATGTGTATGTCATGAATTATAGTGACAAGCGGAAAGTCATCGAAATGGTAGGTCCTTTTGTAAAAAAGATTATTGTTGTTGAATCAGGATTCTTAGAATGTTGCCAAACGATTGAACTCATTCGCAGCATCTATAACATACCTGTTTATGTCATCAAATCAGACACAAGGTATATTTCCAGAGTCTATAAGGAATTAGGTGCAGATTACGTGATCTATAACAAGACAGGAAATATTCAATTCTTACTATCTTCATAAAAAGAGCGGAGGAATCCATTTATGAGATTGAGTCCAAACGAAATCGAACAGATTTTGTTAAAAGCGAAAAGAGATCAGTTAAATGCTTATTATGCAAGTGTGATTCAACATAGTCTTTCAAAAAGGTTCATACAAGAAACGCTCAGAAGCAAAGGTTAATTCATTTTATAGGAGGGGACTGATCCTAGATGTTCCCTCTTCAAACTAATTTAGGCAGGGGAAAGTATGGGGACAGAGTCAGTTGTTTTATTGCCAAAACGGTTGTCGATCGGACAGATCAATGAATTTGTCAATGCTGCTGGTTCTTTTGAAAGTGAAATCCTTTTCTTTTATCAAGGCATTCAGATTAACGCGAAAGGATTGCTATCCGTCAATCTATTCTTTTTGTCGCATTATTCAAGAAATCACGATGAACCGATCACGCTCAGAGTGGAAGGTTCTGACGCACAAGATGCTATTAAAGATTTATCACACATGCTATCAAGTTTTTATGAGTAGTTTACTAGTTTGTTAAGGAGGATGTTTGATTGTTAGATATTTATATGGTTTTAACTTTAATCATTTCATTTTTGGTGTATTTTAACTTTATTTATTGGTGTGATCGAGTTGTTGGAGGAGAAAAGAAAAAATGATAATAACCATGATTGCAACTGGTGGCGTGTTTTTGTACTTAGTATACGCATTGCTTAATCCTGAAAAATTCTAACTTTAATGATGAATATACATTTGAAGATTTACTTAGGAGGAACAAGGTAATGGATGTTTTGCAAATGGCGATCGTGATTTTTTTATTGCTTCTGATTGTTAAACCACTAGGAAGCTATATCTATCACGTATTTTCCAATAGTTCTAACAAAACGGATAAAATTTTTGGTCGGATAGAAAAGATCATCTATTCAATAGCCGGAATTAAAGAAAGACCAGGAATGACATGGAAAAAGTATACGATGTCACTATTATTAACCAACATTGTATTGGTGGCAGTAGGCTATATAATTTTAAGATTGCAAAAGCTGCTTCCGTTAAATCCTAGCCGTATTGACAACATGGAACCTACGCTGTCTTTTAATACGATTGTTAGTTTTATGACGAATACAAACCTGCAACATTACAGTGGAGAAACAGGACTATCTTACTTTTCTCAAATGTCGGTCATCATGATGATGATGTTTACTTCAGCAGTAACAGGAATCATTGTAGCAATTGCATTTATTCGTGGTATTACAAGCAAAGGTGAAACGATTGGTAACTTCTTTGAAGACTTCGTAAAAGGGCATACTCGTCTACTGATTCCAATGGCCGTTGTCGTTACCCTCGTTCTAGTGGGATTAAAAGTTCCACAGACGTTAGATGGTACCATTCAGATTACAACTTTAGAAGGAGAGAAGCAGGAAATTGCAACAGGACCAGTCGCTTCGCTCGTTTCTATTAAACATTTAGGTACGAACGGTGGAGGGTTCTTTGGCGTTAACTCAGCACACCCTTTCGAGAATCCAAGCCCGTTAACCAATGTAATTGAAATTTTATCCATGTGGTGTATCCCTGCTGCATTAACATACACGTATGGGCGTTTTGCTAAAAACCAAAAACAAGGTTGGGTTATTTTCGGTGCGATGGCCATACTTTTTGTCGCATTCTTATCTTTAATCTATATCTCTGAAAGCAACGGAAATCCTGCATTGAATGCTATGGGGCTTCCTTCTGAACAAGGAAGTTTGGAAGGGAAAGAAGTTCGTTTCGGAATTGCTCAATCAGCACTGTTTAGTACAGTAACCACTGCTGCAACAACCGGAACAGTTAATAACATGCATGACACATTGACTCCTCTAGGAGGAATTACACCATTATCACTCATGATGTTAAACACAGTATTTGGTGGAGATGGAGTAGGTTTAGTGAACATGCTCATGTATGCGATTATTGGTGTATTTATATGCGGTTTGATGGTTGGTCGTACACCAGAGTTTTTAGGTAGGAAAATAGAGCCTAAAGAAATGAAACTTATAACGATAGCACTTCTTGTACATCCGTTGATCATCCTTGGTCCGACTGCTTTAGCTTTTATGACAGAGCTAGGAAAAGGGGCGATCAGCAACCCAGGATTCCATGGAATCTCACAAGTTCTTTATGAGTATACTTCTGCTGCAGCAAATAACGGCTCAGGCTTTGAGGGTCTTGGAGACAATACCCCGTTTTGGAATATCTCAACTGGACTTGTCATGCTGCTTGGCAGGTACGTTTCCATCATCGCTTTGCTCGCTGTAGCAGGGTCTCTTATAAAAAAACAACCTGTTCCTGAAACGATTGGTACGTTTAGAACAGACAACATCCTTTTTGTAGGTATTCTTGTTGGGGCAGTGCTTATTATTGGTGCGTTAACCTTCTTGCCCGTAATGGCGCTTGGACCAATAGCTGAATACTTGTCGATCCGTTAATTTAGAGAGGTGCAGATAAAAATGAATCAATCCAAACAAAGTGTTCGTTCTGGCCTCATCAGCCGAGCGATGGTGGAAAGTATAGTGAAGTTAAATCCAATAACGATGATGAAGAATCCGGTTATGTTTGTAGTAGAGATCGGAACATTCCTTGTCTTGCTCATGATGATCATGCCTAAGCAGTTTGATGCTGAAGGTAGATTTGGTTATAATTTATCGGTTTTTTTAATCCTTTTATTCACCATTCTTTTTGCAAACTTTGCAGAAGCTTTAGCAGAAGGTAGAGGAAAAGCGCAAGCCGATAGTTTAAAGAAAACGAAAAAAGGCACGATTGCAAAAAAAGTAATCAAATCAGGAACGATAAAAGAAGTATCTTCAGAAGATCTTCGTAAAGGAGATATTGTTTTAATCGAGACAGGTGACATGGTTCCGGGTGACGGTGAGATTATCGAAGGGCTTGCGTCCATAGATGAATCTGCTATCACAGGAGAATCAGCACCGGTCATTAAAGAAGCAGGAGGAGATTTTAGTTCTGTAACGGGCGGCACAAAAGTGGTCAGTGACTTCATCAAAGTTAGGATTACCGCAGATCCAGGTGAGTCATTCTTAGATAAGATGATCTCCTTAGTAGAAGGGGCTAAACGTCAAAAGACACCGAACGAGATCGCACTTAACATTTTGCTTGTAACGTTGACGATCATCTTTTTGTTAGTAGTCGTAACGATTGTTCCAATAGCTGATTATGTAGGAGTAAATCTAGAAGTGTCAACACTAATAGCTCTACTCGTCTGTCTCATTCCAACAACAATTGGTGCGTTATTATCAGCGATTGGAATCGCTGGTATGGACCGTGTAACACGCTTTAACGTATTAGCGATGTCAGGAAAAGCAGTTGAAGCAGCAGGTGATATTAATACCATCATCTTAGATAAGACAGGGACGATTACATTTGGTAACCGTCTAGCTGCAGAATTTATTCCGGTAGGATGGTCTGCAAAGAAAGAATTAACTGAAATGGCAGTCGTAACATCCTTATTTGATGAAACACCGGAGGGAAGATCAGTTTTAGAATTAGCCAAAAACCAAGGTGTTTCTTGGGATGCTTCAGCTTACGATGCAGCTGAAATCGTACCTTTTACAGCAGAAGAACGTATGAGTGGAATTAATTTGAATGGATTTCATTATCGAAAAGGTGCTGTTGACTCAATCATCAAGTTTGTAGAGAAGCAAGCTGGAGAGATTCCAGAAGATCTGAAAAAGAAAAGTGATGAGATAGCGAAAAAAGGTGGCACTCCGCTTGCCGTTTGTAAGAATGAAAAAATCTATGGATTAATTTATTTAAAAGACACCGTTAAGCCGGGAATGCGTGAACGTTTTGATGAACTAAGAAAAATGGGAATCAAAACAATCATGTGTACAGGAGATAACCCCTTAACTGCTGCAACCATCGCAAAAGAAGCAGGGGTGGATGACTTTATTGCCGAATCAAAGCCTGAAGATAAGATACGTGTGATCCGTGAAGAACAGGAAAAAGGAAAACTAGTTGCTATGACTGGAGATGGAACGAACGACGCCCCAGCACTTGCTCAAGCAGATGTAGGACTCGCGATGAACTCGGGAACCATTGCAGCAAAAGAAGCGGCAAACATGGTTGATCTTGATTCAGACCCAACGAAGATCATTGAAGTGGTAGCGATTGGCAAACAGTTGCTCATGACTAGAGGATCTTTGACCACGTTTAGTATTGCAAATGATATTGCGAAGTATTTCGCCATTATACCAGCAATGTTTACAGCTGCTATACCAGAGATGCAGGCTCTCAATGTTATGGGGTTACATTCCCCAACGAGTGCCATTATTTCAGCACTGATCTTTAACGCGATCATCATACCGCTCTTGATTCCACTTGCCATGAAGGGCGTTAAATACGTGCCGATGAGTGCAAACAAATTGTTGTATAAAAACATTGTTATCTATGGAGTGGGAGGAATTGTAGTCCCGTTTATAGGGATTAAGTTGATCGACATGATTGTAAAAGTATTCATGTAAGAATGAACGGGAGGATTATGAGTGTGTTTAAAATAATTAGATTGTCACTATTATTGATCGTATTATGCGGTATCGTCTACCCGGTTGCTATGACAGGGCTAGCACAGACGATCTTTCCGTCACAAGCTGATGGAAGTCTTGTGAAAAATAGCGATGGGAGGGTTGTTGGTTCAGAATTGATCGGTCAAAACTTTAAGAGTCCACAATATTTCCAAGGTCGAGTTTCTTCTATAGAAAATAACGGAGCTGCTACAGGGTCAAATAACTATGCTCCATCTAATGAAGATATGCTTAAAAGAACAGAGGACTCTATTAAGGTATTGAAAAAAGAAAATCCAGAACTAGATAAAAAAGATATTCCATTAGACCTGATCACAAATTCAGGTTCTGGTCTTGATCCACACATTTCTGTTCGTGCTGCTAAGTTCCAAGCAGAACGTGTGAGTGAAGAAACCGGAATTAAAAAAACAGAATTGCTAGCCATGATTAACGATTCAACAACAAATAGAAGTCTAGGGATTTTCGGAGAACCGCATGTAAACGTTCTAGAATTAAATATGAAAGTTCAGGATGTAATGGAATAGGTTGGTGAACCTCGGTCTATAGTAGACCGGGGTATTTACCCGTGTAAGGAGGAAGAAGGTTTGTTTCCAGAATATAGACGCAAAACACCTGAAGAAATTTTACGAGAATTAGAACAGTTAAAAAGAGGAAAGTTGAAAGTTTACATTGGATCTGCTCCGGGAGTGGGGAAAACATATCGAATGCTTCAAGAAGCTCATGAACTGAAAGCAGAGGGGATTGATGTACTCGTTGGTCTTGTTGAAACACATAATAGAAAAGAAACGAGTGATCTAATTCAAGATTTAGAGATTGTACCGAAAAAGAAAGTTTTATATAAAGGTAGATTGCTAGAAGAGATGGATACACATGCGATTATTAAACGAAATCCTGATGTAGTACTTGTCGATGAACTAGCCCATACGAATGTTCCAACTTCAGAGAACGAAAAAAGATACATGGATGTTGAGAAAATTTTGCAGTCGGGTATTAATGTTATTTCCGCTGTAAACATTCAACACTTAGAAAGCTTGCATGATATTGTTGAGCAGATCACGGGTATAAAAGTAAGAGAACGGATCCCTGATCACGTTCTTCATGAAATGGCAAATGAAGTAATACTTGTAGATGTTACCCCAGAGATTCTTCGTAAAAGATTATCTGAAGGGAAAATTTATGACAGAAGTAAAATTGAGCAGGCTCTTATAAACTTTTTTACAGATAGCAATCTTGGTGCATTAAGAGAATTATCATTGCGAGAGGTCGCTGATGATATTGATGAAAGAATCGGCAAAACTAGGATGCAAAACGGTCTTCAGAGTCCTACGGGCGTACATGAAAAAATCATGGTATGTGTTCAATATGGTGGAAATGCTGAAAAATTAATTCGAAGAGGCTGGAGAATTGCGACTAGGCTCAAGACAGATTTACTGATCCTTCATGTTACAAACGAAGCATCGATGAACCGCTCACAGGAAGATCGAATGAAGATTCAAAATTGGAAAAAGCTAGCTAAACAATTCAATGCGACATTTATTGTGGAACAAACCGACAAACGAACGATTTCAGAGACCATTCGTGATATTGCCGTTGAACATGGAATAACTCAGATCATCTTAGGTCAATCTGCAAGAAGTCGATGGGAAGAGATTACAAAAGGATCAATTGTAAATAATATTATGAGGATTGCAACAGGTATTGATATTCATATTGTTGCAGATCAAAAAGAGAATTAGAAAGGGAAGAAAATGAATATAGCATTTTTTCTTTTACCAAAAAGTGAAGTCGTTTGTATACATGCTGCCTCAACAGTCAGGCAAACTCTTGAAAAGATGGAACACCACCGATACACAGCAGTCCCTGTAATCGATGAGAATGGACGATATATTAAAACAATAACAGAAGGTGATTTGTTATGGAAAATTAAGAATACAGAAGGGCTTACTTTTCAAACGAGCAATCACCATTATATTAGAGATATGAAAGTGAATAGAGATTATCAGCCTGTTCATATAGATGCTGAGATGGAAGACTTAATGTTACTGGTTGAAGTACAAAATTTTGTTCCTGTAGTTGATGACAACGAGGTATTTATCGGCATTATTCGTAGAATGGATATTATTCAGTACTTAAGAAAAAAGACAACGTAATGGGTAATGGGTGAAAAATATGACCGGCTGAGAAGCCGGTCACTAACTGGGTGGGGAGGTTAGTCGTTGGAATATCTAACCTACATTTATCATAACACGAACACTTGTTCTTGTAAATGAATTATACTTATTTTTTCCATTCAATTAAAAAAGTGCTTCCACTTGGGGAACTTTTCTTAAGAACGAGATCTGCACCTAATGCTTTTGCTAGCATTTTACTAAAGGGTAGCCCCAGACCAAGACCCCGAATTTTCAACTTTTTCTTTTCACCACGAAAAAACCGTTCGAAAATATAAGGCTGTTCATTTTCAGGAATACCTGAACCGGTATCTGTCACTTCAATGGTTTTTTCATCTAGGATAACTGAAATCACTTTTTCATCTCCTAAGGCGTGATAAGCATTATTTAAGAGGTTAATGATGATTTGTTGCAAACGAAGTGGATCGACCTCTCTATATATTGGGCTCTCTGGCACTTTAACATGACACCTGACTTCTTTTTTACTGGTCATTCTCCACTGATGTACGATATCCCGGATAAGTTCATTCATGTTACATGTTTCACTCCGCATCGTAAATGCCCCGGCGGAGAGAGAGTTATAATCTAATAAATCCTCGATCATCCTTTGTAATCTATTTATTTCTTTCATTGTAATCTGAAGGAATTCATCTTTTTCTTCTCCTGTAACAATGCCGTCTTTAACGGCTTGTATGAGTCCACTAATGGATGTGACGGGTGTTTTTAAATCATGTGTCACTCCGGCAAGCAACTCTGCACGAAGTTTTTCCAGATGTTTTAGCTTTGAGCTCATTTGTTCAAATGAAGATAAAAGATCAAAAATTTCTTGTTCTTTAACATCTGTTGCTATGTGAATATCATAGTTTCCATCTTTAATTTGTGTAGCAGCGTGAGCAACATCTTGTATGGGTTTTAGAATCTTTTTTAACAGAATATAGATGATTAGCCAACCTAATAGCCCTAGACTGATTAATAGAAAAATAGGAAGACGATACTCTTGATTGACATCTGTCAAATCTGAAGCTGTCTGCATGACAATCACCCACCCTGCCTGTTTCCCTGCATACATTAATGGTTTCTTGACTGCATAAACAGGTGTTTTACCCAACTTGTATTTTTTTACAGCATCCTTGCTTTTTATAATTTTGTCCGGTACAGAAGAAATGGCTAAATGAGTTTGTTCATTTGGTTCTGGCCTTCTTCGTATAGACTTTAGATTAAGAATGTTACCATTCAAGTCTGTGATAAATAGTTCTGGCGGGTTATCCATCTGTAGAATTTGAGCGCGATCATCAAGTTTTCTGTTAATACGACCTAAGTCATTCTCTCTGTCTCCAGATTCGATTCGATCAACTGTTTCCGCAGCCAGATATTCCATAATGGTTAAACGGTTCTCAAGTGTAGTATGTCTAATCCACCATACTGAACATAATCCTATAATAAGAAGGCCGATAAAGAGGGTAAGTACATAACGAGCCGTCCAGTATTTTAATAATGTTGATCTTTTCTCACTATTCGTAAACACAGAACTGATACCCCAATCCTCTAAGTGTACGGATTTCTCCCTGTTTGTTTGGCCATGCAGAAAGAGCTTGACGAATTCTTTTAATGGATAGATCTACAGCTCGTTCGCTGCCATAATAATCTAATCCCCATATTTGTTCAATCAAGTTATCTCTTGTGAATGTACGGTTTGGCCGAGTTGCTAGGAAGAGCAATAATGCAGTATCCTTAGGCGTTAGAACGATAGGCTCACCGTTTATTTTTACAGAATGAGAATCAAAATTAATACTCAAACTTCCATATTGTTTAGTGTTCTCGGTTTCTAGTACATTTGTAGATCGACGAAGAACGGCTTGGACTCTCGCAATAACTTCTTCACCAATAAAAGGCTTTGTTATGTAATCATCTGCTCCTTGATTTAAACCTTTTAAGCGGTAATCAATGTCACCAAGAGCTGTGAGCATGATAACAGGACAAGAGCTGGTTTGACGAATCATTTCTAGAATGGACCATCCATCCTGATCGGGAAGCATCACATCAAGCAGTACAAGGTTAAAGGAATTTTCATTAAACTGCTTAAGTGCGGTCTTACCGTCAAATGCTTGAACAACATCAAAGTTTTCGTGTTTTAAATAGACACTCAATACTCTCGATATAGTTACTTCGTCTTCTACTAGCAAAATACTTTTCATGTCCATTCCTCCTGTTACCCATACTATACTGTAAAAATCCCCAGTTTTATAGACTGGGGATCATAACCTTTATATGTCGTTGCCAAGCTCAGGCTGCTCGCTCATCTGTGGTTGAATATTGGTTGGTCCTTCATCTTGGAAGCGATGACCGTCTTCATGTTGTTTACCTCCACCGTGATGACCACCTGGTCCGAAACCTTCTTTACCTTTATTCATTAAAGGAAAGAAGTCATCCTGCAAAGTTTCTAGTTTATCTGCATCTTTTAGTTCAATCTCTTCAATCAATTCGCGCATGGATTTGTCTTTAGTAGAAATGCCTAGCTCTTTCGCTAAGTTATTTATCTTTTTCTTTTTGACTTCAAACGCAATTTCTGGAATCGTTTTACCATCAATCGTAATGTTAAGTTTTTTAGCTTCAGCCTTAACTTTAGTACTTGCAACTTCCTGAGCAACTTCACGTATTTCTTTTCCGTCTACAGCAATACCCAATGTTTTAGCTTCTTTTTTGATTGTGGCAGTCAGTACTTCCTGTTGAAGTGTTTTCAGATCTTTGCCTTCTGAAGAGATGCCTAGTTCTTTCGCTTTTTTAGTGAGTGTAACGTGCCTGATTTCTTGTCTTAATGTTTGCCCGTCTTTGCCGTCCGTCGTTACCCCTAGTTCTTTTGCTTCTTTCTTAAGCTTAGCGAGTTGAATTTCCTCGTGTAGAGCAGCTGCATCTTTATTTTTTGTTGAGATACCGAGCTCTTTCGCTTTTTGTTGTAGTTTCGCCAATTGTACTTCTTCTACAAGTGTTTCGATTTCTTTACCAGAGACCTTTATGCCTAATTCTTTCGCTTCCTTAGTAATTTTTGCTTCGCGAATTTCTTTCATGAGTGTCTCAGCATCTTTACCACTTGCAGTTATACCAAGTGCTTTTGCTTTTTTTATGAGGTCTTCTGAGCTTCCTTTATAAAATCCTCCGAAAACATCATGTCGAAAGCCTTTTCCTTTCATATCCCTTTTTTCTAAAGCAGATTTTGAAGTTGAACTATTCTCATCTGCTGCAAGAGATGTTGTTGCATACCCTCCAACTAATAATGTACCTGCGATTGTGAATCCGATTACTGTTTTTTTCATCTGAATCATCCTCCTATATTTATATGGTTGTTAAGAATTAAGTTCGTATGGTTCGAACCTTGTACATCTAATGTAACCAGTGAAAATGTCAACATAACGTCAGGTGAAGCAGAGAATAAAAAAAATCCAAAAATCATTTACAACCACTAACAAGCCTTACAAACTCCATTAAAACAAGCTGCTTTATTACTAAAACTTACTCAATGAATGTGTCAGGAAGATGTCAAAGGGGAATTATGGGACTAATACCTTGCCGGTTAATCGAGTAAAGGCATACACTATAAACTAAACCTTAGTGTTCTGATTTGTTAAGAAGGGATTGTCGCCGGGTGGATTATCTATATGAGACGTATATAAAAACAAAAAAACAGCGAGAATGGTTCGATAGAATGGATACGCTAGCAAGTGGATTTGCCAAAAGAGCGGATACATATGACCAAAAAAGTGAATTTCCATTTGAAAATGTAAAAGAGTTAAAAGAAGCGGGGTACC